>JAFZIL010000098.1 GCA_017554385.1 Prevotella sp. | reverse complement strand
GTCCGGCCATAATATGTTCCGGTTTTGCAGAAACACCATCATAAAATTCATTCGACAAGGCTTGCTCATCATAACCAGCCAAGCCGTTTTCCGTGAATAGCGGAACAATAGCATAACCAAGTTGATGATGGAATGCTTGCATTTGAGACTGGAAAACACCAATGGCCCGAATCACTTGCTCCAAGTTTTCTGTTGTTAGACGTTCTCCGTGTTCTGCAGCCTCATAAATCCATTGCGTCAATAGTCTTATGCCTAAAACCGCATCAATCTCTGTAAACCTTGATTTCAACTCCAAAGAAACCGCAGAGAGCATTTCCTGTTCATCAAAAACAGTAGCATCAATAATGTTTGCAAGCTTCTTCGCTTCATGCTCTTTTAGTTTCAGTTCAGCATCCCCTTTCAGTTTCCGTTTCAGTTTTGCTTTATCTGTAAGTTCGTCACTTATTTTCCCGTTGACGGAGACAATTCTTATCTTTACATCTGGGGTCTCACTAAGAGAACCGACTGCCCTTCCATATAATGATGTCTTTCTTCCTGTCGAATATAAATCTCTATACGTCAAAGTCCCTGCATGACATTTCACTTGAATACACTCCTTCAAGACACCATCAACATAAACATCCAAATCTTCCTTACCCTCAGGCACAAAAACTTCCTGAAGATTTTCAGAAAGCATCATCCTATGTAAGGTATATAGGAACTGTACTCTGTACCCGTGTAAAGTTGATTGGATGTTCATACTATTTTACATTACACTCATAAGATTCCAACGGAACTGACACATGCCGTTATGGCCAAGAAACCTTTATGCATTTTTATACCATTCATTTGTATCTAATATTCGATGCAAAGTTTGACCTATCTCATTTAACATATAAGACAGTCCATCTTTCCAATAGCCACCGACAAAATTGTCAATCATATAGTTGTTGGCTTCTACTGAGTCCTCTGTGTTCTCCTCTACGTATTCAGGCAAAGCTCTTAAATCAAAGACAAACGCTCTATCTACAATTGAGCATAGCCGCAAAAACATCTCATCGTCAATACGACCCAAAACTCGCTCTTTATAGATATATCCCATAATATCAGCCTTGGCATCATCCTCTGCACGGAGAAGATAATGTGTCAAATGCTCATATAGTATCTTCCGCCGTTTCGGAGTTAAACTATTTAAGAAGTTTTCTTTCTCCTTTTCAGAAATATCCTTGCCTTTTTCCAAGAACTTTGCCAGCTTCCGTATAAAATGAAGGTCTTGATATCTATTAGCAAGTCGCCCCAACTTGATGAGAGAAGCAATATAGGGAATTTCTACAAATGTTTCTATAACATCTGCGGACAACTCTAAGTCTATTTCCCTTCCTGACTTTACGAAATCTTTTTCTTTGTTGGAAACGGACAATGTGAATAAATCAGCCATATTTATTTTGAATTGAATACAATTTAGTTAATGTTTTTTCCCATTCGAAAACAGTGGGACATCGTATAGGCTCTGGAAACACCTATAAGTTTCAATTAAATGGTTTCTATCTCCCTTGTCATTTTGAAGAAACCCCAATGATGTATCTTTCTTGTTAAGCCATTCCGGCAAAACAAGTTTGTCAAAAATGTCCTTACAAGATGGTACTGACTTATTTTCCATACATAATCAAAATGCTAATATCGGTCGAATATAAGGAAATGGAGACTTTTTATTATTGACGCCAAAACTAAAAAATGTATTTTCACCATTAGAGATAAACACATAACAAGCCTCATTGGCATTAGACTGGGAAGAAGACCAATACACCTCTCCACAATTCATTGATATTTTACTTAAAGTATCAGGAAGCAAATTGCATGCTATTTGCCGAAGTTGACTAATACTCGGCAAAAACCATCCACTGGTTATTCCTTTAGGTAAGCCAACTTTAAATTTCCTCGCTATTCTGAAAGCATTAATTTTTGAGTCCCTTAATAGGAATTCTGTATGATAATCGTTAAAAGAAGTAGGAGACTCTTTTAATAATTCCAATTCCTTCGCACTATAATGAGTATGTGGATATACCAAATCTTCATATACTAACTCCCATTCTGCTTGAGCTGCATCCTTAATAGCCACAATAAGACCATGAGTCCATCCGTCAGCCTGTTCTAATTGAGATGTTTCCAACGAAAAGACTACTCCAACACATTTTTTCAAATCAGATCTACTTCTTGAAAAGCTGCCATCATCATAAAACCAATCTCCAATTCTAACATCATCATAATTAAAGAAGAAATCTTCATCAAAGTTAAAAGGATTTATCTTATGCTGCGCACAATATAATATCGCATCTGCATTACCCGATCTCGCTTTTTTCATTATTTCTGAAATCTCAGAAACATTTAATACATTTGACTCTTGACTTTTCATAGGTACTTCATTATTTACATTTTTTTTATTATCATTATTTTTTAACTGCATATCTTTTTGGGGCTCGGCTTTTTGAGCCAATAATAGTTGTTCCCCATCGTTTTTTGCAGTTTCTTCAATCGTTCCTGTTCCTTGTATTTCGCAATTTAATGATTGCATGTAATCATATTCATCATAATAGGGTTCGGGATCAAAGAAGTCAATACCTTTCTCACAAAAGAAAGACAACACATCCTCAATTTCATTGGGATGTAGTTTTTCCTTTATCGAATGATATTGAATTTTTACCATCAAATCACCAATAGTCATTATGTCATTTTTAATTAGTGTTTCATAGTAATCAGTGTTTTGGATTCTTGTTTCTATCAGTGGAGTTCTCAGAATAGGAACTAACGTCTTACTTCTTTCTCTTATGTATTGCCTATAAATATCGTATTTACCAATAATAGGGTCAACATCATAACCTAAATGTAAGTTTAAAAATTCAAGTTCATCTTCGACTTCTTGCAAGCACGTTTTTCCGAACCCACGTATTTCTTTAAGTTCTTCCCTTGAGTGTTTCACCAAATCCTTAATAGTTACTATATTTAATTTCATAAACACATTCAACGTCCTAGTAGATAGGTTCAAGTCTTTAATCTTTGTACTTAAAAGTTGGTATATGTGATACTCTTCCATCCACCTTTCTGGCCCTTCTGTCATTTGAATTAAGTTTTCAACTCTTAAATACCGAATACCTATAGAAAAACGTACACGAAATACACTCCCGTTTTCTTTTGGTTCGCATGACTCGATAACTCCAGTACCAAATGTCTTATGTATTACGCAGTCACCTTCTTTGAATTTTGTTACATATGTAGAATTATAATCCTTCCTGTAAAATCCGTTTTTAACAAATTCTTTTGTAACATTGAAAAGAGAAGCATCATAATCTCCTTCTATTTCAAGAAGGTTTTCTTTAATTTCAATGATAAAACGAGAAGGTATTTTTTCAGAACACAGACTATAAGAAAACCCTTCAGATTCGGTAAGAAATAATGCTCGTTCAGCTCTAGTAACTGCGACATACATTAATCTACGTTCTTCTTCAAGTCCCCTTATCCCACTTTCTCGAATTGTTCTGATACTTGGGAAAATCATTTCGTTTAACCCACATACAAAAACAAACGGGAACTCAAGACCTTTTGCCTGATGTATAGTCATTAGTTTTACGGTTTCACCATCATCTTTGTAATCTGCATTAGTGAACAAAGCTACATCTTGAAGATACGTTTCTATAGTTGCTTTTTCCTCTCTTTCTACACTTTCATATAGACGAATGGAATTAATGAGTTCATTTATGTTGTCTAATCTGTCTTCATCTCCTTCTTCGCGGAACATTTCCCATAGTCCACTATTTTTAAGCAAATAGTCAAATAATTCGGAAATACTATTATTGCTTTGTTTCTTTTCACATTGTTCAATCAAATTTAAAAAGTCATGTATTGACTCTTTGTCGAACTGCTTATCTTGTTTATGGGTGAACAATGTTTGATAAAGACTCGTTCCCTCTTGCTCTGATAGTTCTTTCAGCAAGTTCATTGATTTACTGCCAAACCTCCTTGACGGTACATTCACAATACGCTGAAAAGATAAATCATCCCTATTAACCACTAACCGAAGATATGCTAAAGCGTCTTTGATTTCCTTACGTTCAAAGAACCTTGTGCCACCCCATACCGTATATTTAACTTGCTTTCTGATAAGAGCTTGTTCAATGTTACGAGAAAGAAACGAAGCTCTGTACAAAATGGCGATTTCGTTATATTTTACACCACATTTATTAAGTTCGCATATCCTATTGGCAATCCACATGGCCTCATCTTCTTCCGTCTTTCCGTGATAATAAAGAGCATTTTTACTTGTTGGCTTCTTAGTAAACAAGTTTTTCTTTACACGTTCTTCATTGTTGTCGATAATAGAGTTTGCGACATCGAGAATATTGGGTGTCGAACGATAATTCTCAGCGAGAATGATGTCTTTATCTGCTTCATAATCCACAAGATACTTTGGAAGTGCTCCTCGCCATTCATAAATTGCTTGGTCGGGGTCTCCAACGATGAATAGATTGTTATATTTCTCGCTGATTATGTTGATTAGTTCCCAATCAGATTTACTACAATCTTGTACCTCATCCACCATGACATAATTCAGTTTGTCCTGCCAGTATGAGCGTATATCTTCGTATGTGTTTAATAGATAAAGAGCGAAGTATTGGATATCCTGATAATCGAGAGCGAAATTGTTAATTTGTAATTGTATATAGCGATCAATTGGCTTAGTGTCTTCTTGGCTCAGTTCCTTTGATGTTGGCAAAACCAATCTCTCAATATAAGGGTGCCCAGAAAGAGCCTTAGCTTTCTTTACATCCTCCAAGAATTTATTGCGTGTTTTTTTTGTATAGTCTAATTCGAATTCTTCCATTACTTGTTTGGCGAAATTCTTGGCATCTTCATCATCATGAATGAAAAAGTTTTTAGGATAGCCCATGCGGTATATGTCTCGCCGAAGCACTTTCACGCAGAAACCATGAATAGTACAAACAAAGTCGTTCACATGTCCTTGATGCACCATCTTTGCTATTCGGTTGCGCATCTCCTGAGCTGCCTTGTTGGTAAAGGTCATACACAATATGTTGCTAGGACTGATGCCGATTTCGTTCACAAGGTAGCCAAATCGATGTGCTAGAACACGTGTCTTACCAGAGCCGGCACCTGCAATGACTCGGACTTTACCCTCCGTTGCCATCACAGCCTCTATCTGCTTATCATTTAAGTTTTCGAATAACTTGTTGTACTCTTCCATAATTTCTTATTTACTATGTTAGATATGCACTACTAGAGCTCTCAAATATACAGCCAATGCCGACTGCCGCTCATAGCGGATTTGAATCTCGTCTTTATGGCCTGCCCAGTTACTCTGTTCAAAGTTTTGGTTCTTCAGCTTGGCATCATAGAGCTCGCCATCAATCAGCACCTTGATATCTTTGCCCGCCCCATGAGTTAAAATGGACTCGTCCCAAGCCTTCAGCAGCGCACATGCCGACACAGGAATGGTCATCCCGTCGTTCTTGCGTCCCGTTGGTAGCAAGCGACCAGAGGTCGAGCGCAATAGCGACCAGTCCACTGTCTTTTGCATGATAAATCTGCCGTCGTAGTCCATACTCATCCATTAGGTTTTATCCTTGCAAAGTTAATAAATATATCCGAAATAAAAACGATTTGGCACAAAAAAACACATTATTTAATAGATAGCAGCTAAATGTATAGCAGCTAAATGAGCTACCTCATAGACAACGGCCACAAGATAAAACAGCCAGATGCTCCATTTGCTGTACAGCGTTTGAATATAAGTAAGGTATGCCATAATGGCGTAAATTGTCCAACAAAATCGAACGGACATAGCAAGAAACAGAATTCACGTCTTTGACATGAAGCACGTGCTACTGTCAGTTATCAACGTCTCAGTTCAGACGGTGGATATTGTCAATAGCCTTCCGAGGTTGAAGTTTGATTAGTTCTCTCTTCTATTTTAGGGAATCAGGGGACTCTTTGATTCTTTCATCGGATCGGAGAACCGTCCCCTGATTATTCAAAGAACAATTTCTTTGAAATGTAACTACACTACTACAATAATAGATGTATATTGCTTATAGTCAGTTGATTAGTTAATGTAGTTTAACTACACTAAATGAAACATGACTACACGGTCGGTTCGATACTGCTTAGGATTGTTACAAAGTATTTGTAACGACATTACAGACTATTTGTAAAGGTTTTACAAGCCGTCTGTAACGAATCCTTCTGCCAAGCAGCATGTTTGAGGACACTGCATGCTCGAGGATGTCAAAATGCATGTTTGGGATATTGGAAGGGGGGCAGGTAGGGGGCACCTTTTTTTGCATGGTGTGCCCCCCCGGATTGCCTTTGTACGAAGGGGAAACAGACAATGGGGGGCACAGGGGCACCTTTTTTTTGTAATCAGTATATGATGAATTCTATATGAAACTCTCAAAATCCATCATTGACGAGATAGACAAAGTCCTTGCTAAGCATTACGGCTTTACGGAAGAAGAGCTCGACTTCATCATTAACTACGACATAAAATACCGCATGGGTGATGAGTTAGGAGATGAGAGTAATTCTGAGCCTCAACCTGAAAAGCCCCAACCAGCGAGGCAAAGGCAGAAACCTGTTGAACAGAAACCGGATCCAAAGGACAACATGCTGACCATGATAGTCGGTAAGGAAACAATAGAAAGGATTAGGAGTGGAGAGAAAACAACCTTTAAGCGCTATCTTGACGATGAAGAATTCGCCAAGGAAGTTCTGGTCACAGAAAATGGAAGAATCAAACTCTCCAATGATTATTGCCCATATACTGCCAAGGATATCGCCTCCATCAAGTTGGTCTGTGATGGAAATTCTCTCGTAAAGCCGGTCACAAAGATTACCTTCAGGACTGGCATCAACCAACAAGGAAAGACCGCTTGGAAAATCGTCTTCCACTTCTAACACTTCTAACAGATGTTTTTTAGCAAATTATTTGTGAGAATCAGAAAAACTTCATATCTTTGCAAAAGAAAAATGAAGGAGTATGGATAAACTGAATGGAATATTTGAGGCAATAAGTGCTGATGGGTTCAGTGAGTCAACACTTCTGCTGATAGACAAATATGTAAACGACATAAGGAATGGGACAGAAGATTTTCCTAGATTCAATCTACCAGAGCATGCAGGATTCAGCAAGGGAGGTGCGCCTCTCATTGGGGCGTCCATCATCGCATGCCACGCGACAGCAAGCCTTACAGCAAGTCGCCATGCTGAAGGCCGCACGGGAAGCCCAGCAAACTGGGAAATAGACGAACTGCAAGAGCAACTGATAGAGCAATGGGCCAAGGCTGCCAATTTGTGGGAAGATGACTCTGAGCAGATTCTCATTGGGGAGTTTGGCCCAATGATAGCTCAGGGTGCGGAGGCAAAGGTCTATTATAAAGAAGGGAGCACATCGGTAGTAAAAGAACGAGCTTCCATCTATTCTACTACACAGAAGGCTCTTGATGCCATTGCGTTGCATAACTACCTCTTTCCAGAAACTGCCATGAAAGTGATAGGTTTTACTCGTGATAGCGACGGACTTATGCGAATAGTATTGACGCAGCCATATATAAACTGTCTGCGATTGGCAACAAAGGAGGAAATTGACGATATGGTTCTTGCAAAGGGGTTTCAAGACAACTGGAACGGTCAAGGTGTAAACTACATTTCTGAACGTATTGCATTGGAAGATATGCATCCTGCCAACGTTTTCATTGACACCGTGACAGAAAAGCCCATCTGTATCGATTGCATCGTCAAATTTGTATAGAGGTTAATGGATTATCTCGGCAATACAGACTTGCTCAGCCTACCTAAAACGGCATTCTTAGCATCGAGCACCATACCAACGGATATGGTGCTGAAATGCTATGACTGGGCAACTCAGATGGCAAAGGAAGGCCGGTGTGTATTTTTGACCTATTTCACCTCCTCCCATACCAGCACGGAGCCGTTGCGACGGGCGGGATCAGGCCCTGTGAAGTCCATGGAATAGGAACTACCTGTGGTGGGGCTCTTGCCGAGATAGCGGTGGTTCTTGAGCGAGAGGAGCATGAAATCGTGGTCGAGGAAGTCCTGCCACAGGAACTCCGTGCTGTTCACCTCGTCGACAGTGCGCAGCTTATCTGCCCCGGTGCCTATGTCGTTGGTAAAGCGCACATCGCCAGGCAGACCGTCGCCATAGACCTTGACAAAGCGGCCGTCGGCACACTGAAGGGCAACACGGCCCTGTCCGCGGTCGATAACGCGGAAGTGGGTCAGCTCGCTCTTATCGCCAGCATGGGTGTCGTGAAGCATGCCGTGCTTCAAGGCGATGGCAGGACGTCCCGTAGCCTTGTTGATGATACGGATGGTCTTGCCGTAGGGGATGTTCTGCGAGCGGTCGGCACAAGGCTCTTCGACGGTAAAGTTGTCGAACTCGGCATAGCCGCCCTGCTTGCCCTTCACGTTGAAGGCGAAGAGGGCGTGGCGCGAACCCTGGAAGCTGATGAGCTGATAGGTCAGCGGCATCATGCGGCCCACCGTCTGGAAGTTCTTACCGTCGGTCGAATAGGCGTACTGCATCTGATCGTTGTCGTAGTCGCCTATGCAGCGGAGCCAGATTTTGCCATCGGCAAAACCGATAGGCACAGCGACGGTGTCGTTGGTCATCTGTTCGAAGCAGCGGAGGGAGAGCTGCTTGCCATCCTTCACGATTCCTACCCACGAGCAGGGCACGTTGATGTTGCCAAGACCACAGACGTCGCCGTCCTTCATACCTTTCACATACAGTTCGACGGTAGCTACGCTCTTCGGACCGATGACGCGCTGGGTGAGCGTGTTGCGGGCCCACATCAGCTGTTCAGCGGGCTGCGCCTGGATACGCAGACGGCCACCCTTCAGGCTCCACATCTTTTCGTCGGGATTGTGGTTCCACTGCCAGATTGGTTTGAGGTTTGAGGTTTGAGATTTGAGGTTTGAGGTTTGAGATTTCTTGCGTCCCTCCGGTAGCAAGCGAGCGGAGCTCGAGCGGAGGTTTTTGGCAGAATAATTGAAATTGTCTGAGCGGTCGTAAGGCGCACGCATGGGCTGCGCCTCCTCGCCGATACCGTAACAGCCGAGTTTGGTGTCAGGCTTGAACCACGTACGGGGGGCACGTCCAAGGTTGCCCTTCAGGCCAATCATCGGCCATCCGTCTTCCCACGTTATCGGCATGAGGCAGACAGTGCGGCCGATAGAGTGGAAGTCCTGCATGAGCAGCGCCCACCACGTGCCGTCCTTGGCCTGCACGATGCCACCCTGATGGGCATTGTCGCAGCCCGTAGCATCGGGGCTGGCTGGCGAGACACCGAACTTCGTGCCATCTTCACCGATGCGGTATTTCGCTCCACGAGGCACTATGGTACGTGCTGCGCCGTGATAGCCGTAGGTCTCGTCGGCCTGTATGACACGCGTCTCGTATGGTCCCCAGATACTCTTTGAGCGGGAGCAGAGCGTGCGCCCGTTGGGCGAGTAGTCGGTCGAGATGAGGTAGTACATGCCGTCAATCTTGTACATGTGATGGCCCTCGCCAATGCCATTGCCCTCTGGTATGATGACACGGTCGGTTCCCTCGACGGGGCCGCTCATGTCGGGTTTCAACTCTGTACAATGCACCTCACCATATTTATGGATAGCGTAGATCTTTCCGTCATCGTCGAAGAGCACGCCAAGGTCATAGATATTGCCCTGCATGTTATGGTGGGTCCAAGGGCCTCGGATGTCCTTCGCGGTGTAGCATTGCAGGCCTTTTCCGTTGATGTTGGAGAACACGTAGAACTGATCGTTGGCATAGCGGATGCACGGTGCCCAGATACCCTGGCCGTAGATTTCCTGGTGGTTCTTCAGGGCGAACTTGTCGTCAGCGAAGTCGAAGCGGTCGAAGCAGTAGCTGATGTTCTCCCAGTTCACGAGGTCCTTCGAGTGGAGGATGACCAAGCCGGGAACGGCATGCATCGTAGTGCCGGCGAGATAGTAGTCATCGCCTACTCGGATGATGTCGGGATCGCTGAACTCGTCGTAGAACAGAGGATTGGTAAACGTGCCGTTGCCGTTGTCGGCTGTCCACGACTTGGTCTGTGCCGTGATGCCCTGTAAGCCCGTCACAAAGCATGCAAGAACGAAGAAAAGCGCTTTTTTCATGTGGAACCAGATAAATTGAAGATTTAAAACATTCAAGAATCGAAGTGTCATTTCGAGTGCAAAAATACAAAATATTTTGCAAAAAAACGCCTATCTGGCATCAGAATCGAAAAAAAAGCACTAACTTTGCAGCATCCAAGAAGCAAGAAGCATGACTGACGGCAAAAAAGTGCTCATGGGAATGACGGCGACCGAGCTGAAGGACCTCTGTCGCAGTCTTGGCATGCCTGCCTTTACGGGCGGGCAGATTGCGAAGTGGATGTACGACAAGCACGTCACGGACATTGACGAGATGACCAACCTGTCGAAGCAGAACAGGGAAAGGCTCTCGGCAGAATACTGCGTGGGAGCGATGGCTCCTATCGACTGCCAGCGAAGCCAGGACGGCACGGCAAAGTACCTGTTTCCCGTTCGTGGACGCGAGACTTCGCCATTGTCGTCGAAGATGGTGGAAACCGTGTTCATCCCCGACGGCGACCGAGGCACGCTCTGCGTCTCCTGTCAGGTGGGCTGCAAGATGAACTGCCTATTCTGCCAGACCGGCAAACAGGGATGGGAAGGCAACCTGAGCAGTGCCGACATCCTGAACCAGATATACTCGCTGCCCGAGCGCGAGCAGCTGACCAATATCGTGTTCATGGGACAAGGAGAGCCTATGGACAATCTTGATGCCGTGCTTCACGTCACCCGGCTTCTGACCGACAAGGACGGCTACGCGTGGAGCCCCAAGCGCATCACGGTGAGCTCCGTGGGCGTACCAACGAAACTGAAACGGTTTCTCGACGAGAGCGACTGCCACGTTGCCATATCGATGCACTCGCCCCTTCACGAACAGAGGCTATCGCTGATGCCTGCCGAAAGGGCTATGCCGATTGCCGACACCGTAGAGTTGCTACGCCAGTACGACTTCAGCCACCAGCGACGCTGCTCGTTCGAATACATCTGCTTTGGCGGATTGAACGACTCGCTGGCCCACGGACGGGAAATCGTGAAGCTGGTCAGGGGACTGGAATGCCGCATCAACCTGATACGGTTCCACCGGATTCCCGACGTCGACCTGCCTGGTTCTGACGAGCAGCGCATGACAGAACTGCGCGACTACTTGACCCAACACGGAGTGTTTGCGACCATACGCGCCAGCCGCGGACAGGACATCTTTGCCGCTTGCGGACTGCTCACAACAGCCAAACGCCATGAGCAAGAGTCTTCTTAGCCTGGGTCTGTGCCTGCTGATGGCGTGTGCAGGATGCTCCAACGGCTCCGGCCTGATGCCGAAGAGCGGCGGACGTCCCTACGAAGTGCTGGTCACAGGGGCTGACAGCGAGGCTGTAGCTATGGTGGCCAGCTCAATACGGGACCTGAAGATGGAGGGACTGCCTCAGCAAGAAGCCGCGTTCGACGTCTCGACCCTCGTCAGCGACGGGCTGACACAGGCCACCCGCTATGCAAGGAACATCGTGATGGTGACCACAGGCATCGACTCGCTCAAGCATGCAGTAGTGAGCTATCAGCAGAACCCATACGCCCAGCCACAGCTCATCCTTCACCTTCGGGCTGCATCAACCGGCCAACTGCGCTCTACGTTAATAAATAATGTACGCGCAATAGAACACCAGCTGGTGCTGCAGGAACTGAACAACGGCATTGCCCTCTTGCGCAACAAGCACAACAAAGCGGCAGAAACAATGGTGAGGGAGATGTTCGGAGCAAGGCTCTGGGTGCCGGAAGACCTGAACAAATGGAAACGCGGACAGGACTTCCTATGGATGTCGAACGATGCTGCACGAGGCATGCAGAACATCTGTATCTACCGCTATGCAGGCACCGTGCTGACAAGCGAACAGGCCATTGCCAAGCGCGACAGCGTGATGAGACTCTGGCTACCAGGCGAAAGCGAAGGAAGCTACATGAAGACAGCCCCCTACCCTGCCGTCGCTGTCAACAACCACAGCGAGAAAACACCTGACGGCATCCGGCCTGTGGAGCTGAGAGGCCTGTGGGAGATGGAAGGCGAGGCGATGGGAGGCCCTTTTGTCAGCCTGAGCACAAGCTACGGCGACAGCACCTTGGTTGTGGAAGCCTTCGTCTATGCACCGGAAACGGAGAAGCGAAGGCTGGTGAGAAGACTGGAGGCAAGCCTGCATACATTGAACATTGAACATTAAACAACATACAACAAATATGGAAAACAGAAAAGTACGCGTGGCTATCACGCACGGAGATACCAACGGAGTGGGCTATGAGGTCATTCTGAAAACCTTTGAATCGCCCGAGATACTCGAGTTGTGCACACCAATCATCTACGGTTCGCCCAAGGTGGCTGCCTATCATGCCAAGGCTCTCGGCATCGAGGTGCAGTTCTCGATTATCAACGACATGAGCGAGGCACAGGACAACCGCGTGAACCTGCTGAACTGCTTCGGTGAAGAGGACATCAAGGTAGAGCTTGGCGTAGCTGCACCCGAGGCTGGTGTCGCTGCCCAGAAAGCCATCGACCGCGCCATCGAGGACTACCGCAAGGGACTCTTCGACGTGCTCGTCACGGCTCCCGTATGCAAGAACAGCATCAAGGGCTTCAACGGACATGCCGCCTATCTGTCGCAGCGGCTCGGTGAGGGAAAGAACGGAGTGACCATCCTCTTGAGCAACGACCTGCGCGTAGCCCTTGTCACCAACAACGTAGCCATCAAGGATGTGGCAGAGTCCATCACAAAAGTAAAGATTGTGGAGAAAGCACAGCTGCTCCACCAGGCACTGAAACGCGACCTGAGGGTGAACAACCCGCGCATAGCCGTACTGGCACTGAACCCGCGCTGCGGCGAGGACGGTGTGCTGGGCGACGAAGAGCAGGAAATCATCTCGCCTGCCGTCAAGGAACTGGCCGAACAGGGCATACAGGCTTTCGGCCCCTATGCTGCCGATGACTTCTTCTCGTCGGCCTCGTACATGAGATTCGATGCCGTGCTGGCCATGTACCACGACCAGGGACTCGCTCCGTTCAAGAGCCTGACACCTGGCGACGGTGTGCGCTATACAGCCGGGCTGCCCATCGTACGCACGGCTCCTGCCCACGGCATGCAGTACGACATCGCAGGAAAGAACAAGGCCGACGAGCGTTCGTTCCGCCACGCCATCTTCGATGCCATCGACATCTGGCGTAACCGTAAGGACTACGACGAGCCCATGGGCAACCCGCTGCCAAAGCTCTACCACGAGAAGCGCGACGACAGCGAGAAGGTGCGCTTCAGTACACCTCGTAAAGACTTTAAGAAGCAGCAGGACGAAACACCTGCCGAAGAATAGGATGGCAGCAGGAATGACAGTCTGAACCGCACATAAAAAGACTTAAAAATCTGCCAAAATTGCAGTTGTTTCGGAAAAAATGTGTACTTTTGTCAGCTAAATGAAAAGTAACGAGCTGCAAGCCATCAAACAACGCTACAACATCGTGGGCAACTGCGAGGCCCTTAATGTTGTGCTCGACGTCGCCATGCAAGTGGCGCCGACCGACCTGAGTGTGCTCATCATCGGCGAGAGTGGCGTAGGAAAGGAAATCATACCACGCGTCATTCACGACAACTCGCCCCGCAGAAGAGAGAAGTACTTCGCCATCAACTGCGGATCAATTCCCGAAGGAACGATCGACTCCGAACTGTTCGGACACGTGAAAGGAAGCTATACCGGTGCCATCAACGACTCACCTGGCTACTTCGGCGTGGCCGACAAAGGCACGCTGTTCCTTGACGAGGTGGGCGAACTGCCTATGGCCACTCAGGCCCGACTGTTGCGTGTGCTTGAGACAGGCGAATACATTCCCGTGGGTGCAACCGAGGTAAAGCGGACCGACGTACGCATCGTGGCTGCCACCAACGTCAACATCCGTCAGGCTATCAGCGAAGGACGATTCCGCGAAGACCTGTACTACAGACTGAACCGCATACCCCTGCAGATGCCACCGCTACGCGAACGTGGCGAGGACGTGGTGCTGCTGTTCCGGCTCTTTGCCATGCAGATGGCCGAGAAATACAAGATGGACCGCATCGTACTGACCGAAGAGGCCAAGCAGATGCTGATGCGCTATAAATGGCCGGGCAACATACGCCAACTGAAGAACATTACAGAGCAGATTTCCATCCTCAGCAAGGAGCGCACCATCACGCCCGAGATTCTGTCAAAGTTCATCCCGCAGGACAAGGAGAGCACCCAGCTGGCCGTAGTCCATCCCAACGGCTCCGACCATTCATTCGAGAACGAGCGTGAGATACTCTACAAGATTCTCTACGACATGCGCAACAACGTCAACGACATGCGCCGTGAAATCAGTCAGTTAAAGAAACAAATAGAAGACGTGCAGACCACGTCGTCCAAAATTATCAGCAGCCCGGCAATGGCTCCCATCTCGCCCATACCCGCTATTACTCCGACAATGGAGGATGCCGAGGCAGAAGAGTATATAGAACCCACGCCCGAACAGGAAAACCTGAATCTCAGCGACTTGAACCGACAGATGCTGGAGAAAGCCCTCGAACGCCATAACGGTAACAGAAAGAAGGCAGCACAGGAACTGGGCATCAGCGACCGCACCCTCTACCGACGGCTGAAGCAATACGGGATGGTGCTCTGCCTCTTACCATTTTTCCTCTTCACCTTCTTGCTTTCAAGCTGTTCAGTCAGCTATAAGTTCAACGGAGCAAGTATCGACTATACGAAGACCAAGACCATACAGATCAGCGACTTCCCCATCCGTTCCAGCTATGTGTGGGGACCCATGGCAAGCATCTTCAACAACCAGCTGAAGGACCAGTTTGCCAACCATACCAAGCTGATACAGGTGAAGCGTAACGGAGACCTGAAGATAGACGGTGAAATCACTAAATACGATCAGCGTAACAAGTCGGTTTCAAGCGAGGGATATTCTGCCCAGACTGAACTGACGATGACCGTCAATGTCAGATTCACCAACAACGTCAATCACGCCGAAGACTTCGAGAAGCAGTTCTCAGCCTCGGCCACCTATGAAACCACGCAGTCGCTAAACGCTGTACAGGAAGAGCTGGTTACCGAAATGGTGAAAGACATTACCGACCAGATATTCAACGCTACCGTGGCCAACTGGTAGGAGATGAGGAGGCAAAGAAGTAAGTAGTAAGAAAACAAGCGATTAGAACTCATGGAAATAGCAGAGCTTATCAATCACCCCGAACGACTCGACCGCGAAACGCTGTACGAACTGCGTTCCATGCTGGCTCTCTACCCCTATTTCCAAACGGCAAGACTCCTCATGCTGCAGAACCTCTACTTGCTGCACGACCCCATGTTCGATGAAGAGCTGCGACGAGCTGCCATCTATATTACCGACAGGAAGGTGCTCTTCCAGATGATCGAGGCAGGACACTACCAGCTATCACCACAGAAGAAAAGCCAGAGTCAGGAGGAAAGCAAAGAAGAAAGAGGCGACAGAACCATATCGCTTATCGACAACTTCTTAGAGTCGATACCTAAAGAAGAGGAAGATAACAATACCGGCGAGAAAAAAAACAAACGCAAGCCGACACCTGCCGATGCTGCCGTAGACTATGTGGCCTACCTGCTCGAAAGCGAAAACGACGAAGAGCAGCAGCAGCAAGAAACGCCTCAGCTCATAGGCCACAGCCTCATCGATTCGTTCATAAATAATGACAAAGGGAAGCTCGTTCTCAACGAAAACCCAACCCTGATGCCCGAGATAGTTGAGGCAGGCGAAAATGACGAAAAAGAGCCCGAAGAGGGCTATTTCACCGAAACATTGGCCCGAATTTACATAAAACAGGGCAGATATTCGAAAGCATTGGAAATTATTCAGCGATTAAGTTTGCAATATCCAAAAAAAAATGCTTACTTTGCAGACCAAATTCGTTTCTTAGAGAAATTGATTATAAACAACAACAAAAAATAAAGTAAAAAAAATGTACACACTTTTAGTTATCTTCATCGTGATTGCAGCCTTGCTGATGATCGGCATTGTGCTCATTCAAGAGTCAAAGGGTGGTGGTTTGGCATCAAACTTCGCATCCTACAACCAGATTGGCGGTGTCCGCAAGACCACCGACTTCATTGAGAAAGCCACATGGAGCCTGGCTGCTTTCATGGTAGTCATCAGCGTTGCTTGTGCATACGTTGCTCCCCAGGCTTCTACCGACAACTCGGTAATGGAAGGCATTGAGAACCCTGTCACCAACCCGCAGAACCTGCCTGGTTTCGGTGCCAGCCAGACTCAGGAGAAGGCTCCTGCTGCCGAGGCTCCCGCTGAGACACCCGCCAAACCAGCAGAGTAAAGACAACTGGGAGGAACAATGAAAAGGCAATCACACGATTGCCTTTTTTCGGTTATCGACACTTCGTGGTCATAAGACAATAATGAATCAAGGTGTATAGCAACAAAGAAAATGTCAACATCCTGACGGCGCTGCTCGCGAAGCACGGCATTCGCCATGCAGTTGTCTGTCCCGGTTCGCGCAATGCTCCCATCGTGCACAACCTGAACGAGTGTCCGGCTATCGCGTGTTATCCCGTGACCGACGAACGTAGCGCGGGGTTTTATGCCTTGGGCATGGCACAGGCATTGAACGAACCAGTGGCAGTATGCGTTACCAGCGGCTCAGCACTGTTGAACGTGCTGCCTGCCGTAGCCGAGGCTAAATACCAGCGACAGTCGTTGGTGATTATCAGTGCCGACCGTCCCCCGCAATGGATTGACCAGCTCGACGGGCAGACGCTGCCACAACCAGGAGCATTAGGTGGACTGGTGACAAAATGCGTGACGCTGCCCGAACCTCAGAACGACGACGAGCGATGGTACTGCAACCGACTGGTGAACGAAGCCCTGCTATCCTTGCCCGCCTGTGTTCACATCAACGTGCCTATCACCGAACATCTCTTCCAGTTCACTACGCCCGAGTTGCCTGATGAACGGATCATCGTGCGAATGACGCCTGGCACCGACTATGGCTGTCTGCATCCCGGCTTTGTCGACGCGCTGGCAAAGGCCGAGCGTCCGATGATTGTCTTCGGACAGTCCTCGCCCCACAATTTCTCGGGCGAAGGGCTTGACTTTCTTTTCAGTCACGTCATCGTGCTGCACGAGGCTCTGGCTCCATTCCCCAGTGTAAGCCACTTTGACGAGGTGCTGGCAAAGCATGGGGAAGAGATACTGCCACCCGACTTCGTCATTTATCTGGGCGGTTGTATCGTGAGCAAACGACTGAAGCAATTCCTGCGTCAGGCCAAGGATGCCCAAGTGTGGCGCATCAGTCCTACGGGCGACGTTGAGGACACCTTCCAAAATCTGCGAGGCATCATCGTAGGCGACCCCGAGTTTGTACTGCAATCGCTCAGCGACAAGCTGAGCAAGAAGCAGACTATCAGCGGCATGGCCTACCGGCGAGAATGGCTACACCTGCTCACTGAAGCTCGACAGCATACACAGGATTACGAACCTGCCTACTCGCAAATGGCAACAGTGCGCGAGTTCGAGCATCAAGTGCCTAAAGACGCTATCGTTCATTACGCTAACTCATCTGCCATCCGCTTAGCCAACATCTATGCTTCACACCACGTCTGGTGCAACCGGGGCGTAAACGGTATCGAAGGTTCTCTGTCGACAGCAGCAGGACACGCTGTCATTGCCGACGAAAAAGTGTTCTGCATCATCGGTGACCTAAGCTTTTTCTACGACCAGAACGCGCTGTGGAACCAGAACTTGCGTGGCAACCTGCGCATCCTATTATTAAATAATGGTAAGGGCGGTATCTTCGATATGCTTCCAGGTCTGGAACAATGTCCTGTACGCGACTGCTTCGTATCTGCCAAGCATCATACAAGTGCCGAGGGCATCTGTCTGCAGAACCACGTCGACTACAGGAAGGCAGAGGACATGCAGCAGATGAGCGAAGGAATAGAATGGCTGATAACGAGGGAAAGTGAGTGCCCGATGCTACTCGAGGTCTTCACAAAAGCTGAAGAAGATGCAAAAACCCTGAAACTTTACTACAATTTACCTTAAAAATTGCTCAAATCCATTGTACAATGAAATTCTTTTCCTATCTTTGCCAATGATTTATTGAACTAACCTATCAAAAAACAAAACTACACGTATGAAAGATTTACAGATGTACATTAACGGCCAGTTCTGCGAAAGTTCGAACGGCAAGTGGATTGATGTGTTGAACCCCTCGACCGAGGAAGTAATCTCTCGCCAGCCTGAAGGCACTATCGAGGATGTGAACCGTGCTCTCGATGCTGCCCGTGCAGCACAGAAAGCATGGGCCAAGACGCCCGCCATCGAGCGTGCAGCCTATCTGCTGAAGATAGCCGAGGGAATTAAGAAACGCGAGAAGGAGTTTACTGAGATTATCATGCGCGAGCAGGGTAAGACACGCACATGGGCCTCGATCGAAGTAGGTGCTACTATTGCCTACTTCGAGTACATGGCAACTTTCGCACGCCATATCGAGGGCGAGATCATACCCAGCGACCGTCCCAACGAGACCATCCTTCTCACGAAGAAGCCCATTGGCGTCGTGGCTGGCATCCTGCCTTGGAACTTCCCGTTCTTCCTCATTGCCCGCAAGGCCGGTGCTGCCCTTATCGCAGGCTGTACCATCGTCATCAAGCCCTCGCAGCTCACGCCAGAGAACTGTACGGAGTTCGCCAAGGTGGTGGCCGAAACGGGATTGCCCGCAGGTGTTATCAATATTGTTACGGGTAAGGGCTCGGTCATCGGTAACGAGATGGCAGGAAGTCCGAAGATTGACATCGTCAGCGTGACAGGTTCTGTGGCTGCTGGCGAGAGCATCATGGCTGCAGCATCGAAGAACATTACGAAGGTGTCGCTGGAACTCGGCGGCAAGGCCCCTGCCATTGTCATGAAGGATGCCGACTTGGATCGTGCTGCCCAGTGGATTGTTGACAGCCGCATCGGCAACAATGGCCAGATCTGTAACAATGCAGAGCGTGTCTATGTACAGAAAGAGGTGAAGGCTGAGTTTACGAAGATACTGGTCGAGAAGATGAAGGCCGTGAAGGTGGGCGACCCCTGCCAGGACGAGAGCGTCGACATGGGCCCGTTGGTAGAACAGCGTGCCTTGGAGAGCGTTACAGAGAAGGTAGAGCGTGCCATCAAGCAGGGTGCCAAGCTGCTCTGCGGCGGTCAGCGCGTAGGTACGAAGGGCTACTTCTATGCCGCTACCGTACTTGACGACTGCCGCCAGGACATGGATATCATCCACGAGGAGACCTTCGGCCCTGTGATTCCGCTCATCGAGTTCGAGACCCTTGACGAGGTCATTGCTATGGCTAATGACTGCGAATACGGTCTGGCTTCGAGCATCTTCACCAACGACCTGAACACCGCCGTGAAGGCCTGCCGCGAACTGGAATTCGGCGAGACCTATATTAACCGCGAGCACTTCGAGGCCATCCAAGGCTTCCATGCAGGCATGAAGAAGAGCGGTATCGGTGGTGCAGATGGCAAGCACGGTGTCGACGAATATCTCGTCACGCATGTCACGTACCTTGATACTTGGAATTAACTCCTTTCGCTTTTATGAAAATTGGACTATTCATACCATGCTATGTCGATGCGCTCTACCCCGAGGTAGGCGTGTCGACATTGCGGCTTTTAAGGTCGCTTGGTCTCGACGTCGACTATCCCGAACGTCAGACCTGCTGTGGCCAGCCCATGGGCAACGCCGGCTTCGAGAAGCTGGCCGTCCCCTTGGCCAAGAAGTTCGATGAGCTGTTTCGCGGCTACGACTACGTGGTGGCTCCCTCTGCCAGCTGTGCAGCTTACGTACGTTGCTTCCATCCGAACCTGTTGGGCAAGAAAGCTGAAGAATGTGAGGCGGTGGGAAAGACCGTCGACCTTGTGGAGTTCCTGCACGACGTTATCAAGGTGAAGTCACTGCCAGCAAAGTTCCCCCACAAGGTAAGCGTCCACAATTCGTGCCACGGTGTGCGCGAATTAGGTCTCTCGTCACCCTCTGAGCGTAATATGCCGAAGTTCAATAAGATTATTGACCTGTTACGACTGGTCGAAGGCATTGAGATTGTAGAGCCTGAACGGCCCGACGAGTGCTGCGGCTTCGGTGGTATGTTTGCTGTCGAAGAGAAAGAAGTATCGACCCGCATGGGGTTGGAGAAGGTGCGTCGCCACATCGCTACAGGTGCCGAATATGTCACTGGTCCCGACTCGTCATGCCTCATGCACATGCAGGGCGTAGCCGAGAAGCAAGGCTTAGATATCAAGTTCATTCACGTTGCACAAATACTTACCGCCGGCCTATGAGCACAAGACATTCCAAAGCCGCAGAGACTTATCTGCAGAACGACGCCGTGGTGACCCGTCACGACCAGACGTTCTTCGGAGTGCGCCAGAAGCGCGACCGCATGGCACAGGCCCTGCCCGAATGGGAAGACCTGCGAGAAGCAGCCAGCCAGATTAAGAAACATACGGAGACACATCTGGCCGACTACCTGGAGCAGTTCGAGCAGAATGCCACGAAGAACGGTGTACACGTTCACTGGGCCGAGGATGCCGACGAGTACAACCGCATCGTGCTCGATATTCTCCAACAGCACCAGGTGAAGAAAGTGGTAAAGAGCAAAAGTATGCTCACCGAAGAGTGCCACCTGAACGAGAACTTAGAGCGAAACGGCATCGATGTTATAGAGACCGACCTGGGCGAACGCATCCTACAGATGATGAAGCTGGCACCCAGCCACATCGTCATGCCTGCCCTCCACGTGCATCGCGAGGACATCGGCGACTGTTTCCGCAAGCAAATAGCCAACTTCGACGAGATTTCAAAAAGCTACGGCAAGCCCCACGACGACCCCAACGACCCGACCTTCCTGACCTACGTAGCCCGTATGCACCTGCGCCAGCAGTTTGCCGAGGCTGAATGCGGCATGACCGGTGCTAACTTCGGCATTGCTGCTACGGGCGACGTCGTAGTGTGCACCAACGAAGGCAATGCTGACATGTCGACCTCCATACCCAAGCTTCACATCGTGTCGATGGGCATTGAGAAACTCATCCCTGACTACAAGGCCATGGGCGTGTTCCAGCGCTTCGTCGCCCGCTCGGGCACAGGACAGGAGACCACCGTCTACACCAGCCACTTCCGAGGGCCGAGACCTGGAGGCGAGATGCACATCGTGCTCGTGGACAACGGACGCAGCGACATTCTCGGTAATCCAGAGCACTGGCAGACGCTGAAATGCATGCGCTGTGGTGCGTGTATGAACACCTGTCCGGTATACCGTCGCTCAGCTGGCTACAGCTACACCTACTTCATTCCCGGACCTATTGGCATCAACCTCGGCATGTTGCGCGACAAACAGAAGTACCACGACAACGTGTCGGCCTGCTCGCTCTGCTGTTCGTGCGATAATGTATGCCCCGTAAAGGTCGACCTCTCTCATCAGGTCTATCGCTGGCGTCAGGAACTCGATTCGCTGGGGCATGCCGACCCAATGAAAAAAATGATGTCGAAGGGCATGTCGTTCCTGTTTAATCATCCTGCTCTATACACTACTGCCCTGCGTTTCTCACCGATGGCCAACTGGGTGCCAGCCCCACTCATGAACTTAAAGCTGAATCCCTGGGCCTACGGACACAAGATGATGAAGTTCCCGAAGAAGTCGTTCCATCAATTATGGAAGGAGGAAAAGCAATGAGTTCAAGAGAAGAAATACTATCCCGTCTGCGCAAGAACACCCGCGAGACGTACGACATGCCTGACCTCGGCAGTCTGAACCCCATTACGTTCAGCGACCCTGTAGCCGAGTTCATCACGAAGACCACAACCACTGCCGGTGCCGGGCTCATTGAGATGAAAACAGGCGACAATCTGAACGACCTGATACGCCAAGCCTATCCCGATGTGACTACGGTGGCCAGCAACCTACCTGACGTGAAGGCCGGCATCGACCCCGATACTGTTGCTGACGCCAAGGAACTGATGAAGATTGATGTGGGGGTGATAGAAGGCAAGATTGGCGTTGCAGAGAATGCCTGCATCTGGATTCCACAACAGATGAAAGAGAAGTCGGTATGCTTCGCTGTGCAACGACTGATTGTCGTGCTCAGCCGCGATGCCATCGTCAACAACATGCACGAGGCCTACGCACGCATTGCCGCATCGCAGGAATATTTTCAGCAGTACAAATTCGGAACGTTTATCAGCGGACCCAGCAAGACAGCCGACATCGAGTCAGCACTGGTCTATGGTGCCCAAGCAGCCCGTGCCCTCACCGTTATCTTGAGATAACCGGCTGTTTTTCATCAAAAGGAGACGGATGGCCTGAACAGCCATCCGTCTCTTATTCTTTCAATAGGTCTGGACGCAAACGTCGCGTACGCTCCAAAGCCTGGTCAAGTTCCCATGCACGAATTTTGGCCTCATTACCGCTCAGTAATATCTCAGGCACCTTCCAGCCCTTATAGTCAGCAGGACGGGTGTAGATAGGTGCAGCAAGCAAATCGTCTTGGAAACAATCGGACAGAGCACTTTGCTCGTCGCCTATGACACCAGGTACCACGCGGACAATGGCATCGGCAATCATCGCAGCCACCAGTTCACCACCCGTCAGCACGAAATCTCCGATGCTTATCTCGCGGGTTATCAGATGATCACGCACACGCTGGTCTATACCTTTATAGTGCCCGGCCAAGATAATCAAATTACCCTTCAGCGATAGTTCGTTGGCCATGTGCTGGTCGAAACGCTCTCCGTCGGGCGAAGTGAAAATCACCTCGTCGTAGTTACGCTCAGCCTTCAGCGCCGTGATACAACGATCAATGGGTTCACACTGCATCACCATACCAGCCGAACCACCGTATGGATAGTCATCCACACGCCGCCATTTGTCGAGCGTGTAGTCACGTAGGTTATGCAAACGTATTTCAGCCAAACCCTTCTTCTCGGCACGAGCAAGAATACTCTCGTGCACGAAGCCCTCAATCATCTCGGGCAGTACAGTGATGATGTCTATGCGCATAGCTATATGAAAAATGAGATTTGAAAAAATCAGGAATTACGGTAGAAAGACGAAATGCGATACAGATTGCGTTCTCCGATGGCACGTCCGATATCATAGACGCGTTGCATCTCGTCGGGATTGTGCGAGATGTGTCCGATAGGTATCTTCTCGTCAGGACGGATAACGAGACAACGGCCTTCACGTTCGGCCTCGCGTACATATTCTAATTCTTTATTATACATCAAGTGCCTATTGTCCATAGCCTCAATCATCTTTGGATAGCGCCGCAGGGCTATACGCATCAACGGCATAAAGGGGTTGTGGGCTTTCAGGTATCCTTCAGGCTGGGTAAGAATGACCACATTTCGCTCACAGCCAATACGCTCTGAAAACGCCAAAGGTATACTGTCTGCCACTCCACCATCAAGCAACTTGCGACCCTCGAGCTCTACGGCTTTTGAAAGTAGTGGCATTGAGGCCGATGCGCGTATCCAGTCGTAGGTAGCACTTTCCGATTTCTCTAACTTCTTGTAAACAGCCTCTCCCGTCTCCACATCGGTGCAGACGACATAGAAGTCCATCGGATTATTGTTGAAGGCCTCGTCATCAAAACGGTCAAGACTTGTGGGCATGGTATGGTAAGCAAACTCAGCATTAAAGTAGTTGCCCGTAGTGAACAACGACCGCCACCCACTATAGCGGCTATCCTTGGCAAAGCGCTTATTATAACGAATGGCTCGCCCTACCTGTCTCGACTTCATGTTACAGCCAAAAGCTGCTCCAGCCGAAACACCGACGAGTACGTCAGGCCACACATCGTGCTCCATCATCACATCGATGATGCCTGCCGTAAAGAGTCCTCGCATGGCTCCGCCTTCTAATACCAAGCCCGTCTTCATTTGTCCGCTTCAGTTGTGTCGTTTTAAAACAATAATAGTTATGACTAATAAGTATAGTACTTTTGGATGACAACTATCATACTTTTGACATGAAACTATAATAGTTACGACTTATGACTTACAGACTTTCAAATAAAGTAGGCTACGTTCTTGTAAATAACAAGGCGCAGCCTACTTTTATGTTTACAATCTATAGCCTATTCGTCTATAGCCTTGTAGTCTCTAGACATGAAAGTCTTACTCTCCCTTCTCCATCTGAGCCTTGAGCTGAGCCAGCACGTCGATGTCGCCGAGCGTGGTGGAAGCTGCAACGTTCTCAATCTTAGGAGCCTCGTCCTTCTTGGCAGCACGGGGAGCAGCAGCCTTGCGGGCAGCACGCTTCTCATCACGCTGAGCATCTTCGAAGGTGCGGCTGTGCGAGAGGATGATACGCTTTGAGTCCTTGTTGAACTCAATCACCTTGAAGGGAAGTTCCTCACCCAGCTGAGCCTGTGAGCCGTCTTCCTTCACGAGATGCTTCGGAGTAGCGAAGCCCTCGACATTCTCCTCAAGCTGAACAACGGCGCCCTTCTCGAGCAGTTCAGTGATCTTACCAGTGTGGACAGAGCCCACGGTGTACTGGCTCTCGAAGACGTCCCAAGGATTGTCCTCAAGCTGCTTGTGACCAAGCGAGAGACGACGGTTCTCCTTGTCGATGTCGAGAACGATCACGTCGATCATAGTGCCCACCTGAGTAAACTCGCTGGGGTGCTTCACCTTCTTGGTCCAAGACAGGTCGCTGATGTGAATCAGACCATCGACGCCCTCCTCCAACTCGACGAACACGCCGAAGTTGGTGAAGTTGCGCACCTTGGCGGTGTGCTTCGAACCAACGGGATACTTCACCTCGATGGTCTCCCAAGGATCTTCCTTCAGCTGCTTGATACCCAGAGACATCTTGCGCTCGTCGCGGTCGAGAGTCAGGATGACAGCCTCTACCTCGTCGCCAACCTTCAGGAACTCCTGAGCGCTGCGCAGATGCTGGCTCCAAGACATCTCGCTGACGTGGATGAGGCCCTCTACGCCGGGCTGTACCTCTACGAATGCACCGTAGTCGGCAATCACAACAACCTTACCCTTGATCTTGTCGCCAACCTTGAGCTCCTGATCCAGAGCATCCCAAGGATGCGGAGTGAGCTGCTTCAGACCGAGAGCGATGCGCTTCTTCTCCTCGTCGAAGTCAAGGATAACAACATTGATCTTCTGGTCGAGTTCGACAACCTTCTTCGGATCGTCAACACGACCCCAGCTGAGATCGGTAATATGGATGAGTCCGTCAACACCACCGAGGTCGACGAATACGCCGTAGCTCGTGATGTTCTTGACAGTACCCTCAAGAATCTGACCCTTCTCGAGCTTAGAGATAATCTCCTGCTTCTGAGCCTCAAGCTCTGCCTCGATAAGAGCCTTGTGCGAAACGACTACGTTACGGAACTCCTGGTTGATCTTCACCACCTTGAACTCCATGGTCTTACCTACGAACTGGTCATAGTCGCGTATGGGGTGAACGTCGATCTGCGAACCGGGCAGGAATGCCTCGATGCCGAACACGTCGACAATCATACCGCCCTTCGTGCGGCACTTGATGAATCCCTGAATAATCTGCTGCTCGTCAAGGGCTGCATTGACACGATCCCAAGCCTTGCTCAGGCGAGCCTTCTTGTGCGACAGAAGGAGCTGTCCCTTCTTGTCCTCAGCGCTCTCCACGTAGACCTCGACCACATCACCCTCTTTCAGTTCGGGATTGTAGCGGAACTCGGAAGCGGGGATGATACCGTCGCTCTTGTAGCCAATGTTGACGATGACCTCTTTCTTGTCAACGGAGATTACCTTACCGTCAACCACCTGATGGTCGGCCACCTTGTTCAGGGTTTCGTCGTAAGCGCGGTCAAGCTCTTCCTTGCTCACGTTCGCTGTGGTACCGTTTTCAAATGACTCCCAATCGAAGTCTTCCAACGGCTTCACGTTCTTTGTTAATTCTGACATAATTGTTTAAAAAATTGTTGTTTGTAATTAATAAAGTTGGACATTATGTGAACTATGTACATAAAGCGGCTGCAAAGGTACTGAAAATTTGGGAGTTACAGCTTTTCCGCTTGCTGCAACTCCCAATATTTAACTTTTTTTATTGAAAAAACTCGTATATCACTGCTTTATCTTCTCCCATGCATTGTTTTGCGAGGCATTTATGGAGAAAAGTATCTCATAGACAGACTCTTTCTCCTTCTGAGTTCCCTTGCCTTTGTAAATGTTGGCCAACTCATCACGCTTATAGTCAGTCCATATCTGGGGCAAGAGGCTGAGGGGCTTGTTCTCGTGGGCCTTCTTCAGATCGTTCTCAATAGCTGTAGTAACGTTCGTACGTCCACGTTCCACGTTCTGTGCCATCTCGTCGAGACCGGTTCTATAGTAGTCGTATTGTAACTGGCGGAAGGGCTTCATACCCTCATCAAGATAATCACTGATAAGAGCGAAACGATTTCGAGAGTCTTCAAACGACTTCCATCCAGGATAATCGAGCGACTGGGCGTTGTTGACCAGATACATGCAACGCTGTAGCACATCTGTGCCACCCAACGGCGAGAAGGTGTCAAGGTCAAGACCAATGATCAGGTAACAATAATAGGCAACGAGCGCCACAAGCTGGTTATCGATAACCTCCTCATTGAAGTTCAACTGGTCAAACTGCGCAAAGTCAAAGATGAAATTCTTGTCCGTATTATTATAAATAGTAGTTGTATAAGCAGAATTGAATACGGGCCGATTGGCCTGAATCAGCGCATTACAGGTGAAGCGATTGTCACTTTGTTCATACTTCGTCACAGTAATGTTAAAGTTACATGTGATGCGTTCGTTCTCCTGAAACTGCAAGGCCGTCCACTGGTGCTCATTTATAAACTGCTCCAGCGTTTGCTGCAGATTATCGAAAACCGAGGCATCGGTACCTTGAATCTGACTATGATTGATTCTTACCGTAGCCTGAATCTCCTGCGCCACCAGTTCCAATCTACCAAGGCAGATGATGAATAGAAGTATGAATAACCTGTTATACATTACACTTTGAATTTCAATATGACACCACTACGCTTCGCAATCGATACGAGCACTTTCCCGTCACGTTTGAAAGTAAGGACATGCTGTTCGTCAGTAAGCAAGTCGACGGCTGTATAGTTGTCTTCGTTCATTTGGAAATAGTCGAAAGCGTGCGCTGGGATCAGCACGTCGCAGTTCACTGGACGGTCATCGAAGTTGACAACTACGAAGAGTACCTCATGGCCAGCCTTCCTAAGGAAAGCATACTGACGGAAATGCTGCGCATTTACATAGGTAAGATCGAACGACTTGCCTTCACCAACGGCCTTTTCGCTGATAGCGATGTTAAGTACGCGGCTGTACGTATCTGCAAGTGCCTGCTCTTCATTCGTCAGTTTCTTGGCTGCTGCTCGGCAGAGCGTATCCAAAGACCAATAGTCAAAGATTGTCGTTCTTCCGTCATGACCGCTGAAGCCTTCGACATCCATACCCGCCTCACCATACTCCTGGCCTGCATAGAGCATGAATGGATTCTGCTGCATCAGTACATTGGCAATAAGTGCAGGTACGGCCTTTTGCGCATTAGCAGCAAAGAAGTCGCTGGCAATGCGCTGCTCATCATGGTTCTCAAGAAAATAGAGCATGTGGGAAGCAATGTCATCGTTCATCTGCCAAGCCCACGTGAGGGCATCAGTACCACGGCGATGACAGATAACGTCACGCATGACATCATACATGCCAACCTTATCATAGAGATAATCAAAGCCGGAAGCCAGATAGTGACGATACTCACCTGGATTATATACCTCACCGACAAACAGGATTTCAGGATAAGCCTCTTTGACTTTCGTTGTGGCCCATGCCCAGAAAGCAGCAGGTACCATTTCAGCCATGTCGCAACGGAAGCCATCGATGCCCTTGGAAGCCCAGAACAGCAAGATGTCGAGCATCTTTTGCCAAGTAGAGGGGATGGTAGTAGAAGGAAGTTGAAGAGAGGATGGTGTCTGTCCGGCATAATAGTCGACACCATAGTTCAGTTTCACCGTTTCATACCAGTCGTTCTGTCCTGGAGCATTGCCGAAGCAGTCATTTCCTGTAGCCTTGGCAGGTGTCTCACAATAAGGTTCCTTCTCGCCATGATACAGGTCGAAGTGGGGAGCAAACGACTGGCCAGGGCAATAATAGAAATTGTTCTGAAGGCTGAAGCCCATTGAAGGATCATCGTCCTCACCGAGATCGGCAACGCCCTTTGGCTTGGCAACGCTCTTGTACTGTCGCGCCACATGATTAGGCACGAAGTCGATAATCATCTTTAGTCCTGCACGATGGGTACGGGCTACGAGCTTCTCAAACTCTTCCATACGCTTATCGACATTGACCGCCAAGTCGGGGTCAATGTCGTAATAGTCGGTGATAGCGTATGGTGAGCCTGCCCTACCCTTCACTACTGCTGGATGCTGTCGGGGAATGCCATAGCTGCTATAGTCAGTCTGGGTGGCATGACGGATGACACCTGTGTACCACACATGTGTGACGCCCTTCTCCCTAATCTGCTTCAGCACCGTAGGAGTGAAGTCGGCAAGCTTACCGCAACCATTCTCCTCGATAGAACCATTTTTGGTGCGAGTAGTGTTGCGGTTACCGTAAAGGCGGGTAAAAACCTGATATATTACAATTTTCATCATTACTCTATCCCGTGAGCACTTACCTCACTATTGATCTTGGAAATCATTCCACGAAGTGCTTTGCCAGGGCCGCACTCAGTGAAGTCGTCGGCACCATCGGCAATCATCGACTGCACACACTGCGTCCAACGAACGGAACTGGTCAACTGTGCAATCAGGTTTGACTTGATTTCTGCAGGATCAGTATGAGGCTTGCCGTCAACATTCTGATAGACAGGACATGAAGGAGTCTGGAAAGGAGTAGCCTCGATAGCGGCTTGGAGTTCGTCCTTGGCAGGCTGCATCAAGGGAGAGTGGAAGGCGCCACCTACCTTCAGCGGCAATGCACGCTTGGCACCGGCAGCCTTCAGTTGCTCACAAGCCTCGTTGATAGCCTCAACATTTCCACTGATAACCAGCTGTCCTGGATTATTATAGTTGGCACATACACAAACATGACCCTCACGATTGATGCTGTTGCATATTTCCTCGACTTTCTCGTCAGGCAGACCAATAATGGCAGCCATTGTCGAAGGCATAGCTTCACAAGCCTTCTGCATAGCCATAGCACGGGCATAGACCAAGCGTAATCCATCCTCGAACGAGAGTGCTCCTGAAGCCACAAGTGCCGAGAACTCACCCAAAGAGTGACCGGCAGTCATCTGGGGCTGGAATGCATCGCCCATGCAAATAGCCGAAATAACAGAATGGAGGAATACTGCAGGTTGGGTAACCTTCGTCTGCTTCAGATCATCATCGGTTCCCTCGAACATAATGTCTGTGATACGATATCCCAAAATGTCGTTAGCCTTGTCAAACAATTCTTTTGCCTTAGCGTTGTTTTCGTACAGGTCTTTGCCCATACCTACAAACTGTGCTCCCTGACCGGGGAATACAAATGCTTTCATTTTTCCTTTTGATTATTGAATACTAATTGATTTCGCGCTGCAAAATTACTCATTTTTTTGCGAATACGATGCAATTGGGCTGGAAATCTTTCATTCCAGCCCAAAGATTCATGACATAACTAAAGAATAGCCAATAGTCTACTTATATTCCGACCATGCCTTAATACCAATCTGTTCAAGCGGAACGGTGCAGAATGCCTGAATGAATGCAGAAGCCAGACGCGAGTTGGTAATGAGCGGCACATTAAGGTCGATGGCTGCACGACGTATCTTGTAACCATTGGTCAGTTCGTGGGTGGTAAGGTTCTTGGGGATGTTCACCACCATGTCGATCTTGTGCTGATGCAATAGTGTAAGAGCATCCGGGCACTCTGAATTCTCGCTGTTCTCAGAAGGCCAGAGGACGCGGGTGTTCTTCACGCCGTTATCGGTGAGATACTTCGACGTTCCACCGGTGGCATAGAGCTCAAAGCCATGCTCCACAAGCATACGGGCGGCATCGAGCATTTCTGCCTTCTGCTTTGCTCCACCGGTAGAAAGAAGAATCGTCTTCTTCGGGATGCGATGGCCTACAGAGAGCATCGCCTTCAAGAGGGCAGTATGCGTGTTGTCGCCTATGCAGCCCACTTCACCCGTAGAAGCCATATCGACGCCAAGAACCGGGTCGGCTTTCTGCAGACGATTGAAGCTGAACTGCGAAGCCTTGATACCCACATAGTCGAGATCGAAGAGATTCTTGTGGGGACGTTCAACGGGCAGTCCAAGCATGACACGAGTAGCCAGGTCAATGAGATTGAGTTTCAGGACCTTGCTCACAAAGGGGAAAGAGCGCGAGGCACGAAGATTACACTCAATCACAAGGATATCGTTGTCGCGTGCCATATACTGGATGTTGAACGGGCCATTGATATGCAGTGCAGCTGCTATCTGACGAGAGATACGCTTGATGCGGCGCACTGTCTCGACATAGAGCTTCTGAGGCGGGAACTGGATGGTAGCGTCGCCAGAGTGGACACCCGCAAACTCGATATGCTCTGAGATAGCATAAGCCAGGATTTCTCCATCCTTTGCCACAGCATCCATTTCAATCTCTTTTGCATGCTCAATAAACTTCGACACTACAACAGGATGATCCTCGCTGACGTTAGCTGCAAGCTGGAGGAATCGCTCGAGCTCGTCACGGTTTGAACAGACGTTCATGGCTGCACCAGAAAGGACATAAGATGGACGCACCAAGACCGGGAACCCCACCCTATCAACAAACTTGTCGATATCATCCATTGAAGTCAGCGCACTCCATTCAGGCTGGTTGACGCCAATCTCGTTCAGCATTTGGGAGAACTTCGCACGATCCTCTGCTCCATCAATGTCATTGGCCTGAGTGCCAAGGATGTTCACATGCTGTTCATCCAAATAGACCGCAAGGTTATTCGGTATCTGACCACCCGTAGAGACAATCACGCCGTAGGGCTGTTCCATATCAATGATGTCAAGAACACGCTCGAAGGTCAGCTCGTCGAAATAGAGACGGTCGCACATGTCGTAATCGGTGGATACAGTCTCAGGATTGTAATTGATCATTACCGAACGCCATCCTTCTCGACGAATGGTGTTAAGAGCCTGCACACCACACCAGTCGAACTCCACGGAGGAACCGATGCGATAAGCACCTGACCCAAGGACTATAATGCTTTTCTTATCATTTTCGAACTGGATATCGCTTGCCACGCCAGAATAGGTGACGTAAAGATAGTTGGTCTGGGCAGGATACTCAGCAGCCAAGGTATCAATCTGTTTCACAACAGGCAGGATTCCGAGTTGCTTACGACGGTTACGCACCAATAGCAGTGCCTCGTGCATCGTGCGACACTCACTTTCAAGACCGATGGCACGGGCAATCTGGAAATCAGTAAATCCATAAACCTTCGCCTCACGGAGCAGGTCGGCTTCCAGCGTATTGATATTCTGCTTCTTCAACCGCTCGTCAATCTCGATGATGTGCTGGAGTTTATAGAGGAACCACTTGTCAATCTTCGTGAGCTCGTGTATCTTGTCAATATCGTATTCTGGCAGGTGCATGGCCTTCGAGATAACAAAGATGCGCTTGTCCGTCGGTTCTCTCAGGGCAGCATCGATATCGGCTATCTGAAGTTCCTTGTTCTCGACGAAGCCATGCATGCTCTGACCTATCATGCGCAAGCCTTTTTGCAGGGCTTCCTCAAAGGTACGGCCTATAGCCATCACCTCACCGACAGACTTCATCGACGAACCGAGTTCCTTATCTACACCGTGGAACTTTGAGAGGTCCCAACGGGGAATCTTGCAGACCACGTAGTCGAGCGCAGGTTCAAAGAAAGCACTCGTGGTCTTGGTCACCGAGTTCTTCAAATCGAAGAGACCATACCCCAATCCAAGCTTGGCAGCAACGAAAGCGAGAGGATAGCCCGTAGCCTTTGATGCCAAGGCAGACGAGCGACTGAGACGGGCGTTGACCTCGATAACGCGATAATCTTCTGATTGCGGATCGAAGGCATACTGAACGTTACATTCTCCTACGATGCCAATATGACGGATAATCTTGATAGCCAGTGCGCGCAGCTTATGGTATTCCGAATTGGTAAGCGTCTGCGAGGGAGCAATGACAATCGACTCGCCAGTATGGATGCCCAGCGGGTCGAAGTTCTCCATGTTACAGACGGTGATACAGTTGTCGAAGCGGTCGCGTACCACTTCGTACTCTATCTCCTTCCAACCTTTGAGCGACTTCTCCACAAGCACCTGCGGTGAGAAAGCGAAGGCCTTTTCACAAAGTGCATTCAGTTGTTGCTCATCGTCACAGAAACCCGAGCCGAGTCCACCAAGGGCGTATGCTGCACGAATGATGACGGGATAGCCCAGCCCGGCAGCAGCCTTTCGGGCCTCAGCGATATCTGAGCATGCCTGACTCTTAATGGTCTTCACACCGATTTCGTCGAGTTTCTTCACAAAAAGCTCGCGGTCCTCAGTGTCGATGATAGCCTGTACAGGAGTACCGAGCACACGCACGCCATATTTCTCGAGCACTCCGCTCTTATAGAGTTCTACGCCACAGTTTAATGCCGTCTGACCTCCAAAGGCCAACAGGATGCCGTCGGGTCTTTCTTTCTCAATGACACGCTCAACGAAATAGGGCTGTACGGGCAGGAAGTATATCTCATCGGCCACACCCTCCGAAGTCTGCACCGTTGCGATATTGGGGTTGATAAGCACCGTTTTGATACCTTCCTCCCTCAATGCCTTCAGTGCCTGCGAACCACTATAATCAAACTCTCCGGCCTCACCGATCTTCAACGCGCCGCTACCCAGCAGCAACACCTTTTTTATATTATTGTCTCTCATTCTTTCTTAACTCTTAATTCGTAACTCTTAACTACTAAAGCGTCTCAATGAAACGGTCAAACATAAATTCCGTGTCTACAGGACCGGAACAGGCCTCTGGGTGGAACTGGCTGGAGAACCAAGGATACGACAGATGGCGTATACCCTCATTCGAACCGTCGTTCATATTCACAAACAGTTCACGCCAGTCGTTGCCCAACGTAGCGGCATCAACGGCATATCCATGATTCTGTGAGGTCACATAGCAGCGATTGGTTCCCACCTCGCGCACCGGCTGGTTATGCGAACGGTGTCCGTACTTCAGCTTATAGATCGTAGCGCCACCAGCCTTTGCCAGCAACTGGTTACCCATACAGATGCCACAGATGGGCTTACGCGACATAGACATCTGCTTCTTCAATACCTCTACGGCATCGACGCACATATCCGGGTCACCCGGACCATTTGCGAGGAACAGCCCGTCGAACGTCATATCTGTGTAGTCGTAGTTCCAGGGCACACGGATGACCTCCACTCCGCGATTAATCAGGCATCGGATGATGTTATTTTTCACGCCACAATCAACCAGCACTATCTTACGGCCTGCACCTTCATTGTAGCGGATGATGTCTTTGCAGGATACACGTGCCACCCAGTTGATGCTGCCATAGTCATTACTCATTTCTAATTTCTCATTACTCATTTCGTCGAAGACGATACGCCCCATCATCACACCGTGCTCACGCAGCACCTTTGTCAACTGGCGCGTATCAATGCCTGTCACGCCAGGCACCTTTTCTCTCTTCAGCCAGTCGCCAAGACTCTCGCAGGCATTCCAATGCGAGTACTCAGTACTGTAGTCGCTGACGATAATGGCACTTGCATAGATTCTGTCGCTCTCCATAAACGTAGCGATACCATTCTTCTCGACAGTAAACGGAGGTACGCCGTAGTTTCCCACCAACGGATACGTCAGCACCATCAACTGTCCGGCATAGCTCGGATCGGTCAGGCTCTCGGGATAACCCATCATGGCTGTGTTGAAGACCACTTCGCCGACTACGTTTTGCTCGTAGCCGAAGCTTTTTCCTCTGAATGTCGTGCCGTCCTGCAGCACAAGAGTCACATCTCTCATTATCTTATCCTGTTTATTATATGCGAAAAGTGAAGAATCGCAGCCTGCGGATGATGGCGGGAGCATATTCTTCACTTTTTCATTCTTCATTCATTATGCTTAACTTAGACTATTCTACGGTAACTGACTTTGCCAAGTTTCGTGGCTGGTCAACGTTCTTGCCTTTACAGACGGCGACGTGATAGGCCAAGAGCTGGAGAGGTATCGTGGCCACCAACGGTTCGAGGCATTCCAGCACATCGGGCAGCTCAATTACCTCGTCGGCAATCTTCGAGATGACATCGTCGCCCTTCGACACGAGGGCAATCACCTTACCCTGCCGGGCCTTGATTTCCTGAATGTTCGAAAGCACCTTTTCGTACATGGCGTTGTGCGTGGCAATGACAACAACAGGCATATCCGAGTCAATGAGGGCGATGGGGCCATGCTTCATCTCGGCAGCGGGATAGCCCTCGGCATGGATATAGGAGATTTCCTTCAACTTCAACGCGCCCTCCAAGGCTACAGGATAGCTGAATCCTCGACCTAAGTATAGGAAGTTATGCGCGTAAGTAAAGGTACGCGCGAGGTCGGCCACCTTGTCATTGCTCTTCAGCACCTCTCGGATTTTATCGGGTATCTCGCTCAGTCCCTTCACGATGCGGAGGTATTCATCGCGGGCGATAGTGCCTTTGGCTTCGCCCATAGCCAATGCAATCATCGTGAGAACCGTCACCTGACCCGTGAAAGCCTTCGTCGAAGCCACACCGATCTCAGGTCCTACGTGGATATAGGTACCTGTGTCTGTGGCACGGGGAATACTGGAACCGATGGCATTGCAGATGCCGTAGATGAAGGCACCCTTCTCCTTGGCCAACTGAACTGCCGCAAGCGTGTCGGCAGTCTCTCCGCTCTGGCTGATGGCCACTACCACATCGTCCTTGCCAACGACAGGATTCCTATAGCGGAACTCGCTGGCGTACTCCACCTCAACAGGTATTCGGCACAGCGTCTCAATAATCTGCTTGCCAATAAGTCCTGCATGCCAGGACGTGCCACAAGCCACGATGACCACGCGCTTGGCGTTAAGCAGCTGGCGGCGATAGTCTATAAGGGCAGAGAGCGTCACGTGGTCGGCTTCAACATTTACGCGGCCTCGCATACAGTTGGTCAGACACTCGGGCTGCTCGAAGATCTCCTTCAGCATGAAGTGCGGATAGCCGCCCTTCTCTATCTGTCCCAGGTCGATGTCGACCTTCTTGACCTTCAGCTCCTGCTCCTCACCGAGGAGGCTGATCACATGAAGGTCCTGACCGCGACGTATTACGGCAATGTTGCCATCTTCCAGATAGACCACCTTATCGGTATACTCCACGATGGGACTTGCGTCCGAGCCAAGGAAGAACTCGTCGTCTCCGATGCCGACCACCAGCGGGCTCTGCTTGCGGGCAGCAATAATCTGGTCAGGATCACGCTTGTCGACAACAGCAATGGCGTAGGCACCGATGACCTGATAGAGTGCTACCTGAACAGCCTCAAGCAGGTCGATATTTTTCTTCACCATGATATATTCGATGAGCTGCACGAGCACCTCGGTGTCGGTATCGCTCTCGAACTTCACGCCCTTGGCACGTAGCTTCTCCTTGATGTCGGCATAGTTCTCGATGATGCCGTTATGGATGATAGCCAGATTGCGGCTCTGAGAATAATGCGGATGGGCGTTCCTCGACGACGGCTCGCCGTGGGTTGCCCAACGGGTATGCGCAATGCCAATGGAACCGCTGACGTCCTTGTCGCTGCAGAACTCGGTCAGGTTGTCAACCTTTCCCTTCGATTTGTAAACATTCAATTGGCCATCGCCACTGATTAATGCTACGCCAGCGCTGTCATAGCCGCGATACTCCAAACGGCGCAAGCCCTTGATCAGGATGGGATATGCTTCTTTCTTCCCTATGTATCCTACTATTCCACACATATGAATCTGTTTTTATTAGGTGTTTGTGTTGTGTTATTATGAAAAGAGATTGGGAAACGATTCCCAATCTCTTTTGTTTTTACTTCAAAATATTATACAACAGCGAAGTCAACGAAATCAGGATACTCGTTGCCGAGAACCAAAGCGTTGTCATACTACCCACACTGGAGTTCTGGGCTTTCACCTTGTTTGGCGTCACATAGAGCACATCGTTCTGTTGTAAATAATAATATGGTGAGTTGACCAGGTTCGCATCAGTCAGGTCGAGAATGTGAATCGACTTCTGACCGTTAGCATCCTCACGAATCAGCTGCACGTTCTTGCGCAGTCCGTAGATAGTAAGGTCGCCTGCCTGTGCCAATGCCTCTAACACGGTAATCTTCTCACGGCTGACGGTGAACGTACCAGGACGGGCAACTTCGCCGATGACAGAGATCTGATAGCCCGTCATGCGGACGGTGACAATGGGATTCTCTTCCTCCGAGAGGAAAGGCTTGATACGCTTCTGAATCATCTGCTCGGCCTCCGACTTGGTCAGACCGCCCAGATGGATGGTACCCAGAATGGGGAAGTTGACGTTACCGCCATTATCCACCAGATAGGTCTGCAACATGGCCTGCGAGTAGGTCGAGCGTGAATTAACGCTATAAGGCGTTGGCACCGTCATATTGAAGGGAGCAGCAGCCTCGTCGTTAGTGGCACTCACGGTGATGGTGAGCTGATCCTTTGGCATGATGCGGGCATCATACAGCACCTGCGACTGCGAAAGGTCTACATAGTTGCTGTTCTGGAAATAGGCCACATCCTTGGTACTGCCACAACTGGCCAGGAAAAGCACTCCTGCAAGGACAATGAGAATCGACAATGCGTTCTTTTTCATCTTCTGTTCGTATTCGTTTTTTGATTTGCCTGCAAAATTACTGCTTATTTCCGAAATACGCAAGAAATGACCTAAAAAACTTTCTATTTCAACGCTCACGAACCTCATCCGGGCCTAAGGAACATAAAAAAACAAAACTTATCCGTACTTTTTTAGCATGATAACAGAAAAAATTGTAATTTTGCAGACACAAACGTATATCCAAACAATTACCAATTCGACTATGCAAAGTGATCCCAAACAGTGCTTGTACTGCACTAACAACCAAACCTTGCACGACCTGATGATTGAAATCTGTCAACTTCAGGTGTCAAGGGTCTTCCTATTCAAAGAGCAGACCTATCGTGGACGCTGTCTCGTGGCCTACAAAGACCATGTGAACGACCTGAACGAGCTATCGGACGACGAGCGCAACCTGTTCATGGCCGATGTGGCTCGCGTTACTCGTGCCATGCAGCGTGCTTTCAATCCGGAGAAGATCAACTACGGTGCCTACAGCGACAAGCTCTCGCACCTCCACTTCCATCTGGCTCCGAAGTATGTCGACGGTCCCGACTATGGCGGCACGTTCCAGATGAATCCCGGCAAGGTCTACCTCTCCGATGCCGAGTATCAGGAGATGATAGCCCAAATCAAGGCTTATTTGTAATTGCCGTCATAACGTAATATCGATAAACCATCATAACGAAATAAAAGCAAGAATCAATGGCAACAATAAAACCATTTCGTGGCATCCGTCCACCGAAGGAATTAGTAGAACAAGTAGAGAGCCGTCCCTACGACGTGCTCAATAGCGAAGAGGCCCGCGCCGAGGCTGGCGACAACGAAATGAGCCTCTATCACATCATCAAACCCGAGATTGACTTCCCCGTGGGCACCTCGGAGTACGATCCCCGCGTCTATGAGCAGGCAGCCGCTAACTTCCAGAAGTTCCAGGACAAGGGCTGGCTGGTGCAGGATACGCGCGAACATTATTATATATATGCACAGACCATGAGCGGGAAGACCCAGTACGGCCTGGTGGTCGGTGCCTGGGTCGACGACTATATGCAAGGGCGCATCAAGAAGCACGAGCTGACCCGACGCGACAAGGAGGAAGACCGCATGAAGCATGTCCGCGTGAACAATGCCAACATCGAGCCGGTGTTCTTTGCCTATCCCGACAACAAGGTGCTCGACGCACTCATCATGCGCTATGCCGCTACTGAGCCAGAGTATGACTTCATCGCACCTATCGACGGTTTCCGCCATCAGTTCTGGGTGATCAGCGACGAGCAGGACATGCAGACCATCACCGCTGAGTTTGCCAAGATGCCGTCGCTCTATATTGCCGACGGCCATCATCGCTCGGCTGCTGCCGCCCTCGTAGGTGCCGAAAAACAGCGACAGAACCCCAACCATACGGGACAGGAAGAGTACAACTACTTCATGGCCGTGTGCTTTCAGGCTTCTCAGCTCACCATCCTTGACTATAACCGCGTGGTGAAAGACCTGAACGGCCTCACCAGCGAGCAGTTCCTGGAGGCGCTGCGCAAGAACTTCAGCGTCGAGGACAAGGGTACTGACATCTACAAGCCGCAGCAGCTCCACGAGTTCTCGCTCTATCTCGACCAGCACTGGTACTCGCTGAAGGCCAAGGAGGGCACCTACGACAATAGCGACCCCATCGGCGTGCTCGACGTAGACATCTCCAGCCGACTGATTCTTGACGAGATACTGAACATCGGCGACCTGCGCTCTTCTCAGCGCATCGACTTCGTGGGAGGCCTGCGTGGTCTGGGCGAGCTGAAGCGTCGTGTCGACAATGGTGAGATGCGCGCAGCCCTGGCCCTCTATCCCGTATCCATGCAGCAGATCATGGACATTGCCGACAGCGGAAAGATCATGCCACCCAAGGCCACCTGGTTCGAACCGAAGCTGCGTTCAGGACTGGTGATTCACAAGTTAAATGATGAATGAGAAATGAGAAATGAGGGTTTCTCATTTAATCAGAGAGTATGACCGACGAATACAAGACTATCAACGGTAAAGGCGAGGGATACTACACAGAGAAGCGTAGTAAGTTCCTCGCCTTTGCCCATCATGTAGAGACGCAGGACGAGGTGAAGGACTTGTTGGCCCAGTATCGTAAGAAGTACTACGACGCCCGCCACGTCTGCTATGCCTACATGCTCGGTCCGGCACGCACCGACTTCCGCGCCAACGACGACGGTGAGCCCAGCTCTACTGCGGGCAAGCCTATCCTCGGACAGATCAACTCGAACGAGCTTACCGACATTCTCATTGTCGTCGTGCGCTACTATGGTGGCGTGAATCTCGGTACCAGCGGGCTCATCGTGGCCTATCGCGAAGCAGCGTCCGACGCCATTGCCCATTGCACCATAGAGCTGCGCCAGGTCGAGGAGCGCATCAGCTACCAGTTTCCCTACGAACTGATGAACGGTGTCATGCGCATCGTCAAGGACACCAATGCCCGTATCGTCAGTCAGGACTTCGACAACACCTGCCAGATAGTGTTGAGTATCAGGCAGTCGGAGGCAAAAGAACTCAAGAACAAACTCACGAAATTGCGTGAACTATTCTCGTAGAAAGCGAGAACTATTCTCGTCAAGGGTGAGAACTATTCTCGTCAAGCGGGCAGTTTGGCGGAGTTGGTAATGACAGATGGTTAAACTTCTTCGTTATGCTCGTCGGCATCATATTCACGGTGCGGATGCTTGAAAATCTTGTGATGAATAAAGTTCATCCCCTTGAGGCATACCAATACCATCAGCGTAGACGTAGCAGCAACGGCATACATGCCCACGCCTGCCGTCATGCCGATGGCCGAAGTGACCCATAGGCCTGCGGCAGTCGTGAGGCCCTTTACGGCATTCTTCTGGAAAATGATACAACCGGCACCGATAAAGCCAATGCCACTGACCACCTGGGCAGCCAGGCGGCTTGGGTCGCGCTGTATGCCCGGCAGTCCCAAGTACTCGTCGAAGCCGTGGACGGAGAGTATCATGAATAATCCGCTGCCTAATCCTACGAGGAAATGGGTGCGGAAGCCGGCTTCCTTCGAACGGTATTCGCGTTCAAGTCCGATAATGCCGCCCAATATGGCAGCTATGAATATGCTTAAAATGTAATGACCGGTCATTTTTTAGGGGAAGTTAGAGGGAGTTAGAGGGAGTTCTGCTTCATTTCTTCAATCATCTGGTCGATCTTCTGTAGCTCACGCGGGATGCGAATGCCCTGTGGACAATGCTCCACACACTGTCCGCACCCGATGCAATGGTCGGGCTGACGATGGCGCGGCACGCTACGGTCGAGGCTGATGAGATAGCGCCGACGATGTTCGCGATAGTCGGCATCGCCCACACCACGTGGCAGGGTACCTTCGTTCTTGCATTTGTTGTAATGGACGAAGATGCCGGGAATATCGACACCGTAGGGGCAGGGCATGCAGTACTTGCAGTCGTTGCAGGGAATGTTCTCAAGTCCGAAAATCTTCTGAGCCACATCGGTATGCAGGTATTCAACCTCTTCTTCTGTCAGCGGAACCAACGGACAGTAGCTCAGCAGGTTGTCCTTCAGATGCTCCATATAGGTCATGCCGCTCAATACGGTGAGCACGCCCTCGGGTGTACCGGCATAGCGGAATGCCCATGAGGCCACACTGCGTTCGGGATTGCGCTGTTTCAGCTCGGTCATTAAGTACTGTGGCAGCTTGACGAGGCGCCCGCCAAGGAGCGGCTCCATGATGACGGCAGGGATATTGCGCTTCTGCAGTTCAGCGTAGAGATAGCGGGCATCGGTATTTGCGTTGTTGATCTCGTTGGCATAGTCCCAGTCCAAGTAGTTCAGCTCTATCTGCACAAAGTCCCATTTGTACTCATCGTGATGCTCCAGCAGATAGTCGAACACCTCGATGTCGCCATGATAGGAAAAGCCCAGGTTGCGAATACGGCCTGCCTCGCGCTCCTTGATGAGGAAGTCGAGCATACCGTTGTCTAAGTATCGCTGATGCAGGTTGTCCATGCCTCCTCCACCAATGGCGTGGAGCAGATAGTAGTCAATATAGTCTACTTGCAGCTCCTTCATGGAGTTGTGGTACATCTCGATACTTGCCTCGCGGGTTTGTGTGCGGGGATCGAAGTTCGAGAGCTTCGTGGCGACAAAATACTCGTTGCGCTTATGACGGCTCAAGGCAATGCCAGTGCAGCGTTCCGACAGACCACGACAATAGGCAGGACTGGTGTCGAAGTAGTTCACTCCGTGTTCGATGGCATAGTCCACCTGACGGTTGATCATCTCCTGATCGAATTCCTCGTCGTTGCCCGGCATCGTCGGCAGTCGCATCATACCGTAGCCTAACAGCGATACCTTATCACCAGTCTTCGGATTGGTGCGGTAGGTCATCTTGCCCACGGGTGGTTCCACTTGGTTCTTATAGTCGTCCTCGGCCTTCGACGGGCTGTTCTTGCCTGCACAGGCGGCAAGTAGCGTAGCCGTCCCGGCTCCGAGATACTTCATAAACGAGCGACGTGTTATCGTTTTCTTTTCCATACTGTTCAAGTTTTACTCCTTCTCTCCTTAAGTGATAATAAAAAAATAACTTGGAAAGATTTGATATTACAGACCCCACCCCTGCCCCTCCCCTTGAAGGGAGGGGAGTGG
>JAFZIL010000097.1 GCA_017554385.1 Prevotella sp. | reverse complement strand
CACGAGGACGGCACCCTGTGGGGCTACGACGGCGTGCCCTTCTTCTCCGACTTCAAGGGGAAGAACCTGAAGTACCACAACGCGGCTTTCTGGCAGAACGTGCAGAAAGGCTGGATAGACAAGCAAGTGGCCGAGAACGCCCTGAACATACTCAGCTTTGGTACCCTGTTGGACAAAGTCCAATTCGACGGCGTCCACCTGCTCTATAAAGGCTACTCGTGGTGGTTCACCACCTCGTGGAACTGCCAGCTGTGGGAAGCCGTCTATACCAACGGTACGAAGAACGAGGAGCAGAACCTGCACCACGCCGTGTATAACGAGGAGGTGGAGCGCAACATGAAGGACCTGAAGTTCGACGTCCGCACAATGGGCCAGACCACCGAAAACTACCTCGGCTTCTTCAACAACGACAGCAAGTACCGCTGGGTCATCCGACACGCCACAGGCAAGGAACTGGCCAGCAACGGCAAGTTCGACGTGAAGCAGCCCATCCAGGGCGTCACCGAGGTCTATCGCTACTACGCCAAGTATCCTCAAGAGTGGAGCAGGGATTCGGAAGAACCCGGCAAGCCTGAGATTACACAGACTGAAGCCGCCCCCAACAATGACCGGACGAAATGGAAGCGCACCGCATTCACTGGCCGCGGATACTACAACTTAGGCGACGTCTATAGAGACGAGAACGGCCACCGTTGGTTCGTCGTGAACATTGCCGGCCGCGATGATCAGAATCCAATAAATCCGGAACATCCAGACAAGGATGAAAACCCTGTAGCCGAACTGGTATCCTTCGAGGGACTGACCGCCATCAACAGCAATAGCCAAGTGTCGAATCTCCCCACGTTCGACCAGGCTGTGCGTGCCACCTTTTACCTGCACAACTTATTTTCAAACTCTGCCGACCAGACTGATGATAATTTGGATGGCAAACCTGGATCGCGCGTTGTGAAGCACATTATCGAGTACGCGAACGTTGATGCGCGAAGAATCTTCCAGACAGTGGTGAGAAAAGGCAGCAATGGCCGCCGTTACAACAAATTAGCCAGCGTAGCCTACCGCGACGATGCCGTCACCAACGGCCAGCCGCTCTTTCGTGTGACGAACCTCATCGGACTGGACGCAGTGACCAACCAGACCAGCCCATATCATTTCTGGAAGCACTACGTGGCCAATCCCGATACCGTCACGACGCAATATACCAGTGACAAATTCGGCACCGAGCGTATCCTCCTGCAGCACATCGCCAAGACAGACTTTGTAAAGAAGTACGCCAAGGACGTCTTCGCCTTGTGGCCTCTCGGCTACATCAGCGGCGGCGACCCCAATACCGAGCGCAACTATCGCACGCAAACCGATGCCCGCGCTGAAAACGTCACGAACTACTATTACGACAAAAATGTCTTCAATAGCTTTACATTCCCGGGCGGCATGTGGAACGAACCAATATTGATGTTCCGCGTCACGGCCGTCTATGACCGTGGCAAGGACGATCATGCTACCATCACCATTGACGGCCACACACTGACCTTAGTCAAGACCGCCCGCATGTTTGTGTTAGGTGAAGGTGCCGATACTCAGGAGGATTTGGATGAAAACATCATGGGAGCCTACGCAATGATCGAGTGTGAGGATAAGAACTTGCACAGCCAGTACGACTTCCTCAACGGCGCACAGTTCACCCCGTCCACCTGGAGTCAGGCATGGCAGTGGTGATTTGAGAAGTTGACAATTAATAATTAATAGTTATATATGAAACGAAATTTGAATTATCTGCTGACGGCCGCGCTGGTGTGCGGCCTCAGCCTGGCTGCAACCTCGTGTAAGGACGACGACAAGGACGACGTGGCTCCCGCCTCCGTCGTCACCATCGGCAGCGACCTTACCACACGCGGCATTGAGGTGGACATGCAGAGCCACCTCATCCAGGTGCCCATCGACTGCAACGGCGAGTGGACAGCCACCCTGCCCGCAGGCACCGACTGGGCACGCATCCTCGACTGGCAAGTGATTTTTGAGGGCAAACGTACCCTGCGCCTCGTCATCGACGAGAACCTCAGCAAGGCCGACCGACGCACCACGCTGAACATCGGCAACAGCGACGGCGAGGTGACGAAGATCAACGTCGTGCAGTTCTACAACTTCGAGGGCCAGCCGCCCACCAACGGCAGCGGACAGGCCTTCGCCGACAAGGGCCTCGGCACCGCCATCGACTACGACTACGCGCTGAACGCGAAGCTCAACGCTGAACGCAGCGAGGACTTCCAGCCCACGAAGATTCACGGTCTGAACAACCTGTTCAACATCACCGTCATCCAGGAGCTGCAGAAGCGCACTTCAGATCCTCTGCATGCGTCGGCTTACGTCGAGTCAGTCATTCCCCTGGCCGAACTTCAGGCTTCTCTCTTAGACTCCTGCGTGGCACAGACAAAGAACCTCGAAGTCGCGCTCACCCTTGGTGTGGAGTTTGGCCCGATTTCGTTCGAAGCACATGGTGAATACAAATCTGAGAAGTTTGAATCGCGCGCTGCGGTTGACTACACCATCATCCGTCGCAGTCCCATGTACAATGTCTATGTCTCACCGGCAGAACTCGCCACCTACGCCACCGACGTCCTCCACAACGAGATGGACTTCGACCGTGACGATGCCGCTTGGGAGAAAGTGGAACAGCTGGAAGCCAAGTACAAAGAACGCAATGCAAAGCGCGGTTTGAAAGGGCTGAACGAGAACGGACTGACGGATGCCCAGCAGAAGGAAATCGACAATATGTACGATATGATTCCTATCTTGTACGACTATGCCGGTATCTTCAGTGCCAACTTCACCAAGCGCTACAACGAGCTCTACAACGCCATCACCCGCAAGAAGCTGCAGGAAAAACCCATCGATGAGGCCGAAGTGAGAAAAATCCTGAATGCAATAGATAACGAGTACGGTCCCTTCTTCATCGCCGGCGGCGACTACGGCGGCTCGCTGACCATGCACTGTAAGATAGACACCATGGCCATGCAAGGCACCACGGACTTCAGTGGTGAACTGTCGGCGCAGTTTGCTGGATTGTTCGACGTGCAGGGCGATTTCCACTATACGGAGGATGGCTACAGCCTCCTGCGTCAATTCTCTCCCGACATCTACATCTACGGAGGTAATGCCAACGAGACCACCGACCAGATGCTGGCTTGCATTACCAGCGGCAACGCCACCGACCTGCAGAGGTGGCAGGGCATCCTGCTCGGCTGGCTCGATTCCATGTACAGCACACCCGGGCAACCCGACAATAGTCAGGCTGCACCCATATCGTACATCATCACTCCCATCTGGACACTCTTCAGCGATGCGAACATACAGGAGATCTGCCAGGCTTATTTCATCGAGAAGTACCGCAACCGTGGCATCGAGAAATATCTCGGCATCATGAACGGAGAGTTTAAGCCCAGCTTTGAAGAACTGTTGAATCCCAATTCCGAGTTTTGGGGAGGTGTCCCGTTCACGGAAGATTAATAAAGAGAAGAATGGTGAAGAAAGGCCTGCTTCTGTTGCTCGTCTTCGTGCTTTGCGCCTGCCGCGATGATAGCGACATCACGCTCCCCGAACCCGGGGCGTGGGTCGCTACCGTGGTGGGTGCTGAGGACGGGGACGTGACCCTCTCCTGGCGCGCCAGCTACGAGAGCGTCACCGTGAGCATCAGCGGCTGTGGGCCGGAAACCCGTGCCGTCATCATCAGCACGGATGCCGACTGGCTACAGTTCCTCCCCCTTGGGGGAGGTGAGGAGGGGGCTCCCCTTCTTGCCGCCGACAGCATCGTGGCCTTCACCACCACGACCAACGACAGCGGCCAGAGACGATCTGCTACGCTGACCTTCACCGATGCTGACGATGCCTCGCGCCATGCCACCCTCGTCATCACCCAGCTATCGGCCTCCGATGCGGATGAGAACGGCAGCGATGCCCGTCAGGACCTCTATGTGGGCTATGGCTATGACATTTACAAAGCCCTGGAATCGCCTATGGCCGTGCGCACCAAGGAGCCTGTGCTCAACCTCGACATGCTGCGCCAGCAGAACATCGCCGCACAGTACGAGGTGGTGCAGGACTGCCGACTGGCCCGCACCGAGACACGCTACGTGACGACCAATGACATCCACGCCTACGGCAAGAACCTGAGCGAGCAGCAGACGGGCAACGAGAACAACCACTTCGAGGGCTGCCGCGAGAATTGCGTCACAGCAGAGCAGCTGATAGCCGAAGCCAAGGGCAAGCTGGAGCATCACAACATCGGCCACGGGTCGTTCGAGAAGGCCGTCGCCGCCCGCGTCATCGACCGTGCAGCACTCCTCGACCTTCGGCGCACGACGGGTGTACCTTTCACTGACGCTTTCACCGACCGGCTCTGGCACATCCAACACGCCACTGGCTCGCAGCGCAACAAACTCATCGAGCAGCTGCTCGTAGATTACGGCACACACGTCATCATACAGGCCGACCTCGGCGGACGCATCGACTACACCTTCGCCATGCAGAAGACCACGGCCTTCAACAGCGTGCAGGAGATGAAAGAGGAGATTGACTACACCTTAGGACGCATCGCCGACAGCGACCGCACAGACAAGAGTCGGATGCCAGTGACCTCCAAATCGCATAGCGGTGCCATCACCGTAGCCGGCGGCAGCGAGGCCACACGCCGTCAGTTGGAGACCGACATCCGTGGCCTGAACGGCAATGCGCAGATCAACCCGGGCCATATCACCGACTGGCTGGCCAGCATCAACTACTCGCCCAACCCCGAGAACGACCCGAATCTGGAGGTCATCCATTTCGAAGTCATCCCCTTGTGGGACTTGGTATGGAACAGCCTGCGCGACGACATCCGCAATGCCACCTTCGCCATGGTCAACCGATCGGACTGCGCCCTGCCCGCAAGCTTCACGGGAACGGACATCTACGAGATCCAAGCCGACGGGCGCGACAAGGACCTCTTCAATTTCCCAAACGACCAAACGACAAATTCCCCAAACGACCAAAGTCTGTGTCGGTTGCTTTACTTCGACGGTGAACCCGTTTTGGAGGTGTGCTCGGAATACGTGCCGAAGATACGTACGGATGAGCGCGTCACCATTGTCTATCCCATCTACAAACAACAAATCCGCCTGAACCAAGGGCTGTTCCTTGGCGACGGCATTCACCAGCCTGCCCAGGTCGGCTTTTCCAACGGGGACTGTTATGTGTTCCCCATCCCTGAGCTATACCCAGGTGAGCACATCAGCACTTTCTATTACGTCAACGGCAACCTGCTGCTTGACAATCCCACAAACGTCAGCGGCCTGACGGGAAAAGACCGCAAGGTGATAGACGACGTGTTCTACTACTACTATGGAGACGTTGAGCAGACCCCCATCGTCAAGGTCGGCTCGCTCTTCTGGACACGTCGGGACATTTCACACCACATGGGCTTCACACTCGACCCCAATGCGCGTCGCACAAAGCTGGACGAGTATCTGGTGGACGATGTCCTCTATACCCGCTTCTACAAT
>JAFZIL010000096.1 GCA_017554385.1 Prevotella sp. | reverse complement strand
TGTAACTATTGAGAACTGTCTCTTCGCAGCCGATCACATCAGCACCAAGAGGGATGGCTGCGCAACGTGGGTTCGTAACGGTACGGGCTCTTTGACGCTCATCAACAGCCATGCCATCGTGGAGTATCGTCCGTATCTCATTATCCGTAATTCAGCAGACTGGACTACATTTAGGGATTTGGTGGAGACTGCCAAGGGCCAGTATGATGTGGACGCTATGCTCGATGCCGACGTGAATGCTGGTACCATCATGGTCGGCTGGACAGAAGGCGCCGCCTATCGTGGCACTTTCGATGGTAATGGCCATACACTGACCTTCAGCGTAGGAGACCATTCTCGAAAATTCGTCGCCCCCTTCGCCAACGTGACTAATGCCACTATTAAGAACCTGCATACGGCTGGTACCATCACATCCAGCCAGATGTATCCTGCAGGCCTCGTGGCTCAAGTCATTAATGGAACGGCAATCATTGAGAACTGCCACTCATCGGTCACCCTGAAAGGAACCATGGATGGTGAAGGCACTCTCGCCGGTTTCGTAGGACGCGTATCCAATTCTACCGTTACCATCTCCAACTGTCGATTCGACGGCAGCTTTGAGGGTGGTGATTGCTATGGTAATGGTGGCTTCATCAGCTGGGTTGACGAAAAGAGCTCGGCAACCATTGCAAACTGCCTCTTTACCCCCGACCACATCAGCACCAAGTACAATAAATGCCAGACGTGGGCACGTCAGGATAATGCAGGCACAGTGACAGTCACCAACTGCCATGCTACCAGCGAGTATACTGTATTCCCCATCAGGAACAACAACGACTGGAACACATTTGTCGCAATGGTGGCAGCTGCCAAGAACGAATATTGGGTTGATGCTCGTCTTGAAGCCGACATCACGATTCTCGGTTCTGTTGGAGCCAGTGAAGGAGCCGTCTATCGCGGCACTTTCGATGGCAATGGCCATACGCTGAATGTAAGCCTGTTATATGGTAACCTTGTTGCCCCCTTCACTTATGTAGGCGATGCCAATATTAGAAACCTGCGTGTGAAGGGTAAAGTAGATACCAATGCCATACATGCCGCAGGTCTGATTGGTATGGCTCAGGAAGGCACTCCTACCATCCATCTCGACAATGTGTGGGTATCTACAGAAGTGACCACGTCAAACACCCATGCCGCCGGTATCATCGGACATTCACGTTATGGAAGAATTTATATGAATGACTGTCGTTTCGACGGTAAAATCACCACTAACAATTCCACCGATTCTTATATTGGTTGCATCATCGGATGGTGTGACGGTGGCAGATGGGAATTACACCGTGTCTATAACTACGCTCACAATAATGATTTGACAGCTTATAGGATATGGTTCTGCGTAGATCATACTGTCTCCGTATGGGCACAAGCATGGGGAAGCAACAGCAATAGCAGCCTCACCATTACAAGGACTACCTGGAGTGACTGGGGCACGACGTACTACAACAAGAGCAACCAGACCGAGGTGATGAACCTGATGAACGCCGAGAAGGCCGGTTCTTGGGAGATAGTTGACGGGCAGGCCGTGCCTGTGCTGACCACAAGAAACGGTGAAATTTCCGCGAATGAGATGCTGGCAGCCCTGGGTGCCGACGGCTGGAAGATAGTCGACGGCAAGGTTGTGCCTATCATCAAGTCTTCGTTTGTGGAAATCACCGAGGAAGATGTTGAGAAGTATCTCGGCAGCGGTTGGAAGAAGGATGGCAACGACATCAATCCCGTTACCACGACGATTGACGAACCAAAGTACGACCCCATCACCAAGCCTACACTGCCCGACTTCTATCATACCAGCAACGGTAAGATTGAGCCCACCCTGATGACGGAGACGCGCCAGAGCAGCGTCGTGCTGAGCTGGGACACCGACGGCAACCCCATCGACTACTTCACCGTGCTGCGCCGCGAGGTAGGTCAGGGCGACGATGCGTGGGAAGAGATTGCCACCGACCTGGACAACCTGAGCTACGAGGACAAGACCGTATCGCCCGTTAAGGACTATGAATATAAGGTGCGCGCAACGAACGACTGTGAAGGCATTACCTACAGCGAGACCGACGTCACTGGCGGCCACTGTAAGAATACCGGTCGCGTGGATGGCTTCGTACGCTTCAACGACGGTACCGGTGCTGCCAAGGTAAAGGTGACCGTCACTGATCAAAGCACCAATAAGGAAGTGGCAACGGTGACCACCGATGCCAGCGGACACTTCGTGGCCGACGAGCTGCCCTACAAGGCAGGCGGCGTGAGCACGACCTATCGTGTACAGGCCTTAGATATCCAGACGGAGGAGGGCAAGGACGCCTCTACCGTGACCTTCGACTCGAAGAGCAATGACGAAACACTGCCCGACTTCATCATCATCAACGGTAAGCGCTTCTCGGGTCTCGTGTACTACGAAGGCACCAGCATCCCCGTGAAGGGCGTTCGCTTCAAGGTGAACGGCATGGAGGTCTACAACAGTGCGGGTAAGAACCTGGAGACCGAATACGACGGTAGCTTCTCGTTCCGCGTCAGAAGCGGTAGGGACACCATCCAGGTGATGATGGACGGCCATGAATTTACCAACGACGGCTATTTCAAGGGCCCGCAAGGCCATGAATTCTCAGGCGACGTAGCCGACGTACGCTTCTACGACGCTACCAAGGTGAAGCTGACGGGCCGCGTGGTGGGCGGTATGACTCAGGGACAGCTGCCATTAGACCACAACCTCTCGACCAACAACCTGGGTGACTCGCTGAAGATGGTGCTCACCTTAGAGGGCGACAACGGCTCATGGCTGGTCTATGAAAACACCAACCCCAACAAGACACAGCGCGAGGAAGTATATCAGCACCCAGGCGGCAACGGCCACCAGACGATAGTAAAGACCACGCGCAAGCGCATGGAGGTGATGCCCGACTCGGCTACCGGCGAGTATGTGGTGAAGCTGCCTCCCGTACGCTGGAAGGTGCAGCAGGTCTACTGTAAGGGCTATCCCACGCTGTTCCAGGAAGACCAGGTGAGCGAGGTCATCGACCTGACCGACTGCCTCGAACCGAAGGACACCACCTTCACAGGCACGTTCACCGACGTGGATGGCAACGACGTGACCGATCCGAAGCTGGAGTACAACGCCATCTACAACCGCATCTACCGCAGTCCTGTAGAGCTGACCTACAGGCAGCAGGGCTTCGACAGCTTCAGCTACTTCGGCGACAAGACCTACACCGCCACCAACCTGGCAGGCGACAGAGCCTCCGTGCCTCTGGCCTACAAGGGTGCTGACGGACTTGCCGCCTATACCTTCGGCTATCCTGTATTCAGCTTAGAGCGCAAGTACTACATCGAGGTACAGCTGGCTGAGAGCTATCGCTACAACAACGATGCTACCACGGAACGTCTGGACATCGTGCCCGTCACCGGTGGTGTCGTCACCATGCAGAACGGCATGCAGGCCGGTATGAACCGCGAGATCCTGCCGTTGGATGAAGAGGGACAGGCTGTCTTTGAACTGGGTGTCGACCAGACCACACAGCTGCTCTCTGGCGAGAACGCCCTGAAGACGGTGACCTTCACCGCCGAGCAGGACGGCACCATCTATGAGGCAGCACCGCTGAACGGCTTCGTGCTGAACATGTTCCCCATCGGCACTGGTGTCGACGTGATGACCAACGGACAGCCCCTGCTGTTCGACATTCTGCGCGACCCACCGGGATCCAAGAGCTCGGCAACGCTGTCGGAGGGTTCGGTACTGAACTTCTCTTATCAGATGGATCTGAACACGTCGGCCGGTATCAAGTATACTGCTGCCACGGGCGACAAGACCAACACTTATATCGGTACGGTGACTGCACCGACGGGCGCAGGAACCACCACGGGCGACATCTTCACCGCTGAGAACGACGATGCCACCTCGTCAGAGTTCGTCTTCAACCTGAAGGGCGAGAAGGCTTACTCGTACACGATGACTGTCAATCACGACATCACTACCAGCAGCGACCCGACGATGGTGGGCGCCGATGCCGACCTCTACATAGGTATGGTGCAGAACATCCAGGTGATGCCGATGTCGACCATCCGTGCATTGCCCGACTCGATGTACCAGCACATGGCAGGCCGTGTAGGTCTGACCACAGGCGAAGGTCCTACCGGACTGATGGGCATGTTCAGCGCGTACGGCTCGATGCTGCACATTGCCGAGGGCTATGACGCCCAGGGCAACAAGTTCCATCTGGTGCGCGACGAGTCGATGGCATACGGTCCGAAGCTGCAGTCGCAGTTCATCTATTCGCAGGATCATATCCTGAAGAAGGTCATCCCGCAGCTGGCCAAGGAAATCCTGGAACTGATGTACATCGGTACGCAGGAAGAGGCACAGGCACTGGCCGACAAGACCAAGCGGCCTGTCTATCTGTCGCTGCGCGACCAGCAGGATCCGTTGTTCGGTGTGGGCAACTCCCTCTACAACACGGATGTCACTGTGCCTAACGACACGACCAACTATATCATCATCCTGCCGAAGACCACCGACCAGCTGTTCACCGACGAGATCTCGGAGAAGAGCGCGCTGATTGGCGGCTGGGCAATGATGATTGCACAGAACGAATATGAGAAGCTGAACGCCGATGACCTCGTGGCCAACTACGACGTTTCCGGTGCAGAGAGCGTGAGCTATAGTGAGTCGTTCGAGACCAACTATACCAACTCCATGATGCTGCAGTTCCCATTCGCGGACGATCCGCAGTTCTTCGAACAGGATGAGGATAAGGATGCCAGCGAGCAGCTGGGCGAGCAGATCGTGGAAGCCATCCTGAAGGCCCTGCAGACCGTTGAGGAAGAAGAGCCGGGCGCCAAGATGGATCCTGACAAGGAGGAAGAACCTACTGGCTCTGAGGCTGAGATAGGCTTCGGCGGTATCAAGTTCAAGTGGAAGCTTACGCCTGTGCTGACCTCAGAGTGTCTGGGTACCTACGGCTCGGGCAAGCAATACGTTCGCAAGGAGAGCTTCACCATTGCTCCCGACCCGCTGAGCCATCTGAACGTCGACGTCTATCGCGTGTCATTGCCTGACCTGGGCGATGAAGAGCAAGAAGATGAGGATGAGGATGACGACGACGATGACGATCCCAGCTCGCGCATGAACGAGAACAGCGACCTGGAGACCATCTTCATGAGCGACAAGTTCAAGAAGGAGCAGGCAGCCATCCTGAAACAGTTTGAGCAGGAAGTCATCCAGTTAGTGGCCGGCCCGCAGGGCTTCGTCTTCCGCACCCGTGGCGGTGCTACCTGCAACCCATGGGAGGACCAGCGCACGACGATGGTCTATGAGCCTGGCTTCGTACTCGACCAGCGCACGCTGAAGATCAACAACCCGAAGATTAGCCTCGACAAGCAGAGCGTGAGCGGTGTGTCGGTCAACGACGCTGCCCGCTTCAAGGTCTATCTGGCCAACGAGAGCGAGAAGCCGGAGGCTACCGATAGCTACAATTACTTCAAACTGTTTGCCGACGACACGTCGAACCCGAACGGTGCGAAGATCTATGTGGACGGACAGGCACTGACTGCCAACGGTGTGAACATCACGCTCGTACCGGGTATGGTGACTGAGAAGACCATCGAGGTGCGTGCCGGCGACGGCTTCGACTACATGGGCCTGCGCATAGGCATCGAGTCGCCCACCGATCCTGAGCATACGCGCGAATATGCTTCGTTCGACGTACACTATCTGCGTGAGGCCGGTGGCGTGGACATCGCCATGCCGGGCGACAAGTGGGTGATCAACACCAACGCCCAGATGGACGGCAAGCGCGGCTGGTACATCCCCGTTGTCATCAACGGCTTCGACAAGCACCAGTACAACTTCGACCACATTGAGTTCCAGTATAAGGAGTCGCAGCGTGGCGATGAGGCTTGGACGAACCTCTGTTCCTACTATGCCGACTCGCTGCTGATGGCCAATGCCAACGGCGTACGCGAGATGATTCCTGAGAACGGTAACATCGTCACACAGTTCTATGGCGAAAGCTGGGTCATCGAGAAGGCATACGACCTGAGGGCCGTGGTGTTCTGCAGGAACGGAAACTCGTTCCTCACGACAGCGTCGAAGATTATCAGCGGTGTGAAGGATACGCGCCGTCCGCAGCTGTTCGGCACACCCGAACCGAAGAGCGGATTGCTGAACATCAGCGACGACATCGTGTTCAACTTCTCTGAAGACATTGAATATAACTACCTGCGCGCCGGCACCAACTTCGAGGTGAAGGGCGAGGTGAACAACAACGAGATCTCTGAGACTGTCAGCATCCAGTTCACCGGACAGGCCAGCGTAGAGAGCGAAGCTAAGCGTAACTTCAGCGGCAAGAATCTGACCATCGACCTGATGGTGAAGCCTGCCGAAACGGGACGCGAGATGCCGCTGTTCTCGCACGGCACGAACGGACAGAAGCTGCAGCTGTGGCTGACCGAAGACTTCAAGCTGAAGGGCGTAGTCAACGACCAGACCTTTACATCGACAGAAGCCATCAAGAAGGGCGTCTTCACACAGGTGGCTCTCGTCGTCAACCAGCAAGAGGACTCGCTGACCTTCTACAACGACGGTGACAAGCTTGGCAAGTTCAAGATGGACAGCAAGTATAACGGTACGGGCAAGCTCATCTTCGGACGCACCAACGATCTCGACCGCAACCAGAGCCAGTACTACGAAGGCCGCATGATGGAGGCCCGTCTGTGGTACCGCGTCATGGACGGCGGACTGCTCAGCACGACCTACGGCAAGCGCCGTCTGACGGGCTATGAGAAGGACCTCGTGGACTACTACCCGATGAACGAAGGCTCTGGCGACTATGCAATGGACAAGACGCAGGGTGCCAACGCTCTACTTATAGGTGCTAACTGGGCTATGCCACGTGGCATGTCACTGCACCTGAATAAGGAAGACAAGGGCATGTTGCTGGCTCAGTCGGCATTGGATCGTACCAGTGAGCAGGACTACACGCTGATGTTCTGGTTCAAGACCGACGCTGAGGGTCGCGGAACGCTGCTCTCTAACGGTCGCGGACTGAAGGAGGACGACGGTGCCGAGCACCAGTTCCACATCGGATTTGAAGCTCCTTCGACAGGCTCAGAACAGGTGCTGATGTACCGCTCGAACGGCTTTGCCATCGAGGTACCGGGCGACTGGAGCGACAACCAGTGGCACCACTACGCCATGACGGTGAACCGCGCCCGCAACGTGGCCAACATCTATGTGGATCAGGAACTGCGTGCAACCTTCGAGACCGACAGCCTCGGCGATATCAGTGGCGGCTATCCGCTCATCGGTGCTTCACGCTATGTGGTCGATAAGAATACGTACGACGGCGAAACACCGTTGAAGGGTAACATCGATGAACTCTGCTTCTTTGCACAGGCACTGCCGAAGACACTCATCAACACCTACGCAACGAAGAGTCCGAATGGTGACGAGGCTGGTCTGAAGACCTATCTGGGCTTCGACCGTCAGGAGCGTCAGAAGGACAACACGATTGAAATGGTGCCTTACGTATATAGTAAGGTGATTGAGCGCGACGCCAATGGTAACATCGTCTACGAGCTTGACCCGGAGACGCAGAAGCCTTCAACGACTCCTGTCCGCAGGTATGAGTTTGACTCGAGCGTTACTCCGGAGGCTGTTCTGGCTCACATCGATGACGCACAGGCTGCACCTGTGCTGCCATACGAGGAACTGACGAACCTGAAGTACGCCTTCATCGGCAGGGGCAACCAGGTGATGGTAGAGCTCGACGAGACCGCTGCCAAGCTGAACCACCGCAACATCTACGTGACGCTGCGTGACGTGGAGGATAAGTATGGCAACACGCTGGCATCGCCGCAGACGGCATGTTATCTGGTAACAGCCAGCAGTCTGGAGTGGTTAGTGAACAGACTGGACGCTACCATCAAGTATGGTAGCGGCGAGGGTACTGAACTGCCGTTCTATAACAACAGTGCGACGAACCACACCTACACCATCGAGAACTGTCCGAAGTGGCTCACGCTGAACAAGTACAACGACGTGCTGGCTCCGCAGGCACTGGACTATGTCTATGCAACGGTCAGCAAGGACCTGAACATCGGCACGTATAACGAGATTCTCTACCTGACCGACGAGGATGGCATCACCGAGCCGTTCTACCTGAATCTGACCATTGAGGGCGACCAGCCCGACTGGGCCGACCACGTGAACAGCGAGTTCCTGGCGAACTCGATGAACATCAGCGGACAGGTGTATCTCTATGACGAGTTGGATACCGACTCTCGCGACATCGTGGGCGTATTCGACGACGAGAACCAGTGCCACGGCTTCGCCAACATCAGCTATGACACGCAGTCGAACGAGACGGGCCTCTACCTGACCGTCTATGACAGCCAGGCCAGCGGCCGCGAACTGAACTTCCGCCTGTGGCAATACAGCACTGGACGTGAGATCGTGCTGACCACCACACCGGCCATCACGTTCGCTAAGGATGCCATGCTGGGAAGCGACACGCCCGTGCGCTTCGACGGTGGCGAGGCCTTCGTCCAGAACTTCAAGTTGCAGAAGGGCTGGAACTGGGTATCGTTCAACCTGAAGAGCGACCAGCTCAGCGACGTGAACACGCTGCTGGGCAGCATGAAGTGGAGCGACGGCGACATCCTGACTGATATGAGCAGCGACACAACGCTGGTCTATAAGAACCAGGAATGGCTGTCTACGGGAAGCATGCAGAACAAGGCCATCTCGCCGAAGAAGTCGTATGCTATCAAGGTTGCCGAGCCTAACACCTTCCAAATTGGTGGCACCGTCATCAAGACTGAGGACGACCGCACCATCACGGTGAGCAAGGGCTGGAACGCCATCGGCTACACGCCGATAACGAACCTGACCGTCGAGACCGCACTGAGCGACTACTACGACCAGGCCGAGCAGGGCGACGTCATCAAGAGCCACACCGAGTTTGCCTACTTCACCAAGAGCGGCAACACCGGACGCTGGCGCGGCAGCCTGCAGTACCTGAAGCCAGGCGAAGGTTACATGATGCTCCGCAAGGGCGATGGCGCGGCTACGTTCACCTATCCGTTCTACGCTTTAGAAAGCAACTTCAGTGAGAGTTGGAATGCACCGGCAAGACGCAGCACTACAGAGACTCAGAACCCCGCCACGCAGTGGCGCAACACGATGAGCGTCTCGGCCATCGTGGAAGGCTTCGAGCTTGAGGAGGGCGACCGCCTGGTGGCCTACACCAACGGCGAGCTGTCTGGCGCGGCAAGTGTGCTCAGCGGAGAGGTCAGCGGCAAAACCGCTGACAACAGTGAGCCTCTCTACCTCACCATCGGCGGCGACAAGCAGGCCGACATCTGGTTCGCTATCGAGCGCGACGGTGACATCGTTGCCACATCCGGCAAGATGATGACCTTCCATGCCAATGACGTGGTGGGTACTCCCGACGAGCCGTTTGCCATCAGCTTCGACGCTACGGGCATCCGCTTCGCTCTCGGCGACTACGAGGAGGGCAAGTGGTATACGACCAGCGGCATACAGCTGTCGACGAAACCCACACGTCCAGGTGTGTATCTCCTCAATGGCAACAAGGTTGTGATTAAGTGAGAATAAAGCAAGAGCTCGCTCATGCTTTATCGAGCGTGAGCGAGCTCAAGCTTAAAACACAAGACCATAATAATAGTAAAAACAGTAACAGTTATGAACTATAAAAGAATATTTAGCACGGTGTTCTTGTCGGCAGCCCTGACATTGCAGGCGGCTGCAAACACCGTGAGCCCTGTGAGCGAAGCACCGCAGTGGCAGATAGACTGGAGCGGCAACGAGGCACGCCCCGACTGGCAGGAGCCCGACGCTTCGGCCTACGCCAGCTTCGCGGTGATGATTGTCTCCATCGAGGAGATCCTGCAGCCCTACGCCTCGCAGGATGACCTGCTGGCCATCTTCGTCGGCGACGAGCTGCGCGGCTTGGCAAGCCCCTTGGTAAAGGGCGATGGCACCGTAGATGCCACACGCTTCCTGCTGAAAGGCTATAGCAACGAGAGCGCTGGCGACCAGGTGGTCGTCACGATGAAGTACTACAACGCACAGCTGAAGCAGCTGTTCTCACTCTCGGAGAGCATGACGCTCGACGAGGATGCCGACTTAGGCATCTACGACGACTTCGTACCTCCCTTCACACAAGGCTCGCCGAAGTACCCCGTGACAACCACCGTCGACGTGGCTTCCCTCCTTGCTGACGCAGGCATCACTCCTGCTGAGGGCGACATCGTTGCCGTCTTCGTAGGTGACGAATGCCGTGGCGTAGCCCAGATCTCAAATCTCGATTCTCAACTCTCAAATCTCACAGTGTTCCTGCGCGAGGAGGGCGAGACCGTCAGCTTGAAGTACTATGATGCCACTGGTCAGCGTGTCTTCACCATCAACGATTCTACGGCAGAATATGTCTCTGGCGACGCGACGGGTGATGGTGTTGTCGACGTGAGCGACTATATCGGTATTGCCAACTATATCCTGGGCAACGCGCCCGCAGGCTTCAACGAGCAGGCGGCCGACGTGAACGGTGACGGCGTGGTCGACGTGAGCGACTATATCGGTGTGGCCAACATCATCCTCTATGGCAATGTCAATGGGAAATAATTCAAGTGAAAACTCTGTGAAATAACTTTTCAACGGCTTTATTATCAATGAAGAAGTTTTTATTTCTATTTGTAGTGCTATGTATGGCACAGGCAGGCACTGGGATGGCTACTTGTGCTGAGCTTGTCGAATGTACCGACCTGACGGCCTATAGCAACGTCATCTATGTGGCAACGGCCACTATTGATCCCAGCGTGGATGGCAACGAAACCACACTCTCCATCTGCATGAACAACACGGCTGAGATCCGCGGCTTCCAGTTCGACATGTACCTCCCCGAAGGCATGACGGCCGTGAAGTCGTCGAAGGGCAACTATATCGTGTCGCACAACAAGGCCCGCCTGGCTGATGACGACGAGCACACGCTGACCGTGGCCGAGCAGAGCGAC
>JAFZIL010000095.1 GCA_017554385.1 Prevotella sp. | reverse complement strand
GTCAGTGAATTCACCGAGAATGATGCCCTTGCAACGGTCAAGCACACCGTTCATCTGAAGGATTCGCATCTGGCGGTCGATGTTGTGCATCGACTCCTCCACCTCCTCGACGAAGAGGATGAGGTCCTTGCCCCTAGTGGCGTCGGCCTGCGTGCCGAGGTTGGGCGCGAAGGTGCAGATGTTGCCGCCAACAAGCGTACCCGTGGCCTTACCTGTGATGTTCTGCTTGTGGGCAGGCAGCTCGTAGCGGGGCACTTTTCCTAACAGCAGGTCGCGCATCAGCGTGCTGGTGGCATCGGTGCCGCCCTTGGCCAGGAACGAGCTCATGGTGCCGTGGATGCTCATCACTCTGGCGCGGGTCAGCAGTCCGTGTAGCGTGGAGATGTCGCTGAAGCCCACTAACCATTTCGGCGAGGCCTTCAGCTCGGCCAGCGTCAACTGGTCAATCAATTGGATGGTGCCGTAGCCGCCACGATTGCAGATGATAGCCTTGATCGAAGGGTCGCTGAGCGCCCAGCGGATGTCGCTGACGCGCTCGGCCACGGTGCCGGCATAGCGTCCGTCCACCACCTTGCCCACGTTCGGCCCGATGACGGGTTCCAGTCCCCACGAGCGCAGCACGTCGGCCGTTTTCTCCACGTTCTCCATCGGCGTGAAGTACGATGGCGATATCAGCGCCACCTTCTCGCCCACCTTCAGATAGTCGGGCTTCGCGCAGTTCAGCACCACCGGCTGGTCGGGGTTCACAACAGTTGTTTCATCATCGTTGCTGCACGAGGTCAGCGTCATGGCAGTCATCATGGCGACTGCGACCATAAATACTATATTGTTCATTGATGCTATATTACAATTTGGTGCAAAGGTACGAAATTTTCTTCACATACAGGCAATGACAGACAAAAAATCAGGGAAGAAACTCCTTTCCTCCCTGACTCCTTAGAATTTCTGACCCCAGCGTAACCGGCATCCGGTTCGTATTGCACGTCAACACTGGCATAGCCGTCGTCGCAGAGGCAGATAGTCAGCACCTCCTTCGTCAGTGAGATGCCGGTTTCCTGCACGGAACGTCGTTTCAGACAAGCGAAGCAAGCTTTGAGCGACGAAAAAGCGGGCGCAGAAAAAAAAGAACGCGTACTTTTTTTGCTGAGTGCCAGAAACTTCGTAACTTTGTACCCTCAAAATCTACAAGACAATGAACAAACTACTTTCAACATTGCTGATTTCTGTGCTGACGCTGACTGCCAGTGCACAGGTTTTTGACAACCTTCCTGACCCCATTGAGGACGTGAACAAGGTGGTAGACAACACCCCCGACAGTATTGCCAAGGCGCTGATGTCGCGGCCCAAGCCCGGCACAAGCCGCAAGGGCACGAATCCCGTATTGTTCCTGATCGGTAACTCGACGATGCGCAACGGTACGCGCGGCGACGGTTCCAACGGTCAGTGGGGCTGGGGCTACTATGCCAACAAATACTTTGACGCAGAGAAGATTACCGTTGAGAACCAGGCGCTGGGCGGCATGTCGACCCGTACATTCTATACCGACCTGTGGCCTGCCGTACGCGAGGCGCTGAAGCCGGGCGACTGGGTCGTCGTCTCCATCGGTCATAATGACAACGGTGATTTCTTCGACCAGAAGCGTGCCCGTGCCGTGATTCCTGGTGTTGATCCCGACACGATGTATGTAGGCTTCAACCAGCGCACACAACGGCAGGACACCGTCTACAGCTATGGAACGTATCTGCGCAAGTATATCTATGAGATTCGTCAGCGCGGTGCCCACCCTATCCTGATGTCGCTTACACCACGCGACGCCATCGACGAAAAGACTGGCAAGATTGTGCGCAAGCCACAGACGCAGTGGGCTGCCTACATTGCAGCCGTCGAGGGCGTTCCCTTCGTCGACCTGAACGAGATCAGCGGGGCGAAGCTCGACAGCTACAGCCGTTGGAAACAGCAGTACCACTTCCTTGGCGACAAGATACACACCTCGAAGTTCGGTGCCGAGATGAACGCCCGCAGTGCAGCCGAAGGCATCTTCTATAGTCAGAACCCTCAGCTGCAACCTCTGCAGGCCATGATGGTCAATGTTCCATTTTCCATGTTCCATGTTGACCGTTCCAATGGTTGTCCCGTGGTTTTTTTCACAGGCGACAGCACCGTGAAGAACGCCGACAAGGACGATGACGGCATGTGGGGCTGGGCCTCGCAGGCAGCAACCGTGTTCGACGAGTCGAAGATCACGCTCGTCAATGCTGCCCGTGCTGGACGGTCTACACGCACCTTTATCAAGGAAGGCCTGTGGGAGAAGGTCTACAACTCCCTGCAGCCCGGCGACTTCGTCACCATCCAGTTCGGCCATAATGACATCTGTCCCATCACCGATGCGAAGGCTCGCGGTGTCATCCCAGGCACAGCCGACACATTACACGTTTACAAACTGGACAACGGCACCTACGAGGTAGTTTACAGCTTCGGCTGGTATCTCAGGAAGATGATTGACGATGTGCGTGAAAAAGGAGCTACACCTATCCTGGTGTCGCTGACTCCACGCAACGAGTGGCCCGGCGGAAAGATTGAGCGTCGCGACGGCAGCTATGGCAAGTGGTATCGCGAGGTGGTCGAAGCGACAGGTGTGGAGTTCGTCGACCTGCACAACATCAGTGCCGACTTCCTCGACAAGAAGTTCGCTGTCAAAGCTCTGCCTGCCGACAAGGAGAAAGCCAAGGCAAAGATAGCCGAACAGAAGGAGAAAGCGGGAGCTAAATATTTCAAGAAAGACCACACCCACACCTCGAAGCTCGGTGCCCAGATGAACGCGCAGTCGTTTGCCAAGGGACTGCGACAGAACAAATCGCCACTGGCCCGGTATCTGAAGCAACAGAAGTAGCCGTAGAAAAAATACTGGTTCTTTTCTTGCGTAATTCGTGGATAATTCGTATTTTTGCGGCTGATTATCGATAACCACTACTGAATGAAAGAACCAAAGAGTGCCAATCCCAAGGAGGGAGGACAGTTTGTCATCTCCGAAGCGAAGACCGAGACGGCCGTTCTTGTAGGCCTGATTACGAAGGATCAGGACGAGGCCAGAACCAAGGAATACTTAGACGAGCTGGAGTTTCTGGCCACGACAGCCGGAGCACGCACCGTGAAGCGCTTCACCCAGCGCGTGGGCGGTCCCAGTGCCGTAACCTACGTGGGCAGCGGCAAGCTGCAGGAAATCGGAGCATATATACGTCAACAGCAGGAGCTGTATGATGAATGGGGTGATGGTGGACCCTCTCCCGTCGGCATGGTCATCTTCGATGACGAGCTGACGGCCAAGCAGATGCGTAATATAGAGAAGGAGTTGCAAGTGAAAATCCTCGACCGCACCTCGCTCATCCTTGACATCTTCGCCATGCGGGCCCAGACGGCCGAGGCCAAGGCACAGGTGGAGCTGGCACAGCACCGTTACATGCTGCCTCGCCTGCAGCGTCTGTGGACCCACCTGGAACGTCAGGGCGGCGGCTCCGGCGGTGGTGGTGGCAAGGGCACCGTGGGCCTGCGTGGTCCTGGTGAGACGCAGTTGGAGATGGACCGCCGTATCATCCTTCACCGTATTACCCTGCTAAAACAGCGATTGCTCGAGATCGACCAGCAGAAGACGACGCAGCGCAAGAACCGCGGACGTCTGATTCGTGTAGCCCTTGTGGGCTATACGAACGTGGGTAAGTCGACGCTGATGAACCTTCTGTCGAAGAGCGACGTGTTTGCCGAGAACAAGCTCTTTGCCACGCTCGACACGACGGTGCGCAAGGTGACGATAGAGAACCTGCCGTTCCTGTTGGCCGACACCGTGGGCTTCATCCGTAAACTGCCCTCGGACCTTGTAGAGTCGTTCAAGTCGACACTCGACGAGGTGCGCGAGGCCGACCTCCTGGTGCATGTCGTAGACATCTCGCATCCCGACTTCGAGGAGCAGATCCACGTGGTGGAACAGACGCTTGCCGAGCTGGGCTGTGCCGAGACGCCCTCGCTCATCGTCTTCAACAAGGTCGATGCCTACCGTTGGACGCCTCAGGAAGAGGACGACCTGACGGAGCCTACGAAGGAAAACATCTCGCTGGAGGAGCTGAAGCGCACGTGGATGGCGAAGATTAGTGAAAAGGGGAAAGTGAACGGTGGAGAGTTTGTCCCCGCCCCCATCTTCATTTCTGCCCGTAATCGAGACAATATTGACGCCCTTCGTACGTTACTATATAACAAGGTACGTGAACTGCATGTGCAGAAGTATCCGTATAATGACTTCCTGTATCTTTGTGATTAGAATAAAAAACACAACACATCTATGAGTAACTACCGCAAACTGACAGAACAAGAGATCCAGGTGCTCGAGCAGAACGGCTGCTGGGCCGAGGACTGGAACCGAGTAGAGGTGGCCGAGAACTTCCGGCCCTATAACTTCCATCGTATCGTGCTCTACGGCGACATACGCCTTGGCTCGTTCGAGAAGAACGTCGAGGTGAGCAAGGGCTTCGTGAAGCACTCCGGCATCAACGATGCCACGCTGCGCAACGTCTCGGTGGGCAACGACTGTCTCATCGAGAAGATTGGCAACTTCATCAACAACTATACCATCGGCGACAACTGCTACATCTCGAACATCTCGACCATCGAGACGACCGAGGGCGCTACCTACGGTGCCGGTTCTACCATCTCCGTGCTCAACGAGATGGGCGACGGCAACATCACGCTGTTCCGTGAGCTGAACTCACAGCTTGCCGCCTTCATGGTGAAGCATAACCGCGACAAGGAGCTGACGCGCCGACTGCACCAGCTCATCGACGATGAGGTGCGCATCAGCACCCCGGATCGCGGCATCATCGGCAACAACGTGAAGATCATCAACACGAAGGAGATCACGAACACCGTGATCAAGGGCGACTGCGAGATCAACGGTGCTGCCCGTCTGTCGGAGTGCACCATCCTGAGCAACGAGGATGCCAGCGTCTACATCGGCACGGGTGTCATCTGCGAGAACTCCATCATCTGCGACGGCTGCTCGATTAATAACAGCGTGAAGATGCAGGACTGCTTCGTGGGCGAGGCTTGCCAGATCACCAACGGCTTCACGGCCGAAGCCAGCCTGTTCTTTGCCAACTCGTTCATGGCCAACGGCGAGGCCTGCGCCGCCTTCTGCGGACCGTTCTGCGCCTCACACCATAAGTCGAGCCTGCTCATCGGTGGACAGTTCTCGTTCTACAACGCCGGTTCTAACACCAACTTCTCGAACCACGCCTATAAGATGGGACCGCTGCACTACGGCACCTTGGAGCGCGGTACGAAGACGGCCAGCGGCTCCTATATCCTCATGCCGGCTACCATCGGTGCGTTCAGCGTCTGCTTCGGTAAGCTGATGCACCATCCCGACACGCGCTGCCTGCCCTTCTCCTACCTCATCGCTTACGGTGAGACGATGTACCTGTCGCCCGGACGTAACATCACCACCGTGGGACTGTACCGTGACATTAAGAAGTGGCCCAAGCGCGACAAGCGTTCGAAGCAGTCACGCAAGTCGATCATCAACTTCGACTGGCTCAGCCCCTTTACCGTAGGCGAGATTCTCGAGGGCATCAAGATCCTGGAGGCATTGCGCTCGGCATCAGGCGACAATGTCACTACCTATAACTTCCACGAGTATGTCATCAACGCATCGAGCCTGCGCAAGGGCCTGAAATACTACGACATCGCCCTGCGCATCTATATGGGTGCCGTGCTGAAGCGTGCCCAGAAGGAAGGGTTCTTCGGCTATCCGAAGTCTGACATAGGCAAAGGCAACTGGGTAGACCTCAGTGGCCTGCTCCTGCCGGAGAGTGAGGAGAAGCGTCTGATTGACGACGTGAAGAATGGCAACATCGAGAACATCACGCAGGTGCTCGACCGTTTCCAGGACATCAACGACCACTACAGCGACTACCGTTGGGCATGGAGCTATCAGCTGCTGCTCGACTATTACCACCTGACCGAGCTCGACGAGCAGGCCTGTGAGCGCATCCGCGAAGACTACGTGCGTGCCCGTCGTGCCTGGATTGCCGAGATCCGGAAGGATGCTGAGAAGGAATATTCCATGGGCGACGTGGAGCAGGAGGTCTATGAGGACTTCCTCTCGAAGCTCGACCATGAGATTGACTATGAAAACTGATTTTTAATAGTAATGAAGAAGAATAGTGTTTTCCGTTTTTTATCTTTTTACCTTTTTACCTTTTTACTTTTAACCGCCTGTAGCGGTAAGTACAAGTATGAAGAGGTGAAGGGTGACCTGTCGAAGACCCGCATCTATACGCTGGACAACGGCCTGAAGGTCTATCTCAGCGTGAACAAGGAGGAGCCGCGCATACAGACGTTCATCGCCGTGCGCACCGGTTCGAAGAACGACCCGGCAGAGACCACGGGTCTGGCCCACTACCTGGAGCACCTGATGTTCAAGGGTACGGGCAAGTTCGGTGTCACCGACTCGGTGAAGGAGGCTCCGCTCCTGGCTGACATTGAGCAGCGCTACGAGCAGTACCGCAAGCTCACCGACCCTGAGGAGCGCCGTATCGCCTATCGTGGCATCGACTCCGTGAGCCAGGTGGCTGCACAGTATTTCATCCCCAACGAGTACGACAAGCTCATGGCTGCCATCGGTGCTGAGGGGACTAACGCCTATACCAGCGAGGACGTGACCTGCTATACGGAGGACATCCCCTCGAACGAGGTGGAGAACTGGGCGAAGATCCAGAGCGACCGCTTCATGAACATGGTCATCCGCGGCTTCCACACCGAGCTTGAGGCTGTCTACGAAGAGTATAACATCCACCTGACCGACGACACCGACAAGATGTTCGTTGCCCTGATGGCTAAGCTGTTCCCCAACCATCCTTATGGTACACAGACCACCATCGGCACGCAGGAACACCTGAAGAACCCGTCGATAACAAACATCAAGGAGTACTTCAGCCACTGGTATGTACCCAACAACGTGGCTATCTGCATGTCGGGCGATTTCGACCCTGATGAGGTCATCGCCACCATCGACAAGTACTTCGGCTCCTGGCAGCCCGCTGCTGTGCCCGATGGTTCACCGGCAGGTCTTGTTCCCCAACCGGAGTTCCCAGCACTGGCTCCCATCACCGAGCCCCAGGACACCAGCGTCATCGGCCTGGAGGCCGAGACGGTGTGGTTCGGTTATCGCTTCGACCGTGCCTCATCCCTGCAGGCCGACACGCTCCAGGTCATCGGACAGATGCTGAACAACGGCACCGCCGGACTCATCGACCTCGACATCAACCAGCAGATGAAGGCTGCCGAGGCCTGGGGAGGCGTGATGACCATGATGGACTACTCGATGTTCATCCTCGGCGGTACGCCACGCGACGGACAGACGCTCGACGAGGTGCGCGCCCTGCTGCTGGAGGAGATTGGCAAACTGAAGGCAGGACAGTTCAGCGACGACCTGCTGCCCTCGGTCATCAACAACCTGAAGCTGCAGTACTACAACTCGTTAGAGAGCAACCGTGCCCGTGCCAACATGTTCGTGCAGGCCTTCATCAACGGCACGCCGTGGGAGCAGGAGGTGCAGTCGCTGGAGCGCGTAGAGGGCATCACAAAGGAGCAGATCGTCGACTTCGCCAAGCGCCATTTTGCCGACAACTACGTCACCGTCTACAAGCGTCAGGGCGTCGACACTACCCAGAAGAAGATCGACAAGCCCCAGATCACACCTATCCCTTCGAACCGCGACCTCGTATCCGACTTTGTCAAGGAGATCCAGAATTCGGAGGTGAAGCCCATCGAGCCTCGCTTCGTCGATTTCAAGAAAGACCTCACCTTCGGTACTGTGCACGAAGGTCTACCCTTCGTGTATGTGAAGAACACCGAGAACGGACGCTTCCAGCTGGCCTTCCGCTACGACTTCGGCGAGGAGTCAGAGCTGAAGTACAACTACGCTGCCGATTATTTAGACTACCTCGGCACCGACTCGCTCACTGCCGAACAGCTGAAGCAGCAGTTCTACAAGCTTGCCTGCAACTATCACATCAACGTGGGTGCCCGTAATATCACCGTCAGCCTGAACGGACTCAGCGAGAACATGCCCGAGGCCCTCAAGCTGCTGAACCACCTGATGCAGCATGCCAAGGCCGACAAAGATGCCTACCAGCAGTATGTAGCCATCCGCGAAAAACAGCGCATGGACGCCAAGCTCGACCAGCAGACCAACTTCCAGTACCTCGTTCAGTATGGCATCTATGGTGCCTACAATCCCTATCGCAACGCCATGACTGCCCAGCAGCTCATGGATACCGATCCTCAGGAACTGCTCGACCTGCTGAAGAACCTCTCGCAGTACGAGCACACCGTATTATATTATGGCCCGATGAGCGAGAAGGAACTGACGGAAGCCATCCAGTCACCATCCACCATCAACCAGTCATCATCCACCATCCACCAGTCGCCAACCCACTACGTTCAACAGCCTACTCCCCAGAACGAGATTCTTCTGGCACCCTACGATGCCAAGAACATCTACATGCGCATGTACCACAACGAGCAGCGTGAGTGGAAGGCCGACGAGGCTGCCGTCACAGCTCTGTTCAATGAGTACTATGGCGGTGGCATGAACACCGTGGTGTTCCAGGAGTTGCGCGAGACGCGCGGACTGGCCTACAACGCCTACGCCATGTATGTGGAGCCGCAGTATCAGGACCAGAAGGAGTATTTCTTCACCCATATCATCACGCAGAACGACAAGATGATGGACTGCGTGCGCCAGTTCCACGCCATCCTCGACACCATCCCCGAGAGCGAGTCTTCGTTCCAGATTGCCAAGGATGCGCTGACCAAACGACTGGCCAGCATGCGCACCACGAAGTTCGGACTCATCAACGCCTGGCTTTGGGCACGCGACAGAGGTATCGACTACGACCTGAACCAGCGCATCTACGAGGCCCTGCCAGCACTCACGCTGAAAGATATCGTGCGCTTCGAACAGGAACAGATAGCCCGTAAGCCCTACCGCTACATCATCCTCGGTGACGAGAAAGAGCTCGACATGGCCGCCCTACAGCAGTTAGGCCCCATCCGTCGCGTCTCCACCACCGAGATCTTCGGCTATTAACGACAGAATTGCGCAGAAAAAACAAAAAGTTTAGATTTTACCTACACTACTTACACCGTCATGCAACTTGCTGTGAATCAGTTGTTTTGACGGTGTAAGTAGCGGTGTAGGTGGTGTAAGTAGAATCTTTCCAGCCGTTGGGACGTTTTGTCCCACCCATTGGGACACTTTGTCCCAGCCGTTGGGACACTTTGCAAGAAGGCACCTTTCGCTATCGTTGCTCTGTAGTCATTCCTGCCGATTAATTGCTATTCCTGCCTATTGATGTACCAACAATGGAGTTATCTGTTCGGGCATAGGCTATTTTTGATTTAACCAATAATATAAGAAATAGTCATAGATATGGTATTGACCATTGCTGCTTGTGACAATATCTTTGTCAAGTAAAGCAGACATGCTTCTCTGTACGGCGCTGGCAGAAGTAAGATGATATTTCTTGATAAACTCCCCACTGGTTGGTTGAACGTTCCTTCCTGCGTGAGCCAGCGCTAATAATAAAACC
>JAFZIL010000094.1 GCA_017554385.1 Prevotella sp. | reverse complement strand
TTTTCTCTCAAGCAATCGGGCTGGTTCTCTTTGAGAAGATGCCCGTGTCCGAGTTATTTAATCGAATCGATAATTCTAAATTAGAGCCAGAGAATGATGGCCAGGGATGGCTATTCTAAATTTCTTTGGACACTAGTGATTTTAAATATCTTAAAAACGAGAGAGAATTTATGGAAAAAAGACTCATTACTTTGTTGACGATGCTCTTGCTCGTAGTGGCAGGGGCATTTGCGCAGACTAAAGTGAATGGTACCGTAGTGTCTCAAGATGACGGACAGCCCGTTGTGGGTGCGTCTGTGCTTGTCGTGGGTACACAGGTCGGTACAGTAACAAACGCCAGCGGCCAGTTCTCGCTGACCTGTCCTGCCGGCAAGAACATTCTTCGTATTTCTTATGTGGGCATGGAGCCCATTGAGGTGAGTGCCAAACCAAACATGCGCATTCTGCTGACCAGCGACCGTCGTGCATTGGACGAAGTGATTGTGATTGGCTACGGTACAGCAAAGAAGAGTGCCTTCACCGGTTCTGCTACTGAAATTAATACGCAGGAGATTACGAACCACGTTACTTCGAGTGCTACCAGTGCCTTGGTAGGTAAAGTTGCCGGTGTCATTGCTACACAGTCTAATGGTGGCCCTGGCTCGGCTCCTACTATCCGTATCCGTGGTATTGGTTCCTATGCTGCCAGCGACACACCTCTTTATATTGTAGATGGTGTGCCCATGGAGCAGGCAGTAAACAGTATTAACCCTGAAGACATTGAGTCAATGTCGGTGCTGAAGGATGCCTCGGCTAGCGCCATCTACGGTAACCGCGGTGCCAATGGTGTGGTCATTATCACCACTAAGAAAGCTAAGGGTGCTGCCCAAGACGCAGAAATAAAGTTCGATGCCAAGTGGGGCTCGAACTCTCGCCTTGTGCCTCAGTACGACATCATTAAGAACCCAGCTGAGTACTATGAGACACAATACCGCGCCCTGTACAATAGCCAGTATTATCATGGTGCCACCGACAACGAGGCCCACGAGTATGCTCAGCGCAACCTGCTCAACTCTAGCAATAACGGTCTGGGTGTGCAGGTTTACACCGTACCCGAGGGACAGACCCTTATCGGTCGTAACTTCAAGTTGAATCCTAATGCCACCGAGGGCTACTGGGATGGTACTTATTTCTTCAAGGCTGACGACTGGTATGACGAGCTCTATCACAACTCGTTCCGTCAGGAGTACAATGTCTCGGCAAGCGGTAACAGTGGCAAGATGGCTTACTATGCCAGTGTCGGTTACCTGAATGATGGCGGTATGGTGGACAACTCGAACTTCGAGCGCTACACCAGTCGTCTGAACGTGGATTATCAGGCCAAGAAGTGGCTGAAGCTCACCACCAACATGGCATTCACCCACCGCGACACCGAGAACCCTGCCTACACGAGTGACACCTACGGTTCGAGCGGCAACCTCTTCTACTATGCCAACTCGATGGGTGCCATCTATCCGCTCTATCTGCGCGATAAGGACGGCAACATCATTGAGGAGAATGGTCGTAAACTCTATATGACCCACAACAACAGTAGTCAGACGCGTCCCAGCTTCCAGAACAACGCTGCACGCGACAACGACTTCAACCGCAAGAAGATGTTCAGCGACATCTTCACCGGACAGTGGGCTGCTGTCCTTACCCCCATTGAGGGCCTTAACCTGACGGCCCAGCTCAGTGCCACCAGCATCAACAACCGTTACAGCTACTTGTACAGCGCATTTGCCAGCTACGGTTCCACAGACGGTATCGCTGAGGTGGAGCACGACCGCACTTTCGCTGTCAACCAGCAGTATCTGGCTAACTACACCCGCACCTTCGCTGACAAGCATAATGTCAACGTTTTGCTGGGCTACGAGCAGTACAAGCTGAAGGATCAGGTGCTCAATGGCCAGAATGATCACCTCTACAACCCCTTCATCGGTGAGCTGGGTAATGCCAACGGTACCGAACAGAAGCAGCTCAATTCCTATACCGACAACTATATGACAGAAGGCTATTTCACCCGTTTGGGCTATGACTTCGACAACCGCTATTACATCAACGGTTCGTTCCGTCGAGATGCCAGCTCTAAGTTCGCTCCCGGTCACCGCTGGGGTACTTTCTGGAGTGTTGGTGGCGCATGGCAGATTAATAAGGAAGCCTTCATGAAGGATGTGAAATGGGTTGACCAGTTGAAGCTCAGGCTTTCATACGGTGAGAACGGTAACGACCAGGGCATGAACTACTATGCTTATGCCGACCAGTTCACCACCTCTTACAATAGCACAAGCAAAGAGTACAGTATCACCATGCAGCGCATGGGTAACAAGGATCTGACTTGGGAGACAAAGAAGTCGTGGGATGCCGGTCTGGAATTCGCCCTCTTCAAGAACCGCCTCTCTGGTAGCATCGATGTCTATAGTGGCACCACCAGTGATCTGCTGTGGCCGAAGACCCTACCGCTTTCATCGGGTAAAACCGTGAACAGCTACTATACCAACATTGGTACGTTGAAGAATAGTGGTATTGAGGTGGCTCTCGACGGAACCATCCTTCGTACCAAGGACATCCAGTGGAATGTGAACATTGCACTAGCCCACAACCACAATGAGTTTACTGAGCTTGACCCGGGTATTGCCGACACAGGCCAGCGCTCTTCGCGCGACATCATCCGTGAGGGCGGTTCATCGGCTCAGGCCTACATGGTACAGTATGCAGGTGTGAACGAGCAGGGTCAGGCCCTCTATCGTGCACAGTTCGTGCTCGATGCGAATGGCCAGCGCGTGAATCAGGAGAAGAATGCTGACGGCTCGTATGACATTTATTCAGGCGACACCCGCGTGAATAGCTATGGTGAGAAGGACAGCGACTATCCCTACGGTGTAGAGGAAGGTCTTGTGACCGACATTTCGAAGGCTACCCGTTACGACTGCGGCGACATTCTGGCTAAGGTTCAGGGTGGCTTCGGTACCAACCTCAACGTGTATGGTGTAGAGATTTCGGCACAGTTCTCCTTCCAGTTGGGTGGTAAGTTCTATGATGCCGGCTACCAGCAGCTCATGCACAACGGTCAGGAGACCGGCCATGCTATGCACCGTGACCTGCTTAATGCCTGGAGCGAGACGAACAAAGGCTCTGACATCCCCCGTTTGAGTACTGCTGCCGTAGACGACCCCGGTGTGAGTTCACAGACCCCGCAGGACCGTTTCCTCACCAGCAGCGACTACCTCTGCATGAACAACCTCTCTATAGGCTACAAACTTCCTACCAACTGGGTTACTCCGCTGTCGCTGCGTAGCATCCGTGTTTATGTGGCAGGTGAGAACCTCTTCCTGCTCACTGCCCGCAAGGGTATGGATCCCCGTTACTCACTGGGTGTAGGTTCGATGACCGCTGGAAGTGGTCTGCAGTCGGGCAGCTATTCTGCCATGCGCTCCATCACCGGAGGTCTCTCGATTACTTTCTAAAGAGAGAAGAATGAAAACAGAAAATGGAATATTTAAATCGAGTAAAGAATATGAAACTATATAAGATTTCTTTCCTTTTGGCCGGCGTCGCCCTCCTTACTGTGGGCTGTAAAGACATTGACGAGCAGCTGCCCGAGGGCCACTATCTGCATGCCGACCAAGTGACCGAGACCAACCTTGCAGTACCTGCACGTATGCAGGCCAGCTTTGCCGGTGTGTTCAACATCATGGCTAAGCCCTACGCAGGTATACCTACATCTTCCCGTGCCGATGACTTCGGCTTTGTCATGGCTGCTTTGTCGCTCGACCTGGAAGGTGCCGACGTCTTCGGTGGTAATAACAACTACAACTGGTTCTCAACGGCCAGCGAGTATTCAAACCGCAATCCTAACTACGCCAACCCGTTCATCCGTTACAAGGTGCCTTACACCCAGATTGGTTTGGCTAATGAGTTCATTGCCTCTATGCCAGCTGACTCTGATGTGCCTGAAATTATTAATCAGATAGCTCAGTGCCGTGTGGTACGTGCCTTCGATTACCTGGCCTTGGCACCCTACTTCCAGTTTGGTTACGCCACTGCTGCTGACCAGCCCTGCGTACCTCTGCTGAAGGACGGTATCGACTTCTCCGACAACCCCCGCGCTTCCGTAAAAGATGTGTATGAGTATGTTATTCAGGAGCTTACTGAGGCCATTGCACAGTTTGAGAAAGCCGGCATCGTACGCACCAACCGTGCCTATACTGATGAACATGTGGCCTACGGTCTCCGTGCCCGTGCTAACCTGGCCATCGGCAAGTATGCCGAGGCTGCTGCCGATGCCGCCAAGGCTGCCGAGGGTTTCACCCCCGCCAGCATGGCTGATGTAAGCGAGCCTGCCTTCTGCGACATGTCAAAGGAGTCGAACTGGATCTGGGGTATCAACGTGAGCAAGGCTCTCGTCGAGGGTAAGGAGTATTCTACCTCTTCGTCGTGGATCTCAGCCTTCTGTGGCGATGGCTACGGTCCTGCCACCGATAATGTTCCCCACATCAACACACTGCTCTACAACAAAATTCCCAACACCGACGTGCGCAAGGGCTGGTGGCTCGATGCCAACTGCCATTCGCCCAACTGGGCCAACCTGACTTGGGTTGATCCGCAGGACAATACTGTCAAGGCTACTGGCGACGAGATAGCCCCATTCGAGACCAGCGATGGCGGAAAGGTGGCTTTCGTTCCCTACACAAACATCAAGTTCGGTATGAAGAGCGGTATCGGTTCTACCATCAATGACAACGACTGGCCCCTGATGCGCGTGGAGGAGATGATTCTCATCCAGGCCGAGGGTTTGGCTAAGAGCGGACAAGAGGCCCAGGGACGTCAGGTGCTTGAGAACTTTGTACGCACCTATCGCGATCCTGCCTACGACAGCAATGGACGTGGCCTCTCTTTGGCCGATGAGATTTGGTTCCAGCGTCGTGTAGAATTGTGGTGTGAGGGCTTCTTTATGAGTGATGCCAAGCGTCTGGGTAAGCCCATTGTTCGTTTCCATGGTGCCGACACTACCAATTTCCCTGAGGACTGGCAGTTTAATGTGGCAGCAGACAATGCATACTTAAACATGCGTTTCCCAACTACCGAGATGAACAACAATCATGGTATCATAGACAATAGTGGTGGTACACAGCCTGTCAAGGGCGACAACCCCAACCTGCGTGACGGTGTAACAGATTAATTAATATAGTGAGCTCGACGGTTTTTCCGTCGAGCCCCAATAACACAAAAAACAAAGAAGCATTATGAATAAGAATATATTGCGATATAGTTTTATACTGCTGGCCGTCATGTTGGGCTTCGTGGCTTGCTCCGATGACGATGACAACTACCAGCCTGGTACGGTGTCGGGACCGCAGGTGTTCTTCCCAAAGGACACACCGACACAGTTCGATCTCAGCAACAGTGAGACATCGTTCAACATTCCTGTTAAGCGATATGTTACTACTGACGCACTCACAGTGCCTATCCAGCTCACCGACACCAACAGCGTGTTTACCGTTCCAGCGGAAATATCGTTTGCCGTCGGTGACAGCATGAGCGTCATTCCCGTGAGCTATGACCCGACCAAGTTTGAGTTCAACGACTACAAAGAGGCCTCTATTGCCATCGATGAAAAGTTTGCTACACCTTACGGTACCAGCGAGTTGATCTTTAAGGCCGGTGTACCCCTGACATGGAAGTCGTTAGGCAAGGGCACTATCGTTGACAATGTGCTGGAGTTCCAGGACAAGGTAACTATCTTGGCCTGCGAGCAGAATCCTAACGTCTACCGTATCATGGCTCCGTATGCCAACTTCAAGGGTAACGATAGTTTCGAAGGATATGATAAGGCCAATGAACCAGATGACTATCTGGAGCTCACCATCCTGCAGCCGGGAGATAAAGTGGGAGACGTTACTGTCACTCTGAAGGATCTCATCTACTATGATGTTTTCAATACTGGTTTCTTTAACATCTCTTATTCCGATGTCATCAACTTCGTGCACCCCTCAGGCCTGAAGAGCTATAAAGATGATGAGAGTGGATGGAAACATAACAATGTACTGAGCTATGCTGCCGACGGCGTTACTCCGACCAAGCTACAGTTGGCTCCAAGCTACTATATGTTCTCTGTTGGCGGTTTCAATTATACACAGTATGACGGTGTTGTGGAGATATACTTCCCCGGCAACGATCCGCTGGACTATGACCTGGAAGTTGCCTATATGGGTAAGAACGTGTCGCCCGACAATGTATATAGTGCAAACTTCGAGCTGGGCGTAGGTGCCGACCTCGAAGAGGTGAAGTATGCTCTTGTCAGCGGTGACGATGCTGAAACTATCCTCGGTGGCATCCTCAGCGGCAGCATTGAGACTGAGAGCGTAACTGCCTCAACCACTATCTCCATCCCCCTGCAGAAAGCTGGTACATATACCTTAATGGCAATTGGCTTTGCACAAGGTGAGGCTCAGTCCTACGACTACGAGACCATCCTCTTCGAAATGGGTGGTGGCGAGACATGGACAGCAGTTGCCCACGGTTTTTACAGCTATGGTGTTGAACCGCTTACCGAAGGTGGTGAAAGTGCCTACGAGGGGAAGCAGGAAGGTATCCTGTACCAGAGCTCACTTGACGAGACACGCTTCAGAATTGCTCCTTGGGCACACTGGAGCAGTGACGGTCTGATTTTCACCTGGAACAAGGAGACCAACGTCATTAAGGCTAATGCCGTTGACACTGGTGAGAACTACATCGAGGAGGGCGAGGACTACGGACGTATCCTCTTCAGCGACCTGGTTTCTTTCGATGAAAACTACGCCAAGTATCCCAGCACATATAAGCCCGAAACAAAGACCTTCGAGTTCTGGGGAACCTATCACTTCGGACAGTACTGGTTCGGTGCTGTGATTGAGACCTTTGTCGTTGATGACGGTCTTGAGGCAACACCTGCATCTGCCCGTGGTATGAAGAAGGGTGCTTCACGCAGTAAGGCTCATAAGATGAGCTCGCGCTTCGCTACCGCAAAATTGGAAAAGGGTCAGATTTAGTATTCTGCCATCACACATTTTATATTAGGCGGCACCTTCAATCGAGGGTGCCGCCTAATTATTTGCAGAATAAAGGTGGTATAAAAATGGATGACTAAATCGTAATTTCGCCGCAGAGGCTCTGGTTCATCAGCTTGCGCACCATGTCGGGGTTGTCGTATTTGGCATTGAGGAACATCAGCTTGGTGACAGCGGCCTCGACCGTTGAGTCACGCCCGCTGATGACGCCGGCCTCCTGTAGCTGGTAGCCGGTGTCGTAGCGGCCCATCTCCACTCGTCCTTGCAGGCACTGGCTGATGTTGACCACCACCTTGCCGCGACGATAGCCTTCCTTGAGGGCACTGAGCAGCCACGGGCTCTGGGGCGCATTGCCCGAACCGAAGGTGCGCATGACGATGCTGCGCAGGTTGGGCGTGGCGATGATGTGACGGATCAGGTCTTCGCGGATGCCAGGGAACAGGGAGAAGATAATGACGTTATGGTCAAGCCTGAAGTGGGGGAGCATCGGTTTGTGGTAGTCAGGACGATGGATGAGCTCCTCGTGGTAGGTGATGGTGACACCTGCGTCGGCCAGATGGGGATGGTTGAACGACTCGAAGGCGTTGAACTCGTCGGCACTCTGCTTCGTCGTGCGGTTGCCACGAAGCAGGTGTCCGTTGAAATAGATGCCCACCTCCGGCACCATCGCCGTGCCGTCCTGATGCTTGGAAGCAGCCATCTCGATGCTGGTGATAAGGTTCTCCTTGCCGTCGGTGCGCAGCTGTCCGATGGGCAGCTGTGAGCCGGTGAAGATGACGGGCTTGGTTAGGTTCTGCAACATGAACGACAGGGCAGAGGCTGTATAGGCCATCGTGTCGGTGCCATGAAGCACGACAAAGCCATCGTAGTCGTCATAACGGTCGGCAATGATATGGGCCAGCTGGCACCATAGCTCTGGCGACATGTCGCTTGAGTCGATGGGGGGCTGGAACTGGTAGGTGGCAATCTCCGTCTGGAACTGCTCTAACTCTGGTACACGACTGAGCAGGTGCTCGAAGTCGAAAGGCTCCAGCGCTCCTGTCTTCGGATTGCGGTTCATGCCGATGGTTCCGCCGGTATATATCAGTAGTACTTTACTCTGCATTTCTCAGTTCTCTTGTCTTTTAGTGAGCAGTACTACATTCTCTACGTGTGGTGTGTGGGGGAACATGTCTACGGGCTGTACGGCGATTACCTCGTACTGCTCGTCGAAAGCCTGAAGGTCTCGTGCCTGTGTGGCCGGGTTGCAGCTGACATAGACGATGCGCTCGGGAGCTGCCCGTAGGATAGTCTTCACCACGTCGGGGTGCATGCCCGCCCGTGGCGGGTCGGTGATGATGACGTCTGGTCGTCCGTGCTCGGCAATGAAGTCGTCGTTCAGGATATCCTTCATATCGCCGGCGTAGAACAGCGTGTTGTCGATACCGTTGATCTCGGAGTTGATCTTGGCGTCCTCGATAGCCTCGGGCACGTACTCGATACCGATGACCTGGCGCGCTTGACGTGCCACGAAGTTGGCAATGGTGCCCGTACCGGTGTAGAGGTCGTAAATTAATGGAGAATTGAGAATTGAGAATTGAGAATTATGATTACTATGCAAATCCTGTTTCTGGAGCAGGTTCGCCTGTTGTTCTTGGGGGTAATCATAATTCTCAATTCTCAATTCTCCATTCTCAATTGGCATGAATGCGAACTCCCTTGCGACCGAGTAGAGGTGGTAGGCCTGCTCAGTGTTGGTCTGGTAGAACGACTTGGGTCCTACCTTGAACTTCAGGTCTTCCATGAGTTCGTAGATATGATCCTTGCCTTTGAACACAAGGATTTCCTGGTCGCCAATGGTGTCGTTGCACTTCTGGTTGTCCAAGTACATAAGTGAGGTGATCTGCGGGAACTTGTCGGCAATGTGCTTCATCAAGTCAAATGCTTCCTGTTGGCCACCTGTCTCATCATAGTGGAACTGGAAGATGACCATCCACTCGCCACTGGCGCTATTGCGGATGATGACATCGCGGAGGAGTCCTATCTGTGCACGTAAGTCGAAGAACGACAGGCCGTTGGCGATGGCATAGTCGCGCACCTCGTTGCGTATCTGGTTGTGCAGGTCGTCCATCAGCCAGCATTTCTCTATGGGCAGGATCTTGTCGAAGGCTCCCGTGATGTGGAAGCCGATGGCAGGCACGTCTTTAAGTTCTTCATTTTCAAACTGTTCTTTTGTCAGATACCGCTTGTTGGCGCATCCGAAGTCCAGTTTGTTGCGGTATTCCTGCGTCCTTACCGACCCGAGTATAGGGCGGAACTCAGGCAGTTTCACCTTGCCTATGCGGTGAAGCTGGTCGAATACCTGCTGTTGCTTGAACTTCAGCTGTTCTTCGTAGGGCAGGTTCTGCCACTTGCAGCCTCCGCACACGCCGAAGTGCTGGCAGAAGGGAGTCGCGCGTACCTTACTATATTCTATGAAGCGCACCACTTCGCCCTCGGCAAACGAATGTTTCTTCCGACGTATCTGCACGTCGACAATATCGCCGGGCACGCAGAAAGGTACAAAGACAACCAGCTCGTTCCAGTGGAACAGGCATTTTCCTTCGGCAGCTACAGCCTCGATGGTCACATTCTCAAGTATGGGTAATGGTTTCTTCTTTCTTGCCATGATCTTAAATTTAAATGAAAACGACGTGGCATCGTGCCACCTCGGTGTTGTCGCTGCGGGTGATGCGTACGCTGTAGGCATCGTCGGCTGTCTGTTCGCGATAGAACGACAGCCGGTCACCGGCATGTGCTTCGGCCACATAGGCAATCTCAATGCGGCGGATGCGGTGCGTGCGGTACCAGTCGATGGGCCAGAGATCGAGCACATGCTCGATGTATTTCACTGAGTTGATGTGGCCGTTGATGTCCACATCATTATAATAGGTGTCAATCGCGTGCACCAGTTGTGCCTCGTCGGTCATCCGCACGCGACCTCCCTTGTCGATAGGGCAGGGCTTCTCGTTCTCGATCCAGTTGCGCAGTGAGCCGTTGTCAATGGCGAAGAGGTCGGTGGGCTGACGTGTCTCGGTGTCGATCATTGCCCATACCGAGCGGCCGTAGCCGTAGACCTGGCCGTCCTTGCCTACGACGCGGAAGTTGCGCTGGGTGAAGAAGCGCATGGCATTCTCCACCCATGTCTCCACATTGAAGCGCGTGTACTGTTGCGGCATCTGCTCCATCTCGATAGCCAGTCGCGAGAGCACCCATGAGCGCTGTATGCTCATCAGGTACTGCATGCCGAAACCGCGGTCGGTGGAGTGGAAGTCGGCTGCGTTGAGCATGTGGTTGCCCAGATGACCCATAAACAGGCGACCGGAGAAGTCGCAGTGGAACGGCTCGGCCAGGAATTCGTATGTTCCTACTTTATCCATTATCTTCAATTATCAGTGTTTCGTAATACTCGCTGCAAAGGTACGAAATTATTTGTGAAATCCTGCATCCTCAACATTAAGAAAAGCTAAACTCGGATACGACCGTGAAGTTTTATGGAAAATTTCTGCTCGATTATGATGCTCGTTTCGGATAATTTTTGTAACTTTGCACCCGATTCGCTTATCCAAAACGGGAAACTTTTTGGAAGGCGAAAAGAAAAAAGTTTTCCAAAATGGAAAACTTTTACATGAGAAAGGAAGAAGCAAACGATTAAGAATCAGAACTATAAAATGGAAATTAAGAACTTTACCATTACCAAACGTGACGGCTCGAAAGACCGTTTCTCGTTAGACAAAATCATGAATGCCATCGTCAAGGCATTCGAGAGTGTTGACGAACCAACCGACCTGGGTACGCTGTCGAAGATCCTTAGCCATCTGGACATGCACGACGATATCAAGGTCGAGGACATCCAAAATCAGGTTGAGGAGGCACTGATGCGCGAGGGGTTCTACAAGGTGGCCAAGTCGTTCATGCTCTATCGCCAGCAACACACCGAGGATCGTGAGACCTTGGAGAAGATGGTGTTCCTTTCTGAGTACATGGAGAGTGTGAATGCCGCTACCGGATCGAAGTACGACGCCAACGCCAACGTGGAGCACAAGAACATCGCCACGCTCATCGGTGAGCTGCCCAAGTCGAACTTCATCCGTCTGAACCGTCGTCTGCTCACCGACCGTATCAAGAAGATGTACGGCAAGCAGCTGGCCGACGAGTACATCGACAAGTTGACGCACCACTTTATCTATAAGAACGACGAGACATCGCTGGCCAACTACTGTGCATCCATCACGATGTACCCGTGGCTCATCGGTGGTACGGCCTCTATCGGTGGCAACTCCACGGCTCCCACCAACCTGCGCAGCTACTGCGGTGGCTTCGTCAACATGGTGTTCATGGTCAGCTCGATGCTCAGTGGTGCCTGTGCCACACCCGAGTTCCTGATGTATATGAACTACTTCATCGGTAAGGAGTACGGACTGGACTACTACCAGCGTGCCGACGAGGTGGTAGACCTCTCGCTGAAGCACCGTACGCTCGACAAGGTCATCACCGACTATTTCGAGCAGATTGTCTATTCGCTCAACCAGCCGACAGGTGCCCGTAACTACCAGGCTGTGTTCTGGAACGTGGCCTACTACGACCGCTACTACTTCGAGAGCATCTTCGGCGAGTTCTACTTCCCCGACGGCTCGAAGCCCGACTGGGAAGGTCTCAGCTGGCTGCAGAAGCGCTTTATGAAGTGGTTCAACAATGAGCGTACGAAGACCTTGCTCACCTTCCCCGTGGAGACGATGGCCCTGCTTGTCGACGAGAACGGCGAGTGCAAGGACAAGGAGTGGGGCGAGTTCACCGCAGAGATGTACTCCGAGGGTCACTCGTTCTTCACCTACATGAGCGACAATGCCGACTCACTCAGCTCGTGCTGTCGTCTGCGCAACGAGATTACCGACAACGGCTTTAGCTACACGCTTGGTGCCGGTGGTGTGTCGACAGGTTCGAAGTCGGTGCTCACTATCAACCTGAATCGTTGCATACAGTATGCCGTGAACCACAAAATTGACTATCTGGAGTATCTGGGCGAGGTCATTGACCTCTGCCACAAGGTGCAGCTGGCTTACAACGAGAACCTGAAGGAACTGCAGAGCCACGGTATGCTGCCGCTGTTCGATGCCGGCTATATCAACATCAGTCGCCAGTATCTAACCATCGGCATCAATGGACTGGTGGAGGCTGCCGAGTTCATGGGCCTGAAGATTACGCCCAACGACGACTACCTGCACTTCGTTCAGGGCATCCTGGGTCTCATTGAGAAGTACAACAGGCAGTATCGCACGAAGGACGTGATGTTCAACTGCGAGATGATTCCCGCTGAGAACGTCGGCGTGAAGCATGCCAAGTGGGACCGTGAGGACGGCTACTTCGTGCCCCGCGACTGCTACAACTCCTATTTCTATGTTGTCGAGGATGACTCGCTCTCCGTTATCGACAAGTTCAAGCTCCACGGTGCTCCCTATATCGAGCACCTGACAGGCGGCTCGGCCCTGCACATGAACCTGGAAGAGCACCTGTCGAAGCAGCAGTACCTGCAGCTGCTGAAGGTGGCAGCGCAGGAAGGCTGTAACTACTTCACGTTCAATATCCCCAACACCGTGTGCAATGAGTGTGGAACTATCGACAAGCGCTATCTGCATGAGTGTCCGCACTGCCATTCTAAGAACGTGGACTATATGACCCGCATCATCGGCTACCTGAAGCGCGTCTCCAACTTCTCGCAGGCACGTCAGGAGGAGGCAGCCAGGAGATATTACGCCCATGCGTAATATCTCAAAAAGAGAAATGAGAAATGAGAAATGAAAAATGAAAAATGAGAAATTCCTCATTCCTCATTTAGATTAGGAATTATGCTGAAGTACGTCAATACAGGTATTGTTTTTCAGGAGATTCCCGACGAGGTGACACTGGCAATTAACATCAGTAATTGCCCGTGTCACTGTCCGGGTTGTCATAGCCGTTATCTTTGGGAAGACGTGGGTCTTCCCCTAGATAATGACGCTATTGATGTCTTTGTCGCAAAATACGGCTCCGAGATCACCTGCATCTCCTTCATGGGCGGCGATGCCGACCCGAGGGGTGTCAACCTGCTGGCGCAGTATATCCATGAGGAATATCCCGCGATGAAGGTCGCCTGGTACAGCGGACGCATACGTGTGCCCTCCGGCATCGTGAAGAAGGACTTCGACTACATCAAGATCGGCCCCTTCATCAAGCATCTCGGCCCCCTGAAACAGCCCACCACCAACCAGCGCCTCTACCGTCGGAACAATCAGGGCGAGTTCGAGGACATCACCTCCTGTTTCTGGAAGAAATGATTTTTTCTTGATTTGGGTGTTAAATCCGTGTATGTTTAACACAGTTTAATAGGGAGTTATCACCCATCATCTAATTTCTTTGTACCTTTGCAAACGAAATTAATCAACCAACTTGCAAGGATACAATGGAAAAACCAATCAGACGATTGTTTTCAAGGGCAGCGATGATGCTGCTTGTCATGGTGTTGGCAGTGATTGTTGTGGCCAGTTGTGCAAAGCATCAACGCTCCTTAGCTGCAGATGACGACGGCTATAACAGCGCAGACTCCATTGTCTCCGTCATTGGTGACACACGCGACTTCCCACGGCTGCTCGCCGTAACAGATAGCCTTGAGCGCAATGGTGAACTATCGCAGGTAAGAGCTATCTTCTATAGCACGGTGGCCTATAACCTGATGGGTCAGCATCGTAGTGCACTGAACTTATATTATAAGCTCGCCAATATCGATGCGAAAGACCTCACCTGTCAGGCCGACATCGAATCGTTTATCTATTCGTCAAAGGACTATGTGCGCCTGCTGTGTGACATGAGACGCTATGACCGTGCCCTGCACGAGGCATATAGTGCCGACCGCAAGCTGAAGGCTGCCGGCTACAGCGCTTTTGTGGATCATCACGACATCGCCCAGATGATTGGCGAGAGTCAGCTGTATCTGGATCAGGCTGCTGCGGCTGCCAAGAGCTTCGAGAAGTCGCTGCAGAGCATGAAGGTCCGCCTGTCTGTCAATAACGATCCATTGGATCTGTTGGAGTGCCAGAAAACGATGAACGCCATCGCCAGAGCCTATATCCATACCCGTCGATACGACGAGGCCGCACCATGGATACAGCGTCAAGACTCATTGTATGTTGAGGCAGACAATCATCCTCGCCGAGATTCTGTGTTCGTAGACGAGATGAAGGCTGAAATCAACTACAGCAAGGCGCTGTTGGCTCATGCCCAGGGTCGTAATGACGATGCTGAGCGGGCTTTCGGTGAATACATGTCCACCCAATTGGCTAAGAATCTGGGAAGCATCATCAACAGTTGTGAATACCTGTTGGAGTCGCACCGTTATGAAGAAGCTGCTCAAAACTACACCCAGCTTGACCGCTTCTTGCTTGAGAGCGGCTATAAGTGCGACCTTGAGAACATTGGCCGCTACATGTTACCCAAATATCGGGCAAACCTGCTGGCGGGTCACCGGGATACAGCCCTCTACATAGCCAATGTGGTGGCCGAATATTACGATACGGCACTTGTACGTCAGAAGATCATCGATGCCGACCTGCTGTCGACGATCTACGACACCGAGGGCAAGGAACGTCAGATTGCTGAACAGCGTGCCAAGATCTCTCATCTGCGTCTAATCACTGTCGTCATCGTGATGGTCATCATCATCTTCTTCTTCCATATCTACAGCAGGCAGCGCCGGAAGGCTTACAATAAGCTAAACGCTAAGAACCATCAGCTCAAGTTGGCCAATGAGCGTGCCGAGGAGTCGTCACGCATGAAGGCGAAGTTTATCCGGCAGATTTCTCACGAGGTGCGCACACCGCTCAATGTGCTTTCAGGGTTCAGTCAGGTGCTCACTACGCCTGGTATCGAAATCGATTACGACGAGTTGCAGTCTATTAGCCATAAGATTGTGGAGAATAGCGAGCGCATTACTAAGCTGGTGGATAAGATGCTCGACTTGAGCCTGGTAAACAGTGATGCCGCCATCGAGTGCTGCGATAAGGTAAGTCCTGCCGAGGTGGCTACCCAGGCCATCGACAAGAGTGGCATCCAGAAAGCCGACCATCTTGTGTTCCAGTTGCAAGTAGCGTCAGAAGCCGAGTCTATATCCTTTGTCACCAATAGGAAGTCGGCCGTCAAGTCTTTGGCACTGTTACTCGACAATGCCATGAAGTTCACCCACCCCTTGGCCTTCAAGACCCATCACGACGAGCATGAGAAGGCGCAAGTTGTTCTCAGCGTCAATGTGGATAATGATGAGGTGGCCTTTGTGGTTGAGGATACCGGTATTGGCATCCCGCCCGAGCAGGCCGAGAATATTTTCACTGAGTTTGTACAGCTCGACGAGTATACGGATGGTACCGGCATCGGTCTTTCCATCGCCCGTTCTATGGCCCGTCATATGAACGGCGACATCACGCTTGACACCGATTATACTGCTGGTGCGCGATTCGTGATGTCGCTGCCCTTACGGTAGAAGGTTGTTACCTAATGAATGACCTGAAATGTTTTAGGTCATCTTACTATCCATTCAAACACACCGGCTGAATTGTCTACGGGCAATTCAACTTCCAGTCGTAATGCTTTAGTGCTTACTGGGTCAAAGTTGACAGTGCAGGCACTTCCCTTGTCGGTAGGATAGCGGTCGGCACCGCTGACGGGCTTCCATTGTCCTTGAGCGTCCTGATAGAGGATGCGCCACGATTTTGGTACGCGGCAGCCACCCCAAGGTCCATCGTCGTACCAGTAGACGGTGCAGCTCTGAACGGTACATTCCTTCAGGAACTCGTAGCCGAGCCACTCAGTGGCAGCCTTCTTCGGCCACCAGTGGGTGTAGGGAACAGAGCGGTCGTTCTCGTCCTTCGGTATCAAACGGTCGTTGATGGCTGAGAGGGCAGGCAGACGATCCATCGAGGCGCTCACCTTGCTTTCCGATGCCAGTGTTGCGGGCTGTGAGGGGTTGGTTGCTTTGAGATCCTGTGGCAACCAGACGCGCATCTTGCCGCTGCCGCGATGACACCATGCATAATAGGGAATCAACGTGAGTGTCTGGTCTTTTGTTTCGAGCTTACCCTGCTTGTTGAAGTTCAGGGTCTGGGCATCGGTGGTGAGTGTCTTGATGGGGGTGCCAACCACCTGGCCGTCGCCGAGGCAGAACTGCGGTTCCTGGTTCACCAGGGCACTCATGATGTCAAAGTTGTTGTCGGGATGCTCGGCGCAGTAAACCAGCGGTCCGCGCTCGATGGAAACCATGCCACGATCGGCCTCTACCTTATTGTTGGCACGGACGGTACGAGGCTCCATGTCGAAGTGGATCTGCACCTTGTCACCTTTCTTCCACTTGCGGTTGATGGTGTAATAGCCGTCGGCAACAATATTGCCGACCACACTGCCATTCACGGTGATGGTGTAAGCGAGGCGCTTGTTGTCGGTATAGGTATAGAGGTCGGAGGGAACGGGGTGACCTTTGATCCAGCCGGGGACGCGGATTTTCAGGGAGAACTGTCCGGCAGCGTTTTTGTCGACGGTCAGCAGGATGTCGCCATCCCATGGGTAGTTGGTCTGTTGGGTCAGGCCAACCTGCTTGTTGCCAACCTTCAGCGTGCTCTTATTAGAGAGGAAAAGGTTCACATAAACAGCAGGAGTATTGTCTCTTTCACTCCCTTTCACTCCCTCATCCACAGCATAGACGTAGCCGGGCAGTGAGGGGATGAAGCGGCAGATGTTCGAAGGGCAGCAGGCGCAGCCGAACCAAGCCTGACGCTGGTGCTGGCCCATAGACTCCAATGGGTTGGGGTAGAAGAATCCGTTACCTTGGAGTGAGACGCCAGAGATCAGACCGTTGTAGAGTGTGCGCTCCAGCACGTCGTAGTACTTAGACTCACCGTGGAGCAGGAACAGACGGTAGTTGACGTATACATTGCCGATAGCGGCACAGGTCTCACAGTAGGCGCTCATGTTGGGTAACTCATAATTCTTACCGAAGGCCTCACCTGAAGCTGTGGCTCCAATGCCTCCTGTGACGTACAGCTTCTTCGTGACGATGTTGTCCCAGATGTTGTCGATGGCCTTGATGTAACTCTCGTCGCCAGTCAGCGCAGCTACGTCAGCCATACCTGCATACATATAGGCGGCGCGGACGGCATGGCCTACGGCCTCGTCCTGCTCTATGACGGGTTTGTGGCTTTGGCTATAATCGTTCTTGATCTCGGTCTTTCCGCGATAGTCGAGCAGGAACTTGGCAAAGTCAAGATAGCGCTGCTGTCCGGTAGCCAGGTAGAGACGGGCCATGGCCATCTCAGCAATTTGGTGACCGGGCACCACACACATCTGACCAGGGGTGGGACCTACCTCCTTGCAGGCCACGTCGGCATAGCGGCATGCGATGTCGAGGAACTTCCGCTTGCCGGTAGCCTGCCAGTAGGCCACTGCACCCTCTACCATGTGGCCGAGGTTGTAGAGCTCGTGCGAGAGGTCTTCCTCCTTCACCCATCGACGATTGCCAGCCCAGTGGTGTGGGTCGTTGGGGTTCTGCGTACGGGCGGTGTAGAGGTAGCCGTCGGGCTCCTGTGCACTACCGATGATGTCGATGACGGAGTCGCAGTAGGCCTCGAGTTTCTTGTCAGGATAGGTCTGCAGGATATAGGCGGCACCCTCAAGGGTCTTGTAGGGGTCGGTGTCGTCGAAGGAGTAGCCCACGCCGTTCACCTTGAACACTTTCGACGGGTCCTTCAGATGGGCAGCAGCGTTGTCGAAGTTCTTGTATCGGCCCTCGCTCTCGCACTTCGAGAAGGCGAGGGGGATGGTCACCTCGCGGCTGGCCTGCAGACGCTGTCCCCAGAACGTGCCGGGAGTTACTTTTACTGCGGTGAAGGGCACGGGGCTGATGGGGTAGCCCTTTTGCGCTACAGCTTGTTCACAATGCACAATGCATAATGCACAATGCACAATAAAGAATGATAATAACAGCTTTTTCATATTGGTAATTTTTTAATTTTTCAATTCTTCAATTTTAAATACGAAACCTCCTCCACTGGCCATCTTGATGGTCAGCGTCTCTCTGTTGTGGTGGAATTGCGTGTCTAAGAGATAATCCTCGGCATTGTGGTTGGCATTGATACCGTCTGTAAGCATTTTGGTGATGTAGGAGCCTTCACCAAGGAAATGAAGCGGCAGTTGTATGGTGCGTGAGTCCCAGTTGGTCTGTCCACCCACATACCAGATGTTGCCCTTGCGGCGGGCGGTGACGATATATTTTCCTATCTCGCCCTGTAGCACACGGGTCTCGTCCCATTCATCGGGGATAGAAGCAATGAATTTCGTATATTCAGGCTCGCGTTCGTAATTCGTGGGTGCATCGCAGAGCATCGTGAAGGGCGAGTCGTGGATGACGTAGCAGGCGGCCTGATGGCAGCGCGTGCCCATCGATACGGGGTTCTGGTAGCACTCCACCCAGTTCTCCTTCGTTCCGTTGCGCATCGCACCTGGTGTGAAGTCTACCTGTCCGGCCATCATTCGGATGAAGGGGAAGGTGACGTCGTAGCGTGGCATGTCGGTAGTCTTCTTTGCCCAACGGCACTCCTCCATACCGAAGACACCCTCGTAGTTTAGAATGTTCGGGTAGGTGCGGCTCATGCCTGTCGGGGCATAGAAGCCGTGATAGTCAAGGAAGAGCTTGTGCTGGGCACAGGTCTTTGCGATGCGCTCGGCCATCTCGACCGCTGTCTGGTCGTTGCGGTCCAAGAAGTCGACCTTGAATCCCTTCACGCCCATAGTGGCGTATTTCTCGCAGGCCTCTGACAGATGTTCGTCGAGCACGTTGAAGACTGTCCATAGTACGATGCCGACGCCCTTTTCCTGTCCGTAAGCGATGAGTTTGGGCAGGTCGATAGCGGCAATGGTGTTCATGAGGTCGCCTTTGTTAGAGTCGTACCATCCCTCGTCGAGCACCACGTAGGGAATGTTGTTCTTTGCCGCAAAGTCTATATAATATAAATAGGTGTCTGTGTTGATGCCTGCCTCGAAGCTGACGCTCCGCAGGTTCCAGTCGTTCCACCAGTCCCACGCCACCTTACCGGGGTGTATCCATGAGGTGTTGCCAATCTGGTTAGGGGTGGCGAGGGCATAGACAAGGTTGTTGACGGGCATATCACAGTCATTTTCAGTGATGGCCATGATGCGCCAGGGGTAGGTTCGCGGTCCTGTTGATTTTGCAATGAAATCCTCCGTTTCAACCACGTGGCTCATGCTGCGCCAACGATAGTAGTCCATTCTCTTGGGGTAGGGCGCATGATAGGCGCAGAGCATGTCTCCGTCGGCCTTGAGAAACATGCCGGGATAGCTGCGCAGGTCGCTCTCAAGGATGGTCACTTTTACGTTGTCCACCTGTACCGTCGCTGGCAGGAATGCCATTTTTTGCTCAGCTTCACTCAGTTTCGTCTCATGATAGACGTTCTGGAAAGCCATTGCGAAAGGCTTTTCGTTGTTGGTGGAATAGCTGAGCCACGCTTTCTGATGGTTACGGAACTGGAAGACGGCTATCTCGTTGTCGATAACGGTTTCGCCCTTGTTGGTCGTATAGAAACGGTAGGCCACGCCCTCGTTGTAGGCTCGTACCTGCAGGCCGAAGCCGTTCTTCAGTTTCAGGTCGAGCTGGCGGGCTTCAGCCTTGAAACGTGGCTGACGGTAGAATGGGGCGATGATATCTTCGTGAAGCTCTGACTTCTTGACCGAACGGATGCCATAGGTCTTGTTGGCCATGTCTAACTGTGGCACCTCTACAACGGTCTTCCCGTCCAGTTTCATGTCAAGCCACATCTCGACATCTTCGCCCACAGTGACCGTAATCCTGCCGTTTGGCGAGGTGGTCTTGTATTCCTTTGCCTTGGTGCTGGCAGTTGCCATGAGCAGCAGGCCTGCTAGTATGTATTGTGCGTATCTCATCTTCTCGTTCTTTTCGTTACTCAAGCACTTCCTTTAACTGTCGGGTGGCACGTTCTATCATGTCCTTGGTGCCGCTGCCGTCGCTGACGTAGCGGATGACCATGCCGGCATAGCTGATGGCGCGGTTGGCCTTATCGTCATCATCGGGAAGCAGCTTGGCCTTTTCAAGCAACAGTTGCAGCTGGTCCAAGTCTTCCAGCTCTGGAAGGTTGCCGGGCCGCATGGTATTGATGACGGCGTTCAGGGCAGAGGCCACATGGTCTATCTCCTCCTGTGTATAGCGGTCAGCGGGAGCATCCATGAATGGCAGTGCCTCGGCATATTGCTGCTTCATACGGGCGAAGCCGTGGGCGGCCCAGGGCGCATACTCCGGCACTTTCACCGTCAGGGTGTTCCATACCTGTTGCTCCTCGCTGCGGCTCTTGGCGATGAGGATAAGTTCGCGGAGTTCGGACTTGTCGACGGCAGAACCGTCGACCACACTGTTAGTGGCGATGCTGGGGTCTGCAGGGATGTTGATGCGGAAATAATGCGTGAGGTGCTTGTCGCCGTCGTAGTCGGGAATGAAGTTGAGTGTAGAGTTTAGAGTGTAGAGTTTAAAGCTTTCTACCGCAGTAGCATTCATACTTTGGAGGTAATCGGAGATGGGGACGGTGGTGATGTCGCTCAGGTCAGGGGCGACGTCGACGGTGGCCTCGTCCCAGCTCTTGATGCCCGTGGCGGCCATGACAAGCGGACCATACATGAACGTGCCAGCCCACATTGGGGCATATTCCGTCTTGCCATCTTTCTTGTTAGCAGGTGCGGTGTTCATCTTATCTGGGCCGAAGTCAAGGTGCTTGGTGAAGGGCATCACCACCTCGACCACGTCTTTCTTTGTCCACTGGCGGGCAGGAATTTCCACGTAGCTCGATGGCTGGTAGGTCTTTGAAATGCTTTTGCCATTAAGCTTCACGTCGAAGCCTTCAGTAGCCCAATAAGGCACGCGCAACTTCATGGCGAATTGACCCTTCCCTTTGGCGATGCGGATGACCGAACGCTCTGCTGGCCATTGGCATTCCTGCTTCAGCATCACACCTTTTTTCTCCCAATGAGCGGTAGTAGGAATATAAAGTCCTATCCACAAGGTATTGTCGTTGACGAAATAGGCCGCCTCCTGGTATTTCACATGGTTCTCCACACCTGTACCTCCACAGCATGTGGCCTGTGGTGTCTCGTTGCCCCAGGGCTTCGAGGCATCGAGGCCTACGGCGTACTGGTAGGTAGTCTGATATTGGCGGGGATTTACTGAGCCTACAATCTGGTTATAGAGCACCCGCTCGTAGTAGTCCATGTATTTCGCATCGTCGGGATTGAAGCAGTTCAGGTCCTTGGTGAGCTTGGCCAGGTTATAGGCACAGCAGGTCTCGTTGATGGTAGGCTCCGGATGCAGCTCGCGTCCTCCCCAGCTGGTGACGTTGGTACACATGGAAGTAATCTGCGAGTAAGGCTGGCGGAACATCTCGCCATTGCCTACGCCGCCCATGGCATAGCGATAACGACCCTGAATCATCGTCCAGAAGTTCTGTGCCAGGTTGTAGTAGTAGGGGTTGTTGTTGCCACGGAACGAGCGCAGGGCACCTGTCACCATCGGTATGTGCTGGTTGGCGTGACGTGTACGGATGGCATCCACGTTCTTGGCCAGCGGGTCGAAGAAGGCGGGGCTGTCAAAAAAGTTGGCGGCCTCCAGTAGATGGGCTCTCTCCTCGGCTGTTCCCGTCATCTCTGACAGGCGTGCCAACGACTCGGCCATGCCGCCTACCTCACCGGCAATGTACATGTTCCACATCTCGTAGCGGTTACCGGGCTTGGCACGTCGCTCGTCCTGACGGCCGTTGCTCTTCACATAGGTGCGGTAGCGCAGACGGTTCCAAACCCAGAGACCCATGTCCTTGGCGATGAGCATGGCCTTCTCTGCCGTTGCCTTGTCGTCGATGTAGGTGGCGATGTCGATAAGACCAGCCAGCTGTTTGTGTACGGAGTAATAGGGTGCCCATACTCCACTTTCGTTGTTATAAGGTGCGTACTTCTCAATAAGAACACAATGTTGGGCAGGAATGGCGTTCAGATAGCCGTAGCCGTATTTCCGGCATTCCTGCTTGTAGCGGTCGAAGTCGGCCCAGGTGCCTTTCATCTCCTTCAGCTCCTCCTCTGGGGCGAAGTCGCGGGCTTCCCAATAGCGTCCCAGTTGTTCGTTCCATACAAACGTCAGCTCCTGACACCTGCGCAGTTCGTCGACCATTGTTATGATGTTGTTACGGAGTATTTCCTTCTTGGCAGCATCCTGACAGCTGGCAAAGGCGAAGGCCAGGGCTGACATATAGTGACCCGAGCCGTGACCCTTCAACTTGGTCGTGGGCGAGTCCCATCCGTCGGACTCTGGATAGCCCTCCGTAGAGAGACCATAGGTGTCGCGGTAGTTATAGAGCTGCTGTTTCACGGGCAGGCTGATGAGCTGGTCAATGTCGAGGTCGCGGTTCCATGTCAACCGGTTCTCCCCGTCAATGCTCACCGCATCTAAGGGTAACGTCTCTGCCACGGGAACGTTCGAAGGAATCATATATCCACCTTCGATCACCTTTACCTCTGCCCATACTGGATAGCCGTTGGGTGTTGTGTTATCGCCTATGATAAAGCCGCGTACCTTATAGACAGTACCCACAGGATTGATGGCAGGGTTGGCCTCGGCCTGTTCCGTGGCCTCCGACGAGTTCATCCACCTTACCTGACGATACTCGCCCTTACCGTCGGCATACGTCACCCAAAGCTGGTAGGGCAGTCGGGGAGCATTGCCTACGGGCACCTCCACCTTTTGCTCCTCTACATTGACAATACTGCGATAGTTAATAGCCGACGCATTGGCATGCACCAGTAGAGCCATGATGACTGCTACCACCATTTTTTTCATATTGTTCATGATAACGCTTAGTTTTAGTGCTACAAAGGTACATTATTTTTCCTTCATTCCATGATAATATTGTCTAAAGAATATGAAAAATCGTCCAAATGACCATTAGTAACACTTTTTTCGGCGATTTTTGGACGATATTTCTCATTGGTTATAAAAAAAATATGTACTTTTGCAACATGAAACGACTACTTACTATAGCTATTCTATTGTCGGCCATTGTCTGCGTGTCATCCTATGCCCAGCGGCGTGCTCATGTCTACATGAACCAGCAAGGAGGACAATGGAACATTCCTGTGGTAACCGACAGTATTGTCGACATCACCGTGAGCAGCGACCTGAAGGACTTGCTGTTCAACGTCACGGGTGGCATGACCGTTCCCTTCAGCATTGACTACATCGACAGCCTGACTTTCGAGAATGAGCCTGCTTTCGAGAGTAAAGACCGCTACAAGGTCTTTCAGCTCTTTATCAATACTATCGACGGTAGCGACGTGACCTCGCGCGATACCTATATTGACTGTCATATCGCCCTGAACGCCCAGGGCTCCTTCAGCAATTTCTCGGCCAACGCTGGCATTCGTGGACGTGGCAACTCTACGTTCCTCTGGTACGATAAGAAGCCCTATCGCTTCAGGCTCGACCAGAAGCATAAGATGTTAGGGTTGGACAAGGCCAGAAGCTGGGTGCTGCTGGCTAACTACCGCGATGTGACCGACATAATGAACACCTTTGTGTTTGAGATGGGCGAGTGGCTCGGTCTGCCCTATACCAACCATGCCCGCTATTTAGAGTTGTTTCTCAACGGTGACTATAAGGGTCTGTATCAGCTTACCGAACAGATTCAGCAGAACAAGAACCGCGTAAACGTGAGCGACGAGCGCGGCATACTGATCTCGCTCGATGTCGATGACGGTCCTGCCGAGCAGCCCCATGCTACCGACAACTTCTGGAGCGATGTCTATCACATGCCCGTCTGCGTGAAATATCCCTCCGACGAGGCTTTCACCGACAATACCGTAGACAGTGTACGTTTAGTCCTGGCCGAGCTCGAACAGGCCATCAAAAGCAAGGATTACGAACAGGCGAAGCAGCTACTCGACATCCCCTCCTTCATCAAGTACCTGCAGATACAAGAGTTTGTCTATAATGTAGAGCTCTCGGCACCCCGCTCCGTCTTCATGCATAAGGACGGCGACGGGCCGTGGGTGATGGGACCGCTATGGGACTTCGATGCCGGCTATGACTTCGACTGGGGCAACATGTACACCGGTCATGACTTCTTTGCCGACTTCCGTGAAACCGTGATGGGTACCAACCCTTTGAAGCGCAACGGCAACTACAGCTACGTGCCGCAGTTCTTCACCGACCTCTTCGCCTGCCGCGAGTTCGTTATGGCTTATAAGGAACAATGGGCTGCCGTCAAGGACTCCATCCTCACACATGCTTGGGACGAGTGCATGAAGTATGTCGACGAGATGAGGCTGTCAGGAGCAATTGACCGAGAGTTCAAGCGTTGGCCCATCAAAGGCAAAAGTTTTGAAACCGAACTCCAGAAGATGCATAACTGGTTGCAAAACCGCCTCGTCCACATGTCTTATCTCATTGCTGCCATTCCCGAACCCGACGAGACGCCCGTCACCAATGACAAAGTCTGCGGAACCGTTACCGTCAACGTCACGATGGACTGGAGCAAGGGCTACAACCAGAGCAATAAGGTGAAGGTGAGCAAGCAGAAAGTGCTGCAGCTGATGGGCATCAGCGAGAGCGACCTGCAAGAGCCCAACATCACCATCGTGCCGCTGAACACCGATGGCAGCGAGGGCGAGAACCACACCAACGGCGTCTTCGGGGGCTGGTTCAATGGCGAAGACAATCCCGGCTACTATCCCGACGGTCATGTCTATATCGAGGTGTTCCAAGATCTGTGGAACTGGAACTGCGGCCTCTATAAGGAAAACTGCTGGGACGATGCCCATACTGTCGCCATGCAGTATCAGTATCCGCATGACGGCACCCTCCTGAAAGTCAATGTCAAAGTGAATTTCACTATTAACAATAGCTGGTGGTAGGCCGCAAATAGTCACGAATGTAAAATCTAAACTATAATTACAGTATGAAACGATTCTTAACCTTAGCAACTCTTGTCTGTGCTTTCACAGCCTGCATGCTTGCACAGAAGACGGTGTATATCCCCTATGAATGGCGTCAGCAGCGCACCGACACCCTGCTTTATAAGGAAAGCGACCCAGACGGCAAGTACACATGGTCCAAGACACGTTCTGTCGAGAGCGACAATGTCATCATCTTCTGGGACAAGTACTATACGAAGAACCCGAAGCAACTGTCGAAGAGCGACTTCTATTATGTCGACATCGACGACCTGCTGCAGAAGTGTGAGGCCTTCTACGACCTTGAGATTAACCAGCTGGGCTTCGTCAATCCCCAGACATCCAACCTCTCCAAGTACAAGGTGATGGTGCTGATGAACCACACCACTACCTGGACCTGCTATGGTGGTGGCTATGACTATCAGATCAGCGCCCTCTGGCTTAATCCGGCTACCTGTAAGCCCGTGGGTCACAGCGTAGCCCATGAGGTGGGCCACTCGTTCCACTATATGTGCTACGCCGAGCACAGCGGACATCAGGAGTCTGCTACCGACAATACCGGATTCCACCTCGCTTGCGGCAACGGCCAGGCCATCTGGGAGCAGACCGCACAGTGGCAGGCCAACCAGTCATACCCTGAGTATATGTTCTCGCAGAGCTACCCCACCTTCCGATATACCTATAACTATGCCTATAGCCATGAGTGGCAACGCTATCAGAGCTACTGGTTCCACTATTTCATCAACCAGCACTACAACGACATCACCACCGTTGCCCAGGTATGGAACCAGCCCATGACCGGACAGACCAGGGGTAACGCCTCCGACTTCAACCAGGCGCTGATGGCCCTGAAGGGGCTCTCCGTACGCGATCTGTTCCGGCTCTACTTCGATTATGCCTGCCGTTGTGCCACGTGGGACTACGACGTGTGCGTGCCCTATCGTCAGGCGTTCATCGGCGACTTCGAGTATCGTTGTGTCCTGGTAGACGATGATGAGAACGGGATGCAAGAAACGACCAACTCCCCAAACACCTATCAGGTGGCCTTGGCCAGCTGTCCGCAGGGAACGGGCTTCAATGTCATCCCCTTGCAGGTGCCGCAACCCGGTACCCAGGTGACCACCCATCTGACGGGACTCAACGTTGGCTCAGCCCTTCTCGATGCCGATCCTGGCGAGTATTTTGACGGTGATTCCAAATATACGAAAATCGACAACCGCCACTATGTCAACGGTGGCGCACGTGCCTCGCGCGGCTTCCGTATGGGCTATGTGGCATTGATGCAGGATGGCACGCGACAGTATTTCTCTGAAGACAGCGTCTACTGTCAGGGTACCGGTGTGAAGACCGAGGATTACTCCTTTACCGTTCCCGAGAACGTCAAACAGCTTTGGCTCGTTGTATCGCCTGCACTGAAGACCTACATTACCCATAAGTGGGACGAAACGATTGAAAAGGACGATATGTGGCCCTATCAGTTCAGTCTCGAAGGTACCGACATCGGAGGCACGGCACTGGTTTATGCCCAGCCCACGCTTGATGGACGCACCATCGGTGATGTCACCTTCACCTACGATGTCACCTTCCCACGCAGCACTACGAGCTATGAAGGAACGGTTCTTACCATCAGCGGACTGGCTGCCGCCTCTCTTGGCACTGCCTTCCAGATGGAGCCTTCGAACATCTCCTCGAAGCTGCAGACATGGTCGGCTCAAGGCCCCGCCAACGGCCGCATCATGCTTTATGCCGTCAATCCCGACGGCTCGCTGGCTCAGAGTGCCAGTACAGCCAACGGCTACGGCCACTGGTTCAATGCTTCGGGCAATGTCTGTCCCTACGACAACGGCTATCTCTACTCTGAGTTCCTGCCCTCGCTGATGACCTTCGTCCTTGGACAATACCCAAGTCGCTGCACTAATGGTAAGACCTATATCATCCGGCAGGCATTGCGCTACCGTAAGAACCCGCGCGAGTATGCCAATGCCACCTTTGTCTTCAACATCACCCTCGGCGAAGGCGAGATGGTTAGCTTGCGTAGCATCGACTATACCAATCCTGATACCGATGGCATAAGTGAAGGGCTACTGGTTGATAGGGTAGGGTCGACAGCCGATTCCCTTCCCGTCTTCGACCTTCAGGGACGCCGACTGAAAGCACCGCAGAAAGGCATCAACATCGTTGGCGGTCGCAAGATGATTGTAAAGTAGCATCTATATGTTTCGAAGATTTTTTCCCTTCTTACTATTCACTCTTCCCTTCATTGCTGTCCATGCACAGGACGACAAAGTCAGTTGGAACTCACCCGGAGCGGGCAACCCGTTTGTCCCCGGCTACTTTGCCGACCCCACCATTCGGAAGTTTGGCGATACCTATTACCTCTACGCTACTACCGACGGCACAGGCAACGGCTACGGTCCGGCACAGGTGTGGGTGAGCAACGACTTCGTCAACTGGCAGAACATCGTCATGAACTGGCCCACGACCGAGGTGGTATGGGCTCCTGACGTGGTACAGCTGCCCGATGGCCGCTTTCGCTACTTCTATTGTGAGCCCTGCAATATCATTGTTGGTGAGAGCAACTCGCCCATAGGCCCTTGGAAGAATATTCTCGGAAAAGACGATGCCGTGTTGGTTCCCGACCGTTATGTTCATAACGTCATTACTCTCGACCCGCAACTTTTCCGCGACGATGATGGTTCGGAATATCTCTACTTCACCACCTGGGGCATCTATAAAGGCTTCGGATGTGGTGTGGCGAAACTAAGGGAAAATGGAAAAGTAAAAAGTGAAAAATTTCTTGCCAGACAAGAATTCAAAGAAGCCCGCTTCTGGCGCGAAGACAATCCTTTCCCCATTGCCGCCGACACGTTCTTCTCTGAGAAACGGCTCATTCCGAACACCGAGCTGAAGGATATCTTTGAGGCTCCCTTTGTGTTCAAACGTAACGGCATCTACTACTTCACCTATTCCTCCGGATCCTGTCATGACCACACCTATCGCGTGCAGTATGCCACGTCGACTGTAGGACCAATGGGACCGTTCGAATACAAGGGCTGCATCCTTGAGACCAATGCCGACCAGACCGTACACGGCCCAGGCCACCACAGCATCTTCATGGAGGATGGTCGCTACTACATCGTCTACCACCGCCACAATCTGCCTCGCTCGGTTCATGGTTTCAACCGTCAGGTATGCATCGACGAGATGACCTTCGATGCCGACGGCAACATCAATCCCATCAAGCCGACCCACAGCGCCAAAGGAGTAGCGGTAGCCAATTCTTCACTCTTCACTCTACACTCTTCCCTTCCCAAGAACCTCGCTTTCGGAGCCAAGGTGACTGCCTCCAGCTACTATGATGAATGGTTCAAGCCTGACTATGCCGTTGATGACAACAACGCCACGCTGTGGAAGGCACGTCGTTGCAACTGGGACAGCGACAGACCCTGCACGCTGCACGAGGAGTGGCTGCAGATAGACCTTGGCAAACCCATGATGTTTACTGAGGTATGGACGCAGTTCGAGTATGCCACCTTCTTCTACCAGTATAAGATTGAGACCTCGCTCGACGGCAACTCCTGGACGATGTATGCCGATCGCACACAGAACACCATGCCCGGCTCACCAATGATTGACCGAGCTCCCTCTCCACAGACTACCCGCTTCCTGCGCATCACTATCACCGATACCCAGAAGAACGGTCACATGCCTGCCATCTGGAACGTCAAGGTGTGGCAGAAGGCACCCGAACTGCCCTCTCTCTCTCCTCAGTCACAGGGTGGGGTAGGGGATGAGTCTCTGCACAAGAAAGATGTCGAGGCCGACGAAAGAGACATCCCCTCGTCTGTCATCACGCTCAATGCCGAGATGCTCGGTCTCAAGAGTGCCGAAAAACCCTTCGACGTGACTGAAGTGGCTTGCGGTGGCGAAGGCTACCCCTCCATGATCTTCAAGGCCAACAAACCCATCCGTGTCCGTGTGAAGGATGGCCGGTGGGGACTCTTCTTCAATGGTACGCAGCAACTCGTCAGCGAAAAACCCTTGCCACAGTGTTACCGCTACAACGCACCTTACACTATCGCTGCCTGGGTGTTGAGCACCAAGGTGGGACCTGTCTCTACGGTGGCTTCGCTCTCCACCTCGCGTGCCGACCTCGCAACTACCGAGTTCCGTCTGGGCACCGACCCACAGGCAGGACTCCTTAACCATAACGGCTCGTTCGAGAGCAGCGGTGCTCCTGATTCCATCAAGGCAGGCGAGGGAAGGTGGCAGTTCTGGACCATCACCTTCGACGGATGGATGGAACGCGTCTATCTGAACGGAAAGCTGCTACAGGAACAGAACAACTTCCTCATGCTTCGTCCCGAAGGCCATGTCACCATCGGTGCCGACGGCACAGGCTCGAACAAGTTCATGGGCTATATCAACTACCTGGGCATTTATCCGCAGTCTATGTCAGCTGAGGTGGTGGAATTCCTCTACAAAACGACAGGTACGGAAAACCATCCCTCCCTCGGCGACGACGACTTCGAGGAGATAGATCCTGACAGCAAGTTCGTGCTCTCGCCCCAGATGAGGCCCGTCTACGAGCAAAAGGATGAGTTCATGCTGTCGGCTACCACTGCCGCGTTCAACGACGACCCGCTGCAGCATGGGGGTGTCATATATAAAGAGGTGGAGGGCGATTTTGTAGTGATGGCCCGTGTAGCCGATATGGAAGGTCTTTCGACTCACAGCGTGAAAGGCTACAACGAAGGTGGCATCCTCATCTCCAATTCTCAATTCTCGATTCTCAATTCTCAATTCATCCAGCTTGGCGCTTTCCCGCTCTACAACTGTGGCAACATGTTGACTGTCCTTAGTCCACACGGCCGTCCGCAGTGGCCCAACTACAAAGGCTACGATTTTGACCCCTACTTGCAGTTCGAACGTCGTGGCAATCAGCTCTTCGCCCGAACCAGCAGTGACGGCCTTTCCTGGAGCAACATGCCCGGCTCGCCCATAGAGGTGACCGTTCCCAAGCTAAGCATCGGTGCCTATCAGACCACTTATACCACCACGACCTCGTGGGTGAAACTTCGTGACTTTGTGATTTACCAGTAATTCAAGTCCTGCCCCTCCCCTACAAGGGAGGGGAGAGCCTACGGAGTTCGTCGTATTTCATCTACAGCATCAGAATCTGCTCGGCATGCTCCTTGGTCTTCACCTGCTTGCCAGCGAAGATCTGCTCGATGACGCCCTCCTCGTTGATGACGAAGGTGGTACGGATGGTACCCATCGTCTTCTTGCCGTACATCGACTTCTCGCCCCAAGCGCCCATCGCCTCTAAGAGTTCATGGTTCACATCAGCGATTAGTGGGAACGGTAACTCGTATTTCTCCTTGAACTTCACATGCGAAGCGGCCGAGTCCTTGCTCACGCCAACCACTTCGTAGCCCTTTCCCTGTAGCTCACCATAATGGTCGCGCAGACTGCAAGCCTCAGCCGTACAGCCACTCGTGTTGTCCTTCGGATAGAAGTACAACACCAGCTTGCGGCCTTTGTAATCACTCAGACGGATGTCTCGTCCCTGTTCGTCCTTGCCCAGAATCTCGGGCGCCTTGTCTCCAATGTTCATATCAAAATAGTTTAGAATTATTTCTTTTTCTTCTTTCCCTTGCCAGAAGCCTTCGTTGTCTTCTGATGAAGTGTCTGTTCGTCCATAGCGTCAAGCAGCGAGTGTTGCTTCTGGCGCAGATAGTAGGCAATGGTGAAGGTCTGTTCTGACAACTTCTGTAGCAAGTATCGGCGTGAGAGCCAGGCCTGCCGCAGGTCGCCGTAGTTTTCCGTGAGTCGCTTCATAGCAAGCTTGTTCTGCGACTTGATATCGGGCACTAAGGCCAAGGGCTTTGCCAATAGTTCGTTTAATGTCTGCTCGAAATAGGTCGCGCTGCGCTTCACACGCTCCAGGAAAGCCTCTTCGTGCAATGTGGTGATGGTCATCTGCTGCATCATGGCTCGCCATTTGTCGGCTACGGCAATAACCTGTTGCTTGTAGTCCTCCAGCGCCCGCTTGTGCAGTTCGGCAATGTCGGTATAGCTGCGGTAGAAGAACTCGTTGATGAGCCGTCCCAGATATTCTTCGCGATAAAGGATGTCCTTGAAGTCGAAGAGTTCCATCAGCAGGTAGCGGTAGTATTCGTCCTTCAGCGTGGGGAGCTGTTCGATGCTTCGCTGGGCGGCTTCTTCCTGATGTGAGATGTAGTCGTCAACGCGTTCGTCGTTGATGATGGCCTGCAGCGGAATGCGCGAGGCAAGCACCATACCTTCGAGCGTCTTACAGCGGCTCAGGGCAACGTAAACCTGACCGGGAGCGAACGACAGGCTGGCATCGATGATGGCACGCTCAAAGGTAAGTCCCTGACTCTTATGGATGGTAATGGCCCACGCCAGGCGCAGCGGCAGCTGGGCAAACTTGCCTAATACCTCTGTTTCTATTTCTCGCGTCTCGTCGTTCAGCGTGTAGCGTGCGTTCTCCCACTCCAACGGCTCCACCTCAATGGCTTCGTCATCGCCGGGACAGTAGACCAGCAGGCGGTTTGCCTCTGCGAGGGTCACGTGTCCGATGCGTCCATTATAATAGCGGTGCTCGCCTGACGGGTCGTTTTTTACGAACATCACCTGTGCGCCCACTTTCAGTATCAGCGTCTCAGCGGTGGGGTAGGAGTATTCTGGAAACGTCCCCTCAATCTTTGCACGATAAGTAAAGGCACGCCCGGGTAGTTTCTGTAGCTCCGACTCGTTGTAGCTGTTGGCTATCTGGTTGTGGGTGGTCAGGCGGATGTAGCCTTCTTCGGGCTTGGGAATGAACACAGGCTGGTAGCGAGCGTTCAGCAGCGAGAGGTCGTCCGATGTAGGCTGTCCTTCGCGGATGTGGTTCAGTAGGGTGAGGAAGGTGTCGTCCTGTTGTCGATACACCTTCTCCAGTTGGATGGTTACGTAGTCAATCTGCGCCAGAGCCTTCGAGCCGAAGAAGTAGGGTGTGTCGTAATATTGCTTCAGCATCCGTTCGTCTTCGGGTGTCACCACGGGTGTAAGCTGTTGCAGGTCACCGATCATCAGCAGCTGCACACCGCCGAAGGGCTCGTAGTGGTCGCGGAAACGGCGCAACACGCTATCGATGGCATCGAGCAGGTCGCTGCGAACCATTGAAATCTCATCGATAATAAGCAGGTCGAGCGACGAGATAATCTTGCGTTTCTCTTTACCGAAGTCGAACTTGCTCTTAATCTGGGCATTGGGCACAAAGGGAGAAAACGGCAGCTGGAAGAACGAGTGGATTGTCATGCCGCCCGCATTGATTGCCGCCACACCCGTCGGTGCCACCACAATGCTGCGCTTGCTGCTGCGCTCCACCACCGTCTTCAGGAATGTCGTCTTTCCCGTTCCGGCCTTTCCCGTCAGGAAAATGCTGCGTCCCGTATGCTCCACGAAGTCCCAGGCCGTGCGCAGTTCTGTATTTTGTTCCTTAGAATCCGTTCTACTCATACACCTCATTCACATACTACTGGTTGACTATCGTCATCCTTCATCCTTCACTCTTCACTTCGAAAGCCTGCTTTCGATGACCTCCCAATCAATAATCTGCCACAACGCAGCCAAATGATCAGGACGTCGGTTCTGGTAGTCCAGATAGTACGCATGCTCCCAAACATCGAAGGTCAGCAATGGTTTCAGGCCCTTCTGGATAGGATTGGCAGCATTAGGCTCCTGAGTTATCACCAGTTTCCCGTCCTTATCAGCCGACAGCCATACCCAGCCTGAGCCAAACAGCGTAGCCCCCTTCTTCACGAACTCCTCCTTAAAGGCCTCGAACGATCCAAAATCCCTCACAATCGCATCATTGATCCGTCCTTTAGGAGTCGATTGCGTCGACTCACCCGTAAACTGCCCAAAGTACAACTCATGATTCAATATCTGCCCCGCATTGTTCAAAATAGCACCCTCACTATGAAGAACCATCTCTTTCAGCGCCTCCAGCTCTCCAAGACTCCCCTCGCCCTTTGGAGAGGGGTTAGGGGGTGAGGCTAGCCCATTCAGGTTATTCACATACCCAGCCAAATGCTTTCCGTGATGAAAAGCAATAGTCTCCTTACTAATCACCGGCTCCAAAGCATCCGGTGCGTATGGCAATGCCATCAATGTAAACTTTCCCATATTTTCTTTTCTAAAATTACAACGACAATAGGTTTTAAGTTATTCCGCGGTAAAGATAGTCATTTTCCTGCGAATATCTTTCAAAAATGAAGGATTTTTTCAATCTGCATGCCACATTTATGGAATAACTGCCAAGACTAAGCATTATTCCCACACTGGGAACGTCTTATTCCCACGCTGGGAACGTCTTATTCCCACGCTGGGAACGTTTTGTTCCCAAGTTGGGAATGCGCGCTAAACCCTAAGCAGAGAATAACTATTCGTCGTAAATCCCTTTGTAATCCTTTATGTTGATTTCCTTTATGGGTATGGCTTTCGCCCCAAGAGAGTCTCTGTTGCGCTTACCACGCACCTTGACCTCTCTAAGCGTTGTTGCTGACCTCAGCTGGATGGTAAGCATCGGCTTAATGGTCTTAACTACACAGGTAACATAGCCGATATGACTGGCCTTCAGTTCAACATCCGTTTGGGGCAGCCAGATAGAGAAATAGCCTACAGAATCAGTGGCGGCACCCATGCCTTTGTCTTTGACCTGCACCCAGGTGTCGGCCAGTGGTTTATTGTTCTCGTCATAGACATAACCCTCAATGTGGTGACGCTCTTTCTTCAGTTCCGGATGCTGTTGCACGTAGGCATCACAAAGTGTGTCGGGTATGGTAGTGATGACCATAATGGCATTTTTTGCACGCTCACCATATTGCTCTATATAGGGACGCTTGTTGTCCTCGTCCTTGTACACACAGATGCTATTGGCACGCTGCTGACGATTGAAAAAGTACACACACAAGTCTGATGACAGCATTCGCTTTTGTTCCGTTTCTGACAGCGGTTGCCCGTTGACCACGACAAGAAAATCACCGGTTTTTTGACCCCATATCCGAACGGAGTCTCTTCCTGCAATTCTGACTCCTGTAAGCCGTATGGCGTTTGGCCCTAAGTCTGCCGATGTGGGTACGATATTTAGTCCTGCGATACGGTCTTGCAGGGCTTCGTCTCGCTGTGCGAGATAGGTCTGGCGCTCGGCATCGGTAGCATTGAAGATGATGGGTACGCTGTATCTCATTGACCTATTCTTACCGAACAGACTACCCGGCGTCCATCTCTGCGTCATCAGGCTGAGGATGCGGATGCCCTCTTCACCCACGAGCGTTTTTATCTGCTCCTTCAGCGCCACCTGCCGTTCTGCGGGCAGACGGTTTATGCATAGGGTGTCGTATTTAAGCAGATATTTGAGAGGCTTAATGTTCGATACATAGCCAGCAGAGTCTACCAAGAAGTTCATGATGACGCGGCCTCTCGCTCCGTATTCCATCGCCAGGTCAGGGTATTTCAGATTCGTCTTGATAAACTCCTTTAGGGCACGGTCGCCGCCAGGATATTGTGGCATGACTTCCCCACAATCGTAGACTGTTTTTTCCGTAGTTAGAGGTGCGGCCTGGGCAAGCAGGTCGGACTTAGTGTTATTCTGCGCAGCCGCTCTCCTCCCTTCAAGGGGGGCGGTAATATTATTCTGCGCAGATACTCCCCTCCCTTCAAGGGGAGGGGTTAGGGGTGGGGTCTGTAATTCTTCATACTGCGCCATCTGCTCTGCCACCGTTTTTTCTGCCAACATCTCCTCTGTATCGTTGCCAAAGAGGAAGATACCTGCTAACAGGGCAATGGAGGCAGCAATGCCGATGCCCCAATAGAGCGATTTTCTCGAAGCTGTTGGCTGTCCGATAACCTCGCGTTCGAACTTTGCCCATTCCTCATCCACATCGGGCATCCCTATCTTCTTGTCAATATCATCTGTTTTCATGTTACTTTGCAATTTTGAGGGTTTCACGAATCTTTGCCAGCGAGCGCGTGATGTGCTTGTTTACTGCTGCCGTACTGATACCCAGTACCGTAGCAGTCTCTTGATAAGTCATCTCCTCATCATAGTGTAATTGCAGCACGCGACGGTCTTGTTCCGTCAGGTTGTCATCAATCACCTGCTGCAGTTCTCTCAACAGCTCCTCACGTTCTTCGTTGTTGCTTGCTTCTGTAGCTCGCAGAAGCTCCTCCTCCATCTGCCGCTGCAACTGTCGCTGCCGCAGGATATGAAGGCACTGGTTTCGGGTAGCAGCCAGCAGATAGCCTCTGACGCTATCCTCGCTCACTTTGGGTTTGCCTTTCCACATTTGAGTGAACACCTGATTGACGGCATCCTTCGCATCATCGGCATCCTCTACCATCGAGAATGCCATGCGATACATGTGCGGGTAGCTGTCTTTGAACAAGCGTTCGAATCTCTGTTTACTGTAATCCATCATTGTCTATTGGGTCTCTTTCTGTCTATAAGACCATCGAAAGGCAAAATCAAATACCCCTCATTGCAAAAAATGTGCGTTTTATCTGATGCTCATCCACTCCTTACGCTCCCGTTCCGGCATCTTTTCGATGGCATAGCGGAGCATGGTGCGGGGCATCTCGTGGGCATGCTGGCGAAGGAAGTCCCGAAGCAGGTCCATCGACACCCGCTTACCCATCTCGCGCAACATCCACCCAACCGCCTTATGCATCAGGTCGTGCGGATGGTGCAAATGAATCTCGGCATAACGCAAGCACCACGACGGGTCACCCATCTGCGAAGTCTTCCATGAACAAACGATACTCATGCGCTGCTTCCAGAGATTGTTGCTATGCGCCAGTTCATCCAACACCTGCCGTTTATAAGCCATTTGAAGGGAATCTCCTTCCCCTATGGGGGGAAGGTCGGGATGGGGGCTTAGGTTCGAAGGCAACAACAGCCAGTGCCCCAGTATCTTATGTACGGAGAGGTCTACCAAGTCCCAATTATTCGCCTGCTCTGCATACTGCAGATACATCGTTACAATCTCATCGCGCTTCTTGACAGCCTCTGCATTATTTTCCAACCGCTTAGTCGCAAGTTTTTCAAACTTCGCTACAAGAATCAAGAATCCACAGAGCCTCACCTCATGCCAACGGTTCATCAGCAGTTCCGGCACCTCCTCCAGAGGAAAATCCAGACCAGCCATTTTAACCACCTCCCTTGTCTGAGGCACCTTCAGCCCCAAGAACTCATCGCCATAGCCATACTCACCAGGTCCCGTCTTAAAGAACCCCATGAGTATCTGCCGCTGCTCCTCATTGCGCAGCGACTCCATGTATTCGATGATCTCCTTCGCTCTCGTCATTCTACACTCCTCATTCTTTACTTAATTCAGGCTCCCACAAGTACTTTTCCATATCCACATGCCCATTGGCTTTAAAACAGACGCCCTCATCTTCTAACAACGTCCGCTGCCTGCTCCACCCAGGAGCCGTACGTCCTTCTTTGTTTACCACCCTATGACAGGGCAACTTTTCCGCTCCAGGCGTATAGCGTAGTGTCCGCCCCACCATCCTGGCATGACTGGGCCATCCGGCCAAGGCGGCAATCATTCCGTAGGTTGTCACCTTCCCACGAGGTATCTGACTAACGATGTTCAGCACATCCTCACCAAACGCCCTCGCCTGCTCTGCCGTCATCCTGTCGGGATAGTCCTTCATACCATTTAACTCAGACTTCAGCCCTCAGACATCAGCCCACAATCAGCTTGTCTGCCAGCGCCTTCAATTCTGCTTTCTGCTCATCAGTAAGCACAAGCACATCCGTGCTCCAGGCCTCAGCAGGAACAGCAATACCCACCTGTTCGGGCAGCACCTCAGCCTTCATGAACGTAAGCAGTTCTGTAAGTTTCTTCCTACAATCAGCAGTAGCGGCCTTACCACCAGCCCCACTGATAGCCACCCGCTTGCCATTGATACACGTAGGCGTACCATAGTCCATAAACTTCACAGGACGCGACATCCAATCCAGCAGATTCTTCAGATGCCCAGGATAACTCATGTTATACTCTGGCGTAAAAATCCACAGCCCATCAGCCTCAGCAATAGCCTTTCTGATTCGAGCCACAACCTCAGGTTCCGGCTGTTCAATGTCCTGATTCAGTAACGGCAGGTCACTATAATCCAGTTCCTGTACCTCAGCACTACTGCCAATCATCTCCTTGGCCACATTGGCGACCTGACGGTTAAAGCTCTTTGTCCTCAACGAACCGATAACAAACAGAATTTTCTTCATATCACATAGGTTTTAAGTTATTCCGCTGCGAAGATAGGCATTTTCCTGCGAAAAACATCCAATAAAGGAAGAAATCTTCATCCAGTATGCATCATTTATGTAAAATTCATACTCCTCGACCCGGTTTATTCCTACTTTAGTGCTCCTTTGGTGGTCCTTTAGTGTTCCTATAATACTCCTATATCCTAGGGCTATCGTTGGTATAGCATAGGCGTAGCAGTACCTTTTCCCCATTTTTACAATACCTTTTCCCCTGACTCGTGCAGGTCTGTGGTAAGAAAGGTTGTAAAATATGTCTTAACTCCTAACCGAATCCTTTGAATTTGCCTTATACAAAGTTTTTTTGGTAGGTTAGGAGTTGGCAGAACTGGTAACCAAGTCCTCACCAACTCCTCGCTCGGCCCGTAGGGACGCTTGCCTTAGCAAGAACCCATCTTGTCATCAGGCGGCCTCTTGAATCATCATTGTCTTCATTTTGGGAATAACCCTGTAGTGAGCAACATTGTGGGGATGTGTCTGCTCGAAGCCCAGCTTCTTCATCGCCAACCCTAACTTGATGCTTAGTCCTGCCATCATCTTCAGCGAAGGGAACGCCTTGGTCAGGATGCTGAGAACCTCCGTGTTGCTCATCATCTGGCCCGTCTCACTCTCCTGAGGTTTCAGGAAACAGGATTCAATCATCTCCGTCATATCCTTTTTGGCCATGTAGTCGAGGTTCAACTCCTGAATACGGGTCACCTCATCGTTGTTAAACCAATACGGCGCCTTCAGCTCACGCAGTTCATACAGCACCTGCGCATATAGTTGCTGATAGTCAATATCACCCGTATTGTCTATCAGCTGCCCGTCAGGGATGGTAAGGCAGATGTAGCGACGACTTCCTGTGAAATCCGTCAGCGGATGAGGATTGTTCGTCGTAGCAACAAACGAGGCATAACGAGGACGGTCAGCCTGGGCTCGTCCGAAGATAGGACGCCCATTCACCTTACTCTTCGAGAGTGTCTGCTTCAGCGCAGGGTGCTGGGAGGGCCGGATGGCATCAAGCTCATCGAGGTTCACGAAGAGATTGTTCGTCAGCGCCATCTCCTTGTCAAACTTGTTCGAGAGGTTCAGATGATCCAGATAGTACTGGCGCAGTTGCTGAGGTAGCAGACGACGTACAAAAGAAGTCTTGCCACAACCTTGAGCACCAATCAGCGTAGGCACACACTCATTGCCGTGCAGCATGTCCATCTGTAGCCAGTGGGCCACAGCCGAACGCAGCCATACAGCCAAGAAGTGATGTTGCTCCGTTGAGAGTCCTGGCAAGCGAGAGAAGAGACGAGCCACGTGGTTTTGTCCGTCCCATTGGGGCAGACCGTTGAGGAACTCGCGGATAGGATCATACGCACGAACCTCTTCTGAACGTAGCAGGTCCTGAATGTCCGACTTAGGATTGCACTTCTCGTCTGCCAACTCCTTGCGGGCTCGGATGATGATGCTCATCTCGGCCTCAGGCGTCAGCTCACGATACTCAGGCTCATCCTCAGCGGGCAGCGTTGCAAACTCTATCTTTCCACTCAGCACATTGCGGCGGAAGAGATAATGGTTCTGAAGGAACTGCTCCACAGCGAGCAATCCTCCGTTTGAGGCCAGAACGGCCTCAGCTTGTTTTTCCAGTACTTTTTCCATAAAAATGTTTTTCTTAGATATTAGTCCTATTCCTTAAGGCTTCTTCCTTAATATGATGCAAAGTTACAAAAAATTCTGTTACTATCCAAATCTTTCCTTTATATTTTGGGCAGTTTTTTCCAAATGTTAAACGAGTTGCTTCTGACGGGGTAGGGTATGGGTTAGATGATGGGTTAGGAGTTGGTTACCAGTTGGTGAGGAGTCACAGCCACTCCTAACCCATCAGAGCACCTTGCTATAAGGGCTTTCCACTCCATTTGGTTAGGAGTCATTCCTTTTTCCTGGTAGGCCTAAGAGAAAATACTGCATGCCTATTGAGAAACGGTCTCTCGCTATCAGAGAAACGCAGTCTCTCAGTTCACGATATTACTGCTCGTTGCCAACGACGTTACGGCTCACTACCAACGAGCCGTCGCTCGAGCTCTTCTCGCTTGCTACTAAAAGGACGCAAGAACCTCGTTATATATTCCCACCGTGGGAACAGTTCATTCCCAGCGTGGGAATATTTTGTTCCCAGTGTGGGAATATTTTGTTCCCAGTGTGGGAATAAATGCTCAGCCCATATGTCTCCCAGTCAGTCTTTACGGATTGCAAGTCCGCTGCCTACGGACCAAGAGTTTGCTCCTTACGGACTGATACGAGCCAAGTAGTAGGCTCAAAGGAATACTACAATCTTAAAAGATGTGTAAAAAAGTGTTAGGAATGATTCAAATTCGATATTATTTCGTACTTTTGCAAATGCATCTGCCCGTTGCGGCAGCGATGTCCTCTGAGGATGACGGAACTGACCGTGCAGCGAGAGCAGAGCGGGAGCTTGCTCCTGCTTTGCCGAGTCGCTTGAGAAGAAGACCGAAGGTCAACCGATGGGTGGAGCACTACATATTGAAAGGCGTTACTGACGCTTTGTTTTTGGATATTCGAAACTTAGGAACTTCCGAATAGCTGTCCGAAACAAATGCAGGGGTAACTCCACGGGGTGTAGTATATACTCTCCGTAGTGTGCTGCGAGGGCTAACCATGTCCTCACAAGCACACTTTACGGGTGTTTATATACCTCAACGTGGGTGTTTCTCTGTCTGTTTACAGCTATAGGTTTCCTAAGACCTCGAATATCGAACGGGCAGATGTAAGCACCCGCGCTTTTTTATTTGTAGTTAGCCAAAGTTGTTAACCCCGTTCGCACAGGGTGTTTGCGGACAACTATAAATAGAACAAGAAAAGAGTAAGAAATACAAAGCGTCTTTGACATCCTTGATTGACTGATTAACCAGAATTAGGACCTCAGGAAACACATCAGTCGGACAAGCAATTGGATGTTTACGCTCATACGGGCGTGGACTATTAGATTGTTGTCTGATGTGGGCTGTCCTAAGCCTTGGTTATACACATCTTCTTCCACGCCCCCTTTTCGAAAACGAAGAGAGGGCTTTTTAATGTCAAAGAAGAAATTCAGTTTTATAGACCTCTTTGCAGGAATAGGCGGATTTCATACTGCTATGCACAGCGTTGGTGGTAAGTGCGTGTATGCAAGTGAGTGGGACAAGAACGCTAGAATATCATACGAGGCAAACTACAAAGATATAGAACCCAAACTATTTGCTAAAGATAAAGAGGGACGATACCTCTATTTCAATGAAGACATCAACGATGCTGTTCCGTCAGAGATACCTGATTTTGATGTATGCTGTGGCGGATTTCCATGTCAGCCGTTCTCTGTCGCAGGATTGAAACGAGGCTTCGATGATACGCGAGGCACATTGTTCTTCAACATCGCAAACATTGTGAAGGAGAAGATTAATGCTGGTGTTCCACCAAGGGTGTTATTCCTTGAGAACGTAAGAGGTCTGAAGAACCATGACAAAGGGAATACGTTGAAGGTCATTCTTGCTACTCTTGAAGAACTTGGGTATGGTTACTCATACGAAGTCCTCAATGCCAAATACTTTGGTGTTCCCCAGAATAGAGAACGTCTATTCATTATCGCATGGTATAAAGAACTGGTTAATGTAGATGGATTCCGTTTCCCATGGGGTATTGCTCCTGACGGCAAGACCATTTATGACAAAGAAAAACTGAAAGAGGGTACTATGCCAACCAAGGTGTCCGATATCTTTGAACCGAGTGAGACAATGGACCAAAAGTTCACTATCTCAGACCGTATGTGGATAGGGCATCAGAACCGCAAAGAGCGTAACAAGCAGAATGGTAAAGGCTTTGGATATTCGCTATTCAATGCAGAGAGTCTTTATACGAGTACCATCTCAGCCCGTTATTGGAAGGACGGCAGCGAGATACTAATTGACCAGTCAGACAAGGGGCTTAACCCTCGAACACTAACCCCTGTTGAAGCTGGAAGATTACAAGGATATAGGATTATTGGCAATGGCTGGGAACATCCTGAGTGTGCCAACAATCAGAACTATAACGACTCTAACCCAGAGTTCAGAATTGTTGTCTCGAAAAAAGAGGCTTACCATCAGTTTGGGAACAGTGTAGCTATTCCTGTCATTAAGAGGCTTGCAGAAGAAATTGTAAAACAATTAATGTGATATGGCAGAACTTGTGGATTTAAAAATAAAGCGAACGCAACTGGCTCAAAAGATAAAAGAAGCCAACATGGAAGACTGTGCCTTACCGCAAGCGTTCAAGGAAAGATTTACTGAATTCGGCAATTACCGAATAGAAGAGTATTATCAGTACACATTGAAAATATCGTCACAGAAGTCTGTCTGTATAGTTCCCAACCAATGGATTTTTATAGCAGCCATGTGTTGCGAATATAACCGTGAACTGTTCGCATATAGAGATAAGCTTATCTCACTTGGGATAACAGATGATATGTTTGAAGCATGTCATCCAAGTGCAGATAATAGAAGAATACCTGAAGAAGAAAGAACAAAAGAAGCAAGGGAAGCAAAAGCGAAGCAGTATCTTGCGACCTACTCTGGCAGTGACAAGGATTATCTGATAAGATTCTTATGGGACTATGACAGTTGGGGAGGAGGTAAGAATATAAAAAGAGCCAACGATTTTGCGGAATCACCAGTACTAAACATAGCAAATTCCATCAATGCGTCAAGTAGTCTTATTGGAACTTTGGCCAAGGCTTTGTCTGAAAGATTGGATTGCTTGGAATTGCTCCACAAATCCGATGGCTGGAATGTCTTTTACAAGCAAGGTACTCCTTCTGCAAGAACATATAGTTGCCCCAGAGTCAATCAGACCTATCGCCCCTATATCACTGCCATCAAGTCAAAACCATTCCTCCTGCTTGCAGGTATCTCTGGTACTGGCAAATCTCGTATTGTTCGTGAGTTGGCTCGTGCTTGTTGGGACGCAGATTCTGAAGAGTTCAATTCACAGAAACCAAGAAACTTCGAGATGGTGCAGGTAAAGCCAAACTGGCATGATTCGAGTGAACTGATTGGCTATGTAAGTCGTGTCAGTGGAGAACCTGTCTATGTGGCTGGTGATTTCTTGAAATTCGTGGCAAAAGCATGGGAAGAACCTAATGTTCCCTATTTCCTTTGTCTTGATGAAATGAACTTGGCTCCTGTAGAGCAATACTTCGCTGAATACCTAAGTGTAGTTGAAAGCAGGAAGGCTGATGAGGAGGGTAATATTTCGACAGACCCATTATTGAAAAGCGTCAGTTCTGAATGGTATTGGAATCTCTGTAGAGAATTAACCTCTGAAGAGGAATTAAGAGAGCAATTCCGCGATGAAGGGGTAAGCATCCCTCAGAACCTTATCGTTGTGGGAACAGTCAATATGGATGAAACCACATTCTCATTCTCGCGCAAAGTGCTCGACAGGGCAATGACCATTGAGATGAACGAAGTCAATTTAAAGGGAGGACTGACGGAACGTTACGAACAGATAGGCAAGCTTGGGGAGGCAGAACTGATTGGTAGTGCTGTTGAGGGCGTTGATGTGTACAAGACATATCATACCGTATGTGATAAAGTAATTGAAGACCTCGACACTATTAATAAGGAACTGAATGGCACACCATTCAAAATTGCTTATCGCACCAGAAACGAATTCCTGCTTTATGTTGTTAACAATCTTCCATACAAGACAGAGGGCGAAACAGATGATTATGTAATAAAACGTGCTCTCGACGAGATAATCAGTATGAAGATCTTGTCACGAATAGAAGGAGATGCCGACAGAATTGGTAATCTCTTAGAACGTCTAATAAAGGTTATTAAGGAACTCTTGGGTGAAAGCTTTTCAGAAGACAATTCTATTTCTCTAAAGAAACTTGCTGAAATGGAGAATAGGCTAAAGAGCGGTTACACAAGTTTCTGGAGCTAAATATGGAGCTGCTGACGATACAACATGAGGACTTCACGATGTATGTGGAGTGCTCGAAGTATGAGGCCATCTGGTGGAAGGCTGTAAGGAATGTGGGCAGAGAGAATCTGCTTACTACTTACACTTGGACGGATGGTGTGAAGTCAGCAACGATCAATGATGAACCCATAGAAAACGGTGAACAGGCTAAGGCTGTTTTCTTCGATAATGCTGAATATCCTATCTGGGTGGAGTTTGGCAGTCACGTCAGCAAGGCCCAGTTCGGCTCGATGCTTCAGGCAGACAACGACCGCTTCAGCTTTAGAGGACATACTTTAGCAGGTTTTATCAACTATGGCAACGAGATTGGCAGGAGCGAACTGCAGATAGTATATAATATAGGTAAAGAGCAACGGCACTTCAAGCTTGGTTATGAGGTGCTGAGCACCAAGCTGAACTACCACGAACATTGGAAGAAGATAGTCGAGGACATCGAAGCAGAATACCGCATGTTGGCACTCGACTACATGAAGCGCACGTTTCATGGTTTCTCGCCTGACACGAAAGGTGATACGCCAGAGTTGATTTGGTGGAGCATCTTTGCTGGTGAGCAGGAGAAGTTCATAAAGGCTTGTCGCAGCATCATAGAAAGGCCAAGGCGCAGACTTCGTGGCTATGAGGTGTATTTGAGGGCTGACAAACTGAAACGGGTTCCCACCAATATTGAGAACGAGTTGGCTGAACATCGAAAGGAACAGGCTCACCTTTATTGTGTAGAGGAGCACGTGCAGTCGAACGACACACAGGAGAACCGTTTCCTGAAATATGCGCTGGGACAGATAGCTGCAAAATACGAAATGCTGAAGAAGCGCATCGAGGCCATCAAGAATACCTCGGAATCCCTGAAACGGGAGATGAATGACGTGGAAAAAACGTTGACGTACTTGCAGCGGAATCCATTCTTCAGAACTGTTGGACGTTTCAAAGGCTTGAATCAAGAGAGCCTAGTACTGCAAAGGGCTACCGGCTATAGTCAGATATATAGAACGTGGAATCTGCTGAGGCGTGCCTATTTGCTGAACGATGGTATGTATAGGCTTCAGTCGAAGGACATAGCCACCCTTTACGAGATTTGGTGCTTCATTGAGGTGAGTCATATCGTGAAGGAGCAATTAGGACTCGATGTGGATGTGGACCATCGTAATCGCATGGAGATGAATGGTGTGTTCACGTGGGAATTAGGGAAAGGTGAACACTCACGAATCTTGTTCCGCAAAGATGGCGTAGAATTGGCAGAGCTTGTCTATAATCCGAAACACACAGAAAAGGATAACGACGGTGTTGGTATAGAAAACGTGGAGAGTCACACTGTTCCTCAAAAGCCTGACATTGTACTACAACTGACGAAGGACGACATCGAAAAGGGCATGAAGATGACCTACCTTTTTGATGCCAAATACCGTATCAACGACAGAACTGAAGCTGGCGTAGATACCCCACCTGACGATGCCATCAACCAGATGCACCGCTATCGTGATGCCATCTACTACAAGGACAACAAGGAGGGTGACAGTTTGTTGAAGAAGGAAGTGATAGGCGGCTACATCTTGTTCCCAGGTAATGGCGACCCGATAGAGGTGGCTAAAGCCAAGTTCCAACAATCACTTGATGAAGTGAACATCGGAGCTTTCCCATTGAGGCCCAATGATGTGAAAAACAGAAAGTTGTTGGAGCACTTTATAGAAGAACTAATAGGTAAGGCTTCAACAGAGATTTTGAACGACAGTATTCCACAAAAGGGATTGTACTATACATCGGAGGAGCCGAAGGATGCTGTATATATGATTTTGACTATAGATAAAGAGGTGAATGAGGATATACAAAGTGTTATCAATGGATTAGCATCGTGCATAGTGATGGGTAAGAAAGGTATGGAAGAAGCAAAGGACATCCAGTCTGTTCGATATATTGCTCCCATCATTCCTGGCGGACATATTGAGGGCTATTACAAAGTGACAAAAGCAAATCTGAAGAGGGTCGCAGATGCCGAATATCCTATTCGCATCATGTTCAACGTCACAGACTGGACAAAGTTAGAGCATCCCGCAAGATTTGGAATGGCGAGAGCAGCATATCGTGGATTCTGTAAGACTCGCGACGAGTTCTTTGCACATTGTAAAGAACAAGCAGTTCACCAATACTCTATCTCCCGAATCGTGAGTTCATCGGGTTGCAGGCCATCAACGCAATGAAGGTAACAGAGCACCCAATTACCATATTCGTCATATTCGTAGGTTAGGTCAGAAATCAGTGTATAGTAAGGAGTGTCTTGGAATTCATCGAACAACCCGTCACCATAGAATGCATCTTCCATATGTACCAGTTCTCTTCGATCGTTGTAGTCGCGACGAAATATCCAAGAGAGTTTGCCGTCTTTGTAGTCGTAGTCTACGGTATGGGGGGTGAACTCCTGTTGTTCCATTTTCTTAGCTCTTTCAGCCAGTTCCTCAGCATTATACCGATAAACACTCCATCTGTCTTCTTGTTGGTCAAGTCCTAAAACGGAAACTTCGCGTTGTGGAATGCCATACTCATCGTAATAGGTGTCTTTGCACATATAGAGTTGGAAGGTCTGACCTTTGTATTCAGCAGTATGACCACAATTCTCACCCTCTGGGTTGCAAAGGGTCTTCATTGCGTCGTAAAGAGGATGAGAAGAGTCGTAGTTCTTCTCACGAACGTGCTTGAACTCGAATGAGACTTTGTCGTGTTCCATCTCATACTATGGATTTATCTTGCAAAGGTAAGTAAAAATGAGGAAAAAACGAAATAGTCTGTACTTTTTCGCATAAAATTTGTAACTTTGCATCGTAGAAACAATAGCTAAATGGATAAACTCTCCGCACAACAACGCCATAAGAACATGGCAGCAATCCACTCGAAGGACACGAAGCCAGAAATGATTGTGCGTCGTGGTCTGTGGCAGAGAGGATTCAGATATAGGTTGAACCATAAGCGACTGCCTGGACATCCGGACTTGGTCCTGAGGAAGTACCGAACCTGCATTTTTGTGAATGGTTGTTTCTGGCATGGGCACAAGTGCAGCCTCACCCCCAGCCCCTCTCCAAAGGGCGAGGGGAGAATGGACTTGGAAAGTAGTGAGTGTTGTAAGATTCCTAAGACTAATCGGGAGTTCTGGGTGGCGAAGATTCGCAGGAATAAGGAACGGGACAAGGAGGAGCAGAAGAAACTAGCTGCAATGGGCTGGCACTGCATCACGGTGTGGGAATGCGAGCTGACACCCAAGAAACGGGAAGAGACGCTGGAGTCGATAGCGTTCACACTGAACCACATATGGCTACGGGATCATGGGGCAAAAGCAGTCCCATATCCAAAACTGGATGAAGAAAATATGCAAATGCCAATGGCAGCGGAAAAAGAGATATGAAACAGATAGAAGTAGTAGCAGCGATTATTCGCAAAGGAGATAAGATATTCGCCACTCAGCGAGGATTGGCGAATGACAAGGCTGCGGGTAAACGAGAGCATAGCCAAACTTGTTTGAGCTCTGCCGAGTGGGAGCAGGCTCGCCTGGAAGGCAAGGCTGGGTGGGAATTCCCAGGTGGAAAGATGGAGGCAGGGGAAACGCCAGAAGAGGCGCTGAAGCGCGAGATTCGCGAGGAGCTGTCGACTGAGATTAATGTAAACGAGTTCCTTTGTACAGTAGAGTATGATTATCCTAAGTTCCATCTCACCATGCATTGCTATCTCTGCTCGCTACTGACGGAGGCGCTGCATCTGAATGAGCATGAAGCTGCGAAGTGGCTCGCGAAGGATGAGCTGGACAGCGTGAAGTGGTTGCCAGCAGATTTGGTAGTTATCAAAGCATTAAAAAAAATCTTTGATGAATGATGTCGCTCGGCGACGGAGGAGACGCTTCGCTCTGCGAAGAACTTTTCGAGTTTTCCATACTATAATATAGAAGGCTGATGGCTGAGGTATGATGGCTGATGTGATAATAAAGCGAAGAATAAAAAAGTTATAGAAAAAAAGTGAGACAAGATATGAGCGAGAACAAGGAATTGTATTTAAACTTTGACGAGTATATTCGTCAGGGGGAACCGGCACAACGGAAAAAGGCTGGTTACTGGCAGGCGGCCATTGGACTTCAGGCTGTAGATGGACTGAAGGTTTCGGGCTATCTGCAAGAGACGGCCCGCAGGAACATCGAAGGTGAGATTACCATCGACGAG
>JAFZIL010000093.1 GCA_017554385.1 Prevotella sp. | reverse complement strand
TTTTTTTTCGCACCCAAGGAAATCGCCTGCTCGCTACAGGAATTGGAGAAATAGTGTAGGGGCAGGCCCCGTGCCAGCCCGCACGCCGGCCACGGCGTTCTTCACGCGTATAGATAATGTGGAAAGATTTAAAAGTCCAATTGGACTTTTGCCTTGTCCCTATTTTCTGCAGGAAAGCGACGATTTAGGTGTGTGTGTGTAGTGGCAGGTCTGATGAAGTTAGAGGATGTCCGTCGATGTAGGGCTCCGTGAGGGTGTCACGAATACTCCGTGAGGATGTTACGGAATACTCTGTGAGGGGGGCATGGAATACTTCGTGAGGGTGTCAAAAATACTTCGTGAGCGTGTCACGGAGTATCCGTGACAAAAGCGTATTTGAAAATGGGTTTCGAAAGGTTAAAATCTGTAACAAAATATCGGTTACCTTATTATTTATTAGTACCTTTGTATCAGCCTAGGTTACTAATAATCAACCCAATGTTTAACTAAAAATTCTTACAATTATGCTGTTTTACAAAAAGTACAAGAACAACAACCAGCACAGCTCGGGCTTCGGTAAGTACTACGCCCGTGTCGTGACCACCGACTCTGTGACTATTGACGACATTGCCGACCGCATGCAGGCCTCGTGCACCGTGAAGCGTGCCGACGTACTGGCCGTGCTCAGCGAGCTGGGCCCCACGATGAAGGACCTGCTCCAGGAGTCGCGCCGCGTGGTGCTTCCCTATCTGGGCGCCTTCAAGCTGGGCATCAAGACCAAGGGCGAGTCCGACCCGGACAAGTTCAGCGTGATCGGGAACATCAAGAACGCCCACGTGATCTTCCAGCCTGAGTTCGAGACCGAGATCGTCGGTGGCTCTCGCCGTCGCGTCTACGCCATGACTGCCGGTGCAAACTTCAAGGACATTGAGTTCAAGAACAAGCCCGCTGAGGAACCGGAAGAGGAAGGAGAGGGCGATTAAAAAATTAAAAAACTGAGTTCACTTTGAAGGTGGACTCAGTTTAAAAAATGGAGAAATTGAAGTATGAAAATGAGTAAGAAGACGATTAAGCGAATACTTGACATCCTGATCACGATTCTCACGGCTATTGCCGCTACCTTCGGCACGGTGTCGTGCATGGGTCATCAAACGCCACTGACTTCGTGGCTGGGAATCTGAAAAATTAAAAATTAAAAATTTGAAAATGGGGGTTTCGAGTGACGAATCACGCGAAACCCCTTTGTCTGTGGGTAAAGCGCAACGAAAAACCCCGCTCCGACCGAAGTCTTCACGGGGCTCATAATGAAAGGAGGAGTGGTACCTCCAGGAATCGAACCGGGGACACACGGATTTTCAGTCCGATGCTCTACCAACTGAGCTAAGGCACCATTGTGTGTTCGCAATCCTTTCGTTTGCGGGTGCAAAGGTACAACAAAAAATGAAGAATGAAGAATGAAGAATGATGAATTTTCTTTCGCTTAACCTCTTTTAACAAAATTGGCGCTTATTTCCTCGTTTTTCATCTCCATTTGTCATTTCTCATTATTCATTTCTCGTTTTGCAGCGGGTTCCATCCTTGTGCCTTCAGTTCGAACTCCTGGTTGTCGCGGGTAACGAGGATATGGCCGTATTTCTGTTCGGTGATATGGCCGATAAGACGTACGTCGTCAATCTGTTTCACCTTCTCCAGGTCGCCAATGGGCACGGTGAACAGCAGCTCGTAGTCTTCGCCGCCATTGAGGGCGCAGGTAGTGACGTTCATGTTCAGCTCCTCGGCCATGACGGCTGTCTGGTAGTCAATGGGCAGCTCTTTCTCGTAGATGCGGCATCCGCAGCCTGACTGCTTGCAGATGTGCATCAGTTCGGAGCTGAGCCCGTCGCTGATGTCCATCATTGCCGTCGGGTGTATGCCTGCCTCACGCAGCCGTTGGATGATGTCGCCGCGTGCCTCTGTCTGTAGCTGGCGCTGCAGCAGGTATTCCTTGCCGCTGAAGTCGGGCTGGGTGAGGTTTGAGATCTGGGATTTGAGATTTGAGATTTTTTCCTGGTTACCTTCTTTGGCAGCCTCGTTGAGCCTTTTCTGCAATTCCTGATATTGGCTGTAGTAGACGGACTTCTCACGTTCCAGGAGCTGAAGTCCCATGTATGCTGCACCGAGGTCGCCACTGACGCAGACGAGGTCGGTGTTCTGGGCTCCATTGCGATAGACGATGTCTTCCTTGCGCGCCTCGCCGATGCAGGTGATCGAGATGGCAAGGCCTGTATAGGAGGAGGTGGTGTCGCCGCCCACGATGTCGACGCCCCATTTGTCGCATGCCAGCCGGAGACCTTGGTAGAACGTCTCAACATCTTCTATCGTAAACCGCTTTGAGAGGGCGAGCGAGACGGTAAGCTGACGTGGGGTGCCGTTCATGGCAAAGATGTCGCTGATGTTGACCATCGCTGACTTGTAGCCTAAATGTTGCAGGTCGATGTAGGTCAGGTCGAAGTGGACTCCCTCCATGAGCATGTCGGTGGTGACAAGTACCTCGCTGTTGGGAAAAGAGAGTACGGCGCAGTCGTCGCCTACGCCGTACTTCGTACTCTCGTTTTTGATTTGTAAGTCTTTGGTGAGCCGGTCAATAAGGCCGAACTCGCCGATCTTTGCTATTTCCATCCTTTTGTTGGGGTGATGGGTGAGGAACTAATCTTGTTTGGCGCTGTCATTCTTTCTCCGAACGGACAATCATCTCGCGCATGAGTTCGGTCATGATGGGCTGGGCCTTGTTGGCTGCCTCCTGTACTTCCTCATGGCTTACCTCAACGGGGATGTCGAAGCCACCGAGGTCGGTGACGATGCTGACACCGAAGACACGGATGCCGCAGTGATGGGCTACGATGACCTCGGGAACGGTTGACATGCCTACGGTGTCGCCTCCCAAGGTGCGGTACATGCGATACTCGGCAGGGGTCTCGAAGGTGGGACCCTGAACGCCCATGTAGACACCATACTGCAGACGGATCTTCTTCTCACGTGCAATCTGGCTGGCCAGTTGGATAAGCTTGGAGTCGTAGGTCTCGTGCATGTCGGGGAATCGTGGACCGGTGGGGAAGTTCTTTCCGCGCAACGGATGCTCAGGGAAGAAGTTGATGTGGTCGGTGATGACCATGAGGTCGCCAATCTTGAAGCCAGGGTTCATGCCGCCGGCAGCGTTTGAGACAAAGAGCGTCTTGATTCCCAACTCGTACATCACGCGGACGGGGAACGTCACTTCCTTCATGGTGTAGCCCTCGTAGTAATGGAAACGGCCCTGCATGGCCATGATGTCAACGCCTCCGAGCTTGCCGAAGATGAGCTTTCCACTATGGCCTTCGACTGTCGAGACCGGGAAGTTGGGGATTTCGGAATAGGGGAACTCGGTGGTGTCAGTAATTTCGGAAGCTAATTGTCCGAGGCCCGTTCCCAGCACGATGGCTGTCTTTGGGCTTGTGGTCATCCTTTCTTTGAGCCAGGATGCTGTTTCTAGAATTTTTTCGTACATAGTTAATGATTGTTTCGTTAAACTTGTCTGTTTGTTCAAGCATAAATGAGACGCAGACGGGGAGGACGTACAGGTGTTGTCGGACCTCGTCGCTGAGTCCTTGAGAGAGTGTCAGGCGCGTGGCGTCTTTCTCGGTAGTGATCATGACACTTGGCGAGGGGAGGGCGGCAAACGTCTGGTTGATGCGGTCGATATCTTTTTTCTTGAAGTTATGATGGTCGGGGAAGGTGAGCATGTCGGGGGTGTGGCCTGTGGCTTCTTCGATGTCTTTCAGCATCTGCAGGGGCGAGGCGATGCCCGTCAGCAGCAAGATGTGGTAACTGCCAAGGCATTGGGGAATCACCCCGTCGTCTGGGCTGTAAGGAAGGGGGCTCGCTTCGTCGGCGAAGACAGGACATAGGGGCTTGTAACAGAGTGTGGTGAAAAAGAGCTGTTGATAGGGAAAGAGGTCCATGGCTTTCGTGATGACACGGAAGTCCATGGGGCGTAGCTCTTCGGGGCACTTTGTTACAATGACTATGTCGGCGCGGTTCTTGCCGCTGATGGGCTCGCGCAGTCGTCCGGCGGGTAGCAGACGGTCGTAGATGATGAGCCTGTGGTAGTCGACCAGCAGGATGTTGATGCCTGGCTTGACATAACGGTGCTGGAAAGCGTCGTCAAGGAGTATGACGTCGATGTCTTTATGGTCGTCGGTCAGTTTCTCTATGCCATGTACGCGTTTCTTGTCAACGGCAATGACGGCCTTGGGAAACTTGGTCTTCATCTGGTAGGGCTCGTCGCCGATATCGTGGGCCGTCGCGTGTTCGTCGGCAACCAGGTAGCCTCTTGTCTTTCGCTTATAGCCTCGGCTGAGCACAGCCACTCCCATGTGGTCTTGAAGCAACCTGATCAGATACTCAACGTGGGGCGTCTTACCCGTGCCACCGACAGTGAGGTTGCCCACTGAAATGACGGGTATGCTGAACGCCTGGCTCTTCAGAACTCCGACATCGAAGAGGAAGTTGCGGAAACGCACTACCGCTCCGTATATCCAGCTGAAGGGCAGCAGCCACTCGTTGGTCTTGATGAAGTTGCCTTCCATGCGTGTTGTTATCTCATTCGTGTGCTATAGGGGAAACGTGCCTGCAGCTTGTTGCGCTGCTGGTCGCGGCGCATCTCGATAAACGGCTCGTAGGTGTCGCCAAGCAGGGTTCTCAGCTCGGAGTCGAGATAGGTGCCCTTGTTGTCTTTCGGGAAGAGATTGTCCATCCAGTCGGCCTGTCCGGGATAGCTGGCGGTATAATATTCGTCCTCGATCTTTGCCAGTTCAACGGCCTTCTTCACGGCATCGTTGAGTGAACCGAGCTTGTCGACGAGCTTGATCTTCAGGGCATCGGTGGCCAGCCACACGCGTCCCTGTGCAATCTCGTGAACCTCGTCGCGCTTCATTTTGCGTCCCTTACCCACAATCGAGAGGAAGGTCTCATAGCCGCGGTCCACATAGCCTTGCATGTTGTTGAGTTCCTCGGCATTGTCGTTGCTAAACACCAGGTTCTCCTCGTAGTCGCCGAAACGGTTGGTCTTCACGCCATCGAAAGTCACTCCCAGCTTGTCGGTGACCAGACCGGAAAAATTGGGGATGAGTCCGAAGATGCCTATCGAGCCGGTGATGGTCGTCGGCTCTGCGAAGATGTAATTGGCGCCGGCACTGATCATGTATCCGCCTGAGGCTGCCAATCCACCCATCGAGATGACCACGGGCTTCTTGGCCTTCAGGTTCTGTATGGCGTGCCAGATCTGTTCGGAAGCGACTGCCGAACCACCGGGTGAGTTCACGCGGATCACCACTGCCTTCACATCGTCGTCCTTAGCCAGCTTGTTCAGGTCGTCGACGGTCTCGCTTCCCACGATAGAGTGCTCGCTCATGAAGCTGCTCGCCATTTGGTCGACAATCTCGCCGTAGGCATAGTAGACGGCAATCTGGTCGCCCTTGTTCTTCTTCTTCGACTTCACGTTTGTCATGTCGGCCAGAGAGAGCTGGTTGATGTCGTCGTCATCGCCGAGTCCTAACTTGTTCTTGATAACTTCCTTGATTTTCTCGGGATACATCACCTTGTCCACAAGACGGGCCTTGACGTAGTCCTTCGGGTCGGCAAACGCAATGATGCTGTCGCTGGCCAGCTGGTCCAACTGCTGCGAGGACACTTTACGGCTGTCGGCAATGTCTTTCAGCATGTGCTGCCAGATGCCCTGCAGATAAGCGGTGCGCTGCTCGCGGTCGTTCTCGCTCATGTCCTTGCGAGTAACGCTTTCAACGGCACTCTTATACTTGCCAACGCGTGTGCACTGGTATTTGACGCCCAGTTTCTCGTACAGTCCGGTCATGTATTGGCTTTTGCCGCCCAAGCCCTTGAAATCAATCATTCCCGTCTTGTTCAGGAAGATGCTGTCGGCAACAGAGGCCACGTAATAGCTGGTCTGCATATACTGGTCGGCATAGGCAATGATCCATTTGCCGCTCTTCTTGAAGTCGAGCAGGGCATCGCGGATCTGCTGTGCCGTAGCCGGTGCGTCGAACGAGGCGGCTCCTCCCTCGATATAAATACCCTTGATGTCGTCCTCGTCCTTGGCTTTCTGGATAGAGGAAACGATTTCGTCAAGACCCATGGCATCCATGTTTGCCTGGCTGAGAAGCATTGACAGGGGACCACCGTCCTCGGAACGTTCGCTGATCGTACCGTTGAGCTTCAGCACGAAAACTGAGTTCTCCTTCACTTTAGTCGATGCAGACTCGCTGGCCAGCATTCCAACTAATGAGATCATAAACAGAATGCCGGCAATGACCGACAGGAGAATGATGCCAACCATCGTGGCAAAAGTCATTTTAAAGAATTCTTTCATATTCTATTTAGTTATATGTTGCCAAAAAATCTCGGCAAAGATACAAAAAAATCAGTAACAATCAAATTATTATGGATGTTTTTTTTACAATTGCTCTATTTCAACTCGATTTCTGCCTGTAGACGTATGATCTCGTCACGATATTGGGCTGCCTGCAGGAAGTCCATCTGTTTTGCCGCCTCCTTCATCCGACGGGTGGTCTCAGCGATGAGCTTCTCTATCTGCGGGCGTGTCATGTGATGGATAATCGGGTCGGCTGCCATGTCTTCAATTGGTTGCTGGCCTATACCCATTCCTGCGCGTTTCAGCTCCTTCACGTCTGGTCTGTCAGTCTGGCTTAACGTACTGTGTTTTAGTGATTTGCTGATTTGTGTCGGAACTATTCCATGAGCTTCGTTGTAGGCCAACTGTTTCATTCTCCGGCGGTTGGTCTCGTCGATGGTGAGCTGCATGGATGGGGTGATCTGGTCGCCATACATGATGACGCGTCCGTTTACGTTGCGTGCAGCGCGACCAGCTGTCTGGGTGAGTGAGCGACGACTGCGAAGGAATCCTTCTTTGTCGGCATCGAGGATAGCCACGAGCGACACTTCGGGCAGGTCGAGGCCTTCGCGTAGCAAATTGACTCCTACGAGTACGTCGTAGACACCCGAGCGCAAGTCTTCGAGAATCTTCACACGATCGAGGGTCGCCACGTCAGAGTGTATGTAGGCTGTCTGCACACCGTGGTTCAGCAGGTATTCGCTCAACTCTTCAGCCATGCGTTTGGTCAGCGTCGTGACAAGTACGCGCTCATGCCGTTCTATACGCAGGCGTATCTCTTCCAGCAGGTCGTCAATCTGATTCTCAGTAGGTCGGACTTCAATCTCGGGGTCGAGAAGACCAGTGGGGCGTATGACTTGCTCCACGACGACACCTTCGGCCTCGGCCAGTTCGAAGTCGGCAGGGGTGGCTGAAACGTAGATGACCTGATGGACCTCGGCCTGGAACTCATCGAAGGTTAGCGGACGGTTGTCGAATGCCGCAGGAAGTCGGAACCCGTACTCCACAAGGTTTGTCTTTCGGGCACGGTCACCACCGTACATGGCACTGATCTGAGGCACCGAGACGTGGCTCTCGTCAACGATGAGCAGGTAGTCATCGGGGAAAAAGTCGAGCAGGCAGTAGGGGCGTTCGCCTGCCTTTCTTCCGTCAAAATAGCGGGAATAGTTCTCGATGCCCGAACAGTGGCCCAGCTCCTTGATCATTTCCATGTCGTATTCCACACGCTCCTTGATGCGCTGCGCCTTGATTTCGTCGCCCATTTCCTGGAAAAACGCCACTTGCTTGGTGAGGTCGTCCTGGATGTCGTGGATGGCACGGTTGGTCTGTTCCTGTGTGGTCATAAAGAGGTTTGCAGGATAGAGCTTGTACTCGGCAAAGCGTCCCAATCGTACGAGCGTTACCGGGTCGAGCTCTTCAATAGCGTCAATCTCGTCGTCCCAGAAGGTGATGCGTAGTATGACATCATTATAGGCCATGTAGATGTCGACGGTGTCGCCCTTGACGCGGAAATGGCCACGTTCCAGCGTAAGGTCGTTGCGGGTATAGAGTGCGTTGACAAGTTTTCTTAACAACATATTCCTGTCGATAGATTGTCCTTGTCGCAATTCTATGATGTTCTCTTCAAGAGAAACGGGCGAGCCCATACCATAGATACATGAAACAGAAGATACAACGACAACATCTTTACGTCCTGATAACAAGCTTGATACGGCACTTAGCCTCAGACGGTCTATCTCCTCGTTGATAGCCAGATCTTTTTCTATGTAGGTGTCAGTGTGGGGCAGGTAGGCTTCGGGCTGGTAGTAGTCATAATAGCTTACATAATACTCTACAGCGTTCTCAGGAAAGAAACCGCGCATCTCCTCGAAGAGCTGAGCGGCCAACGTCTTGTTGTGCGAGAGAATGAGCGTGGGCCTGCCCACGTTCTGAATGACATTGGCCATGGTGAAGGTCTTGCCCGAGCCGGTGACACCGAGAAGCACTTGGGCACGGTCGCCCCTAAGTACACCCTCGGTCAGCTGGCTAATGGCTTCTGGTTGGTCGCCAGTGGGCTGATATGCTGATGTGAGCTTGAAATTCATCCTTAACAGTGTTAATCAAGAGTGCAAAATTACGAATAATCTGTGAAAACATGCGTAAAAGCAATAAAAAATATGTGAAACGCTTTGTTTTTCGCTCGGAAATGAGTAATTTTGCAGCCTAATTCGCGTATATAAGAATCAATGAAGAGGATTTTTATCATATTGTTGGTGTTTACCGTTCTTCTTTCAGGATGTGCGGGTGAATACAATAAAGTGTTTAAGACCAGCGATTTTGAGTATCGCTACGAGTATGCCAAGCAGATGTTTGCCGAAGGTAAATACACTCGCGCAGCCGCTCTTTTGCAAGATATGATTACAATGAAAAAGGGCACTTCGGAGGCTCAGGAGGCATTGTATATGCTGGCTATGTCAGAGTATATGAGTCGTGACTACGAGTCTGCCGCCATGACTTTCAAGAAATATGGCTCAAGCTATCCCAAGGGCGTATATGCTGAGCAGGCTTCGTTCTACGTAGGACAGGCTCTTTTCGAAAGTGCCCCCGAACCGCGCCTTGACCAGACACCCACGCTTGGTGCCATCAATGCCTATCAGCAGTTCCTGGACTTGTTCCCCGAGTCGCCCTTGAGACCGGAGGCACAGCGCAAATTGTACGTCCTTCAGGACAAGCTTGTGCAGAAAGAACTGCTCTCGGCTCAGCTGTACTACAATCTGGGCGGGTATTTCGGCAATATCAATTCGAATAACGAGAGCAACTATATTTCAAGTATCATCACGGCTCAGAATGCGTTGAAGACCTATCCGTATAGCAATTGGAGAGAGGACTTTTCATTGCTCATTATGAAGAGCAAGTTCCAGCTCGCCGAGAACTCCTCGGAAGACAAGCGCATGGAGCGCTATCGTGATGCCGAGGATGAATGCTACGGATTCATCAATGAATATCCGGACTCAAAGGATAAGAACTTGGCCGAGAAGTACATTGCCAAGTGTAAGAAAGTCATTGGTGACTGAATGTTGAATATTGACAAAACATAGATAAAAACAATGGATTACAAAAAGTCAAAAGCTCCGGTAAATACCGTGACACGAAACATTATGGATCTTTGCGACGAGACAGGCAACCTCTATGAGAGTGTGGCTATCATCGCAAAGCGTGCTAACCAGATTTCTGTTCAGATAAAGGAAGACCTGTCGAAGAAGCTGGCCGAGTTTGCTTCATACAATGATTCTCTTGAAGAGGTGTTTGAGAATCGTGAGCAGATAGAAATCTCACGTTACTACGAAAAGTTGCCGAAACCCACGTTGTTGGCAACGCAGGAGTTTGTTGAAGGCAAAGTGTACTGGCGCGATCCGCTGCATGAACAGCAGCAAAACGCAGAAAATTAAGGGTAGGGAATGATTCAACGTAAACAAACCCTGTTTCTGCTGATTGCGTTCGTACTGACGATTGTCTGTTCCTGCTGCCAGATAGGCAGCTTGGTTTCAGATATGTCGGTGGTTAGTCTCTACAACCTCTGGCTCGTCGATGAAATGGGGCAGCATAGCTTTTCCACTTGGCCATTGCTGGCAGTACTCATACTTGCTTCGTTGCTCTCCTTAGTAACGATTTTCCTTTATCATAAACGTAAGCTTCAGGCCCGGCTCTGTTTGCTCCACATGCTTCTGCTGGTGCTCTGGTATGTAGTGCTGGCCGTATTGCCACAGTCGTTAGGCGGCTCGTTGGTGTTGGAGTGGCCTGCTGTCTTACCAGCTGTTGCCATCATCCTCAGCTTTATGGCTCGTAAGGGTGTTCTTGCTGACGAGAAGCTGGTACGTTCACTTGACAGAATCCGATAAGAAATTATGATCATCAAGACAGCCGAGTTTACTCTTTCTTCACCAATGGTGTCGATGTGTCCTCAGGATACCAAGCCTGAGTATGCCTTCATAGGTCGCTCGAATGTTGGTAAGTCGAGTTTGATTAACATGCTCACTTCCCATAAGAAGCTTGCGAAGACATCGGCTACACCCGGTAAGACCATGCTTATCAACCACTTTATTATTAATAAGGAATGGTATCTGGTCGATTTGCCGGGATATGGTTATGCCAAGCGGTCAAAGAAAGATATACAGAAGCTCGATCAGATGATTCGTGGATATATCCTCGGTCGTGAGCAGTTGGTAAATGTTTTCGTGCTTGTAGACGTTCGGCTGGAGCCGCAGGCTGTTGATCTGGAGTTCATTAACTGGCTCGGCTTGTCGAGCATACCTTTCTCCATCGTGTTTACCAAGTCTGACAAGCTGTCGAACAGCAAGGTTCGACAAAACGTTGATGCATATATCAAGAAGATGCTCGAGACTTGGGAAGAGATGCCTCCCTATTTCGTTACCTCTGCTGAGAAAGGCGAGGGTAGGGAGGATGTGCTTGATTACATCGAACAGATTAACAAGTCGATGTAACAATGGCAAGAGAGGTCCCTTATTTAGACGTTCAGAACCTGACGAAGTCGTTTGGCTCATTAATGCTTTTCGAAAACATCAATTTTTCGATAGCTGAAGGTCAGAAGGTGGGACTTATTGCAAAAAACGGAACAGGAAAATCCACGCTTCTCTCTTTGTTGACAGGGAAGGACGGTTACGACTCAGGTTCCATTATTTTCAAGCGTGACCTGAAATTGGGCTATTTAGAGCAGTCGCCGAAGTTCGATCCCGAGGAGTCTGTGCTTGATGCCTGTTTCAACCACAAGGGTGATCCTGAAAAGGTACTCAAGGCCAAGCAAATCTTGACTAAGCTCAAAATACGCGATTTGCAGCAACCCATCGGACAACTGTCGGGTGGCCAGCAAAAGCGCGTCGCTCTGGCTAATGTACTCATTCTTGAGCCGGATCTGTTTATTCTTGACGAACCTACCAATCATCTTGATTTGGAGATGATCGAGTGGCTTGAGAGCTACCTGAACTGGGGTAACAGGACGTTACTCCTTGTGACTCACGATCGCTATTTCCTTGACCGTATCTGTTCTGTTATCCTCGAGATTGACGACCGCACCATCTATACCTATCGTGGCAACTATTCCTACTATCTGGAGAAACGGCAGGAACGTATTGACAACCGTCGTGCCGAGATTGCGCGTGCCAATAACCTCTACCGTACGGAATTGGAGTGGATGCGACGTATGCCTCAAGCCAGAGGACACAAGGCCAAATACCGCGAAGATGCCTTCTACGAGTTGGAGCGCGTCGCAAAGGCTCGCATTGAGGAGCGACAGGTGCGGTTGAAAGCGTCGAACATCTACATAGGAAGCAAGATCTTTGAGTGTCAGTATATCTCAAAAGCGTTTGAAGGGCCGACGAGCAAGGTTGTCATTCTAAAGGACTTCTATTATAACTTCTCGCGTTTCGAGAAGATGGGTATCGTTGGAAACAATGGTACCGGCAAGAGCACTTTCCTCAAAATGCTTCTTGGCGAGATGCAGCCTGATCAGGGACGCATCGTTATCGGAGAGACGGTTCGATTTGGCTATTTCTCGCAGGAAGGCCTACAGTTCGACGAACAGCAGAAGGTTATTGACGTCGTGCGCGACATCGCTGAATATATAGACCTGGGGTCTGGCCGGCATCTCTCTGCCTCGCAGTTTCTGCAACATTTCCTCTTTACACCTGAACAGCAGCATAACTATGTCTACAAGCTATCGGGTGGCGAACGTCGCAAACTCTATCTTTGCACGGTGTTAATGCGTAATCCCAACTTCTTGGTGCTCGACGAGCCGACCAACGACCTTGACATTGTGACATTGCAGATTCTCGAGGAATATCTACAGGACTTCCCGGGCTGTGTTATTGTTGTGAGTCACGACCGCTACTTCATGGACAAGGTGGTCGATCATTTGCTCGTTTTCAAAGGTGATGGCGTGGTCAAGGATTTTCCAGGAAACTACACGCAATACCGTGAATGGCAGTCACTTCAGCCGTCGACTCCGGCATCGACACAAGTTGCGTCATCCGTTCCGAAGAGAAACTACCACGGTGAACAGCGTCGACGCATGAGCTATAAGGAAAAACTCGAGTTTGAGCAGTTGGGCAAGGATATTGAAGCATTGGAAGCTGAAAAGAAGTTGATTGAAGATGCGCTAAGTTCTGGCACAATCTCGGTTGACGAGATCACTGAGAAAAGCAAACGACTGCCCGTACTGAATGAAGAACTCGACGAGAAATCCATGCGGTGGCTGGAGCTTTCTGAGATTGAGGCATCGAACTAACAAGGATACTTGACTGATGACGCAGCAATACCCATCACGACTATTAGAGAATGCGGTACAGGAGTTCTCACGACTACCTGGCATAGGTCGCAAGACAGCCTTGCGGCTGGTGTTGCATTTGTTGCGTCAGGAGACGGATGACGTAGAACGTTTCTCTAATACGATGACGACTTTAAAGCATGAGATACGGTTTTGTCGTTGTTGCCATAATATCAGCGACGAGGAGTTGTGTCCTATCTGTTCAAATGAACGGCGTGATGCTTCGGTCATTTGCGTAGTGGAGAATGTACAGGACGTGATGGCAGTAGAGAATACCCAACAGTTCAACGGATTGTACCATGTGCTTGGGGGCGTTATCTCTCCCATGGATGGCATAGGACCTGGCGATTTGGAGATTGACTCGCTTGTCTCTCGTGTAGCCGAGGGCGGTATTAATGAGGTCATACTTGCACTTAGTCCCACCATGGAAGGCGACACCACAAATTTCTTCATCTCCCGCAAACTGGCCTCCTTTGATGTGGAACTGTCAATCATTGCCCGAGGCGTGTCGGTGGGCAACGAGCTTGAATATACGGACGAGGTGACACTTGGACGCTCAATACTGAATCGTACGCCCTTTGCCGGTAAATGAACAATAAAGAATAATGAAAATGAAAGAAGTAAGAAATAAACTGATGGCGTTGTTTGTCGGAATAATAGTGGCAGCATTGCTGATAGTCGTACTTTTCGAGACGGGAGTGTGCGAAGACGGTGTTCTGGCCGGTGAAAACCCTCAGATGGAGTTTGCCTTCCTGACAGTCATGGAGTTGCTGACAATTGCGATGATACCCTTGGCTCTGCGCCTGCTGAAGTTCAAGAACATTGAGAACGAGCTTCGTGAGCGCCATTTGGAGGCACTCAAGAAGTGGGGCGCGCTGCGCCTGTTGATGCTTGAGGTTCTGATAGTACTGAACACCTTGTTCTATTATTTGTTCTTGAACACCTCGTTCGGCTATATGGCTATCATCTTGTTGATATGCATGGCCTTTGTCTATCCATCGGAATCGAGATGCGCAGCCGAGGCTTTCCTTAATGAAGAGGAGGAAGTGGAGAAATGAAGCTGAGTGTCGTCATCGTCAACTACAACGTGTGCTATTATGTCGAGCAGTGCATCAATAGCGTGCTGAAAGCCACGAAAGGGATTGACACCGAGATATTCGTTGTCGACAACCACTCGCAAGATGGCTCTGTAGAGCATTTGCAGCGAGTGTTCAGCGACCGGATCATTCTCATCGACAGTAACCACAACCTCGGTTTTTCCCGGGCCAATAATATAGCTATTCGCCAGTCGACTGGCGAGTACGTATTGCTGCTTAATCCCGACACTTTCGTTGCTGAGGATACCCTGCAGCAGGTGTTGGCTTTCATGGACGAGCACCCGAAGGCTGGAGCTTGCGGTGTGAAGATGTATAATGCTGATGGCAGTCGAGCCAAGGAGTCGCGTCGTGGTCTCCCCACACCGTTAGTGTCGTTGATGAAGATGTTGGGGCGATCTGACCGATATTACATGAATCATCTATCCTGGGATGAACCAGGAAAAATCGAGGTGATCAGTGGCGCCTTCTGTATGCTCCGTCGTAGTGTGCTCGACGAGATAGGTCTGCTCGATGAAGACTTCTTCATGTATGGTGAGGACATTGATCTCTCGTACCGTGTGTTAAAAAGCGGGTACGAGAACTGGTATGTTCCCGCTCCTATGCTCCACTACAAGGGCGAGTCAACACAGAAGTCAAGCTTCCGTTATGTCCATGTGTTCTATCAGGCCATGCTCATCTTTTTCCGCAAGCACTATGGCCACCTCTCTGTTTTCGTTACTATTCCCATCAAGGCGGCTATCTATCTGCGTGCGTTTCTCGCACTTCTGCAAATGGGCTATTCACAGTGTAAGAAGTCGTTGGGCTTTGTCGACCCGCACAGCTTGCAGCCGGAGTATCTGTTCATTGGTTCTCCTGCGATGCTTGCAGAGTGCCGTAAGCTCTCAAGGCGCAAGGGCTTGTCGGCTCGCTTCGTTCAGCGACGCAACGAGGCTCAGCTTAATGGCCGTTCGTGTGTGGTCTACGACACCTCTCTCTATAGCTACGGACAGATTCTGGAAGAATGTCATGCCCAGTCGAATCCTGACGTCCAGATAGGAACCTTTTCTATGAAGAACCGCGTGCTGATTACGCCCAAAGAGATTATCCGATGAACAAAGACCTGCCTGCTATCCGTTTGAGGGCTCTCGAACCCGAAGATCTTGACCTGTTATACCGAATAGAAAACGACCGTTCGTTGTGGAATGTGGGTACCACCAATGTGCCCTATTCACGCTATACGCTCCACGATTATATTGCCCATGCCTCGGGCGACATCTACATAGATCGTCAGGTGCGGCTGATTATTGAGAATGCTGAAGGGATGACTGTGGGCATTGTCGATATCGTTGACTTCGACCCGAAGCATCAGCGTGCCGAGTTAGGGCTGGTCATCGAACAGAGCTATCGTCATCAGGGCTATGCGTTGGCAACGCTTGATGAGCTGACTGACTATGCCCTCCATCAGCTCCATCTGCATCAGCTCTATGTCTGTATCGCTGCAGACAACACCCCGGCGCTTACGTTGTTTCGCAAACTGGGGTATTTGGAGTCGGCTGCGCTGAAGGACTGGCTTTTCGATGGCACCGCCTACCATGATGCGGTGCTGATGCAAAAAATACTTAGCCCCGGCGCTTGAATTCCGAGCAGGTGATGGCTGTGGCAATGGCCACATTGAGGCTTTCGGCCCTGTCGGGAGATTCGTTGAAATCAGGAATGAGTAGCTTGTCGGTGACAAGTTTCCGTATTTCTTCCGATATGCCGTTACCTTCGTTTCCCATCACGATGATACCACTTTCTGTCAGAGGGTAGTGGTAGATGTCCTCCCCGTCGAGCAGCGTGCCATAGACGGGGATGTCTGCGTGGGCAAGCATCTCCTCTAAATTAGTATATATAATGTTCACGCGCGCGATGCTGCCCATTGTTGCCTGAACAACCTTCGGATTCCACACGTCGGCAGTATCCAGCGAACAAAAAATCGTTTTTATTCCGAACCAGTCTGCTATTCGGATGATGGTGCCGAGGTTGCCCGGATCCTGAACACCGTCGAGTGCTAAGTACAGTTCGTTCTTGTCCACAATGGGTACTGAAGGGCTTTCAGGAATGGGAAACAATGCCAACACCTGCTGTGGATGTTGCAGAAAGCTGATACGACGCAGCTCCTCGTCACTCACTTCTTGGATGTCAAGAGGTAACGATTTCGTCTTGAGCATCCAGTCGGAAGTGGCAAAAAGTAGGGTAGGGCGGTAGCCGTGCCGCAGTAAGTCGCCCACCACTTTGGGGCCTTCGGCAACAAACAGCCGCTCACGTGTCCTGTATTTTTTCTGTTCTAACTGGCGTACCAGTTTCTGTTGGTTCTTGCTAATCATGGATGATTGTATTGATGTCAGCTGCAAAATTAGCTTTTTTTCTCGAGATAATCAGCTTGTCGGGATAAAAAAGTGATGAATAATCTTTCCTGCTTTCACACTTTTGACGAAAAATAACGGCTGCGCTCTGCTTTCGTTTCAAAAAATATCATTACCTTTGCAACGTAATTATGCGAAGTGATGGCGTTTTGCGTATAATCGTTCTGTTGGGCGCGGCTCTTCTTGCAGGAGCGTGTTCAACTACCCGTTATGTTCCCGATGGCGAATATCTGCTTGGTCAGGTGAAGGTAAAGACGGTGGGACATGCTGACGACATCAACATGGTGACCATGCGGGATTATGTACGGCAGAAACCTAATTCGCGCTGGTTCTCCCTTGTGAAGCTACCGTTGATTACCTATTCCCTGTCAGGACGCGACACGACGCGATGGTTGAATAGGACTTTGCGTTCTATGGGTGAGCAACCTGTTCTGTACTCGTCGTTGCTGACTCTTCAAACCTGTGACGATCTGCGTCAGGAACTTCAGAATCAGGGCTATATGCATGCCGATGTTGAGGCGGTAGTGAAGCCTAAGGGGGACAAGAAGATAAATGTAGACTATCTACTGAAGCCTGGCGATCCTTATTTCCTTCGCAACATCCGTTACGAAGTGCATGATTCTGTCATTGCCCGTCTGTTAGACGAAACGGCTGACAGTACTCAACGTCTTATCAGGGAGGGACAGCAGTTCAATGCCTCGAGATTGGATGCCGAGCGCAAACGCATCACACAGGTATTGGCCAATCATGGATATTCACGCTTCCACAAGGAGTTTATCACCTATGATGCCGATACGATGGCAGGGTCAAGAATGATTGATATAGTGCTGCGCCTTGGGCTTTTCCGTCGTGATGAACTACCCGATACGCTCCATACTCGTTATAGAATAGGTCAGATACACTATGCCAGTGGCGATATGGAGGACAGCACGATACACTTGCGCAGCCATGTGCTCGAGGAGTGTACCCACATCAAGCCAGGCCAGCTTTTCTCTGCTTCTGACTTACAGGATACCTACAATCATTTCGGTAGGATACAGGCGGTGAAGTACACCAGTATTTCGTTCAGTCAGCGTCCTGACACTATGTTGCTCGATTGCAACATTCTCCTGCAAACCAATAAGCCCTCGACTATCAGTTTTCAGCCTGAAGGCACTAATACTGCCGGTGACTTGGGTGCTGCGGCCTCGCTGACATACCAGAACTGTAACCTGTTCCGTGGCAGCGAACTGCTTAGTGTCGAACTGCGTGGTGCCTATGAGGCTATCCGCGGATTGGAAGGATATCAGAATCAGGACTTCCTCGAGTACTCGCTCGAGACACGACTTGCTTTCCCTCGTTTCATCCTGCCTTATGTCAGTAACAATATGCGGCGTACTACCAATGCCACGAGTGAGGTGTCGCTCCTTTATGACCTTCAGAATCGCCCGGAGTTCCACCGTCGTGTGCTCTCGGCTGCTTGGCGGTATAAATGGAGCCGTCCCAATCGCCATGACCGTTATCAAGTCGATGTCTTAGACTTGAACTATGTGTTTATGCCGTGGCTGTCGGAGACGTTCCATAGGGAATTCCTTCAGAGTGAGAGTTCGGCTAATTCCATTCTGCGCTATAACTATGAGGATTTGTTCATCACGAAGACAGGTTTCGGCTATAGCTATAACAGGCGTGACTTGGCGTTGAAGTGGGGCATTGAGACATCGGGAAACCTGTTGTCGCTCGGAGCGCATTTGTTCAACTCACAAAAGGACGATCAGGGCCAGCACCGATTCTTCAATATTGCCTTTGCCCAGTATGTGAAAGCAGATATCGGGCTGACACGTTCCTACATGATTGACCAGGATAACAGCCTTGTGTTCCATTTCGGCTTAGGAATAGCCTATCCTTATGGTAACAGCCGGATGCTTCCCTTTGAGAAACGCTACTTCTCGGGAGGTGCCAATAGTGTTCGAGGCTGGAGTGTGCGCTCGCTTGGCCCCGGCCGGTTTAAGGAGCATGACGGAAGAATCAATTTTATCAATCAGACTGGTGACATGAAGATTGATCTCAATGCCGAGTATCGTACACATTTGTTCTGGAAGCTCGACTGGGCTTTGTTTACCGATGCGGGTAATATATGGACGCTACGCAACTATGAGATACAACCGGGAGGACAATTCCGTTTCGATACGTTTGTCGAGGATTTGGCAGTAAGTTACGGAATGGGATTCCGCTTTAACTTCGACTATTTTATTCTGCGTTTCGATTTTGGTATGAAGGCAGTCAATCCTGCATACGAAACCGACGACGGACCGCATTTCCCGCTGCTTCATCCCAGACTGAGTCGTGACCTGGCTTTCCATTTTGCTGTTGGTATGCCTTTCTGAATATTTGGACTTGATTCGATGAAATCAAGCCTATTACTCCTATTGAACAACTAATCGTGTCAGAATCGTAAGTTTTATTGAAATAATTCCTAATATTTTTGCAGAGAAACAAAAAAAAACGTATCTTTGCACATTAAATCTTTTGACTGGGAATATCCTAATTCAAACTTATATTAATACACACTATGTCAAACAACAAAGAGAAACTCTTCAGCGAGTTCCAGTCGCCGACTACTCAGGAGTGGTTGGACAAGATTGAAGTGGACCTGAAAGGGGCCGACTTCCAGAAGCGACTCGTATGGAGAACAAACGAAGGTTTTAATGTGCAGCCTTTCTACCGCCGTGAAGATTTGAAGGAAATGAAGACACCCGACGCTCTGCCGGGCGAGTTTCCGTTTGTCCGTGGCAATAAGAAAGACACGAATGAGTGGTATGTTCGTCAGAACATTGCCGTGACAGATCCTGCTGAGGCCAACAAGAAGGCGCTCGACATTCTGAATAAGGGCGTCGACAGTATTGGTTTCAAACTGGGCCACGCTGAACTCAGCGCTGATTTCATCGAGACATTGCTCAAGGATATCCGTCTCGACATCGTTGAGGTGAGCTACCGAGCCTGCATGCGTCATGCGCAGCAGCTGGCTGACCTCCTCGTGGCTTATTTCGAGAAGATGGGCTACGACAAGGAGAAAATTGTCGGTGGTGTGGGCTTTGACCCCATCGAGCGTATGCTGATGAAGGGCAAGGACTCAACCATGCTCCTTCCTGACATGCCCAAGCTCGTAGAGAAGCTGAAGGACTATCCCAACCTGCGTTGTGTCATGGTGCACAGCGACCTGCTGAACAACAGTGGTGCCTATATCGTTCAGGAACTGGGTTATGCTCTTGCATGGGGAAATGAGTATCTGCAGCAGATGGTTGATGCAGGTGTTGACGTAGATTTGGCTGCGAAGAAGATCAAGTTCTACATGGGTGTCTCTGAGAACTATTTCATGGAGATTGCCAAGTTCCGTGCCGCCCGCCTGCTCTGGGCTCAGATTGTAAAGCAGTATGAGCCGAAGTGCGACTGTGCCTGCAAAATGGTCATCAACGCTTCTACGTCGACCTATAACCAGACAGTCTTCGATAGCTACGTCAACCTGCTCCGCTCGCAGACGGAGGCTATGAGTGCCGCCCTCGGCGGAGTTCATTCGATGGTGGTTACCCCGTTTGACGTTCCTTACGAGAAACCGACAGAGTTCAGCGAGCGCATCGCCCGCAATCAGCAGCTCATCATCAAGGAAGAGAGCCATTTCGACCGTATCGTTGATCCAGGTGCCGGCTCTTACTACATCGAGCACCTCACAGATGCCTTGGCACAGGAAGGCTGGAAGCTGTTCCTCAAGGTGGAGGAAGAAGGCGGTTTCCTCGCAGCTGTCCAGGCTGGTACTGTCCAGGCCGACATCAACGCTACGAACGCCAAGCGCCACGGCGATGCTGCTAAGCGCAAGGAGTTCATCCTCGGCACCAACCAGTTCCCCAACTTCACTGAGAAGAGCGAAGGTAAGGAGCCGTTGGCATGCGATTGCAGTTGCCAGCACACAGGCGATGCCGACGTGCCTGCACTCAACATTAGTCGTCTTGCTTCTGATTTTGAGACCCTGCGTCTGACAACCGAGAAGGCAGCAAAGGTTCCCGTTGCCTTCATGCTTACCATTGGTAACCTCGCTATGCGTCAGGCCCGTGCACAGTTCTCTTGCAACTTCCTGGCTTGCGCCGGATATAAGGTGATTGATAACCTCGGCTTCAAGACTGTCGAGGAAGGTGTTGATGCTGCACTCGAGGCCAATGCCGACATCGTGGTCATCTGCTCTTCCGACGATGAGTATGCTGAATATGCCATCCCTGCATTCAAGTACCTGAACGGCCGCGCCATGTTCGTGGTTGCCGGTGCTCCCGCTTGCATGGAAGACCTCAAGGCTGCCGGTATCGAGAACTTCGTTCACGTGAAGTGCAACGTGCTTGAGACCCTCAAAGAGTATGATGCTAAGTTAGGTATTTAATTTATTTATGGAACACGAAGAAACGAAGGAACGAAGATTTATCGCAAAAGAAGAATACGATCATCTTCTTTCTATAAGCAATGTCATTATTGGCGCAGCTATAGAGGTGCATAAAGAATTGGGACCTGGTCTTCTGGAATCCGTATATGAAGATTGTCTGAAAGTAGAATTGGAAGAAAAAGGCTTACAAGTGAAAACTCAGGTTGATTTTCCGCTTATATACAAGGGAAAGGAAACTGGAAAATATTTTCGAATAGACATGTTGGTGAATGACGTGTTTATAGTTGAACTTAAAGCTGTAGAATTATTGAAACCCTTGCACGAAGTGCAACTATTGACATACATGAAGTTGTCGGATGTTAAAATGGGGTTACTTATCAATTTCAATGTTCCAAAACTGCGTGAGGGTATTAAACGTAAGTTAAACGGTTATTTAGAATACAATGGGATAAAACCCATAAGAGAAGAATAAACTTCGTTTCTTCGTTTCTTCGTGTTCCGTTATAAAAAAAGTATTATGAGAAAAGATTTTAGTAAAGTAAATATCTATGCAGGCATCAAGGCTCAAGATGGTGCCAAGTGGATTAAAGATAACGGTATAGTAGAGAACTGGAAGACCCCAGAGCACATTGAGGTCCGCCCAGTTTACACCAAGGAAGACCTCGAAGGTATGGAGCACCTCGACTTTACGGCAGGTATCCCGCCGTATCTGCGTGGCCCGTACTCGATGATGTACCCCTTCAAGCCTTGGACCATCCGCCAGTATGCCGGATTCTCTACCGCTGAAGAGTCAAACGCTTTCTATCGCCGTAACCTGGCTTCTGGTCAGAAGGGACTTTCCGTTGCCTTCGACCTGCCTACACACCGCGGCTACGACCCCGACAACGCCCGGGTGGTGGGCGATGTGGGTAAGGCTGGTGTAAGCATCTGCAACGAGGAGAACATGAAGGTGCTCTTCTCCGGCATTCCCTTGAACAAGATGTCCGTTTCTATGACCATGAACGGTGCCGTGTTGCCCATCCTCGCCTTCTACATCGTGGCAGGTCTGGAGCAGGGTGCCCAGCTCGAAGAAATGGCAGGAACCATTCAGAACGACATCCTCAAGGAGTTCATGGTGCGCAACACCTATATCTATCCGCCTGCATTCTCCATGAAGATTATCGCCGACATCTTCGAATACACCTCTCAGAAGATGCCGAAGTTCAACTCTATCTCCATCTCCGGCTACCACATGCAGGAGGCTGGTGCTACTGCCGACATCGAGCTGGCATACACCTTGGCAGACGGTATGGACTATCTGCGCACGGGTGTGAACGCCGGTATCGACGTGGATGCCTTCGCGCCTCGACTCAGCTTCTTCTGGGCCATCGGCATGAACCACTTCATGGAAATAGCAAAAATGCGTGCAGGACGTCTGCTGTGGGCAAAGATCGTGAAGAGCTTTGGCGCCAAGAACCCGAAGTCGCTCGCTCTGCGTACCCACTCTCAGACCTCTGGTTGGTCGCTCACAGAGCAGGATCCATTCAACAACGTAGGTCGTACCTGTATCGAGGCTATGGCTGCCGTATTGGGTCACACCCAGTCGCTCCACACCAACGCCCT
>JAFZIL010000092.1 GCA_017554385.1 Prevotella sp. | reverse complement strand
CTGCGCATCTTCGCCGTGAGAAGTTCCGACGGCAAGTACGACGAAGACTTCGTGTCGAACTATATCGATATCAACATCAAGCCGAAACTGATGCGTGTCACCGGTGTCGGTAATGTGCAGAGCTTGGGTAACACCTACGCACTGCGCATCTGGCTGAAGCCCGATGTGATGGCACAGTACGGACTAACACCCAACGAGATCTTCGCAGCCATCGGCGGACAGAGTTTCGTGGCTGGTGTGGGTTCCTTGGGCGAACAGTCAGAGAACTCCTACCAGTACTCTATGCAGTACAAGGGTACGCTGAAGACCATAGAGGAGTTTAATAATATCGTATTGCGTACCAGTGGAGGCGGTATGCTGCATCTGAGCGATGTGGCTGAAGTGAAGATTGGTGCTATGAGTTACAACTTCACATCGAACATCCAAGACAAGCCAGGTGCCATCTGCATGGTGTTCGCGGCTCCTGGTGCTAATGCCACTCAGGTGAACGCCAGCATCAACAAGACGTTTGAAGAAATGAAGTCGTCCATGCCTGCAGGACTGGAGTTCGTGACCTTGATGACCAGTGACGACTTCCTCTTCGCTGCTATCCACAATGTGGTTGAGACACTGGTCATCGCCATCATCCTCGTTATCTTGGTAGTGTTCTTCTTCCTGCAGAACTTCAAGGCTACTATCATCCCCTCTATCTCTATTATCGTATCGCTGCTTGGCACCTTTGCCATCGTCTCGCTGGCTGGTTTCTCGCTCAACATCCTGACACTATTTGCTCTGGTGCTGGCCATCGGTACAGTGGTGGATGACGCCATTGTGGTGGTCGAGGCCGTAATGGCAAAGATGGAAAGTGGCATCAGCGATGCCCGCGAAGCCACCCGTCAGGCCATGAACGAGGTGTCGGTAGCTGTTGTGTCGTGTACGTTGGTTTTCATGGCGGTATTTATTCCCGTTACCTTTATGCCAGGTACCTCAGGTACGTTCTTCACTCAGTTTGGTATCACCATTGCCTCATCCGTAGGTCTGTCGTGCGTATCGGCCCTGACGCTGTGTCCAGCCCTCTGCGCCATCATGATGAAAGCCTCCCCCGCCCCCTCCCAAGGAGGGGAGAAGAAAAGCCTCACATATTATACAAAGTTGGCATACGATGTGAGCTACAATGCCATCTTCAACAAATACAGCAAGGCTGTGCAGAAGTTCATCAAACGTCCCATATTGGCATGGAGCGTATTGGCGCTGGCTGCCGTGCTGCTGGTGTTCTTCATGAAGAGTCTGCCTTCAGGTCTTGTGCCGCAGGAGGATCAGGGCGTGTTCTTGGTTGAGATACAAGCTCCGGAAGGCTCCACACTAAAGCAGACCCGTGAGATGGCGAAAGCCGTTGAGGAAAAAGTGAAGAATATTCCCGAGCTGGAGAGTTTCGCTTTAGTCTGTGGTTATGGTATGATATCAGGTGCCGGTTCCAACTACGGTACGATGGTGGTACGTCTGAAGAACTGGGACGACCGTTCTGGTATGAACCATTACATCACACTCGTTAGGTATCGATTCTACTTTGACTGCCAAGATATCAAGAACTTGCGGGTGATTCCGTTCGAGATGCCTCAGATTCCAGGCTATGGTACCAGTAACGACATCATGCTCATGGTAGAAGATCCCACAGACGGTAACCTATCGGAATTTGCCAAGCAGACCGAGCACTTCCTGACCAAATTGTCTGAGCGTCCAGAGATTGCATCCGCCATGTCGACGTACTCTGAGCGCTTCCCGAAATATCAAGTCGATGTTGATCCTGCCCAATGCGATCGTGCAGGTGTCTCACCTGCCGACGTGCTCAATACACTTGGTACTTTCTGTGGTGGCGCATACATCGGCAACTTCAACCAGTTTGGCAAGGTTTATCGCATCATGGCTGCTGCATCGCCAGAATACCGTCTCGACCCACAGTCGCTGCAAAACATCTTTGTACAGGTGGGTAACGGCAGTATGGCCCCCATCTCAGAGTTTGTGTCACTGAAGGAGATTGTTGGTCCGCCAAACATTGAGCACTTCAACCTGTTCCAAAGTATTACCTGCTACATCTCCTCTGGTAGCGGCTACACTGAGGGTGATGCCCACAAAGCCATCGCCGAAGTGTTCAAGGAGGAGATGCCCTCAACAGCTACCTACGAGTATAGCGGCATGTCGCGTGAACTGGAGGAGGCTGCCGGCTCCAACGCCACCACCCTTATCTACGTCATCTGCGCCATTCTGATTTATCTCATATTGGCATCGCTCTATAATTCTTGGTTCACCCCGTTGGCTGTGCTCTTCAGCGTGCCCTTTGGACTGATGGGTGCTTTCATCTTTGCCTTCTTCGGGAATATGTTGGGCCTGCCTGGCATGGACAACAACATCTACCTGCAGACGGGTGTCATCATGCTCATTGGTCTGTTGGCGAAGACGGCAATCCTGATTACTGAGTTTGCCAGCGAACGCCGCGCCCAGGGCCTGAGCATCATGGATGCAGCCTTCGAGGCCTGCAAGGAGCGTCTGCGCCCCATTCTGATGACTGTCGTCACAATGATTGCGGGTATGATTCCGCTCGTTATCGAAGGTGGTGCCGGTGCCAATGGCAACCGTTCCCTTGCGCTGGGCGTTATCGGTGGTATGACTATCGGTACCATCGCCCTGCTCTTCGTCGTCCCCGCCTTCTTCATCGTGTTCCAGAAGTTGCACGAGAAGTTCCAAGGGAAGGATACCCCCTCCGACTCCCCGAGGGGAGAGTAAATGAAGAGTGCCCCCCCACCCCTTCCCTCCCGAGGGAGGGCATACACCAACCGATTAATTATGAATAATGAATTGTGAATTATGAATTATAAAAATATCTTTGCCGCAATAGCGCTATGCCTCGCACTCACAAGTTGTGGCCTATATAAGAAATATGAGACCCCCCTATCATCCCCCGTGGGGGATACTAATGCCCTGGTGGGTATAGAAGCCTCCCCTCGGGGAGGTATGGAAGGGGTCTCACTCGCCCAGATGTCCTGGCGCCAGTTCTTCACCGATCCGCTGCTACAGCAGCTCATTGAGCAGGCACTGGCCAATAACACCAACCTTGCCTCCGCTCGAATAGCAATAGAGCAGAGCGCGGCATCGCTGAAAGCCGCCCGTCTGGGCTACCTCCCGGAATTCGCCTTTGCTCCCCAAGGTGCGCTGTCAAGTTTCGACCTCAGTCCCGTTACCAAAACCTACAGTCTGCCGTTGCAGATGAGCTGGGATGTGGAGCTATTCGGAAGTATCACCAACAAGAAACGTGCTGCCAAAGCGGTGTTCCTGCAGGCACAGTGTGGCGAGGAGGCTGTTCGTTCCAACCTTGTCAGTGCCGTAGCACAACACTACAGCATGCTACAGATCCTGGACCGACAGCTGGAAATCCTTACACAGACAGACAGTCTCTGGGCTGCCTCGTTGGAAACGCAGAAGTCGCTTTGGGAGAACGGCAAGGCCTATTCCACAGCTGTAAACCAGATGGAATCGTCATGGTTGAACGTGAAGACCCAGATTGTAGACACACGCCGTAGCATCCGCAGCACAGAAAACTCGCTCTGCAGACTGCTGGCTATCACACCACAGCAAATAGCACGTAACAAATGGGGATCACACGCCCTGAGTACCTCCATCGCCCTCGGAGGTTTCTCTGCCGAGATGCTACGCAACCGACCCGACATCCGTATGGCCGATCACATGATGGAGGAAGCCTACTACAACACACAGACTGCCCGTGCCGCCTTCTTCCCCACCCTCACGCTCTCAGGTACCTTGGGATGGACCAACAACGCTGGCGGTGCCGTCGTTGACCCTGGCAAGCTACTGCTCAATATCATGGGGCAGCTCACGCAGCCAATCTTCACACGCGGTAAGCTGAAGGCCAGCCTGAAGATTGCGAAGCTGACTCAGGAAGACTTGCTGGGCAAATATACCCAGACCGTCATCGATGCCGGCAACCAGGTCAACGAGGCCCTTGCAGACTTTCAGGCTACAGCTGAGAAAGATGGGTACTACAACCGTCAGGTGGCTACGCTCCACGATGCCTACACCGGCACCCATGAGCTGATGGACAACGGCAAGGCCAGCTATCTGGAAGTGCTCACAGCTCAAGAGTCCTTGCTCTCCGCCCAACTCAGCGAGGCGATGAACAAGTACAATGCCACACAGGCCCTCATCGCCCTCTACATCGCCCTGGGCGGCGGAACGAAATAAAGCCCCCTCCTTTGCAACAGATTTACTATTATGTTATTAACCTAAAAATAATTGTTATGAAGAAGATTATGATGATGGCAGTAACTGCCTTGATGGCTACAACTGGTGCTTATGCACAGTTCGAAAAGGGTAAATGGTCTTTACAGCCATATGCCGGTGGCGTTGTTTCATCAATAACAAACGTAGGTTCTTATGACCTTGACGATGGTACGGAACTGAAGAAAAAAATGGCCGTTGGTTATATCATCGGAGGTGAGGCTGAATATCAGTTTGCCAGAAAGTTCAGCGTTGCTGCCGGTCTTAACTACACCACTCAGGGGTGCGGATGGGATGACTTCAGTTATTGGGAGGACGGAGTCAGAGTCAAGATTAAGAACCAGAGAGATAATCTGGGCTACATCAAAATTCCCATCGTAGCCAACTACTACATTTTCAAGGGATTTGCAGTGAAGGCCGGCGTTCAGTTCGGTTACATGGTTAGATCTAAGTTCTGTGCACACGGAACAGCCGATATGGACATTTTAGGAGATGGCGTTATAAGAGAAGTGGATCTTTACGGTACTGTTGATGTAACGGATCAGTACAAGAGGTTCGATTTCTCTATTCCTGTTGGTATTTCTTACCAGTTCAAAGTGCCTGTCACTATTGACGCCCGCTATCAGATTGGTCTTACAAGGTTGAACAAGCTGACCTACGACGGCGTGAAGAACAGCAGGAACAGCGTGTTTACGCTGACTGTCGGTTACAAATTCAAACTGTAAAGAAACTCATACATGTCCGCAAAAACTAACCATGAAAGCAACTATGAATTGGATGATGGCCGCCATCCTCGTTTGCGGTCTTTCGGTGACTGGGATTAGCTCCTGCACTACCGATAATGATGACAATATAGATAAAGAATATTGGGATTATTTAGCCTGGTTGTATGATATCAGTAATGTTGCGTATCTCGACTCTGGATACGTCAGCTATTATGATCTTTTATGGGACATCCTCAATGACCATAGCGACCAGGAATCGTACGATGACCAACTCTATTATGAGTGGGCATTGGATTATTTGGATAGTCTGGCAAATCTGTATCAGGTGGCCTACAGCCGAGCAGATGGATACGAGGATGAATCGGGCTTGACTCTTTTGGGGTTGAAGTATGTCACCATCACCTACAAGACTACGGGAGCCGACGGCTCAGAGAAAGAACTTTCCGAACTCATTGCCTACCCCGTAGGGTCCGATGGCAAGACACCTACAGAGAAACTGAAGAACCTGATTATCGGCTGTCACGCCACCATCACAAGCAACGAACGGCGCCCCACCAACTTCAGTAACCTGAGTTTTGGCACGGATGTCAACATGCTGACGCTCATCGGCTCTAACGAGATAAGTCTAGTGGTGATTCCCGATTACGAAGGCTACGGCGTAACCAGCAAAGATCCCCACCCCTATTGTAATCGTGACGTGACGGCCCAGCAGGTGATTGACGGAGCCAAAGCCGCTGTGGTATGGTATGAGAAGAATGTCGACAAGATGAGAGCCGGCTGGAAGTCGGTGGCGGTGGGCTACTCACAGGGCGGAGCCGTTGCAGCTGGCGTACTGAACTATTACAACGCCAAAAAACTGACGGGGCTGAACCTCATCGGTGCTGTCTGTGGCGACGGACCCTACGATCCGCAGGCCACACTGAATCAGTATCTCAAGGACGGCAAACTATACATGCCAGTAGCCGCTGCTCTGATGATCAAGGGTATGATTGATACCAACAAGCAGCTGAAGGCACTGGGCTGCACCTACAAGGATTTCGTGACCGACAAGTTCTATGACACAGGCATCTTCGACTGGGTACAGAACAAGACCTTTACCGTCAATGAAGTTCAGACCAAGTTGCTCGAATACTCTGGCAAGCATGGCGGAGGGTCAGGCTTTACCATGATGACCTTGTATAATGGCGAGTTCAAGGCTTATATTCCCGCGAATATCAAGGAGGGCGACGACAACTGGGATCTCACCCCCAGCAAGGGCAAGAACTATTGCATGGCAGACCAGTGCTTCAAGCCCGGATTTATCGAATACTTCAAGAACGGCAAGGTGACGGGCGATATACCTGAGGTGAAATTGAAGGCACTGGAGGAGGCCCTGAAAGAGAATAGCCTGACTTATGGCACCTGGAAGCCCAGTGGTGCCTATCCGCATGCATACTATTTCTTCCACTCAACACGCGACGAGGTGGTACCCTTCTGCAATTATGAAAGTGTAAGAAATGCATGGGGCACGAAGCTGATCATGGGTAATCCTTTCCAGTCAAAATTTACCGACCTGCATGTAGAAACCGGTGCCTACTTCTATGTCGTAATAGCATCAGACCGCACCCACGACATCCTGGCTCAGAAGTGGGCTCCAGGCGAAAAACAAACGAATTAGAAGCTAACTAAGTCCACTCGGCTAATCAATTATTCCCAACGTGGGAATGTTTTGTTCCCAACGTGGGAATATTTCATTCCCAGTGTGGGAATAATTTGCCAGCAACCTACCCCATTTTCTTCTGCCGAATATTATGCTAAAACATATGGCGGATAAAAGAATTTTTCGTATCTTTGTACACAAATCATATTCACACAATTATGGAAGAAAAGAGATTGACATACAAAGATGTTCCTATGGGGTATCCCCTGTGCTTCAACCATGAATGCACAAAGAAAGCAAGTTGCATGCATTACCAGGCCAGACTGTTGTTACCATGAAGGTCGTCATCATGGCTCAGCCATCTACCCTACTGCCTGGCAGGACGGTGAGTGTAAGTGTTTCCACGAGAAAAGGTTCGTGCTGAAAGCATGGGGTTTTACCAGGCTTTATCATAACGTTCCGTACAAAGACAAGGCAGAGGCCCGCCAATGTGTAAGAAATTATTTCAGTCGTGGCTGCGGGCCCTATTACCGTTACCATCATGGCGAGAACCTGCTCTTGCCAGAGCAGCAGGAAGATATTATGAAGATCATCGCTAAGTTCGGCAGTACGGAAGGAATCCGTTTCGACCACTACATAGAGGATTGGGACTTCGACTAATAGCAGGTGCCTGGATGCGTGAAACAACTGAGTAATTTTTTGGGGGGGAAATTGTGCGATGGTATAAGAAAAAATCGTATATTTGCACTGTGATTGCGATAAATAATAGAGGATATGGAAACAACGGCAGGAAGAAGACGGCGTACAACGAAGCCAATTATCAAGGCGTGGAATGCAGTGAAGGGACTCGACTACAGTGACAAACTGGAACTGG
>JAFZIL010000091.1 GCA_017554385.1 Prevotella sp. | reverse complement strand
GGAACATAGCCGACTTACCGGCACCACCAATGAACATCAGCACCAAAGCAGTGGGGATGATCATGGCTCCGGCAGCCCAGGCCTTATCCATGTTGCCTGCAATGAACGGCGTGGTGCCCTGACCCATCACGATGTCGCCGGCAAACGAGAAGCTGAACGAATCGGTGAAGTAGCCGAAGGTGAGAATACCCACGAGGAAGAACATATCGGCAAAACGGGTAACGATGAAGGCCTTCTTACTGGCTGCGATGGCGGGCTTCAACGGATAGTAGAAGCCGATAAGCAAGTAAGACGAGACACCCACGAGCTCCCAGAACATGTACATCTGGAAGATGTTCGTGGCGAGCACGAGACCAAGCATCGACATGGTGAAGAGCGAGAGGAAAGCGTAGTAGCGCTGGAAGCCCTTCTCACCGTGCATGTAGCCGAAAGAGTAGATGTGAACCATGAACGACACGGTGGAGATGACGATGAGCATCATGACCGAAATGGGATCAAGAAGGATACCCATGTCGAAGTGGAGATTGCCCAAAGGCAGCCACGTGAAGTTATAAGGTACGATGGTCTGATAGATGTCGTTCACACGGTCGGCAGTGAAATATTCGAAGGCCGTCCAATACGACAGGATCGTGACGAGTCCGAGCGAGCACGTGCCGATGAGTCCGGCAGTCTTGTGCTGCATCTTCATGCCAGCCAGTCCTAACACGATGAAGGACAGAAGCGGCAGAAGGAGAATCAAAAATGATAATTCGTAGATCATAGCGCGTTTTTATCCTTTCAAGTTAGTAATACTGTCAGCCGTATCGCTCTTGAAGTTGCGATAGACATTGATGATAATCGCGATAGCCACGGCGCTCTCAGCGGCTGCCACGCCAATGACGAAGAGGGTCATGAACATGCCCTCCAAGCCGCTGGGATAGAGCAGACGATTGATGGCCGCGAAGTTGATATCGACGGCGTTGAGCACCAGCTCGACAGAGATGAGCATGGCAATCAGGTTGCGACGGGTAACGAAGCCATAGACGCCGATGAAGAACAACAGGGCGCTCAGCACAAAATAACATTCAACAGGAACCATCATTTCTCGTCCTCCTTTCTTGCAACAACTAATCCACCAATAATACATGCCAGCAAGAACAGCGAGATGAACTCGAAGGGCAGCACGTACTGATATTTATCACTACCGACGAGAGTCAAACCGATCTCCTTCATCGAGACCTCGGTATCAGCGTAGGTATCAAACTGAGAGATGAGTCCAGCCTTCACCAGGATAAGGCTCACCACCACGAGGCCTACGAGAACCACCAGACCGTTGCCGATGATGCGGCTGGTCTTGATCTTCTCGACCATGCCCTGCAGGGTGCGCTTCGAGACGAGCTGGATGGCGAAGACGTAGATCATCGTCACGCCACCGGCATAGACGCTGATCTGGGCTGCGCCAAGGAACGTATAGTCGAGCAGGAAATAGATGCCTGCCACGCCAAAGAGCACGAACAACATGAATGTTGCGGCGCGCATGATTCGCGTGGTCGTCACACACAGCAGGGCTGAGCCGATGATGACCACCGCGAGAATACAAAACATGATTATATTTCCCATAGCAGTTTACTTCTTAGTATTAAACGTTCCGACTTCCCACTCGGCACCGCCTTCAAGGAGGTTGGGCAGCGAACCGCCCTGATAGACTTCCTTGTCGAGGTGCAGTACGAGCTTGCCGCGGTCGAACGTGGCGTTCTCGAAGTCGTTGGTAAACTCAATTGCATCGAAGTTGCAGGCGTTCGTACAAAGCTGGCAGAACATACAGTCGCCCAGGTCGTACTGATAGTCGTCGAGCACCTTCTTCTTCTTGCCCGTCTCCGGATCTTCGGCCATGTGGGCAAGGATCTTGATGGTGCCGTTCGGACATGCCTTTTCACACAGGGTGCAAGCCGTACACTTGTAGGCACCGTTTTCGTCGCGCTTGAAGACGAGACGGCCACGATGGCGCTTAGCCACGTGCAGTGTGGTCTTGCGGTTCTCGGGGTACTGCTCCGTCGACTTGTTGGTGAAGAAGTCCTTGAAGTATTCCTTCCAAGAGGTCTTCATGCCCACAGCCAGCGTCTTGATGCCGTGCCCGATTTCTCCGAAATATGATTGTTCTTTTTCCATTGCTATTCCTTATTTAATATATATCCCCAGTGCTACCACGACCGTCATCAGCACGATGTTGATGAGCGCCAGCGGCATGAGGTATTTCCATTCAAGTTTCAAGATTTGGTCGATACGCAGACGGGGGAACGTCCACTTGATCCACATCAGAATCCACACAAGGAAGAAGGCCTTGCCAAAGAACCATACGAAGCCGGGAATGTAGTTCATGATGGCATCGACGGCCTCTATACCTATATTAATAGGAGCCCATCCACCGAGGAACACCGTTGCGGCAATGCCGGCAATGATGAAGAGGTTGAGGAACTCAGCCAGGTAGAAGAAGCCGAAGCCCATACCAGAATACTCCGTATGGTGACCGGCCGTCAGCTCGCTCTCGGCCTCGGCCATGTCGAACGGGCCACGGTTGGCCTCGGCATTACCGGCCACGAGGAACACGAGGAAGGCGATGATGGCGGGGATGTGGCCTTGGAAGATGAGCCACTTCCAGGGACCTGTCTGTGCCTCGACGATACCCGACATCTGCATCGTGCCCGTGAGGATGACGGCGGCGATGAGGCAGAGGCAGAGCGACATCTCGTAGGAGATCATCTGCACGGCGCCACGCATGGCCGATACCACAGAATACTTGTTGTTGGAACCCCATCCGGCGAGGAATATGCCCACCACTCCAATCGAAGAGATGGCCGTAAGCAGGAACACACCGACGTTGAAGTCGAGAATCGTGGCGCCGTTGTTCCAAGGCAGGAAGCTGAAGGCACCCACGGAGCCGATGATTACCAAGAGCGGAGCAACGAGATAGAGCAGCTTGTCGGCCTTGTCGACGATGAAGATCTCCTTGATGAGCATCTTCAGCACGTCGGCAAACACCTGCAGCAAGCCCCAGTAACCTACGCGCATCGGGCCAAGACGGCACTGGAAGTAGGCGCAGACCTTACGCTCCATGAATATCAGTGCGCAGGCAATCAGGGCGTAGGCTGTCAAGATGATCACGCCCACCAGCACGCACTCAATCAATATCGCCAACCATTCAGGGCACCCTAAAGTGACCTGAAGGAGTTGGTCGAACCATTGTGTTACAATACTAAAATCAAACATCTTGTAAATTTACTATTTGACGATTTACAATTTACGATTTATTTCACTATTTGATGATTTTACGATTTTACTCCTTAACGATTCCTACTTCGCTTTCGACATTCACCATGTAAATAATACAATAGCTAAATCATTCAATAAATAGTAAATCGTAAATTTGTAAATCGTAAATCATCTTTATCTGTCTATATCTGGAATGACCACATCGATAGCGGCACAGGTGGCAATCAGGTCGGCAATCTTCTGGCCACGAAGCATCGGGTCGAAGGCACCGACGAGCGAGAGACCCATGGGGCGCATCTTCATGCGGTATGGACTCTTGTCACCGCGAGAATCGAGATAGACGCCAAACTCACCGGCCACGCCCTCGACAGAGTAGTACCACTGTCCCTCGGGTACCTTGATGATGGGCTTCTGCTTCACATAGAAGTCGCCCTCGGGGATGTTGTCGATGAGCTGTTCGATGATGTTCAGGCTCTGGTACATCTCGTTGATGTGAACCAGATAGCGGTCCATGGAGTCGCAGCCACTGAGCGTGCACTGCTCCCACTCCACCTTGTCGTACATGTCGTAGGGATGGTTCTTGCGCACGTCATTCTTCCAGCCGGAAGCACGTCCTGCAGGACCAGTCACGGCGTAGGAGATGCAATCCTCGAGACTCATCGGGCCGCACTGCTCCAGACGGTTATGGGTGATGACGTTGTCGCCAAAGATGTCCATGTACTCCTGAATCGTCGGACGCAGGTACTTCACGAGACCCTTGCAGTTCTTCACAAAGTTCGGGTCGATGTCGTCCTGCAAACCACCTATTCTATAATAGTTCTGGATCAGGCGTCCGCCCGTGGTCTCCTCCATACAGTTGAGCACGTGCTCACGGTCGCGCATGCCGTAGAGCATACCCGTGAGGGCGCCCAAGTCCTGAGCCACACACGAGGTGTAGAGCAGGTGGGAGTCAAGACGCTGCAACTCATCCATGATCGTGCGGATGTACTTGATGCGGTCGGTCAGCTCCACACCCATGCCTTCCTCGATGACACCAACCAGCGCATGACGGTGCTGCATAGCTCCGAGGTAGTTCAGACGGTCGGTCAGTGCCAGTGTCTGGGGGTAGGTCATACCTTCCCACATTTTTTCTATTGCACGGTGGATATAACCCAAGTGCGGATAGATGCGCTTCACGGTCTCGCCGTCCAGAACGGTCTGCAGACGCAGCACACCGTGGGTGGCAGGATGCTGCGGGCCGATGTTGATGACATAGTCGTCGGCACCGAAAAGCTTGTTCTGCTTCGACTGCAGGCAGCCGTCCTTGTCGATATAGTACTCCAAGCCATAGTCGGGCTCCACGTCGTCTTCCAGCGTGTACTCGTCGTTGAACTTCCAGTCCTTGCGGAAGGGATAGCCCTTGAAATCCGAGCGCAGGAAGAGTCGGCGCATGTCGGGATGGCCGAGGAACACGATGCCATAGAAGTCGTAGACCTCACGCTCCAACAGATCGGCCACCTTCCAGATATTGATGACTGAAGGGATATAGGAAATCGTCTGACCGTCGGTTTCGCCAGTACCGTTTGAGGCAATACCGTCGCCGCAAACCTGCGTCTTTGCAAGCATCTTCACACTGCAACGCTCGTGGGTCTTTGTGTTCTCCAGAATATAAATACAGCCAAGTCCCTCTTCGCCAAAGTCCTCACCGACGATGGTCACGAGATAGTCGAAGCCCTTCTTCTCTTTCAAGTTCTGCATTTCCTTAGCGAACTTGTCAAACTCAAATGATAAGAACTCTAATTTCATGCCTGCTCCTCCTTATTCTCTTTTAATTCTTCAACAAATTCTTGGGGCACTTCCGTCACCACGATCGGTTCTCTTCTGTGGTCGCCATGCTTCTCGCGGAACGTCAGCTCCTCGTTCGATACACCGAGAGCGGCCTCTTCAGCCGTCTGCTTGTGGTTGGCACCACCGAAGAACTTCTCGATCTTCACCTTACGTTGCAACTGCATCATGCCGTACATGATGGCCTCAGGGCGCGGGGGACAGCCAGGAATAAAGACATCGACGGGAACAATCTCTTCGATGCCCTTCACCACGTGGTAGCTCGATTTGAACGGGCCGCCGCTGATGGCGCAGCCACCCACGGCAATGACATACTTCGGCTCGGCCATCTCGTCGTACAGGCGCTTCAGGGCCGGAGCCATCTTGTGCGTAATGGTGCCGGCACACATGATGAGGTCGGCCTGACGGGGAGAGTTGCGCGTCACCTCGAAGCCGAAGCGTGCGAAGTCGTAACGGGCGCAGCCGCAGGCCATGAACTCGATGCCGCAGCAGCTCGTAGCAAACGTCAGCGACCAGAGCGAGTTGCTCCGGCCCCAGTTGATGAGCCTGTCAAGACTGCCCGTAATCACGTTGACGCCGCCCTCATGGAGCTCGTCAATGATCTTCTCCAACGACTCGTTGTCGTTCCACTCGTCGTAGGGAATGCTCTTGATTTTCGGTTTCATTTCCATTCCAAGTCTCCTTTCCGCCAGGCATAAGCGAGGCCCAGCACTAACACTACCAGGAAGAACCCGATCGACAGCAGGGCCATCGAACCGAATTCCTTCACTACTACAGCCCATGGATACAGAAACACGGTTTCCACATCGAACATGAGGAACAGGATGGCGAACAGGTAGAACCCGATGCTCAGCGGCAGCCAGGACGAACCGCGAGTGGGAATACCACTCTCATACGGTTCTCCTTTCACCTTGGCATACGAGCGCGGACCTATAAGCTTAGCAACGATGTAAGCCGCCACCACCAGTGTAATAGCCGTCAGCAAGACGGTAATTAACAAAGTGAAATTCATAAAGTTTATAATAATTATAACAAAATTTTGTTTGCTTTTTCTTAGCGAGTGCAAAGGTAGCAAAAAAAATGCAAACAAACGACATATTTATATATAAAAATAGGTGAAAAAATAAAAATGAACCGCTCGGATAGAAAAAAAGACGGGCGGTTCATTGACAGGCTACTATTTTTTTGAGGGCACGAAACTCTCCCAAGTTTGGTCGTCATAATAGACTCTTATCTCCGTAACACGACGCTGTGGCTTGTCAAAATATTTCATTTCTTCCCTTACGTTTTCAAGGTGTGTACTTCTAACACTATTATAAGACGGCATCACGGAAGGCGCTCGCTGTGGGGTAGGAGAAGCCATCTGGCCAAAATCAAGGGTTGGCTCATGAACGACGCGACCGCCTTGTGCCCCCATCATACCATCTGAAGCGACGGTAGAAGGGGGCGCAGAAGAGCCTTCGGCAGGTCCTTCAGTATTGGTATACATTGGACCACTTCCGAACATAAGCCAATCGGTGCTGATGTTGGGAATTTTCTTTTTGATCAATTCCACTACGTTTAGGGTAGGGCGGGTACGGTCATTAAAGATGCCACTCAGGGTTGCAGGAGCCAATCCGATATAGTCAGAAAACACCTGTTGACTCATGTGCTGCGACTCCATAATCTTCTTAATTCGATCCTTCATAATGAGCTAATGTATGTTTAAGGGCCATTTTGGCCTTTTTCTTTGAGTTTACAAAGGTAAAACAAATATCTGGAATAAACAACAAAATCGAATCGGATTTTTAAAAAATTAATATTTAAGTTCACGAATTTAAATACATGAAAGCAAATTGCATCTTGACTTACTTTTGCGTTCGAATTTATAAACTTGAATTTAAATGACTGAATTGCCACAAAGGTCTAATAGAAGGAATTTTGATAAATAACTGGTTATCATCGAGCTACTTTCCGCTAATTTGCCATATCTGATTCATATATGCAGCATTTGCCCCTAAATAATTCCTATGCAATAGAGCATAATTATTGGAAAATTTACATAAATCATTGGTTATTAGCATATTAAATGAGAATGAATGTTGTTGAATAATTATTGATTCACATTATCAAAGTGTCAAATTTGAATTTGCGTTTTAGAATATTAATTTTACATAGCACTGATTCATCAATTCAAATATACATATCTAAATGTATCCCGGAATCAATTATTTAAATATTTAAATATTGAAAGTTCGACAATCTAAATTAAAACAAAAGTTAATGCCGAATTTTGATGACGCTGAAAAAGCAAAAAACGGCAATACTCAAAAATTCTGGACGAGCGGTCGGAAGGATGAAAATATGCGAGTTTTGAAGGGGGGTATTTCTTCCGAAAGCCTTCTGTCTACAGGCATTTCGCACAAAAAAAGCGCCCCATCAGGAGCGCAAAATCTAATAATTCTGGAGAAGGAAAATGACTGAAATCAGTGCAAAATGTAAAAAATCAGTTCCTTCATCAGCTCACCTGCAGGAGTATTTGGGTTATCTAATCCCTTACTTTTGGCATCGCTCTCTCTCATTTTCGAAATAATCTGCATCACTTTCATTCCCGTGTAGTTTCTCATACCAGTCATGTAGTCCTTCGCAGCCCATGGCGATCGCAGTTCCAACCACTCGGCTACGGCCTCCTGGCTTTGTCTTTTTGGACAATAAAACGCGATCATCAGATTCTGGAAATAATTAAAGAGCAACGGGAGAAAAGAGTAGATACTTCCTGCCTTCGGATTTTTGTCAAAATAATTGATAATCTGATTAGCCTTGAAGATGTTCCGGTTGACGATGGCATCACGCAGTTCGAAACCGTTGAAATCCTTGCTCACTCCTATCTGGTCCTCCACCACCTGAGGGGTCACTCTCCTATCCTGCTCAGGAAGGCTAAGCAGCACCTTGTCGAGTTCACTCACCAAGCGGCTCAGGTCTGCACCGATGGCATCGGCAATGAGCTGCGTCGATTTCGGATCGATGCTCACCTCTTTCCGCTTCAGGTAGTTTTCAATGAAGGCTGGCAGGTCGCGGTCGCGTAGCTTCGCACTTTCAAAAAGGATGCCCGCCTGCTGGATAGCCTTCACATATTCGCGCTTACGACCATCTATCTTTCCGTTCTTATGACACATCACCAGCACAGTGCTGGCCAGTGGCTGTTTCATGTACTTCTCTAAGGCGTCAGTCTGCTTGATGTTCTGTGCTTCTTTCACTATAACCACCTGTCGTTCGGCCATCATCGGGTAGCGTCGGGCAGCGTCGGCCACCTGCGAAGCTGTCACGTCCGAGCCAAAGAACACGGTCTGATTGAAGTCGCGCTCCTCGGGAGCCAACGCATGTTCGGCAATGTAGTCGCTGATCTTGTCAATGTAGTACGACTCCTCACCATGCAGGTAATAGACCGGACGGTACTTGCCTTCCTGTAACTCCCGCATGATGCTCTCGTAGCTCACTGTTTTCGTCTCTGCCATATCACATTATAATAATTGTGTGCAAAGTTACGAAAAGTCGAGAGCAAAACAAAGAAAAACATTTCTTTTTTTGCCGAGTTGGGGCGTTTCCCGCAAAACAATAGGGAAACCTCCTTGGTACTTTAGGTATTTACCCTTGTAGACACCGCTATTTTCGGCTATCTTTGCACCATAAAAATAATCCCCAAAACCATTACGACAATGAAAAGACTGATTATCCTATCACTTCTGGCCCTACTATCAGTAGCCCAGACATCGGCCCAACCCGGCCGTTATAGCTATCACAGGCGTCATTCTGCTCCAGTAGCCCGCCATCCATCGCCTGCCGTTTATCGCTCTGGCTATTCCGACACCTACTACTCCAGCGTGGCCAACACCGACGTCTATTACGGTCTGCGGCTCGGTCTGAACGTTGCTACTGTTCATTCCGACGACCGCTACCTCGACGGCAGCTCGGCTAAAACAGGATTCAACCTCGGCTTGGTGGCCGGCTTCCAGGTGGCTCCATCCACCCCCGTCTATTTAGAGACAGGCCTATACTACACCGAGAAGGGCGGCAAGGGCAACTACAACGGCCCGTTCACCTACCAGCTGAACTATCTTCAGGTACCGCTGCTGATGAAAATAAACTTCGACCTTGACCCAATGACCAGTATCCAGCCTTTCGTCGGTGTCTATGGTGCTATGGGCATCAGCGGCAAGATCAAGGACTTCAACCAGCGCCAAGCCTACAGTTCCTTCGGTGACGATGCCTTCCAGCGCTTCGATGCAGGCCTGCGCCTCGGCTGCGGCCTCCAGTTTTCCCATCTCTACACCGAGGTGGGCTACGACATCGGGCTTGCCAACATCGGACATGACTACTTCGACGTCAGTCGAACCGGCTGTCTCTTCGCCAGCATCGGCGTCAACTTCTAATTATCGGCAACGGATTCCACGGATTTTCTTTCAACAACGAATTACACTAATTTCACGAATTTTCTTTCAGCAACGGATTACACGGATTATCTTATTGCCAGTAGGCCTACTACCATCTCATCTGAAGTTACGAACTACGACCCTACAAACGGCCATCTGCTCGTCCCTGATGTAGAAGGCAATGAGATAATCATCTGAGCAGCGTGACTCATTCCTCTTGATACATAGTTCAGGGAATATCCTCATGACAAACGCTCGCAGACTTAAAACCATGAACGTGTGTAATTAATTGCTAATCGCGCTCAAATGATACCGATGTTCACGCTGACAGAGTACCGTTTTTTCACCGTTGCTAAAGGTACCGCCTGACACGTGGTCGGCGGTAGCCTTCAAACAGGGGCATTCCACGTTGCGATGAAGTGACGTTTTCC
>JAFZIL010000090.1 GCA_017554385.1 Prevotella sp. | reverse complement strand
CTACAACAGCCACTCCTTGGGTGTGTGCTACGAAGGAGGCCTTGACGAGCATGGCAAGCCTGCCGACACCCGCACACCGAGACAGAAACGCGCCTTGCTCAGGCTGCTGAAAAAGTTGAAGACGGCGCACCCCGACGCACGTATCCTTGGCCACCGCGACCTTCCGGGCGTACACAAGGACTGTCCCTGCTTCGACGCCATCGCAGAGTATCAGAACATCTAAAACCAACGATTATGCATTACATCAGAGATCAACAAACAAGTGATTAGAAGGTCATATCTCTAAATGATTAGCCACCGACAGGCTCCTTGGATGGAGTGTGTCGGTGGCTTTTTCGTATCATCATTTCACCCCCGATTTTTCCCGTTTCACCCACATTGTTCTTCTATATCACGAGAACTCATCACGCAGTGGTATCGAAGTGGGAATCAGATGTTGGTTGTCAGCTCGTCCTTTGTCGGTTCCTTGTCGATGACGATGGTGGAGCCGAGGGGCAGGTCGCCGTTGACGATGAGTTCGGCAACGCTGTCCTCGATATGGTTTTGGATAGCGCGCTTCAGGGGGCGGGCACCGAACTGGACGTCGTAGCCCTTCTCGGCCACAAACTGCTTGGCTGCGTCGCTCAGCTGGAGGTGGTAGCCCATGTCATCGATGCGCTTGTAGAGTGAGCGCAGTTCGACGTCGATAATCTGCTTGATGGCTGTGAGGTCGAGCTGGTCAAAGGTGATGATTTCGTCGAGACGGTTGAGAAACTCGGGCGAAAACTGCTTCGACAGGGCTTTCTGCACGATGGAGCGTGCATGCTCCTTGTCCTTTTCGTCCATCATCAGGTTGACACCGCCTGCATTGAAGCCTACACCTCGTCCGAAGTCCTTCAGTTGGCGGGTGCCTGCGTTGGAGGTCATGATGATGACGGTGTTGCGGAAGTCGACAAAGCGTCCGTTGCCATCGGTTAGGCGTCCCTCGTCGAGCACTTGGAGCAGGAGGTTGAACACGTTGCCGTGGGCTTTCTCGATCTCGTCGAGGAGCACGATGGAGTAGGGGTGACGGCGCACGCGCTCGGTGAGCTGGCCGCCCTCCTCGTAGCCTACGTAGCCCGGAGGTGCTCCGATGAGGCGCGAGACGTTGAACGACTCGGTGTACTCGCTCATGTCGATGCGGATGAGGGCGTCGGTAGAGCCGAACATGAACTCGGCGAGCTTCTTTGCTAAGTAGGTCTTGCCTACGCCGGTAGGTCCGAGGAACATGAACACGCCGATGGGGTGGTTGGGGTCTTTCAGACCTACGCGGTTGCGCTGTATGGCACGCACCATCTTGTCGATGGCTGCATCCTGGGCGATGACCTGACCTTTCAGCTCCTGGGCCATTCCTTTCAGACGGATGCCCTCGCTCTGTGCCATGCGCTGTACGGGTACGCCCGACATCATCGATACGACGTCGGCCACCTCGGCAGCGTCGACGGTGAGCCGGTCGTCCATGGTGCCGTTGCTCCAGTTGGTGTTGAGCACGGTGAGCTCGGCCTCGAGCTCGGTCTGACGGTCGCGATAGGAGGCTGCAAGCTCGAAATTCTGGTTCTTTACGGCAGCCTGCTTGCGGTCTTTGATACGAGCCAGCTCTTTTTCCTTCTCAAGAATCTCGGGCGGTATCTGTGCGTGGGAGAGGTGCATGCGCGAGCCTGCCTCGTCGAGGGCGTCGATGGCCTTGTCAGGAAAGGCGCGGTCGGTGATGTAACGCTCTGTCAGTTTGACACAGGCGTTGATGGCGTCGTCGGTATACTCCACGTGGTGGTGGTGCTCGTAGCGGTCCTTGATGTTGTGGAGTATCTGTAGGGTCTCGTCCTGCGTGGTAGGCTCGACGAGCACTTTCTGGAAGCGGCGTTCCAGCGCTCCATCTTTCTCAATGCTGTTGCGATACTCGTCAAGGGTGGTAGCGCCTATGCACTGTATGGTGCCGCGTGCCAGTGCGGGCTTCATGATGTTGGCGGCATCCATCGTGCCTGCTGCCGAGCCTGCACCGATGAGGGTGTGGATCTCGTCGATGAAGAGGATGATGTTGGGGTCGCTCTCCACCTCTTTCAGCAGCGCACGGATGCGTTCCTCGAACTGTCCACGGTATTTCGTTCCGGCCACGACGGCAGTCATATCGAGGGCGGCGATGCGCTTCTGGTAGAGCATGGGCGATGTCTTGTGCTGGGCGATGAGCTGGGCCAGTCCTTCGACGATGGCGCTCTTTCCTACGCCGGGCTCACCGATGAGGATGGGGTTGTTCTTCTTGCGACGCCCCAGTATCTCGATAACGCGTTGCATTTCGCGCTCGCGGCCTACCACGGGGTCGAGCTTCAGCTCGCGTGCGGCCAGGGTGAGGTCGGTAGAGAAGTTGTCGAGCACGGGTGTTTTCGACTCCTTCTTCTGCTGGGTGGTCGTTGTCTTCGAGTTGTTGGCAGATGCCTGGGTGCTGCTCTCCTCGTATTCCTCCTCGTCTTCATCGGGAAGGCCGATGCCGTTTGAGGTATGAGGTTTGAGGTTTGAGGTTTGAGATTTGTCTGATGCGCGCATCAGGCTAAGTACGTCTTCGTAGTTCATGTTGTTGAATTCCAGTATTTGTTTGGCTCCGTTGCTTGCCTGATCGTGCAGGATGGCCAATAGCAAGTGTTGCTCGTCGACCTTTGCAGTGTGCTGTGTGCGTGCTTCGAGCACGGCCAGCTTCAGGATGTTGGAAGCACGTTCGTTGAGTACCAGCTCGCGGGTGTTGATGGGGCGGTCAATCTCGTCCTGCCGCACTTTGTTCTCCAGCTCGGTTTTTACCGACTGAAGGTTCAGGCGCAGGCGTCGGAACACGTCGATGACGGGTCCGTCCTTTTCGCGCAGCAGGCCTAAGAGCAAGTGCTCGGGACCTACTGACGTGCTGGCAAGGCGGGCTGCCTCCTCGCGGCTGAAGGCAAGGATTTCGGAAACCTTTGGGGTGAATTGGCTGGTTATCATCTTTTTTACCTTTGTTTCTCCCACAGCAAACGGTGTGCCAAACTCTGGAATGTGCCTTCCGTGCTATTGTCTCAGGAACTGTATGGCATGCTCAATGTGCGGATACATCAGCTCGTCGTTGAGGATGAAGGGCACCACCTTGCGGAAATCCTCATGGATCTTGCAGATGGCGGGCGATGAGCGCAGTGGCAGCCGGAAGTCGAGTGCCTGGGCAGCGTTGAACAGCTCGATGGCCAGCACGCGCTCGGTGTTGTAGATGACCTTGTAGAGCTTGATGGCTGCGTTGCCGCCCATGGAGACGATATCCTCCTGGTCCTGGCATGAGGGAATGGAGTCGACGCTTGAGGGCATGGCGAGACTCTTGTTCAGCGAGACGCACGAAGCTGCGGTGTACTGGGTGATCATGAATCCGCTGTTCACTCCCGGGTTGGCTACGAGGAACGAGGGCAGGCCCCTGGTGCCGCTCACTAAGCGGTAGATGCGGCGCTCGGAGATGTCGGCCAGCTCGCTCATAGCTATCGAGAGGAAGTCGATGGGCAGTGCGATGGGTTCACCGTGGAAGTTGCCTGCCGAGATGATGAGGTCATCGTCGGGCAGCACGGTGGGGTTGTCGGTGGCCGAGTTGATCTCGATGTCGATAACCTCCCTGACGTAGCGAATGGTATCCTTCACCGCACCGTGTACCTGAGGCACGCAGCGGAAGGAGTAGGGGTCCTGGACGTGGGCCTTGATGTTGTTGAGTATCTGGCTGCCTTCGAGCATCTCGCGCATACGACGGGCCGTCTCTATCTGTCCGAGATGGGGTCTTACGGCATGCACGGCGTGGGTGAACGGTTCGATGCGCCCGTCGAAGGCATCGAGGCTCATGGCGGCAATCTTGTCGGCCCAGTCGCTCAGTCGCTGTGCCTCAAGCAGGCTCCACACGGCGAAGGCACTCATGTTCTGTGTGCCGTTGAGCAGGGCCAAACCTTCTTTCGACGCTAGCTCGATGGGCTTCCAGCGCTTCTTCCGACAGAGTTCCTCGCCCGATATGACCTTACCCTGATACTCTACCTCGCCCAGTCCGATGAGCGGCAGACAGAGATGGGCCAGGGGAACAAGGTCGCCCGATGCACCGAGCGAGCCCTGACGGTAGACCACCGGCAGTACGTCGTTGTTGAAAAACTGTACCAGGCGCTGCACGGTGTCGAGCTTGCAGCCCGAGTAGCCATACGACAGCGACTGTATCTTCAGCAGTAGCATGATTTTCACTATTTCGTTGGGCACGCGCTCGCCTACGCCGCAGGCATGGCTCTTGATGAGGTTGATCTGTAGCTGGGACAGCTGGTCCTTGCCTATCGACACGTTGCACAACGAGCCGAAGCCCGTAGTGACGCCGTAGACGGGTGCTCCGTTCGAGGCAATTTTCTTGTCCAAGTATGTACGGCAGCGCCTGATGCGTTGCTTGGCGTCCTCGCTGAGTTCAAGTTTCTCACCGTTTCTGATGATTTCGCCGATACGCTCCGGTGTCAGGTGTTCGGCTGAGATGATGTGGGTCTCCATAGATAATAGTTTTGTTTAAGATTCAGCCGCAAAGGTACACAATAAAAATGATATTCGCCCTACTTTTACGCACTTTGTTTTGCTGTTTGCGGATAAAACTGTAATTTTGCAGGCGAAAAGACTAAACCAGCGAGAATTGTTATGATGAAAGTACTATTAATTAATGGAAGTCCGCGCGAGCATGGCAACACGTTTACAGCACTAAGCGAGGTGGCACGCACACTGAACGAAGAGGGCGTGGAAACCGAGATCATCAGCATCGGCAAGGATGCCGTGCAGGGTTGTATAGCTTGCGGATGGTGTGGAAGAGAAGGAAAATGCACCTATCGCGATGCTCTGTACCAGCGGGTGATGCGTGTGGTCAAGGATGGCATCGACGGACTTGTAGTAGGCTCGCCCGTCTATTACGGTGGTCCCAACGGCTCGCTCTGCGCATTGCTCGACCGCGTGTTCTATTCGCTCGGAGCCGACCTGAAGTTCAAGCTTGGTGCCAGCGTGGTGGTGTGTCGTCGTGGTGGTGCCTCGGCAGCCTTTGACCGGCTGAACAAGTATTTCACCATGATGAACATGCCGCTTGTCAGTTCGCAATATTGGAATATGGCATACGGACAGACACCCGGACAGGTGAGCCGCGACGAGGAGGGCATGCAGACCATGCGTACCTTGGGGCGCAATATGGCGTGGATGATCAAGCGGCTTAACATGCGCGAGGATGGGCATCCGGTACTTGAACCACGCGTAGCTACGAACTTTATCCGATGAAAACAGTAGAACTGTCGGAGCTGATGCTGCGTATGGCCACCCACATCGTGTGCCATACGCTGGTAGACTATCAGGAGTTGCTTGCCGATGAGCGGCTTTCGGTGGCACATGCCTTCTTGCAGCGTGTCACCTCCACCCATCTGTGCAACCATATGCTTACCACTGAGGGCATCAGCTACGAATACAACGGGCAGTCTTTCGAACTGCCCGAGGAGTATAAGACGATGACGCTGACTCGTACTGCCTACGAGCATCTGGCCATGTTCTACTTTCTCTTTGAGCGTCCGAAGACCGATGCTGAGCGCGACGCAGTGTGGAAATACTGGCAAATCAGCAGCAAGAAAAACCTGCTCGACGGCATTGATGACGAAGAGCAGGTGGATGAGGAGCAGGTTGTGGTGATCGAAGAGATTGAAAAGATGCGGCAGGAGATTCTCGCATCGCCCGTAGCCACAGGGTGCCGACAGAAGCTGGACGAGTGGACGCGCATCGGTAATACAGCGGGCAACGGTTGTATCATGTTCACGAAGAAGCGCGACCACTATGACGTGAGGCGCATCTCCTATAGTCAGGCCTGTCGATTCCTGTTCCATAGCGAGGTCATGTTACAGCTCTACCGCTATCTGTCCATGCATTGCCATCCTGTCTACGACGGTTTGCGGCAGTACCAGGAGCAGCCTGCGACTACTCAGGACGGTGACAACCTTTCCCTTTATTTCTCCTGCATCATCCTTGCCCGACTATGCCGTCTGTTCCTTAACCTGCTGCCCGACGGCACAGCAATATTTGGCAACGAATTCAGCAAGCAAGAACGCTCGCTCTTCAATTCCCTGATTGCTAACTCATAGCTCAACGTTGTCGAGAATGGCATCGTCGACCAAGTTGGGCATCGTGACCTGGAGTTGCGGCGTGCGCTCCATCTCGCGGCGTATGGCGTCCATGGAGCCGCTGTTGCGTGCCCATGAACGACGGGCGATGCCGTTGTTCACGTCCCAGAACAGCATCTGACGGATGCGGCGGTCGCAGTCGGCAGAGCCGTCGATGACCATGCCGAAGCCTCCGTTGATCACTTCGCCCCAGCCAACGCCGCCTCCGTTATGGATAGAGACCCACGTGGCGCCCCGGAAGGAGTCGCCAATGACGTTCTGCACGGCCATGTCGGCACAGAACTGCGAGCCGTCGTAGATGTTGGAGGTCTCGCGGAAAGGAGAGTCGGTGCCGCTGACGTCGTGGTGGTCGCGGCCCAGGACGACGGGCTTCGTTATCTCACCACGGCGGATGGCATCGTTGAAGGCAAGGGCTATCTTCGTGCGGCCCTCGGCATCGGCATAGAGGATGCGAGCCTGTGAGCCGACGACGAGCTTGTTGGGGCCTGCCTCACGTATCCAGTGGAGGTTGTCAAGCAGCTGGCCGCGGATGTCGTCGGTGACGTGGTGGCTCATCTCTTCAAGCACCTCGGCGGCCAGGCGGTCGGTAACAGCCAGGTCGTTAGGGTCGCCGCTGGAGCATACCCAACGGAAGGGACCGAAGCCGTAGTCGAAGAACAACGGGCCCATGATGTCCTGCACATAGCTGGGGTAACGATAGCCTCCGCCGACTTTGAATACATCTGCTCCGGCACGACCTGATTCCAGGAGGAAGGCGTTGCCATAGTCAAAGAAGTACATGCCCTGGTCGGCCAGACGGTTGATGGCAGTCACCTGACGGCGCAGCGAGGCCTGTACGGCCTCCTTGAAGCGTTCGGGTTCCTCGGCCATCATGCGCTGCGACTCTTCCAAGGAGTATCCCACGGGATAGTAGCCGCCGGCCCAAGGGTTATGCAATGAAGTCTGGTCGCTACCCAGGTCGACGTGGATGTGCTCGTCGGCCAGGCGCTCCCAGAGGTCTACGACGTTACCGACGTAGGCCATAGAGACGATGCGCTTCTCGCTGACGGCCTTGCGGATGGCGGGTATCAACTCGTTGAGGTTCTCGTGCAGCTCGTCGACCCAGCCCTGCTCATAGCGCTTGCGGGCAGCCAGGGGGTTGATCTCGGCGGTGACGCTTACCACACCGGCGATGTTGCCGGCCTTCGGCTGGGCACCGCTCATGCCGCCTAAGCCAGCCGTGACGAAGAGTGTGCTGCGGCTGTCACCAGCTGTGGAATGCAGGCGCTTGGCATTGAGCACGGTGATGGTAGTGCCGTGGACGATGCCCTGCGGGCCGATGTACATATACGAGCCGGCAGTCATCTGTCCGTATTGCGAGACACCAAGGGCGTTTTCGCGCTCCCAATCGTCGGGCTTTGAGTAGTTGGGGATGACCATGCCGTTGGTCACGACCACACGGGGTGCATCCTTGTGCGAGGGGAAGAGTCCGAGCGGGTGACCGCTATACATGACGAGTGTCTGCTCGTCGGTCATCTCGCTCAAGTACTTCATCACCAGACGGTATTGTGCCCAGTTCTGGAACACGGCACCGTTGCCACCGTAGGTAATCAGTTCGTGAGGGTGCTGTGCCACGCGGGGGTCCAGGTTGTTCTGGATCATCATCATAATGGCCGCTGCCTGACGACTGCGATGCGGATACTCGTCAATGGGACGGGCATACATGGGGTAGGTGGGGCGGTAGCGGTACATATAGATACGCCCGTATTTCTTCAGCTCCCCGGCAAATTCTGCCGCCAGCTGGGCGTGCAGGTGCTTGGGGAAGTAGCGCAAGGCGTTGCGCAAGGCCAGCCGCTTTTCGTCGGGCGAGAGGATGTCCTTGCGTTTGGGTGCGTGGTTGATGTTAGGGTCGTATGCGGGCATGTCCGGCAGTATAGTGGGGATGCCGGCTTGCAGTTCTTGCTTGAATTGTTCGGTTGTCATAGTTATTGGGGTTAATGGGTCTTATTGGGCTAATAGGCCTTATGGGCTATTGTATCTTGGCGTTGACTGTCTCCATAATCTCGTGCTCAGCTTCGTTGGCCTTCTTGACAAGGGAGTCGGCTTCGGCAATGAGTCGGTCGGCAATGATGCGGTCGTGTAGCTGGGCAGCATTAATCTTCACGTTAAGCCCTGCACCCAGTACAGCTGCACGAGCAGCCAGAGCACCTACACCTGCATCACTGACGCTGGCGGGATTACCCTCCTTAGCCATAGCGCGACAGATGATAAAGGTCTGCATAGCGGCTTTCATCGTACGCAGGGGCACTTCGGCAGCATGGAGCGTAGCCTCCTGTATAGCTTGGGTACGCACAGCTTTCTCTTCGTCAGTCTTCTTGGGCAAGCCGAAGGCAGCCATGATTTTGTTGAATGCTTCAGTGTCTTCATCGACCAAACGGAGTAGCTGACGCATCATGTCCTGTCCCATAGCTGCCCAGTCGGAGAACTCTTCCCAGCGTTCGTCCCATCCGGCTTTGTGGGCTGAGAGGTTGGCTACCATCGTACCCAGTGCTGCTCCTAAGGCTCCCATGTAGGCAGCGATGGTGCCGCCACCGGGGGCGGGGCTCTCGCGGCTTGTCTCGTTGGCAAAATCGTTCACTGAAAGCTGTAGAAGTGATGAGCATGAAGCCTTTTCAGCATCTTCCATCAGATACTCGATGACCTTCTCGCGAGGATTGAAAGGTCTGAGGTCATCCAGTCCCATCGACTTGATGGCAATCTTGATGATATCCTCCTCGGGAATGCCCACCGAGCGGTGTTGCTTCTGCAGGAAATACTTGCCAGCATCTATGAGTGTGCGCTTGGGCACAAGGCCTACAATCTCGGTGCCTGTAACGCGGATGCCTCGTGCCTGTGCACAGCGGCATACCTCGTCGAAGGCCACATGTAGCGGAGTAACACTCAGGTCGGTCATGTTCATCGATACCTGGGCAATGCCATATTCGTCGATATACCAGCCGATTGCCTTCGTGGCCTTCAACGTACCGGGTTGCATTACGGGGTTTCCTTTCTCATCGCGGATGATTGTACCTGTAATGGGGTTGCCCTCACGCATGGGACGTCCTTTCTCGCGTACGTCGAAAGCGATGGCATTGGCTCGGCGGGTCGACGTGGTGTTCAGATTGTAGTTTACGGCAATAAGGAAGTCGCGAGCACCTACGGCAGTACAGCCAGTCCTTGCTGCTTCATTCAAAGATGGTGGCATGAAGTCGGGTCGCTTCTCGGGTATGGACAGTTTCTCGGCAAGAGCTTCGTACTCGCCAGCACGACAGACGGCAAGGTTCTTGCGTTCGGGCTTGAAAGCAGCAGCTTCGTAGCAGTAACAGGGGATGCCTGCCTCGTTAGCCATACGCTCGGCTAAATGACGCGCCAAAACTGCACATTCCTCAAGCGTGATGCCGCTGACGGGAATGAGAGGCAGCACATCAGTGGCACCCATACGGGGATGGGCACCGTGATGCTGGCGCATGTCGATGACCTCGCCGGCTTTCTTTGCTCCCCGGAAGGCTGCTTCGACCACTGCCTGTGGCTCGCCTACGAACGTGACTACCGTACGGTTGGTAGCCTCGCCAGGGTCTACGTTCAGCAAACGGACGCCAGCTACCGACTGGATTGCATCCGTTATCTGCTTGATGATGTCCATGTTGCGTCCCTCACTGAAGTTGGGTACGCATTCAATAATCTGTTTTTCCGTAGTCATATCGATTTTTGGTTTAAGGAAATGCTTTATGGGGTTATGGGGTGGATGAAGAGTTATAAGGTAATCTTGCGGCTGCGCGTTGTGCCGTCAGACATCTGCTCGATGCGGATGTAAGTTCCGCGTAAGGGTTTTGCAACGCGCATGCCCTGCAGGTTGTAGTAGACGGTAGATGCAGGGACGGCAGTATGGTTGTTAATGCCTGTTTGTGTTGATGCAGCCTTGCCCGTGATAGTCACGTTGGCCAATCCCATATTCTTCGTATTCGTGTTATAGGGAATGTCGTAGAGATGGATCACCAGCGAGCAGGTGCCTGAAGTGGCCTTTCCCTGAACGTCTTCGCTGATAGTGGTGTACTTGGGGGAAGCGTTGTTGCGGTTGGCCAGTTGCTCTGAGGCAACCTCTATGCGGGTGCCGTCATTGTAAAGCCAGTAGGCCTGGAACATACCGTGGTCGGTACCGAAGCGGGTCGCATTGAATGATACGTGGGTAGGCTGGAATACATTGCCTTCCTTGGGAGTAATGTTGAACTTGACCGCATTGGCCTCGGTGGCACCTGTATCGGAATTGTCATCGGTAATAGTGAAGAGCGTCATGTCGAAGTCGGTCTTCTGGGTGCCGTTGACCTTCAAGTGTGAACCGACAGTCATTGTCGGCACCTCAAGGTAGTCGCTGATTGATGACGAAAAGCTATAGGAAGGCTGGGATGTGCCTTCAGACATTGGCCAGGTAATGTCACCGTCTACTGATCCTTCGGTTGGCTCGACGCTGCCACCACCGTCAGGGCCGTTGATAGCCTCTACCTTCGTTCCGTCTTCCTTGGTGTAGGCGGGATAGTACTCTTCTACTGACTCAATGGCATCGGCATTGCCGCTGAGCATGATGTCCTGCACCAGTGAGTTGGCATAGACCTCGATATTGGTGTAGTACTTTTTGGGATCAAGGGTGTAGAGCTGTGCGTCGGCTGCATTGTTCGGATCCAAACCGTTGGCAATCTCCCAGGCATCGGATATACCGTCCTTGTCACTGTCGAAGTCTGATTCACGGGTTGTCGACTCCAACTCGTAGCCACCCACGTCGCTCACCTTGTCGATACGTCCGTATGTGGGTGTACAGCTATAGGTCTTTCCGTCTTTCTCATAGCTCGTTGCCGAGCCTTTATAGGTGGCTTTTCCGCTGCGTGTCTCAGCCTCATAACGGGTATCTACAGCGTCTCGCGAGAACGATGCGCCTGCATAGCTGAGAACTTTCTCATAAGCCTGAGCAGCAGAGTGGGTAGTGACTACGCCCATGGGAACGGGCTCTTTCAACTTCATGCTAACGCAGTCGGTGCCTGCCGAGTTCTTCACGTACGTTACATTGTCACCGTAGTAGTGTTTGGGGTCGGGCGTACAGGGTTCTCCGTTGATGGTGTAGGTACCGCTGTCGTATTTCACTTTTCCCCAGTCAGCATTGGCTGTTGAGTTCAGCTGGTTGCCACTGATATAGTAGCGGCTGAACATATCCCAATAGGTTTTATAGTCTTTGGCACTTGTGTTGTTGGCTACCGATGCTGTGGTGATAATGCTGGTTGACACCTGACCGCTCTTGTAGTAATTGTTCACCATATTGATTTGACCTCCGCCAGGACCTCCATAGCAGCCGTTGCCGCAATTGAACACGACGCAGTTGCGGAAGTCAACGATCTCTGCCTGAACAGCGTTCTTCCAGTTGTAGTCGCTGTAGAGCTTGTTGGAAGTATAGCCGGTCCAGTCGTAACGGGCACCGTTGAAACGTGGCGCACGGTTGGCCACATGGGCAATGAGGTTGTGGTGGAATGACGCCAGCTTACCACCCCAAATGCCGCCATAGCCATGTTCGCCCTTGCTGTGTCCTGGATGGACGAGACTCTCGGCTATGGTACACCACTGCATGGTGAAGTTGTTGTTGTCATAGAACGAGGCCACTTCGTCAATGCTCCAGGAGAAGGAACAGTGGTCAAGGATGAGCCCCGTGATGTTGCGCTGCCAAATGGCGTCGGCTCCGTCGTTGACATTTCTTTCCTCGCCACGACGACTTCGTATGAAACGTATGATGCTATTGGCCTTTGGTTGGAGGGTATAGTAACGCAATGTGATACCTGGTGCGGGTGCTGTCTGACCGAGGATGGTGGTATTGGCACCGATATTCACGTCGCTCTCCAATGCAATGATACCACCCACATCGAAGACGACGATTTTCTTGTCGTCGCCACTGACTGCCTGCCGGAATGAGCCGGCACCAGAGTTGTTTAGGTTTGTGACATGCACGATTTTTCCCCCACGTCCACCAGCGGTGAAGCGTCCGTGCCCTTCTGCGCCGGGGAAAGCAGGTGACTGTGCCCCTGCGGGGATAAGGGACAACTGGGAGATGATGAATGATAAAGCAAGTAGAATGCGTTTCATATTGTTTGTTTTAATGTTTTATTATTCAACGTTCAATGTTCAAAGTTATTGCATACGCCGTAATCCCTCCCAGCGTATGTTCCAAGTACCATCGTGAGGGAAACCGGGATTATGGCCGAAGGTGCAACCGTCCCATCCGGCACACATCATTGCTACAGCGGTGAGCAGTGCTCCGTTACCCGGCAGGTAGATGCGCAAGCGGTCGGCGGTCTGGAAGTTATGGCCATTTTTCAGATAGGTGTTCTTCTGCGTGTCGATGAGCAGGGCCTTGAGCGCTGTCTGTGGCTTTCCGAGACGGGCAGCAGCCATAGCCGTCATACCATAGTCCCAGCCCCAGGTGGTTGGCCAGTTCCAGTTCTGCATCACCCAGTCGAGGGTCTTCTTTGCAGTGATAGAATCACTGCCTACTGAGAAGGTAGGGAGCATACCGAATGAACCGAGAACGGCAGGGTGGTCATTGCGGCATTTTTCCTCAAAGGGCTCTGTCGAGGCTATAGGGGTAGTGCCACTGGCTACAGCATCAAAGGGGTCAAATGCTTTGAGACCATTTGTCATACCCTTAGGGATGCCTGCTGTATAGATTAAGTCTTGATTAGATGGCAGAGGCGACATGTCCTTGACAATGGCATCCCATTCAGCATGACGGGAAAGACCTTGACGCTCACGCCAGTTGTTGGCCACACTGAGACCGTACTGCCAATAAGCCAACTCGAAGGGATGATTAAACGAAAAGTCTTTAGACATTGACTCCTGCATAGCCGTCTCACCCTGCAGGAAGTAATGTTTTGTTTTGGCATCGTAGTTCACGAAGTCAGCCATAAAGGCAGCCGTCTGCTCTACTTGCTCACCATACTTCTTCAGCGTTTCGGCGGTGGGGTTGGCACGGTATAGTTCCTCAGCCATATATATATAATGTGGCTGTTGCCAGATGAGGAACGATCCGGTGTTCGAAGGGGCCTCGCCTGCCCACGGGTCGGTCATCTTCATCCAGCGGATGCCCTTAAAACCTTGACGCTCGGCAATCTTCCTGGCTTCGGGATATGCTATGCGGTTGTACCAGTCAAGTACGTTGGCGATGACTTGCGGACGGTTCCACAGGGCAAAGTCGACCATGTGCCACCACGTCATTTCCAGATGGGGGCGACCGAACCACGAGTTATATGTTAATCCAGTCTCCTGCGGCGGCATGTTGTTCGCACAGTTTATCTGTGTGAGGTATTGTGACAGCACCACACGACGCTCCAGTTCCTTGGCACGAGGGTCGGTGCATTGCGAGAAGTCGACAATGGCACCATCTTGCCACCAGCGGTTCCAAGCCTTGATGACTGCCTTCAGTTCTTGGTCGAAAACGAAGGCATCCGTTGCAGTGCTTGAACCACTGCCTACAGGAGAAGCGGAATAATGTGCCTTGAAGGCGATCACTTCATCGGGAGTGGATAATTCAAAGTAGTGCCGGTCACACTCGGTGACAGTGGCGTTGCCTTGCCAATTGAGGGTGAGGAAGTAATGGGTAGAGTCAAGGACATGTTCAATGATGGCTGCGTGGTTGCTTGTCTTGACGATACGTGATGTGTGTCGTTCAGGTTTCGTCCAGTCGGCAGCAGCATCGGCATGCTTGCCGGTGGGGTAAGGAAAACGAATGGCTATGTGGGCGCGACCGTCCTTTAAGAGTGGTGTTTTTATGCGATAGATAATGGCATCGCGGTCTTGGGTGGCAGCGGTAGTGACATCGACAGTAGAGCCGTCGGCCACGAACTGTGACTCTATAACACCGTCGTAGAGTTTCAGTTCCTGACGAATATCGGTCAGTTCCTTCAAAGCGATCTGTTTGCCCGAGGCATCTTTCATTTCCAGTCCGATAGTGCCGAGATTCAATCGGTGAGGGTTTATGCGGAAATACTCTGTAGCAGAAACATTGCGGGCAGCGTCGCCTTTAGAGGCTTTATACTCCACAGCATAAACCTCGGGATGGCCGTGCCCCAGATTCATTGACTTATAGGTATCCTCGGGCGTAAGGCCATTGGTGTTTTCGAACTTATGCCATCCCCAGTCGGACATGGCTGTCAGAGGCACACCTGCCTCATAATCAAAAGGGTAGGACTGAAGACCGGTTACGTCGACCGTCGTACAGAAGTGGCCGTTGCCTACAGTGAGCGAAGTAAGGGGAGCAGCCTTAGTGATGACGGGATTGTTGCGTTCTACTACAGAAAGTCGGTCGATGGGCTGCATTACATTGTCGATATCGTAACCCATCATCTCCATCTCGAGTGATGCCCAGATGAACGGACCGAGACCCTTTGCATCGTTATCGCGGATATCTTCAGAGAGGTAGTACTTATAGGAACCGTCGCGACGGGCATTTTCCTTTGCCTTTGCCTTCGGGTTGATCTTCTTCAGGGCAGCCTCCACCTGAGGGCTGATGCTAGGACCAAGACCAGCCACGGCACAGCAGTTTGTCAGCGAGATGGTCTTGTCCTCGTTCACACGGATAAAGTTGTTGATGATGCCGCGATAGGCCTTGATACCGGCCTCGCGGTATTTCGTTCCGAGGTATCCCTTCCTGTAAGCTTTCAGCAGGGCGTAGGCAAACATCGATGAGCAGGTAGACTCCAAGTAGTTTCCCTCACGACCCGGCGAGTCCATAACCTGATACCAAACGCCAGATTGCTTGTCCTGCCACTTGATGACAGCATCAAGGTCCTTACGTAGCAGTTCGATGAGTTCACCACGCCGGGCATAGTCTTCGGGCACGGCATCGAGCACCTCGATGAGTGCCATCGTATACCACCCCTGAGCTCTTCCCCAGCAGTGTTGCGAGAGTCCTGTTTCCTTGTCGGCCCAGAACATGTTGCGGTTCTCGTCATAGGCATGACGGTTGAGGCCAGTCTTTTGGTCGAGCGTACGGTCATAGGTAATCGACAGCTGGTTCACGGCATCGTTAAAAATATTGTTGATTCTGATATCAGCCTCAAGAGGTTTACGCATGCCCAGGCCTGCTTTTTCCGTGATGGGAGCCGTCAGACAGCGAAAGGGAAGCCCCATGAAGATACCGTCGAGCCATACCTGATAGGCATAGATGGCCTTGTGCCAGTATACCTTGTCGGATACAGTGCGTGGCTGATCTTGCAACTGCTTCATCAGGGTCTGCATAGCCAGGAGGTTCTTCTTTTCGGGAAACTGTTGATACATGCGGGTGACGAAGTGGCCTGTACGGATGTTGTCGAGGTTATAGTCCAGAATGTTATAGCCCCGTATCTCGCCCCGCTCATTTATCATCGTGTCGGTGTAAAGCTTGCAGTAGTCGAGAATCTTCTGGTCGCCGTAGCGCAGATAGGTGTCGAGCATGCCTTCGAGCTCGATGCCCATCACGTAGCTCCACTTGGGACGCGTCGAGAAGTCGAGCATGTACGACAACGGCGTTCGTTGCATCTCGGAGTAGGTCATCCACTGCGAATAGTGCTTGTAAGGTTTCTCTTGCAGACAGAGTGAACCATTGATGAAAAGGTTGTCAAAGCGTACGTCGCGCACTTTCCCGCTCTGGAAGTTACCCTGCTGAACACCATTGAAGCGGCAGTTGCTGACGTTGATGTCATAGACGTAGGTGTCCTCGTTCAAGCCGATGATCTGTACACCGTACTTCGAACGCTCGCAGGTGACGTTCTCCACGTTCACGTTGCGTACCGTAGGATAGTTGCCACGACAACATACTTCATTATGCTCGTAGTCGAGATTGATCTTTACCACCGACTCACCGCACTGGCCTACCTTGATGTCTCGCACGTTGATGTTCTCAATCACACCGCCTCGGCACGAGTTGGTCTTGATGCGCAACACGCGGTCGAGGTTGGGCGAGTCCATCACGCAGTCATGAGCAAAGACATTCTTACAGCCCCCACTGATTTCCGAGCCGATGACTACGCCTCCGTGACCGTTCTTCATCTCACAGTTACGGATGATGATGTTCTGCGAAGGCATGTCCCGCTCGCGCCCGTCGCGATTGCGCCCGCTCTTGATGGCGATGCAGTCGTCGCCGGTATTGAAGAAACAATTTTCAATGAGCACACGGTCGCACGACTCAGGGTCGCAGCCGTCGCCATTAGGCCCGTCGTTGTTGATATGTACGCCACGAACGGTGATGTCGGTCGAGCGGTAGGGATGAATCACCCAGAAGGGCGAGTCGAGCAGCGTGACATCCTCGATGAGCACGCGCTGACAGTCGACGAAGTTCACCAACTGCGGGCGCAAACCGTCCTTAGCTGTGAAAGTGCGCTCGGTCGTCGGTTGCCCTTTTTCGTCGCGCATGGGCACTCCGTCCTCACCGTTCTGTAGCAGTCGCGGACGAGCTTCCATCTTCTGGGTTGTCATACCCTCCTTCCATCCGAACTTCGCTGCACCACACCAAGGCCACCACGTGTCGCGTGAGCCTCCTCCGTCTATGATTCCCTTGCCCGTGATGGCTACGTCCTCAGCCTTGTTGGCATAGACACAGGGCGACAGATTATAGCACTCCAAACCTTCCCACGACGTTTCGACAATGGGGTAAAGCTCCGGTTGGAACACGAATTTGAGCACGGCATCCTCACTCAGCACGAGGTTCACACGGCTCTTCAGCTGGATGGCACCTGTCTTGAACTCGCCTGCAGGCACAACCACGCGACCACCGCCCTTCTTTGAGCAACGGTCTATAGCCTTCTGGATGGCCTTTTGGTTAGCGGCTGCTGAGGCCTCGGGCTTGGCTCCAAACTTCGTGACAGGATATTCCTTGTCGTACAACCGTGCTGTCTGAATGCTTTTCTCAATCTGCTGATACATGTCCTTATCCCACCCCTTGGCCATGTTTATGGCAGGGATGAGCAAACAAAGCAGTATCAACCTGATGGCTTTAGTCATTTTTGTAGAGTAGTTTTTGTTAGTGTTCATTGATTTGGTGGGCAAAGTTACAAAGAAAATTCTATCCCGCCAAAAAGAATCTTTGTTTTTCATCCCCTTTTTGGCTAATTGTAGCGCTGTTATGATTTTTTCACCTAAAAACGGTACAACGTATCGGATTTTTTCGTATCTTTACACCGGAAAAACGTTAAACTAAAATCTTTTGCATTATGAGAATCGGAATTCCCAAGGAGATTAAGAACAATGAGAACCGTGTGGGTATGACCCCTGCGGGCGTTGCTGAGATGGTGAAGCACGGGCACGAGGTACTGGTGCAGCATAAGGCTGGTGAAGGTAGTGGCTTCAGCGATGAGGACTATGTGCGTGCAGGTGCCAAGATTCTGCAGAACATCGACTTCGTCTATCAGGAAGCCGACATGATTGTAAAAGTGAAGGAACCTATCGAACCTGAGTATCCGCTCGTGAGGAAAGGGCAATTGGTGTTCACCTACTTCCATTTCGCGTGTGAGCGCGAGCTCACCGAGGCGATGATTCGCAGCGGTGCCGTATGTCTGGCTTACGAAACCGTTCAGCTGCCCGACCGTTCGCTGCCTTTGCTGTTGCCTATGAGTGAGGTGGCCGGACGTATGGCCACACTCAATGGTGCTTATTACCTGCAGAAGACCAAGGGCGGCAAGGGCAAACTCATCAGCGGGGTGCCTGGCGTATCACCAGCCCGTGTGCTGGTGTTAGGCGGTGGTATCGTTGGTGAGGCTGCTGCACGTATGGCTGCAGGTATGGGTGCTCATGTAACGATTACCGACATCTCGCTTCCTCGTCTGCGCCAGTTGGAGATGGAACTGCCACCAAACGTTCGCACCCTTTTCTCCAGTGAGCACAACATCCGTCGCGAGCTGCCTATGGTCGACATTGTCATAGGCTCGGTGTTGGTGCCTGGCGATAAGACACCTCATCTTATTACTCGCGATATGCTGAAGCTGATGGAACCCGGTACAGTGCTTGTCGATGTGGCTATCGACCAGGGTGGCTGCTTCGAGACGTCGCATCCTACTACCCATAGCGACCCCGTCTATGAGGTCGATGGCATCCTCCACTATTGTGTGGCCAACATTCCCGGTGCCGTGCCCAACACGTCGACTATCGCTCTGACCAACGCCACTCTGAAGTATGCCTTGGCCCTTGCTGACAAGGGGTGGAAGAAAGCCTGTGAGGATGATGAAGCCCTGCGCCGCGGCTTGAACATCGTCGAAGGTAAGGTTGTCTACAAGGCTGTGGCTGATGTCTTTGGCATCAAGTAATCTGCTCAGATGAAACGTGCAATCATTGTGGGAGCCTCCTCGGGCATAGGACTCGAGGTGGCTCGCCTTTTGCGGCAGCAGGGATGGAAGGTGGGTGTAGCAGCACGCCGTGTGGAGCTGCTGGTTGAGTTCGAGTTCTCGGCACAGATTGATGTGACTTCTCCTGATGCAGTCGGACAGCTGCTCGAACTTGTGGGAAGGGTAGGGGGCTTAGACCTGTATTTCCACGCTTCGGGCATAGGCCATCAGAATCGTGAGCTGCATGAGGATGTTGAACTGAAAACGCTGGAAACCAATGCTTTGGGCTTTACCCGTATGGTGGGAGCTGCTTATCGCTATATGGCTGGTCATGGTGGGGGCCACATCGCAGTTATCTCGAGCATTGCTGGCACGAAAGGCCTGGGACCTGCCCCCTCGTATTCTGCTACAAAGGCATTCCAGAACACTTATATCCAGTCGTTGGAGCAGTTGGCCAACGCCCGTCACCTGAACATTCGCTTCACCGACCTGCGTCCTGGCTTTGTTGCCACCGACTTGCTCAACGATGGTAACCACTATCCTCTGTTGTTAAATAAGGTGTCGGTAGCCCGCGATATGGTCAGTTCCATCCGTCGTCAGCGTCATGTGCGTGTCATCGACTGGCGCTGGCGCATCATTACCAACGTGTGGAGGCTCATACCGTGTTGTGTATGGAGGCACCTCCGATTGTAACGATATTAGAGCGGCAGAAGAAAAAATCTGCCGCTTTCGTTTGTTATTTGCTTTATTATTATTACCTTTGCACCCGCTAAATTTTAACATATCTCGTAATTATGATCAACATTACCTTTCCGGACGGATCTGTTCGCTCGTATGAGCAGGGCGTAACCGGATTTCAGATTGCCGAGAGCATTTCGCCGGCTCTGGCACGCAGCGTAGTAGCTTGCGGCGTGAATGGCGAGACTGTGGAGTTGAACCGTCCTATCAATGAAGACGCAACTATCGAGCTTTATAAGTTTGAGGACGAGCAGGGTAAGCACACCTTCTGGCACACCAGTGCCCACCTGCTGGCTGAGGCACTCCAGGAGTTGTATCCTGGCATTCAGTTCGGCTTTGGTCCTGCCGTTGAAAGTGGTTTCTTCTATGATGTGCTGTTGCCCAACGG
>JAFZIL010000089.1 GCA_017554385.1 Prevotella sp. | reverse complement strand
GGCCTCAGTCTCCACGCTGCCCGTGCCATTGAACTGCACGCTTACCATCTCAGAGATATGGTTGGTGTTCACCTCGCCCTTCACCTCGAAGTTGGTGATGGCCGAGAGGTAGTTGTTCTCTATGTCTTCAGAGAAGTTGAATACGATGTCGTCGCCAGCCGTCAGGATGCCGCTCTTCGGTTCGGGTGTGCCGAACAGTTGCGGACGGCGCGTGTCCTTGATGCCGCTGATAATCTTCGATGACGTGGTCAGGAAGTCGTTGCCGTTGCGGCAGAACAGCACGGCCCGCAGGTCGTAGTTGCGTTCCGTCACCCATCCTTCGCCGTAGAACTCGGTGATGATGTTGCCGTTCTCGGGAATCAGCTTGCTCACGCCGTTGGCATTGGCCATCAGCGCTGGGTCGGCATAGAACGAGCAGATATTGGTCCACGAGTCATCGCCGCGCTGCGACTCCTTGTACTGGAACTCGATGTGGTCGAAGTTGTGCTGATGGCGGTCGAAGCCGTTGATGGTCACCGGCAGGTACCAGCCGCGCTTCGCATCAACTTGAGCCGTGGTGTTCAGCACCCACTTGTCGCCCGGCACAGCAATGTTCACACCGCCGGCCTCACGCAGGAAGTGTACGTTGAACGAGACGAGTTGCTTGGTATTGACAGCGTCGGTGGGCGACATCACGCCGATGGTAAGCCCGTCGAAGTCGAAGCCCTGACCGGCACGCACCTCCATTGTCAGTGCCGTCTCCATGCCCGGCACCACTGAGATGGTCATGCCGCCGGTGGTCAGCGGCTGTCCGTTGACGCTGATCTTCGCGCCTAACGGGTTCGCCTGGTCGGCAGCGAAGAGCTGGAGGACGGTCAGGCCCTCGGTAGCCTCGGGCTTCTCGCTCTCGTTGCTCACAAAGATGGTGAACTTGGCTGCGTCGTCAACCGACACGCCGCTCACGCTCTGCTTGTCGAGGCGGATCCTCGGGTTCACAATCTTCAGCGTGCGCTCGTCGAGCGTGCGCCCCGGGTTGTAGAATTGTGTCACGCGCTTGTCCTCCCACGGATTCTGCGTGGCACCGCCACGAGTGCGGTACACGAAGCCGCGCGGACCCAGGATGCCGTCTTTCTTTTCCTCCTTGCCCACAAATTCGCTGACCAGATTGGACATCTTGTCGAACTGGTAGTTCGTGAAGATGTTGCTCAAACCCACGGAGTCCTTGTCGATAAACCGCGGATTCATCACGCCGTGGAATTCCGACGTCTCGCTCGCGGACGCATACAGGGGCTTCACGCGATAGACATCTACATTCAGACGGCTCATCGGGTCGCAGGCGATGGTGAAGGTCTCCGTGCGGTTGTACGACTTGGCAGAGGAGTTGGCGCCCACCGTCGAATACAAAGCTACGGGGGTAAGCCTAAACTGCAGCAAGTCGCCGGAGAAAGTAAGTTCTACCTTTTTGCCCTCCTTATCGATATAACTGTCCACAGTCGGTTGTTTCCAGTATTTCATTTCTGCCATCGAAGCCAGGAAACTGCCTACTATGGTACCGGCAATAGACAGGAATGAAGCGGCATAGCCGACGCCGGGTCCGAAGAAGTCAACCTCCGTGGCAACGGGGAAGTGGTGCGTCCACGATTCCGAGTAACTGGCATCGTAGGTCTCGCTGTAGTTCACGCCGGCCGCACCAGCTATGTCGTAGTTGGTCAGCAGGTCACGAGCCGTCAGCTTCTCCAGCTCATTTTGGGCAATCATCTCGGCCCAATTCTTCAAGATCTGGTACTTCTCGGTTACCTCGTCCTTGAAGTCCTCCGACTTTGTGCCCGTGGGTCTCACCACCATGTAGTTGATGCCCTTCTCGGCCTTTTCGATATAGTCGTTGTAGGCATGGCCCTCAAGCTGCTTGTTCACCACGGCGAACATGGTGTCGGTAGGCTCGCGCAACGACCAGTAGACAGCCTTGTGGGTGCTGTCGGCTACGGCCTGTGCCTCAGCCTTGGTGCCGCAGAACATCATGTCCACAATCTCCTTCGCCTTCTCGGGGATAATCTCCGTCAGAATCTTCTTCTGCGAATAGACGAACTGCGACTGTATCTTAGGACCGTAGCCTAGTGCCACGTCGCGGATCAGATAGAGCGTGTCGCCCTTGGCATCCTTGCCTTCGGCAATCTTCACCATCGTTCCGTAGCTGACGTTCTTGCCCACCTCAGACACCGTGTTCACGCCGCCCTGGCGACCGGCTATCTGGTTGAACATCTTCTTGTTCACGGCACGGATGGTGGACATAGGCGTCACCACCACGTTCTGCACAGCACCGATGTAGAGGTCGGCATCGGCACCCACCATCGACGGGTCGCCGCTGGTGCTGATGTTGTTGCCCACGACCATCGTGTGCGAGAAGGCCTTGCTACCCTGCGCATTGTACATCAGCTCGTTCACAGTGCCCTCTTCGGTTTGGCCGGCACTGATGGGTCCGACGGCCTTGCCACTACCGGCAGGAGCTACCACTGTGGCATCCAGGATCTGCAGTTCCTTGCCGGAGTTGTACCAGAGAGAAACACCTGCCATCAGCGTCAGATTCATTGCGTACGAATAGTTCAGCGTGGTGCCTTTGGCCAGCGTGCTGCTGCTGTAGGCTCCTGGCGGGTCGCGCAGGATGTCGAACAGTACGGGGTGACCGTCGGTCAGGATGTCCTTGCTGTCGCCCACGGGGAACATGTTGAGCACGAAGCCCTGCAGGGGCTTGGCCTCAAGGTAGGTGCCGTCGCGCAGCACGGTGAAGGTCACCGTCTTCAGCGCGCTCTCCTTGGTCAGAAGCACAGGCGTCTGCCCGGCCGTCAGCGTGAAGCGGGCGCGGCCCAGGCTGTCCACTTCCACAGGATCTCCGGCGGGAGCACTGGGATTCAGGCCGTTCTGCATCGCGGCAAAGCCGCCGCCCAGACGGACGATGTCAACCTTGCCGGCCGGGTCGTTATTGTAGGGATAGTTCTCACCCACCTGTAGCTCAATGGTGTATTTGCGTTCAACGCTGAACACAGGGTATTTGAAGGTATAGTGAACCGTCACGGAATCTATAGGATCCAGATAGGCTAACGGCACTTCCGCCATCTCGCCGGTCAGCTCGGTGGCGTAGTAGTTCTTGTCGCCGAAGTAGTTGAAGTCGCCGTAGGTTATCTGCTTGTAGGTTACCTCAACGGGGGCGTGGTAGATGCGGTTATAGACAGCGTGGTATGTGGCTTTGGGGTCAACCACCGTGGTCGTATCGACATCCCTGAAGGAGCCCACGACGGTGGTGTCCTTCGGGGTGAGGCAGTCGGTCAGGTCAACGACCTCGCTCACCTGTCCCTCCTGGAACAGCGTGGGATAGCCGGTGCAATAGACTTGCTGCACCTTCCAGCGCACGGGCGGCAGCAGCACTTCGTACTCACCCGTCGTCGGGTCGGGCCAGATGGTCATGCGCTTGCGTTCCGTCGTCACACTGGTGTAGTGCTTGTCGCCTTTGCGCTGGTGGCGCACCACCTCCTCGCGCTTGGTGCGGTTGGGGTTCAGGTTGTCATAGACCAGCCACGATGTGTTGTCGCCCTCCAGGGTGAGCACCATGCGCAGTGAGTCGCCTAGGTTGTTCGTCGAGAGGTTGTTCATCAGTGGCTTCTTGCCCTGCTCGTCACCGCCCACTACGCGGCCCGTCAGCTTCACCTTCGTGTCGTCGTAGAAGTAGGTATTGGCCACGTCGTCGGTGAACGTGTGACCGCCTGGCCCCTTGTAGTAGCCGCCGTTGGTGAACGTATGTCCGTCCATCACTACCTGGATGGTGTCGTTGCCGGGCAGAACGCGGAAGGAGAACGAGCCGTCGTACTCCGTCTCTAAGAGCTTGCCCTTCGTGTTATACACCTTCTGGCCGTTGACCATGAAGTTGGCACCCTTCACGGGGATGCTCGTGCCGTCGTACATCACGAAGCCCGAGAAGCGCTTGCCGTTCAGGATGGAGATCTCGCGTAGCGTCTCGTCGTTGCTGTGGGCATCGAAGGTCACACTGGCGCGCTTCGGTGAGAACTCTACGCCCTCACGGCTCACCGCGCTCACCTCGTAGGTCACTTCCGGATTGCCGAAGTATGACAGTTCGTCGGCCACGAAGTGTCCGCTATCGTCGGTGAAGACGCTCACCTTAGTGCCGTCATGGGCAATTTCCACCTCGATGCCGGCAGCGCTGGTGCCGTCGTTGAAGCGCACATAGCCATCCACGCGGCCCGTGTGCTTACACTCGCCTACCTTCACCTCGGTTTCGGTCGAGTCGCGACCTTCGCAGTCGTTCACGCCCTGCACCTTATATTCGTATGTAGCCAGCGGCGACACTGTGGTGTCCTCGTAGCTCATGTCGGACAGGTCGGTGGCAACCTCCTTCCAAGCGTTCTCGCCCTGATCCTTCACGCGGCGCAGCACGCGGAAATAGTCGATGGGATTGCCGTCGGTGTTCCATGTCAGCAGCACGCTGCTCTGGCGCGTCTGCGTCAACAGCGTCTTGTCGATCCTACCCGTGTTCTTGTGGTAGAACTCCTTGAAGTCGTCAGCCTTATGCGTAACGATGGTGGCAATGACGTACTCAATCGTTCTCGTGGCGGGCATGAGTGCGCCGTTCTCCTTCGTCCAGCCGCTGCCGAGTTTGTCGGAGAAGCTCTCCTCCGAAGTTTCCGCAGTGGTGGTAGTCCTCATCACTGGCACAGCCTTGCCGTCGACAACCTCCCAGTCGCTACCCAGGGCTGCAACCATGTCGCTTGCCGACATCGTTGCCCAAGGATTAACAATCGGGGTCGTGAACATCTTAGGAACGGCTCCGCTGTCATCCAATTTCCAGTTGTCGCTGCCCAGGGCACTAACCAAATTGCTGGGTAACATGTTATCAACGCTGATGGCTCCTTTGGATCCAGTCAGGTCGTTGTAGGTATAGTTGTCGTGACACCATTGGTTCTCACCATTACCCCATTCTGTCCATGGTTTATAGTTCATTCCTCTATGTTCAAAAGTGCCTTTAAATGTGGCATTGTCCAGACAGTATTGCACACCAGCAGTCACGTTTGTGTCGTCCGTCCTGCCGTAAATGACTCCTGCCCACCATTGAAGAGAGCCATCCTTAAATTGTGTGCACTCAATGCTACCATCGAACAGGCAGTTCGTTACATCTGTATAATTACCGTATCCGATAATACCGCCAGCAAACCAGCTGGAGCTCACGATATTGGCCGATATACGACAGTTCCTGACATTGTTACGCGCAGCACTGCTGGATACAGTGGCGTTTCCTATAAGACCTGCCGTAAGATTGCCACCCTTGATGGTACCCGCAACATGCAGGTTTTTGATGGTGCAATCTCTAACATTTCTGAACAGGGCAACATATTCTGTGCTACCGCCATCGATGTTGGCTGTAATCGTATGACCGTTACCATCGAAG
>JAFZIL010000088.1 GCA_017554385.1 Prevotella sp. | reverse complement strand
TGGCATTCAGTTCGGCTTTGGTCCTGCCGTTGAAAGTGGTTTCTTCTATGATGTGCTGTTGCCCAACGGTGAGAGCATCAAAGAGAGCGACTTCCCCAAGATTGAACAGAAGATGAAGGAACTGGCTGGCAAAAAGGAGCCTGTCGTTCGTCGTGAGGTAGCCAAGGCAGACGCCCTAAAGGAGTTTGCTGCCGACGGTCAGACCTACAAGTGCGAACATATCGAACAGGATCTTGAGGATGGCACCATTACCACTTACACACAAGGAAACTTTACCGACCTCTGCCGCGGTCCGCACCTCGTCGATACGGGCGAGATCAAGGCCATCAAGCTGACCTCTGTGGCAGGTGCTTTCTGGCGTGGCGACGCTACTCGTGAGCAGATGCAGCGTCTCTATGGTATCTCGTTCCCCAAGAAGAAGATGCTCGACGAGTATCTGGTAATGCTTGAGGAGGCCAAGAAGCGTGACCACCGCAAGATTGGCAAGGAGATGGAGCTGTTTATGTTCTCTGACAAAGTAGGTAAGGGTTTGCCTATCTGGTTGCCCAAGGGTACCGATATGCGTCTGCGCTTGCAGGACCACCTGCGTAAGGTTCAGAAGCGTTACGGCTATCAGGAGGTCATCACTCCACATATCGGCTCGAAGAACCTCTACGTAACCTCTGGCCACTGGGATCACTACGGCAAGGACTCGTTCCAGCCTATCAATACTCCCGAGGAGGGTGAAGAGTATCTGTTGAAGCCCATGAACTGTCCTCACCACTGCGAGATCTTCGCATGGAAGCCACGTTCATACAAGGACCTGCCCCTTCGTATTGCCGAGTTCGGTACCGTTTATCGCTACGAGCAGAGCGGTGAGCTGCACGGCTTGACCCGTGTGCGTTCGTTCACTCAGGACGATGCCCACCTCTTCTGTCGACCCGACCAGGTGAAGCAGGAGTTCCTCAACGTGATGGATATCATCAACGTGGTGCTCTCTGCCTTCGGTTTCAACTTCGAGGCACAGATTTCTCTGCGCGACCCCAACAACCACGAGAAGTATGTGGGTAGCGATGAAGATTGGGCACTGGCTGAGAAGGCTATCCAGGAGGCTTGCGCTGAGAAGGGTCTGCCTGCTAAGGTAGAATACGGTGAAGCTGCTTTCTATGGTCCTAAGCTCGACTTCATGATCAAGGATGCCATCGGCCGTCGCTGGCAGCTGGGTACTATCCAGGTGGACTACAACCTGCCGAAGCGTTTCCAGTTGGAGTATACCGACGAGGACAACCAGAAGAAGACACCTGTGATGATTCATCGTGCGCCCTTCGGTTCTATGGAGCGCTTCACCGCCGTGCTCATCGAGCATACCAGCGGTCACTTCCCCCTGTGGCTCACGCCCGATCAGGTCGTGGTTCTGCCGCTCTCGGAGAAGTATAATGAGTACGCCAAAAGCGTACTCCACACTTTCGAGCAGCAGGGCGTTCGCGGCTCCATTGACCTGCGCAACGAGAAGCTCGGACGTAAGATTCGCGACAACGAGCTGAAGCGCATCCCCTACATGGTCATCGTAGGTGAGAAGGAAGAGGCCGAAGGACTTGTCTCTATGCGTCAGCAGGGTGGTGGCGAACAACGAACCATGACTATTCAGGAGTTCATTGATAAGATTAACGGTGAGGTAGCTGAGCAGACAAAGAACTTCTAAGCAAGTGAAAGTCTATTTGTCAACTTTCGCAGTTACCGTATAAATAAAGGGGTTTCGCATGATTGATACAGCGGAGCCCCTTTTACATGGAAGGCTAATATTGAAATAGTTTTGTATAACGATATTAATTAGAGAAAGTATGTTGACGTTAGCAGAGATTCTGATGTTGTCTGTGGCATTGGCTATGGATTGCTTCACGGTGTCGATAGTCAGTGGGGTTATCCTTCGGAAGAGAGTGTGGTCGGTAATCCTTTCGACAGCCTTCTTCTTTGGACTCTTCCAGGCGATGATGCCGTTGTTGGGATGGCTGGCAACCACTCGTTTTGCCCACTATGTCGAGGCCTACGACCACTGGTTAGCTTTTGGACTGTTGGCCTTTCTCGGAGGAAAAATGATTGTCGAGTCGTTTGGTCCTGACGAGGAGCAGCACTTCAACCCGCGTCGGCTGTCCACGCAACTGCTGATGGCTGTAGCCACAAGTATCGACGCGCTGGCGGTGGGTATCTCGTTTGTAGTTACAGGATATGACACCATCGGGAGCCTCTTGTTCCCACTGCTGGCCATCGGCGTGGGCTCTTTCGTTTTCAGCGTAGCAGGCCATCTGTTGGGCATCGTCTTCGGCAACGGCATCAGACGACGGTTGCGACCGGAGCTCTTCGGTGGACTTATTTTGCTGTTTATAGGTGTCAAAATATTGCTTTCTCACCTCGTCGTATGACCCTAAGTCGCTAATTTTTGCATACTTACCTTAAAATAACTGCGAAAATATTTTGCAATATCAACGAATTATAGTAACTTTGCACCCGATTTTCTAAAAACAGTTAATGAAGACAGACAAAAAACAGAACCAGTACCGTATCAACGAACAGATACGAGTAAGAGAGGTGAGAATCGTCGACGAAGGCGGTTCGAGCGTAATGCCTACCAAGCAAGCCTTGGATATGGCACGCGAACAGGGCGTAGACCTGGTGGAGATTTCTCCAAATGCCAATCCTCCTGTATGTCGTCTCATTGACTACTCGAAGTTCCTCTACCAGCAGAAGAAGAGGGCCAAGGAAATGAAGGCCAAGCAGGTGAAGGTCGAGGTAAAGGAGATCAGGTTCGGACCACAGACTGATGAACACGACTATCAGTTCAAGCTGAAGCACGCCAAGGAGTTCCTTGAGGACGGCAATAAAGTGCGTGCATACGTGTTCTTCCGCGGACGCTCAATCCTCTTCAAAGAGCAGGGTGAGGTGCTGTTGCTGAGATTTGCCAACGACCTCGAGGAATGGGGTAAGGTAGAGTCGATGCCAAGCCTCGAAGGAAAGAAGATGTTCCTCTACCTCGCACCGAAGAAGACTGGAGGCTCGGGCAAGAAGAGTCAGCAGGCACGCGACCGCGAAGCACGTGAGGCCGAGAACACCGAAAACGTGAAGGCTGCCGCAAGCGTCGAGAAAGAAATTGATGCCGAAGCACCTGCAAATGGAGGCCTTCTGGCCAATGCCAAGATCAGTGCCGAAGCACTGAAGAAGCTGACAGAGACAGAAGATTAATCGTCAATAAGAAGAAAAGGTGCGCTGCGCCCGGTATATGCGTTGCCACCACTATTTAATAACAATTTAAAAACAAAAAACAATGCCAAAAGTAAAGACAAACTCCGGTGCCAAGAAGAGATTCTCGTTTACCGGTACGGGTAAGGTTAAGAGAAATCATGCTTACCACAGCCACATTCTGACCAAGAAGACCAAGAAGCAGAAGCGCAATCTGGTGCACTCGGCCATCGTTGACAACAGCAACATGAAGCAGGTACGCGACCTGTTGTGTCTCCGTTAATCTCAACCCTATTGTCGAACATTAAAAAAGTATGGACGTAGCGCATACGTCCTGAAGAAAGGAAAAAAATTATGCCAAGATCAGTAAACCACGTTGCATCAAGAGCAAAACGTAAGAGAATCCTTAAGCTCACCCGCGGCTACTTCGGAGCCCGCAAGAATGTTTGGACAGTAGCAAAGAACACCTGGGAGAAGGGTCTAACCTACGCCTATCGTGACCGTCGCACCAAGAAGCGCAACTTCCGCGCTCTGTGGATTCAGCGTATCAATGCTGCCGCACGTATGGAGGGCATCAGCTACTCGAAGCTCATGGGAGCTCTGGCCAAGGCTGGTATCGAGATCAACCGCAAGGTGCTTGCCGACCTCGCCCTGAACAACCCCGAGGCTTTCAAGGCTATCGTTGCTAAGGTGAAGTAAGCGTCTAAGAATTGACAATGAATGAAATGAAAAATGGCTGCCGGATTCCGGTAGCCATTTTTTAGTTCTTTATAATTGTTTGTTATTGCAATTTTCTAATATTTTAATTTTATCAAAACATTTTCCACCATTTCCGCTTGGGATGAGTATCCTCGTACGAGGTGAGCGTAGCGCTCTGAACCTCCTCGATAATCAGGTCGTGCCAAGTCTTGTGTCGACTGATCATGCGGTAGATGGTTCCCCAGTCGGGAAGACCTCCAAGGTTGCGGTCGTCAATGAAATAATCCACCTTGATCTTGCGGCTGAAGTGTTGGTTGTTCTCCTCCTTTTCTTCAGGATAGTCGCGATTGACGGCATAGAACTCTACACCACGCTGGCGACACCACTCTACAGCGGCATCGAGCAACTCACCCTCACGCACCGTCCAAAGAATTAGACGGTGGTGATCTTTGATGAGCATCTTCAGTGTTTCGATGGCAAATGGTATCTCCGGACCTATCTCCGGATAATGGTGCTCGACGATGGTTCCGTCGAAATCAACAGCAATCAGCATAGATCTTTCTTATTTCTTGATTGAGTCGTCGTCTTTCTTGCCGTAGTGGCTGGCCGAGTAGTTGCCATACTGACCATAGAGTCCGTAGTTGCCATAGCTGCCGTAGCCGTAGCGTCCGTAACCATAGCGCCCATATCCATAACGACCGTAGCCGTAGCGTCCGTACTTGCCGTACTTGCCGTAGCCATAGTAGTAGCCGTACTTCTTCTTTGACATGTCGATACCGTTGAGTACGACACACATGTTGGGCAGTTTCTCCTCCTGTGAAAGACCATTGATCATGCCGAAGCTGGACTTAGGCGTGTAGTCAGCACGTACCACCATGCAAGTGACATCGGCATAAAGACCTATCTGCAGCGTGTCGGTAACCAGACCGACAGGCGCTGTATCGATGATGATGTAATCGTATTTCTCGCGCAGTAAATCCATGATCTGGCGCATGCTGTCGCGTGCCAACAACTCTGTGGGGTTAGGAGGAATAGGACCGGCCAGCAGCAGGTCAAGGTTGGCATTGACACCTGAAGGCCTTACCTGAGAGTTCAAGTCGCTCATGGTAACATTGTCCTTGGTGAGCAGGGTGGTGATACCAGCCTGGCGGTCGGCAATTTCGAATAGTCTGCCAAGTGCAGGTTTGCGAATATCGACACCCATTAGGATAACCTTCTTACCTAACAGGGCAAAGCTCACTGCAAGGTTGGCAGCATTGAAGGTCTTACCCTCACCCGAGGTTGTCGAGGTGAACATGATTACTTTCTGGCCTTCCTTCATCATGAACTGGATGTTGGTTCGCATCGAACGGAATATCTCATCAATCTGATTGTTCTTGTTCTCATGCACCACGATACCGGCAGCCGTCTTCACGCTGTCGCTGGCTACAGCCACGTCGGCAACTACAGGCAGATGCGTCAGGCGGGCCACATCTTCATGGCCTTCAATCTTATAGCGCATAATCTGAATCAGGTAGGAGATGAGCAGGGGAAGACAGAAAGCCAAAGCCAATGCGACAAGCATGATGATAGTCGACTTGGGGCTGACCTTTCCTTCGAGGGTGGGATCGTCGATAAGGCGGCCCTTGTCGGCAGTTGCTGCAAGCGAGATAGAGTTCTCCTCACGTTTCTGCAGCAGCATCAGGTACAGACCCGACTTCACTTCCTGCTGGCGTCCAATCTGGTTGAGCACGCGTTCCTGCTCAGGCGACTGAGCAACGCGCTGCTGATAGACATTGTACTGCTGTTGCAGCGACGACTGCTGAATCTGTGCACTGCGACGTGCCTGTGCGAGGGCGTCGTGGATGCTTCCTTCGAGCTGGTCGAGCGTCTGTGTGAGCTGCTTCACCTGAGGCGAGTTCTCCGAAGCCGTCAGCATCAGTCGGTTACGCTCCTGGACATTCTGGTTGTAGGTAGTGATGAACGATGTGGAGATACCGTCGGTAAGTCCGATGTTCGAAGGAATAATCTTGTAACGGTTCTTCGGATCGAGCACATATTCGCGCAGGTACTCTACCAGCTGCATCTGTGTCTGGGCGTCGTGCAACTTCTGCTCGAGGCCGTAGACCTGGGTCATAGAGTAGTTGGCGTCAATGTTCTGCTGCACCATACGGTTCTCGCGCTTGTAGCTTTCAATCTCGCCTTCAGTAGCTCCCAGCTCACCGTTGATCTTCTCCAAACGGCTGTTGATGAAGGCTTCGGTCTTGAAGGCTACCTCGTTCTTATCTTCGTTGGCCTGCTGGTTGTAACAGAACACCAGCTCTTTCAGATAGTCAAGACCACGCTCGGCATTCTTGTCCCTCAACGAGAGAACGGCTATAGATGTCTGCTTGGAGAAGTTAGAAACGCTGAGGCTTCCCCTGTAGCGGTTGGCCACCTGGTGGAGAGGCAGGATACGGACATATAAGGTCTGGTCGTCCTCCATCTCGCGCAATCCGTTCTTGCGAAGGGTAATCGTACCTTTCGAAGTCTTTACGACGGCCGGCAGACGGGTAAACTTTCCTCTGAGGTGCTCGTTGATTCCTTCTACGAAATAGGTGCCAGCCTTGCGCACAATCTGAATCTCTATGGGGCTGGTGTTTTCAATGAGATGGGCAGAGTCGAGGTCGGCATTGATGGGCTGGGCCTTGTAGATCAGACATTTCTTGACTCTACCATCCGTGCGATACTCGGTGTAGAGCTTCAGGTTCTTCACGGCAGCCAACGCCAGCGACTTCGACTGGAGTATCACCACCTCGTTGTCGATACCTGTTGAGGCCGAGAGCGTTCCGAGGTCTTGTATGTTGCGCAGGCTGTTGCGCGAAGAGTTGGTTTGCTGTTCCTCCTTGACCAGGATTTTTGCTGAGACAGAATAGACAGGGTCGGTGTACCTGACGTATAGGAGTGCAGCGCTGATGAAAATGATGAATGACACTAAGAACCACTGCCAATTGAGTACGACCAGCGTAAAGACGGTCATCAGGTCAAAGGAACTGCCTTCTTCTTCAGCCATGATTGGCTGCTCTTTTATTTCCTCGATGTTTTTAATATTGTCCATGACGGATATTTGTTATTCTTTGTTTCTATAATATAATAAGGAGTAAATATGCTGTTAGGATATGTTGTTTGCCAGTTGCAGCAGATACTGACCGTAGCCGTTTTTCTTCATGGGCTCGGCCAGCTTGATGAGCTGCTCACTGTCAATCCAGCCTTTCTTGAAAGCGATCTCTTCGAGGCAGGCCACCTTCAGCCCCTGACGTTTTTCGATAACCTCGATGAAGGTCGATGCCTCGGCCAGCGAGTCGTGTGTGCCAGTGTCGAGCCAGGCAAAGCCGCGCTGAAGCGTCTGCACTTTCAGTTTCTGCTGCTTCAGGTACTCTTGGTTGACGGTAGTGATCTCAAGTTCTCCGCGTGCACTGGGCTTGATCTGCTTGGCGATGTCTACCACGCTGTTCGGATAGAAGTAGAGCCCCACAACGGCATAGTTCGACTTCGGATGCTCGGGCTTCTCTTCGATGCTGAGACAGTTGCCCTCAGCGTCGAACTCAGCAACGCCGTAGCGTTCGGGGTCGTTGACATAGTAGCCGAAGACGGTAGCCAGTCCTTGTTTCTCGGCGTTCTCAACGCTCTGGCGCAGTAATCCCGTAAAGCCTGAGCCGTAGAAGATGTTGTCGCCAAGTACCAGGCAAGCACAGTCGTCACCAATGAACTCCTCACCAATGATAAATGCTTGGGCAAGACCGTCGGGCGAAGGTTGTTCGGCATATTCGAAGTGGACACCCAGATCGCTGCCGTCGCCAAGCAGACGACGGAAGCCCGGCAGGTCGTAAGGTGTCGAGATAATCAGTATCTCGCGGATGCCTGCAAGCATGAGTGCCGATATGGGATAGTAGATCATCGGCTTGTCGAAAATGGGTATCAGCTGTTTACTAATGCCCTTCGTAATCGGGTAGAGGCGAGTGCCGCTTCCACCTGCAAGAACGATACCTTTCATAATAATTTAGTCGGTCAAATTGCAATTTGCGGCTGCAAATTTACAAAACTATTCCCAAATGACCAAATCTATTGACAAGAAAAGCAAAAAAAACGGATAGCTTTGCAGTTTTCAGATTTTTATTTGTACCTTTGCACTCCGTTAAAACTATGATTATGGGAATACTTTCTAAATGGTTCGGCCGCAAGAGTGCCGATGAGAATGAAATGAAGACAGGTGGCATGGAAGATTTCATGACACTTATCAGGGTATACTTTCAGGCAGTGATGGCTGCCGACCTCCACATCACCAATTTGGCAGCACTGCCCGATCTCAGGGTCTTCAAGACAACCCTGCGTGTGCCTACCCAGGGCGGAAAACTCGGACTTGGCGAGAAGAGCCGCTGCAAGAAGATGTTGAAGGAAATGTACGCGATGGACGACCAGTTCTTCAAGGAGATTGACCAGAGCATCAACAAGCGTTGTAAGAAAATTCAGGACGTACAGCCCTACATGCTGCAGTTCCAGTCGTACATTCAGAACATCATGATGCTCACGGGCAATCTGATGAAGTTCAAGATGCGCATCCCCAGCATTTTCAAGAAGGCGTTGCTGACGATGACCGAAAAGACGGTCAACGATATCTTCAACAAGAACGACTTTACCGATCCCAGCACACTGAAGACCGTAGTCAGCGTGCGCGAACTGAACAAGCGACTCGGCTTCTCGCAGCAGTGGACAACCGACTTTGTCTATCGAGTGGTGATGCTCGCTAAAAAAGAACCGAAGAAGAAAGAAGAATAACGCAGTCGGGGGGAATGAGTGAAGAAGAATGAATGCTGAAAAAGCACAAAAAACCAAACAAATGGTTAAACCTTGTTAAACCACGACTGTTTCTTTTTTCTCATTTCTCTTTTATCAATTTAAAACCCTAACTTTGTAGGTCAAATATATAGTCATGACCGAAAGTGAAAAGACCTTAGCAACGTTCCAGACCCGTGTAAGGGACTTGATTCGCCGATTTCAACAGCTGAAAAAGGAGAATGAGGAATTGTATGCCATGGTTGGTGAAAGCGAAGAGAAAATCAAGAAGCTTGAAGCCAGGATTTCACAGCAGGAACGCGACTACCAGTCGTTGAAGATGGCCAGGATGGTTGAAATCACTGATGGCGACCTCGAAGGCGCCAAGAACAGGTTGGCCCGTCTGATACGCGAAGTAAACAAATGCATTGCTCTTTTGAGTGACGAAAAGTAGGGAAGAAGCGATGGCAGAAGACAGTAAGGAGAAGCTATATATAAAACTGCATGTCTACGATAAGGACATCCACGTGACCATCAACCGTGACGAGGAACAGCTTTACCGTGATGCAGCTAAGCTTATCACAGAGCGATACGGCGTCTACAATCAAATGTTCAAGGTTAGCAAAGGCGAACATGAAATAGCATTGATGACGCTTGTTGAGATTGCGTTGCGCTTACAGCGGGAGCTGACGCGCAATGACACTCAACCGTACGACCGTATTCTCTTGCAACTGACTTCTGAGATTGAAGAAGCCCTTAAGTAAGAGAATATTTCTAATTTATATAAACCATTATTATGATTGTAGTAACCATCATTGTAGCCGTAGCAGCTCTCCTCTTGGGAGTTGCCATAGGCTATTATCTTTTCCTTAAGGTTGTTAAGGGAAAATACAACGAGATGATCGATGCTGCCACTAAGGAGGCAGAGGTAATCAAGGAAAAGAAACTCCTTGAGGTCAAGGAGAAGTTCCTCAACAAGAAAAGCGAACTGGAGAAGGAGGTGCAGCAGCGCAACCAGCATATCCAGCAGAGCGAGAACAAGCTGAAGCAGCGCGAGATGTCGCTCAACCAGCGTCAGGAAGAGCTGGGACGTCGTAAGAACGAGCTTGACAACCAGCAGCAGCGCATCGACAACGAGAAGAAAGCTATGGCCCTGAAGCAGGAAGAGCTGGGCAAGATGCAACAGAAGGAGCGCGAGAAGCTTGAAGAGCTCTCCGGACTCAGTGCTGAGGAAGCCCGTAATCGTCTGGTCGAAAGCCTGAAGGACGAGGCGAAGACAGCCGCCGCTTCATACGTTAATGAAATCATGGACGAGGCGAAGCTCAATGCCAATGCCCAGGCCAAGAAGATTGTGATTCAGACTATCCAGCGCGTAGCTACCGAGACCGCCGTTGAAAACAGCGTCTCCGTGTTCCATATTGAGAACGACGAGGTAAAGGGCCGCATCATTGGTCGTGAGGGTCGCAACATCCGTGCCCTTGAGGCTGCCTGCGGTGTTGAGATTGTGGTCGACGACACGCCCGAGGCCATCGTCATCAGCGGCTTCGACCCCGTACGCCGTGAGACCTGCCGTCTGGCCCTG
>JAFZIL010000087.1 GCA_017554385.1 Prevotella sp. | reverse complement strand
AGGTAGTGGTTCTCTCCCACAAACTGGCTCAGACCACTCAGCTCGTCACCGGCGTAGGCATACACCGTGTACTGACTGCCGGGAAGCTCCATGACGTCGCGGTAGATGCGGGCGGTGATGTTCATCGTCGAGGGATACTGGTGAGGATCGACGCTGGAGGTTTGAGATTTAAGGTTTGAGATTTGAGATTTAGCCGTGCGGCTACCGGCAGGTGCCTCGGTGAAGTCGAAGGCAAGCGCCTTCTGCGTAGCCGACTTGTAGAGGTAGCCATAGCCAGGTGTCAGTTCGCTGACGTTACCCTCCCAGCTGCTGCCGTCATAGCTTGAGAAGCCTGTCTGCGAGACGATGACATCGCCGTTCTCGGCATTCGTCAGCACGTCGGCAACGTTCTTCGTCTCGAAGTACGGGTAAGCCACCCAGTTCCAGCCCTGCTGCAGGTCGAGGCCTGCGGCATCGATGCCCTGGATATGACCGCGCATGGTTATCGAGAAGATGGTCGACGCATCAACCTTGTAACCCTTGTTAGGCTCAATCTTACTGAGACCGCCCACGAGTCCGAACTCCGGATCGCGGAACAGCTCGTTCTGCTGGTCGAGCACGCGGTTAGCGTACGTGGTCATCGTGCCGAACGACTGCTCCTCGCGCAGATAGGTCGACATCCAGTTCCAGCCACGGGCGAAGGTAATGGTCTGTGTATAGATGTCGCGCACGAACTCGGCCATCACCCTGATGGGCTTATCGACAGTGATAAACAGCGTGTCGCCCGTAGGAGCCACAACTTCGCCATCGACATTCCAACTCTTCAGTGCGTAGTCTTCGTTAGGCTTAGCGACAATGGCCAGCTCTGTGCCATACTCGTAGACGCCATTACCTGTTACCGAGCCGTTCTCACCATACGTCACTTCAACCTTATACTGAATCTTCTTGAAGTTAGCCACCAGATCCAGCTCACCGTTGACGGTAGTCTCATAGACGGGATTGGTCGAGATGACCACACCGCCCAGCGTCCAGTTCACGAACTCGTAGCCCTCGTTGGCAGTAGCTGTGAAGCGCCACTTGTCGCCGTAATTCACGGAAGCGACGTTGCCATCGGAAGGAGATTTGAGGTTTGAGGTTTGAGGTTTGAGGTTTGAGCGTGCATCATCAGTGGTGCCGCCAATCTTCTCGCGCAGGATGGTTCCTGAGTAGAGCGGGAACTCGGTCGTGGTGACCTGTACCAGTCCACCGAGGAACAGCACCCAGTCGGCCTTCTTGCCCACGTAGCCGTTGTAGCCCTCGTAGTCCTTGATTTGCGAAGTCTGTACGGTAAGCACATAGTAGCCGTTGGGCAGCGTGCGGTTCAGATCGGTGAAGTCGAGGGTGAAGTTTTTATTATCTTCAGAGGCAAACGTCACGGTCGAGAGATCCTGTTCCTGTCCCTGCACGTTCAGCTTCACGTCGTCGGCAGTAAAGGTCTCGGGCTGGATAGCCTTGTTGAAGGTCACCTTCACCTCGTCGACGTATGTAGTGCGCACGGGCTGTCCGTTCAGCTCCATTCCAGTAATCGATTCCACTGCGAGCACCACCTCGGCACGATCCTCGAAGGTGAGCTTGTACTGTACACCATCAACGAGTGTCGAAGCATCGAATTTGTCGATGAAGTGCAGGCGGTTCTCATATTGCCACTCCTTGCGGTCGAGCAGCGTGCGGTCGGTCTGCCACATATTGTCCACGGGCAGCTCAGCGTTGTCGCTCAGACGCACGATAGAGAGCAACTTACGGCGACCCACGGTCGGGTCGAGCAGCGAACCGTAGTTCCAACCCTCAGCCATCGGCTTCACGGTGAGAATATACTCGGTGTTGCTCTGCTTTGTCATCACGGCATCGAAAGTCACAGCGACATTTGCCTGCGAGTTGTCGGTGAAATAGAGGTGGTCGGGCATGTCGTCATCATCCTCGATGTCGTTGACGAGGAAGCCTCTTCCGATGGCAGAACCATCGGACACGATACCAACTGGAGGCGTGAAGCCATGTATCAGCTCATGGATGGTCACCTGGTCGAGCAGCGAGAGGTTCTCGTTGCCGTAGCTCGAAACGTGGGTGGCCGAAATGTCGTAGTCGACGAAGTGGCCGAGCAGCGAGCTCTGCAGCCACCATTGGGCGTAAGCCTGCGTGTGGGCTGGGATATTGCCGAACTCGGTGGGGATGCTCTCGCCCATGGCGAGTGCCTTCTCCTGTCCGTTGAGCTGCGAGCTGACGAACTCGAAGTCGATGAACAGGCCCTTCTCGTTCTCAATAATCTTGGGCTGCTTCGTCACCATGCGTACGTTGGTGGCGTCGCCGTTACCCTTGTTGTTGATGATTACGGCAAACTCGCCGGGCACCACCGGCTCGATGTCCTCGGTCAGGGCATCGTCGCCATAGAGGTCGCGCTGCATGAAGTAGGTCAGGTCGAGCTCAGGCGACGGCTTCACGGTGAGCGTCACTGGGAAGAGCTCGCGCGTCACCTCCAGTCCAGAATTCGGGTCTACATAACTCAGCGTACCGCCAAACGAATAGTCGACAGGCTCGTCGGGAGCCGCAAACTTCGACGGGATAAACAGGATGGTAGCCGTACCGGTGCTGTCGGCACCCAGATACCAACCGCTCTCCATGTCGAGGTCACCCTTGAAGAGTTTCAGGCTCTCGGTGTGCATCTCAAACTCCTTGTCGGTAGCCATCATGCCTGTCTGCTGGTTGATGACCTTCAACTTCAGTTTCACGTCGGTCATGGCATTTTCCTTGTTGCCGTTGCCCACAGAGAGCGTACCACGGAATGCCTGACGCGTCATCGTCATGGTCTGGTCAATCTGCAGGGTGATGGTTGCGCAGACGCTTCCACTGGCTTCCTGTACATCTTGATAGAATTTTCGTGTAAGTTCCTGGTACATGGACGGAACATCGTTATACAAACCACAAGCATAAGCAAGACCTCCGTCTGAGCCCCTGCAGGGGAAGCACAAATGACTGGCTATGGAATCCATATAATGCATACGGTCCGTATCGTACTTGATGGCATCGACATTGACCATATTTTCGAACTCCTCACCCGTCTGTTCGTGGATGATAGAGTTGTTGAATCGCTCAACAAACAGGTTGAACTGGTCGTTGGTGATGTTCTGGGGCTTATAGACGCGCATGGCATCTGCATCGAGCAGTCCGTTCTTTCCTGCGTTATTCGCACCGGTAATCAGGTCGCTCAGTTCCGTAATATCGCACGTCTGCAGCCACTCATCGGTGCCGAAATACTGCTTGAAGATATCCTGGAAGTGGTCCATATATTCAGCCATCATGCGAGCTTTCGTATAATATTCATCAACGAATATAAAGTTATGGCCCAAATAAGCCCAATTAGTGCTAGCAGGTAATGCCACTGTTGAATAACTAGAGTGCATGGGTGCCGTCATCGGTGCAACCTGTTTAGGACCAGTTCCACCGCCGGAGCCTGAGCCGCCGCCAGAACCGCTACCGCCACCGCTACCACCACCGCTTGGTGCGCCACAGCCGCCGCCAATGATGGACAGGAATCCGTAGATACAGCCGATAGTAGCCATGACATTGCCCGCGATGAAACAACCTGCTCCGCCAGCAATGACGCCACCGGCATCCCACAACGTGTTGCCGCCTCCCCACTTCACAGAGGTGAGTCCCCTAATCAAGCTGTAGACGCATCCCACCTTGGAGTTGGCCAGGAACGACACGCCACAATCGATTGCAGCCATGACAAGATCACCGAGGCAAGGTATACAAGGCTCACTACCGCCACTTACCTGTGGACCGTGCTGCTCATACTCGAACAGCTGGTCAGTGCCATTGCCATTGGGTGCTGGGGGATCACTGCCCACATTGCTTGCTCCGCCTGCCGACGGGGCACCGGGACATACCTTGACTTGGATAGTCGTCTTGACGCAATGCATCTTGAAGTCAGTACCACACTTCCATTCATAATCCGTTTCCGGCACCATGTAGCAGCCGTCGCCACCCGAAGCCTTGAACCTGCGGCTGGCCTCTGGGGTCATGCGTGTGACCTTCACGGGGATGGTGTAGCTCTGTTGCGGAGCCAGTTGCATACCTTGGATTTCCACAAGCGGCTCACAGACGTAGTCGCCTATGGACTCAGGAATCCTGAACTTGGTGTTCTCTGCCGTGATAAGGCCCTTGTTCGTAAGGACGGCGTAGAAGATAAGGCTCTGACCCTCGCCCAGGCTCTCGGCATCGATGCGGTCGGGTACAGCCATCTCGACCACGGGCATGGGCACGTTGGTCTCATATTTCACCGTGGTCACGATGTTATATTCGTCCTCGACCTCGGTCTCCTCGACACTCCAGCTCACGGTGACCGCCTGATAACTCAGGTTGACGACCTGCGTGGTAGTGGTTCCCGGGTCAACCAAGATGTTGTTCTTGTACGAGTCGTGGTTGTCGGCAGTGACGTTCACCTGATAGTAGCCCTCGGGCAGCACCATGCTCCAGAGGCCATTCTCGTCGCTCGTGCCCTGTGCCACGAGTGCTCCCGTAACGGGGTTGCGCACCACGATCTGAGCATCCTTCACGTGGGGCTTCTCGTCGGTGTAGTAGGTGTACTCATCACAGACGTCGATGACGAGGGTACCTGTCTCGTCAGAGACCGGCGTGATATTGAAGTTGATGTAAGTACCATTGCCGTTCTCACAGTTGATACCGAACTTACCAGAGACGGGCACGTTCAACTGCATGTCATCGGTAGGCATCATGCGCAGCACGACGGTAGCGGTGTCGTTCTGGTTCAGTCCGGGCATGGTGGCACCAGTAAGCGGCTTCATCCAGTCGGGCAGCGAGAGGCTGATCTTGCCCGAGTTGCCCTTACCGTTGTTGGTGACGATGAAGCTGTAGTCGCGTCCGTTCACCTTGTTCATCGTGGTGACGAGGGTCTGGCTCTTCACTACGAGGTTGGCCTTGGCCAGACGTGCATAGTAGTGCAGAGGCACTTCGAGCTCAGCACCCTCGGCCGAGGTGACGCGCACGCGCAGCATCTCCCAGTTGTTGCCCTCGGTGGGCACGCTGCCATTAAGCGTGTAGGCCATGCGCACCTCTTCGCCACTGGCAATGTCGGGCTGCAGGTTGAAGTGGGCATCGCAGCCTTCGGGAGCACCCACGATCTCGGTGGTGATGCCCGTCAGCGGCAGTGTGCCGGCATTCTTCAGGTAGACGATGCCATTGAACGGTTCACCAATAGTCACGTCGCAGGTGATGTAGCTATTGTCGGCACGCTTCAGTCCGTAGACGTCGAAGCCGGCCATCTCGGTGGTAATGGTGTCGCCGGGGAAGCAGGCACCCACTGCGAAGTGACCCGACTGCTGTGCATGGAGACCCCATGAAACCGAGAAGTTACCATCGGCGTCGGTCTTCGTTTTCAGCACCTCGCGTGCTCCGTCGTTGATGCGGTAGACGTCGATTTCGGCCTCGGCAGTGTCCTCACCAATGAGCCGTCCCGTAATAGTGACCTTAGCACCCTGACGGTAGACGGTCTGGTCGGTCTGCGCCTCGGCACGGAAGGGCGAGGTGGCCATGACGGTCACTTCCTGCGAAGTGTTGTTGGTGTAGACCAGCTCCTGTTCGGCCTTCGTGTCGTTGACGGTGGCGTAGTAGGTGTGCGCACCAACGGCCTCGGGCAGCAGGATGGTACGCGTCAGCGTCACCTCGCTACCAGGAGCAAGGGGAGCGTCGGTTTTAACCGTACTGACCGCCTTTGACTCGCCTCGCTTATAGATGTTCACGATAGTGCCTTCAGGCAGCGGAGCCACACCCTCGTTGACCACCTTAGCTGAGAGCTGTATATTGCTTCCCACCGTTATCTCATTCACGTTGGCTGTGAAGCTGGCGATGCGTGCGTCGGGCAGGGTCTGGTCGGTGACGTAGAGCACGCAGGTACCCGACGAGAAGCCACTTGCCGAGACGGTGAAGATGACCGTATGGGAGTCGCCGCTCACGTCGTTGCTCAGCGAGCGCACGCTGACCTCGGTCGAGGCCTGCCCGGCGGGAATGGTGACGCTCTTCGGATACTCCAGGTCGGCATCGTAGTTGCTGCTCAGCGTCACGGTGAGCGGAGCCGACAGGTCGGTCAGCGTGTTGCGGCTCACGGTGAGCTTGGTCTCGCCACCTTCCATCACGGTACCGTTCTGCGACGCGACGCTCAGGGCGGCACCGTCGTTGTCGAGCACGCGGAGTGTAGCCGTCACGCTACCGGCACTCTGTCCTGCTGCCGAGCAGCTACACGACGACACCCAGATGGCTGCCGTAATGGTGTAGTCGCGGTCGCCCTCCTGCAGCGTGTTGTCCACAGGACCAAGGTTGAAGAACACGGTCTCCACGTTCTTGTCCATGACAATGGTCTTGTTGCTGTAGTACAGGCCACCATTCGAGTCGTCGGTAAGCTTGATGGTAATCTTGTTGTTGGTGATGCCGGTACGTGTCAGCACGGCAGCTACCGAGGTCACACCGTCGCCCTCGCTCACCTGAACGGGTGTCAGTTCCAGCGTCAGGGCGGGCATATCGTTATCGTTCAGCATGACGATAACCTCGGCAGGGCTGAACTTCGAGGCCGAAATGGTGAACTTGTTCGACTGTGCCAGATGGGGTATGTCGTCGTCGAGCGTGCGTATCGTCGCTGTGACGGTACTTGCACCGGCAGGCATCACCACGTTCGTATTGAAGAGGAAGCGCTTGTTGTCCTCGCTGACAATCTTGAACGTCGTGGCCTCGGTAACGGGTGTAGGCGTGGTAATGGTCAGTGTGAACTCCTCGCCCTCGGTGAGCACCGACTTCGATGCTTCGACCGTAAAGTCGGGATACTCGTTGTCTTCGATGACAATACGCTGCGAGACCGACGTGTATTCCGTATGGCTCACGGTGATAGTGACGACGCTGTCGGCATCGACCTTGGTGTTATCCAACACGTTGAAATAGAACACCACGCCCGACTGTCCGGCGGGGATGGATACCGTGCTGGGAATATCGACGCGTGCGTCCTCGCGCGACTTCGTTATCTGGAACGTCTGCGACTGCGTCCAACTGCCTGAGCGGCTCAGCTTCGCCATGACGCGGTAGTCCTGTCCCTCGGCGAAGCGTATCTTCGACAGCTCGAAGGTGAGCTTCTTCTCGATGCTGATGTTCGTCGAGCTGATGACGGTGTTGTTGTCGCGCATCGTCGGGTGTTCGCCGGTCTTGTCGGTGGGCACTACCTCGACCTTTATCTTGCAGAGTCCGTCCATGCCGACGTTCTGCGGCAGGCCTACCTTCACCTGTCGGTTCACAGAGCTGCCATTGGCAAGCACATTCTCGTAGTAGGCGGTACCGATGACCTTCGCCGTCGTTCCCGCGAGGTTCACCAACGAGATCTGCTCGGTCCATCCGTCCTCGGTGGGCTTCAGGCCTACGTTGCTTACCTTCCAGCTCACGGTAACCGAGTCACCGGGGTTGACGGTGCTGGGAGTAAAGCTGACATCGGAGGGTTCCAGGTCGGGACGCGGAATCTGCTCGATGACGATGGCACCGTTCTTCGCCGTAGTAGTAATGTTCTGCTTCTGCGGGTCGGTGAGCGTGACGTTCTCCACATAGACGGGCAACAGGACGTTGTTCTGCAGGGCCACGTCGGTGGTCAACTGCAGGGTGAGCAGCGTGCCGTGATCGTCGACCACCAGCTCGTTGCGTTCGCTGTAGATGATGACGCGATAGCGGTTGTAGGTCATGCCGCTGGGACCCGTACCTGCACCATTAGGATAGTAATTCTTCCACGGGTTGTCCTTGAAGCGCACGCCCACCTTGTGGTTCGGGATGCGCGAGCGGGCAGCCTCGGCCACGACGACGCCATCACCATCGGTAGCCAAATCATAGGGCACGCAGATGTCGAACTGCACGCCAGTGACGTCGCTCTGGTTCTCCAGCACGACGTTCAGGCTGACGGGCCTGCCCGACGGTGCCTTCACCGTGTCTACGCGCAGCACGTTGGTCTGCGCCAGGGCGGTCTGGGCTACGCCGATAGCGCAGCACACAAGACATAGGAATGCTAATCTTAAATATTTCATAGTCGTTATCTTTTTACTTCTTCACCTTATACTGTTTTCCGTTCACGCGAATGACGTAGACGCCGGTGGGCAGCGACTGCCAGTCGGTATCGAGGCGGCGGCCCTGGAGGTCGTAGACCTGCATGTTGGCGTCGTTCATATCGAGACCCAGTTGGCTGATGCCTGTGGTCACGTTGCCCTCGACGGTGACGCCGAGGCGCTGTGCGCTGGCATCGGAGAGTACGACGTCGGTGACGACGGCTCCGGCGGGCAGTCCGCTCAGCAGCTCGTGGCTGCCTGGCTGCAGGGTACGACCTTCAGACGAGTAGACGACGATGCGCAGTCCGTCGTCGGCCTGACGCATGGCTACGCTGAAGCGGTTCTTCAGGTCGCTGCTCATGCTGACGTCGTGCTGCGTGGCTCCGGCGACGGTCAGCTGCAGGGCGGCCACCTGGTCGGTGTTGTGAAGCGTGAGTCCCGTACCCTCCATCGAGAGCACGTTGTTGGCATCGGCCGACACCTTATTATATATGCGCATGCGCGAGGGAGCCGGGGCGGTGTAGGCAAGTACACGCTCCACGTTGCCCACGATGTCGATGATGTTGATCGTGTTGTCGCCGTTGCAGTCGGCATCGCCATAGTTGAACATCTGGCCGGTGTACTTGCGATCGTTGAAGGCGAAGTTCACCACACTCTGCAGGTCGGTGACGTCGACCGTCTGGTCGGCATTCGCGTCGCCATCCTCCCAGTTGAAGCGCAGGATGACGGTCTGCCAGTCCATAGCGTAGGCCACGGGCTGGTTCTTCTTGGCACGCAGGACGCGATCGCTATAGGTGTCGATATTCCAGAGGCCGTCGGTCTTCGCCAGCTCGTAGGTATTGTTCCAGGAGTTATTGTTGATGTTGGTGCAGTAGGGACGGTACAGGTTCGAAGGATTGCGTCCGAAGTCCTGGTTGCCGTGACGGTAGCTGAACGTGGCGGGCCACTCGATGTTGCCGGGCACACCAGCCGTGAGGTCCTGTGCCACGTCGGCGGCAGCGGCCACGGGCTGTTTGGTGAACCAGTCAACGAACTGCATCTCGAGGTTCAGGTCTTTCAGCGTGGTATTGTCAATGACCTGCGACACGTCGCTGATCTGGTTGTAGCTCAGGTTCAGCTTCGTCAGCTGGGGCAGTGCCGAGGCGATGGCGTAGGCGTCGCCCGTCAGCTCGTTACCGCGCAGGTTCAGATCAATCAGCTGTGCGCGCTTGCTTTCGGGAACATTGCCGATGATCTCGGCGGCATTACCGCTGATGTGGTTGTACGAGAGGTTCAGCGTCTTCAGGTCCTTCAGGCGGAAGACGGACTCGGGCAGCTGGCCGGTGAGACCCACAGCCGAGAGGTCGATGTCGGTGATGCCATAGATGAGCGAGGTTGCAGCTCCGCGCTTGGCCGTTGACACACCGGCCCACTTGCCGTTGGGGTTGTGGTTGTCGGTCAGGTCCCATGGGGTCTTCCACTTGGTGCTGTCGAGCTTCGCGTAGATGTCCTTCAGCACTTCGAAGTCGGCCTCGGCCAGCTCGTCGCCGGTGAAGAAGCCGCGAATCTCCTTGAAGTCATTCCAGACGTACTCGGAGGTGCGGTAGTTCTCTTCCGAGCCCTCGGGCACTTCGAGCACACAGTTTCTACGGAAACCGAAGTTACCGGTACTTGTGGCTATCGGAGGTGTGGCTGTGTAGAGGCGCAGCAACTCGAGTGAGTCGCAACGATAGAAGGTAGACATGTTGCTATAACCCGTATAGTCCATGTTGCGACCTAAGTGTGCAGTCTTCAAGTGATAGTTATAGGCCAGGAAATACGAGCCGTAATCAGTACCCGTAAAGCCATCGGGCATGCGGAACGAACGCAGGTTGGTGCTGGCAAAGGCGTAGTTGCCAATATGGTTCAGGTTCTCGGGCAGCTCGATGCTCTCCAGACCACTGAGGTCGAAGGCATTGTTTTCTATCCTCGTCACCGTCTCGGGCAGGTCGATGTTTTTCAAGCCGTGGCAATGATAGAAGGTGAGTTGAGGAATCGTTATCAAATCCTGCGGAAGGCGTACGTTGCAGAGCGAGTCATTTTCGCGGAATACTCCCGCTCCGAGCGTGAGGCCGTCGTGCATCACCACGCCTTTAATGGCACTGCCGTTAAAGCAGTTATCGCCAATATAGGTGACGCCTGCGGGAATGGTTATCGGAGTGGTGAAGGAACTCGTCAGGTGGAAAGCCTGATACTCCAGGTTGGTCAGTGCATCGGGCAGTTTGGGCAGGTTCAGCTTCTTGCAACGCTGGAAGGCCTGGTACTCGATGCTGGTAATCTGGTCGTTCAGCTCGATGTTCTCTAACGAGTCGCAGTTCAGGAAGGCGTCGTGGCGTATGGTGCGAATGCCGTCGTGCATCTGTACGGAACGCAGGTTGTTACTGCTCTCACAGAAATCGTAGGGAACGTAGTCAATGCCGGTAGGCACGTTGATGCTCTCCAGCTTTTTACAGTTCTGGAAGATAGCCCAGCCCATCTCGGTGATGCTGTTGGGCAGCGTCATCGTGGTGAAGCCAGTATTGAGGAAAGCCTCGTTGCCAATTGAGGTGAGCGATGTCTGCTCAGTCAGGTTGATGGTGGCTAACTGCGGACAGTTCTCAAAGGCGTAGCCAGCGATGCTGGTGGTTCCGGCGGCCAGCGTCACCGACTGCAGCTTGTCGCAGTGGTAGAGCACAGCTTCCGGAACATTGGTGATAGCGGCGGGGAAGGTGAACGTTGTAATGCTGTCGCAGCTCTGGAAGGCACGGTCATACATCGTGGTGACCGTCGATGGCAGGGTGATGCTTTCAATGTTGTAGCAGTTGTCGAACGCCCAGCTGCCGATGGTCTCCAAGCCCTCGTTGAAGGTGACGCTCTTCACCTGGTTGTTGTTGCGGAAGGCATAATGACCAATGGTCTTCAGCGTAGCGGGGAAGACGATGGGCGTGTTGCGCTTCTGGTTGTTGTTGAAGGCATACTCGTCAATGGTCTCCACATTGGCAGGGATGTTCACGTCGAGCAGCTCCAGACACTCGCTGAAGCAGCTGTGACCAATGAAAGTGATGCCGTCGGGCAGGACGGCCTTCTTCAGGTTCTTGCAATAAGAAAAAGTGTATTGTTCAAGCCTGGTGACGCCAGCAGGGACGGTTACTTCCTCAATGCCGGTGTACTGGAAGGCACACTGGCCTATCTCGGTGACGCCCGTAGGCAGTTCAATCGTTTTCAGTCTATAGGTCTGGTTGCGGTCCTGACCCACGGCCCACTCGCCAATCTTCGTGGCATCCTTAGGCATGGTGAGGCTACGCAGCGTGGGCATGTTGTAGAACATGCAGCGCGAGATGACGTTGTCCTCGGT
>JAFZIL010000086.1 GCA_017554385.1 Prevotella sp. | reverse complement strand
TCCTACGGCCACCTGAATGAAGCTGGTATTGGCAGCAAGCGTCTGGGGCACGATGATGGCCGATGTGGTTGCACCAGTACCGGCAGCAATGGTCGTGGCAGTGCCGGAAGCCTCGCCCACTGTTGTTCCTTGCACATCGAAAGTGGTGGTGAGCTTGGTGCCGAGGATAGAGACCACGGCATCAGCCATCTCTGCCTGTGTGAAACCGTCACCTGCGGTCAGATTGACGTTAATCTTAGTGAGCAGATGGGTGAACGTCAGGGGTACGGCAGAGTTGGTACGGACCACGGGATTTCCATCCGTGGGCTTGCCCGTCATCAGGTCGCTGGCCATGTAGTTGGCATCAGTACTCTGGTCAGCCTGTACGCTGAACGATACGCCTGTGGCACTGTAGCTGGCAGCTGCTGTAGCTGCTGCGAGGGGATAGACGCCAAAGATGTGGAGTCCGTTGCCGTCCTGTGGCCAGTACTGCGTGTTGGTGAGGCCACCGGAGCCGTTGGCTACGTAGGTCAGCGGCTGGTCGTAGGCCGTCACGTTAGTACCCGAGGTGACGGCAGTACCGCTGCCATTGTCCTCAGCGAGGAAGATGCCGACCTCTTGTCCGTTGTCAAACTGCGTGAGCTGTACGCTCTGGCCGGCACGGGTCATGCCAGTCAGGCTCTTGCTCGACAGACGTACGGGACATTTCTCCGCTACGATTGTCTCTTCAACATCGCTGCTGCAAGCAGCAACCAGTGCCGTAACGGCAATCATCAGGAAAATATTCTTTTTCATATCGCTTTTCACTTTTCACTTTTCACTATTAAGTAATCGTAAATAAATAAGTGGGTATGATTTTAACTAAACACGAAGAAACGAAGAAAGGAAGATTATTTCACGAGAACGAAAAACTTCGTGTCTTCGTATCTTCGTGTTCCATTAATTATTTGTACCAAGTTATTTTTTTATCATCACTAACTATTCACTTTTCACTATTCACTTTTCACTATTCACTTTTCACTATTCACTTTTCACTATTAACTATAACATGCTTCCTCCTTCGATAACGGGTCCTGCCACCCAGTCGTCGATACTGACGGCTCCGAGGTCGAGGCGGTCCGTGCCCACAAAGAGGTTCAGGGTGACGAACTTACCAGCCGTGAGTGGTATGTCCTGCGTGTGGGTGAAAGTGTAGGTCTTTCCTTCGACAGTGATGGTCAGCGTGCGGAACTTCTGGGGAACCATGATGCTGCTGTAGCTCAGGGCGTAGCCCTCGGTGGTAACGGTGGCGGGCAGTACGATGTCGGTCTGTGAGCCCACGTTATAGGTCTCTGCCAGATAGTCGATGGTGCAGCTGTTCGCAGCCTTGGCGATGACGCTGCTTACGGTAGGCGTCGTAGCCCACTGGTTGCGGAACACCAGGTTGACGTCGAGTCGCGACATGGCGTGGCCGAATAGCAGAGGCACGGAATTGTCGTTGGGCATCAGCCCCATCAGGTTGCGTGCCACGAGCAGGTCGGAGCCTTGCTGGTCTGACGTGTTGAGCGTATAGGGGTCGGCAGTGAAGTTGCTGACGGTGCGCGCCGGATAGAAGGCTATAAAATAATGTGGGGTGTCTTCATTGCTCCACGCCAGCTGTGCGGATGCCGTCCAGCGATCTTCGCTGTCGAGGGTACACTCGACGCCGTCGACGACGAGATTGTCAGGAACGGTGCTGTCACTGCCCGTCCAGGCATAGATCGTCATCTTGTCGCCAGTCTTAAACGTCATGCTGGCCGGACTGATGCTGCCTATGGTAGCATCGATGTTGATGTACCTGACGTTGTCGTCATCGTCACTACTGCAACAGGAAAGCAATAGCGCGAAGGACAACAGCCCTGCACGTAGCATCTTCTGGCGCATCTCAGCGTTCTCGTTGATGAAGCGGATCAGGGCGGCGTTCTTGTCGCCGATGCGCCACCGCTGATAGATAATGATGCACACGAGCGCAAGCAAGACCACAATGATGGCAGCTGCGAGGGCCACGGTGAAGATAAGTTTCAGTTCAGTCATATTCTTAGCTTTTATTTCCGCTGCAAAGGTACGGCAAGGCGCAAAAACCTTTGTGCCACGGCAAGAAAAGAGTGTGCCAAAACGAGAAAACCTGCATTTCTGCAGGCTTTCACGTTATTTTCGTAGGTTTTTTCTGAATTCTGACGGTGAGATGTGGTAGGCTTCGTCAAACACACGGTAGAAGGAGCGGCGTGAGAAACCTGACAGTTCAGCAATAAGTCCGATAGGGTCTTTGGTGTTGGTGAGCAGACGGACGGCATGTCGCAGACGGTAGCCGTTGAGGAAGTCAATGATGCTGCCCCCGCCTGTGTTGGCACTGACGGCATCGCTGACATAGTGTTCGTTGGTGCCGAGGAGCTGTGCCAGTCGGCTGCGGTCCAGTTCACTGTCGGTGTAGATCTGGTCGGGACCGTCCATGAGCTGGCATAGCCTACGGAAGAGTTGCTCCTGCATAGTAGGCTCCTGGACGGTTTGCTCCTGGATAGTAGGCTCCTCAGTAATAGGCTCCGCATTATGTATGATGCATTCTTGCTCTGGCAAGCGTCCCTGTGGGCCGAGCGGAACATCGAGTCGCTCGAGCTTTTCGGATAACACCTTATTATATTTATAGGAGCGCCATAAGAAGTAAGCGAGAAGCAGACAGAGGGCAAGGGCAGAGACAGTAATGATACGGTACATCGCTATCATTTCCGTTGCCTCGCACTCATGCCCCGGTTCCGCACACCCCACGAGGGGCAGTACAGAACACCAAATAAGGTCTGCGGTCTTTTTATGGTTCATTAATTTGGTTTTTTGCGCTGCAAAGATACGACAATGCGGCCATACAGATGTCTCACTGTTGGGAAAAGATGTCTCAAATTAGGGAAAATGTGTCAGTTTAGGAATGCGACGACAGCATGAGACAAATAGAAAAGGAAATGAGACGTCTGTATTGACTGGGTTCCTGGGTTATCCGGAGTTTCCGGATTCTTTGGGTTATCCGGAATTTCCGGGGTGTCTGGAATCTACGGAAACATCAAAAAAAGGTCGGAAAATTTGTTCGTTTCTTCTTTTTTGTGTAATTTTGCAGAAATTATGGACACTTCCATCATATTTGTAACAACCTAAAACGAATGAAGATATGAACAAACAGAGTTTTTCGCTTTCTTGTCTTGTAGCCTTGTCGCTCTTCCTCCTCATGCCGCTGACAGCATTGGCACAGGTATCAGGCGGCTGGTCGTCAACCTCAGCAGACGTTCTTTCCAACGACAACGAGGATGGCGTGTACAAGATTGATTCTCGGGTAGGCAGGAACGACTTCGTGCCCGGTGAGGTATTGGTGAAGTTCAGGGACGAGAGTTCCGTTCAGGTGCGCCGCACGTCTCAGGGCCGCTTCCGTTCTGCCAGCATCAGCAGCGTAGACCGTCTGCTCTCGGAATTTGGTGTCAGCGACATGGAGAAGCTGTTCCCTGCCGAACAGGCCAAGCCGAAGTCACAGCTGCGGCGCAGGAAAGCTCCTAACGGAGCCAGCTATGTCGAGGAGAAGAACCTGGACAAGGTGTTCCTGATTAAGACCAGCGTGCAGCGAGCCGATAGCACGCTGCAGTTGATTGAGCGCCTGAACGCGCTGGACGAGGTGGAGTATGCAGAGCCCAACTACCGCGTCTATATCACCGACTTTAGTGGTTTTGGAGATGGGGCGTTTACTGGTTTAGGTACAAATGTAACTTCCCCTGACGACGAAACGACTAACACTCCAGACGACCAGGATCCAGACAACCAAGACCCCAACGACCAGGCTGAGACCACGACCATCTGCCCTGATCCTGCGAGCAACCCACTCTACGTCAGCCAGTACGGCATCACGCAGCAGAACATTCAAGCGCTATGGGATAAGCCCATCATCAACACGAAGCGTTCCGTTATTGCCATCCTCGATACGGGTGTCGACATCACCCATCCCGATCTTGTGGACAACATCTGGAGCAACCCGAAGGAGGCTGAGGGCGAAGCGGCCTACGACGACGACAGCAATGGCTACGTCGATGACCTCCACGGCTGGAACTTCGTCGACGACTACTACGACCTCACCGACCGCAACATGCACGGCACCCACTGTGCCGGCATCGCCGCTGCTACCGACAACGGCATAGGCATCGTGGGAGCCAACCCGCAGGCACTCATCATGCCGGTGAAGGTGTTGAGCGACCGAGGCGTGGGCAGCATTGCCGATGTCTGTAAAGGCATTGTCTATGCCGCCAACAATGGAGCTGACGTCATCAGCATGAGCCTTGGCCATACTGGAGGCATCTCGAAGACTGAGACCGATGCCATCGGCAAGGCCTACCAGACCGCCATCCTCGTGGCTGCAGCAGGCAACCAAAGCGCAGATATTTATGACCCAAAGCTTGGACCGCATTATCCTGCTGCCTACTATTTAGTGCTGGGCGTGCAGGCCACTGCGAGCGACGGCCAGCGTGCAGGCTTCAGTAACTACGACCCCGACGGACCCATCTACAGCGAGGATGGTGTCGACGGACGTAACTTCGAGGTCAGCGTGCCGGGCGTCGACATCTGGAGCACCGTGCCAGGCGGCAACTACAAGCAGCTCAGCGGCACGTCGATGGCCACACCGCTCTTCGCCGGAGCCATATCGGCCCTGAGCATGGTGAAAGACTATCCCTCAAAGGATATGCTCTGGGGCGACCTGATTCATCTGGAAGCCGACTTCGCCAAGATATATAGCGACGACACGCCTCGCATGCCTAAGCTCGACTTTGTCTCGCTGCGCTTTGACGACACGGCTGAAGACGGCAATGGCGACGGCGAGGTGGATTCCGGTGAGACCATTGGCTTCTATCCCACCCTCAGAAACACCTGGGCCGATGCCACCGGCATCAAGGTGAAGATAGCCGTAGATCCCCTCTATGCCAGCGTGGTTGAGATTGCAAACGACGAGGTGGACTTCGGCTTGAGCCTCTCAGCATACGGACGGGCAGAGATACAGACACCTATCAGTGTGAAGTTCAGCAGTAGCATTGGCGACAACACCCGTATACGCTTCACCCTGACAGCAACCACGCCCGATACCGACGAGGAGTTCACGCAGAACGTCTACGTCTCCGTGAAGAACAGGGTGAAGGTGAGCGGACTCATCACCGAAGACCGCACGCTCACTGCCGACCATGTGTACTTGGTCAACGATAACATCGGCATCTTGGAGGGAGCTACGCTGACCATCGAGCCAGGTGCCCGCCTGGAATTCGTGGAAAACGTGGGCATTTCTTCCTTTGGTAAGCTGGTGGCTAAAGGCACCCCTGAGAAGCCTATCGTCTTTACAGGTTATCATGGTGCGTCATGGGCTGGTATCAAGACGCATGAATCGGAAGGATTAATACAAAAAGAAGATGGCTATATCTATATGAATGCAGACAGTACGCTATTCACCATAAGGCGTACTGATCAGACTCCAATCAAGGTTAATAACTGGTATTTTCAGTGCTATAGTAGTGAAGAACACAATGATAAGTGGTTTTATCTGTCTAATTATCTGAATCAGACAGACGCTGACTATACTGCTTATCAGGATCGATTGACCGACCCCAATTATCTGACCCCAGTTGTTCTGAGGATGATAGCTGATGCAAAGGAATATAGCAGCCAGTTCTCGCCAGTCAAGACAGAAGATAAACCGTATAGTCACTATGCCGGGATTTCTATGTATTTCGAGTGGTATATTTACTCTCATCCGAGAGACACCATATCCTATTGCCGGATGGAAGATTTTATAGCAAGAAATGAAACTTATCATCCCTATATGAAGGATTGTTTCCTATTGCCCTCTGATAGGGAGTGGGATCATCCTGATATTACGCACCTTGATGGTATACGCAATACCATCACCAATTGTACCTCTGGAAAATTTAATTTTCAGACTATTTCTAATAGTCTAAGGTATTCAAATATGGTGAACATCCGTGGAGAATATTTTGTTCCATACTCCCAACTGGCATATCTCAATTATTTCAACAATTTTAATATCTGGACTACTGATGGTGAGCAATTCTACAATACTATAGGATTAAGTTCCTTTAAACCCAAGGAAGACAAGTCTGACTATCCTTCCTATCTTGGCACTGCTCGCGAGGACATCATCCGTCCGTATGTCTTGGAGATAGGCAATGGAGATACCTTCTCATGGACGAACTTGAGCAATATGCCAGACCGTCCGTTTGCCGAGGCCCACGGCATCGTGTGGAAAGTCTGTGTCAACGGCAAGGATGCACAGGACGAGTTTGAGGAGATTGCTCCGCTTGGCGTAGGGCGGCACAAGTTCGAGGTCTGGTTCAACCGTCCGATGAACAAGGAAGTGGCTCCGCAGATCTCCTTCGGTGTTCGTGAGCCCTACACGCAGCAGAAGGTCGACGAGGACGGCTCCTGGAACGAGGACGGCACCGTCTATACCGCCTACAAGACCATCAGCGGCAAGACCATGAGCGACGGCAAGAACCGTATCTATGTGCAGGGTGCCGAGGACAACGAGTTCTTTGAGTGTCCCTACGAGAAGACCCGCTTCAACGTGCTTGTTAATGCCGCAGGAAGTCTGGCTACCGGCTTTGCTGCCGAGGCGAAGATGGGACGCGTGGTGCTGACGTGGAACAACGACGAGAACGACTTCGACGATGCGATGGGCTTCAACGTCTACCGTCATGGTGAGCCCTATTGGAAATACACGAAGGACTGGCAAGGCAACGTGACCGACAGCACGCTGGTGGCCGACACGCTCTGTCTGAACAACCAAGTGCTCGACATTGAGACTACTGAGTATACGGACTACGACGTAGTGCCGGGCAAGACCTACTACTATTATTATAAGGTATTGTCAACAGGTCTGACAGAGTACGACGTATCGAACGTGGTGACGGCTACCCCGCTGACCGCTACCCTGGGCGATGCCAACGGCTCGGGCGACGTAGACGTGTCCGACGTAGTTACCACCGTGAACTATGCCGCAGGCAAGGAGCCGAAACCCTTCATCTTCGATGCTGCCGACATGAACAGCGACGAGCTGATTGACATCCTCGACGTCATCGGCATCATCCAGAAGATTCTGCATCCGGATGCCGGAGCAAGGGTGATGAGCCAGGCCACCGCCTTCTACAGCATCGTGAACGGCACGCTCTATGTGGAGAGCGACGTGGCGCTGGCAGGAGTACAGGTGCAGGTAAGCCTCACCCCCGCCCCCTCTCCAAGTGGCGAGGGTAGTGTTACAGTGGCAGAGGACTTGAATGGCTTCGAGCAGGTGTCGGCTTGGCTGAGCGATAACGACCTGCTGTTCCTGGCATACAACATGAAGGGCAAGACACTGGAGCCCGGCAAGCACGCCCTGCTCCATGTCGGTGAGGGCCGCGTGGCCTCCATGCGACTGAGCGATGCCTACGGACAGAACGTTACCGCCATCGGCAGCGAGACCACCGGCATCGACCGCATGGGCAGCGACGTGATGAACGTCGAGGGTATATACGACCTGCAGGGACGCAAACTCTCAAATCTCAAATCTCAACTCTCCACTCTTAAGAAGGGCGTCTTTATCGTCAACGGACAGAAGGTGGTCAGGTAAGAAAGCCCTCCCCAACCCTCCCCAAGGGAGGGGGAAGCACATAATCGAAAAAAACAGCAATATGAAGAGTTTTCATATGATTAGTAAGCTCATTCACCCCTCCTTTTGGAGGGGCAGGGGGAGGCTCCTTTTCTTATTCCTGTGCTTCGGCGTAGGAGTCAGGGCAGCTACTGTCTCCATTACCAATGCCTCATTTGATGTCGCTGCAGACTTTCAGACAACGAATCTGAAAACCCAGGATACTCCGAACTCTCTGCCGGTTACCGGATGGACAAGCAACGGAGGAGCTGTGTGGTCTGTATCAGGCGTTATTGGCTATGGCACGTCAGGTCAGCTAAACGGCGTATCTGTCCCTGATACTGACAAGGACGGCAATGCCACAGGCGGCACTCTTGGCATCTCCGTAGGGTGGGACGGCGTTGTGACCTACTGGCAGGAAGTGACCCTTCCCGCTGGCGAATACACGCTGACCGTCGACGCATACAACGGTAACTCGGCCACTCGAGGCAAGTCTCAGTTGGGCTTCGTTGCCGATGGTGCCTCTTTCCTCTCATCCCGCAACTCCTTCCCGTCCAACACATGGATTGTTGACGAGGTAAGCTTTACGCTCGACGCAGAGACTACCGGTAGGATACAGGTAGGCCTGGGAGCCGTTTCTGGCGGTTCCAACAGCAATGCAAAGGTGTTCTTCGACAACGTGACACTTACAAGGGCCTCAGGTCCCGAAGATCCCCCTCAGGATCCCGAAGATCCCCCTCAGGATCCTGAAGACCCCCCGCAGGAGCCTGAATACGACAATAAGGTCATGGTGTCTTCAGCCGAAGGCGGACCGGGCGAGGAAGTCACGGTGAGCCTGTCGGTGGAGAACACCGCCGACGTGGCCTCCATGCAGGTGACCATCCCCCTGACTGACGGACTGACGCTCGTCGAGGGTTCGGAGCAGTTGGGCAGCCGCTGTGCCAGTCACTCGCTGACCGTGGGTGTGAAGGACGACGTGCTCAACGTGCTGGTCTACTCGTTGGCGATGACCCCCTTTACGGATAACAGCGGTGAGGTGGTGACGTTCCGGCTGAAGCTGGGCACCCAGCCTGCCAGCACGGTGCTGCAACCTACGAGGACGGTGCTTGCCGACAGCAACGGCACGCAGATAGATGCCTCGGCAGTGGGTGGCACGGTCATTACCCGCTGTGCCAAGGCCGAATATAGTACGATGACGGTAGACTTCGGTCATGTCCCCATCCGCAGCACCTATACACAGATGGTCACGGTAAGGAACACGGGCAATGCCGACCTCACGCTGACATCGATGGACTTTACTGACGTGAACGTTTTCTCTACCACCACCCCGCTGCCGCTCATCGTAGCTCCGGGCGCATCACAAGCCCTGAACGTGACCTACGCCCCCGTGAACCGAGGTAGCATTGAGAGGTCGCTGAAGGTGGTGTGCAACAGCGTGTCGAAGCTGAACACCATCAAGCTGAAGGCCGACCCATACGCCGTGAACGAGCTGCACATGCTGCCTGCCTCGGGCAACAGTGACGAGGAGGTGACGGTCCAGATGACGATGAATAATATGGATGCCGTGAGCGGCATGCAGGTGGAGTTCGATATGCCAGATGCCCTGGAGTATGTCGACGGTAGCTTTGCCATCGCCCCCGACCGCAAGCAGGACCATGTGAGCGTGGTATCGCTGACGGGCAGCAAGCTGCGCATCATCGTCTACTCGCCCTCCGACACGCCCTTTACGGGCAACGATGGTGTCATCGGTTCGATGCGCGTCAGGCTCAAGGGTCCCTACGACGTTCAGCTGACACCCTCGAAGACGGTGCTCACCGCCACGATCAACAATATGGTGGAGAACGTGGTATCGGCTGTCTATGGGACAACCGTCTCTATCAACAGCCCGGACATCGTCACCGACAACGTGCTCGACTTCGGAGCCGTCAGCCTGACGGAAGCCTGCGAGAAGCAGTTGACCATCAGGAACTACGGGTCGGCACCGCTCACCGTGAGCCGTATTGCCTTCGACAACGAGCACTTCTCGATCAAGGAATCGCTCCCCATCGTTATCTCCACATGGAATGCAGCCACGGTTACGGTGGTCTACAACAATCTGGAGGAGGCATCCTTCGAGTCGCTGATGCAGATATACAGTAACGACCCCAATCTCCGTCTGAAGGAGGTCACGGTGAAGGGCAGCCGCTTTGCGCCCAACTACCTCAGCGTAGCCACGCCCGACGTGTTTGCCGACAAGCCGCTGTCGGTCGATGTGTCGATAGACAACTACGACGCGGTGACAGGCATACAGTTCGACCTGACCTATCCCGCAGCACAGTATGAGCCGTTCGACGGTAACTACACGCTGACGGAGAGGGCTACGGGCATGACCCTTACCTGGCTGCCTGTCGGAACGGGCAAACTGCGTTGCTTCGGCTATTTCATGTCCGACGCTGGCATCGCACCGGGCGAGGGTCTGGTGCTGAGCCTGCTGTTGCGCCCCGTGGGCGAGACGGTCGGTGAGGGCAGCTATCAGGTAAGCCTGAGCGACATCAAGTTAGGTACCCCAGGGTTGGCCAACAAATATACGGGCAGCAACTGCAGTAGCAGTTTCCGGGTGACGTTCATTCCCGGTGAGGGCGACACCTACCAGACCTTTGCCCTTGCCGAAGGCTGGAACTGGGTGTCGGGCTATCTGAGCAGCGTGCTGTCGTTAGAGGGAAAGACCGAAGGGCTGAACCGCGTGCTCAGCCAGACCGAGGAGCTCATCAACGACCCGCAGTTAGGCTTTGTGGGCGGTGTCAACAGCCTGGAGCCGGGCGTGGGCTATAAGGTCGAGACGACGAAGCCCGTCAGCTGGGCGTTCAAGGGCTATGTCTGCGATCCCGACCTGCCCGTTGATGTCGTGGCAGGCTGGAACTGGGTGGGCTATCCGCACGATGAGGCCATGCCGCTCGGCGTGATGGGTAATGCCGAGGAGGGCGACTGCATCGTAGGTCAGACGGCATTTGCCGAGTATGCCGAGGGTGAGTGGAAGGGTACGCTCAGTCAGCTAATCCCCGGTGCCGGCTATCTCTATAAGTCGGTTACGACCAAGCAGCTTGCCTATAACTTCGATCATACCACCTTGAATTTATCAAGCACCCTCTCGGGCAACGACGAGTTCGCATCACGCCAGGATTACCCTTCCCTTGTAGGGACTCCGTTAGGCACTCCCCTCTCTTGTAGGGGAGGGGCAGGGGTGGGGTCAGTACTCCTTCCTCACCGCTATCCCCACACCATGAACATCACCGCACGTGTAGTCATGGACGGTAGCGTCGATGATGCTTCCGACTATTATGTTGAGGCTATCTCCGGTAGCGAACTGCGAGGCATCAGCCAACTGGTGGGCGACAGAATCTACCTCACGGTCTATGGCGAGGAAACTGTTCCCGTCAGTCTCGTGGTGACCCAGTTGTCGACAGGCGCCACCTTTACGGCCCATGAATCCCTGCTATTCAGCAGCGACATGGTGGGCAGCTATCGTCAGCCGTTCAATATCCATATCGGCAATACCACCGAGATTACGGAAACGAAGCAAAAGCCATCAGAAACGGGAACTGCTGTCTACGACCTGCAAGGACGCAAACTCTCCACCGTCCACTCTCCATCCTCCATCATCAAAAAAGGCATATACATCATCAATGGAAGGAAGACAGTGGTGAGGTGACTATGACACCCTCACGGAGCCCTTTGTCTCTTTTTTCTATAGATTCCAGTGGTTCTTTAGTATCTGTGCAACGTCGAGCAGGTTCTCACGCGACAGGAACTCATAGTGGTGGCGGCTCAACTGGTAGAAGCCGGCGTTGGGATAGTGCTGGCGCCACAGGGTCTCGTTCTCGCGGCTTAGCCTGCGCAGCTCTTCCTCCTCGGCTGGCGTCAGGAGCAGGTCGGGGAAGTCGGACGAACGGTAGGGTGGGATGATGCCGGCATAACAGAACAGGGCATCGCCATCGTAAAGAGGTTCGGGTAGCTGAAGGGCAAGTGCGTTGCTGATGCGGATATAATCGACAAGTGTCTCATCATTTTTGGCGCTCTCAGGAACGACTTCTACGAAGTCTGAATGACGATAGATGCCATCGAGTACCAGAACGCGCGGGCTGTTGAATTGTTCCTTGATTCGTTGAGCAAGGAGGAGGGCCAGCTCGCCGCCAAAGCACCATCCGACGATGACGCTGATAGTACGGTTGCGCAGTTCGCGATTGACGATGTCGACGTATTGCTCCATGAGACGTTCGTAGGATACAGGCTTGCCTCCACGGAATGCTTCAATAAACGAGTCGATGACGAAGATGGAGAAGCGTTTGCTGAAGATCTCGATGAAGGCATCAAAATGTGGATGCTGGTGAGGATAGCCGCAGATGAGCAGCATAAGGGGTAGTGCAGTGTCCCCGATATTCTCCTGTGAGGATGAAGAGGCGGCTACGACCTGACGGATGGTGCGTGCCCGATAGAGTGTGGAGACGTTGATGTCGAGTCCCTGTTTCATGGCCTTGAAAGCCACGCTGGCAGCCTGTAGCGACGACAGGGCGAGATCGGAGAAGAGGTCGGCTTCGACGCTGACAGATTCAAGGCCCAGGGTCTCGCAGACGATGTCGTGGAGAAGGGACTCTAAGGGGGAGTTATGAGTTAGGAGGGAGGAGTTATGAGTTAGGAGTGAAGGGGAGTGAAGGGTCAAATGCTCTGTTGGCAGTTTTTGTTCGTCGATCTTGCCGTTGGTAGTTAGGGGAATGGTGTCGATCTGCTGGTAGATGGCGGGAATCATGTAATGGGGCATCGACTGGCTGAGTGATGCCTTCAGTTGGGTTGTGTCTACTGGCTGGTTAGCGGTGAACCAGGCACAGAGGCGGGTGTTACCATTGACCACACGTACCAGGACTATGGCCTGTACGATGTGGGGCTGCGCCATGATGGCTGCCTCGATCTCGCCTAATTCGATGCGGAAACCATAAAGCTTTACCAGACGGTCGTGGCGTCCGATGTATTCGAGTTGGAGTGAGGTTTGAGGATTGAGGTTTGCTGGGATGGATTGCCAACGCACGAAGTCGCCGGTGCGGAACTTGCCGTCGACGAAGCGCTCGGCAGTGAGTTCGGGACGCTGCCAGTAGCCGTCGGCTATCTGAGGGCCGGAGAGACAGAGCTCGCCCGGACATCCTAATGGCAGGATACGGCCTCGCTCGTCGAGTACGAGTGCCTGACAGTCGCAGACGGGACGACCGATGGGGGGGGTGGAGGAGTGGAGGTTTGAGGTTTGTTGTGGTGCTTCCCAGAAGGTGGCATCGACGGTGAACTCGGTGGGGCCGTAGGAGTTGAAGAAACGACAGGTGAGCCCCTGTGGCATGCGGTCGAGCCGCTCACCACCGAGGGTGACATAGCGAAGGGGCAGGTCGGGATAGGACATGAGCAACAGTTCGCCAAAGGCGGTGGTGTAGTTGCCACCCGTGATATGATGTTCCTCAATGTAGGTCTTGATGGCTGGCAGGTCGGTGCGTATGGCCTCGTCAAGGATGTGTAGCTCGCCACCGCAGGTGAGTATGGGGAAGAGGTCTTCGACGGAGGCATCGAAGCTGAAGCTGGCATGACAGAGAATCCGGTCGGCTGACGTGAGCTGATAGGTATGACGGCAGGTACGGACGAACGAAGCCAAGGCACGATGGGAGATGACGACACCCTTGGGTAGACCAGTGGAGCCGGAGGTGTAGATGATGTAGGCGAGGTTTGAGGTTTGAGATTTGAGGTTTGAGGTTTGAGGTTTGAGATTTGAGGTTTGAGGTTTGAGGTTTGAGGTTTGGGAGGTGATCCACTCGTCATTGACAATTAGACGGGCGCAGGAGTCATTTACAATGTATTGAATGCGTTCAGCTGGCAGGTTGGGATCGACGGGCACGTAGCATGCCCCTGCCTTCATGACGGCAATGACAGCTACCATGAACTCCTTGCAGCGAGACATCTTGATCACTACACGGTCGCCGGCAGTGACCCCTTTCTCACTGATGAGGTGATGGGCGAGTAACGATGACTGACGGTCGAGCTCTTCGTAGGTGAGGCTGCCGACATGGTCGACCAAGGCGATTGCTGTAGGGCTGAGCTGTGCCTGATGGCAGAACATCGACACGAAGTCAAGCTCGTAGTCGGCAGGTGAAGGCAGACTGTCGCCCGTGCTCACTTCGAGGATGTCGCGTGCCTCGTCTTCGGTAACCAGAGGCAGTGTGGCAAGAGTGGCATCGGGATGGCACATGATGTTCTCGGTGATGCTACGGATGGTGTTGGCCAACTGTTGCATGAGCCAATGGTCATATCGCTGGTCGTTGTAGACAATCTCTATCTCGTAGTTGTCGCCCTTGTCCCATACCCCTGCGGTCATGCTGTCGGCAACAGGACCACTGTAGTACTGTTCGGCATCGACAGGAAGGTCGCCAATGGTTGCGTTCTTGGCTGTGACGTGGAAATTGAACGAGTTCTCCGGCTGTATTTTCAACTCCCGGCAGAAGTGGTTGAAGGGGTAGACACCATAGCGGATGTTGGACATCATCTGGTGCTTGAAGTCGCGAACGAAGTCGAGTATAGGCTGGTCGCCGTTGGTCAGGTCGGCTTTGAACGGCATGGTCTTGACAAACATGCCGATGGCTTCACGGATCTGACGGTCGCTCCGTCCGTGGTTGACACTGTAGAAGGCCACCCGCTGTTCGCCAGAGAAGGCTGAAAAGGCAATGGCAGAGGCTGCCATGAAGAGGATGTTGGGTGACAGACCGTAGGACTTGCAGAACGCTTCGACTTCGGTCTTCTGCATCTTGGTCACAGCGCAGATGAACTCACCGATGGCTTCTGGATGCGGCGACGGAATGCGGGTCATGGTGTAGCCTTCGAAGGCTTTCTTGTAGAAAGCTTCGGCTTGCTGGTAGGCAGGCGAGTGAAGTTGCTCCTGTTCCTTCGCCACGTATATGCCGAGGGGGGTAGGCTGAATGGCCGAAGAGTTGTCGTCCTGTTGCTGAAGGTATTCCTTGGTCAGCTCATTCCAGATCAGGCTGCAGGAAACACCGTCGATGATGAGATGGCTGGCATCGATGATGAAGTGGACGTGTTCCTGGGTCTTGACAATGGCCATGTGGACTAGTGCGTCGCGGAACACGTTGATGGGTCGGATGTAGTTGTGTTTGTAGGCGTCGAAGTCGGCCTCGTCCATCTCAACATAGTCTAACTCCAACTGTTGGGAACGGTCTATGTACTGACAGAACCCCTCGTCATCGTGAGCAATACGTGTATAGAAGATGTCGTGACGTTCTACCATTCTTATCAGACACTGGTAAAGCTTTTCTGCATCGACCGATGGAGGACAAGAATGAAGGCAACAGACATTGTACTGAGTGAGGTCGGGATGCTGCACCCAGTCGAGCATGATACCGTTTTGTTCTTCTGTCAGTGGAATGGAGTGAGGCATGGGGATGAGGAGCTGATGAGCGGTGTTATTTGGTTAGATGTACAGAGAGGGTGCCGAGAATCGTTGCGCCCTGTTGCAGTACCGGCATGCGGTCGCCTCCCAAGCGGTATTGATGGTCAAGCACGTTCTGGCAGGTGAGCGAGGCATCGAGCCATTTCCAGGAGTAGCGTGCGCCAAGGTCGAGCAGGAAACAGCTGGGCAGGTCGACCGTTGTTCCTACCAGCCCTTCACCTCCACGGTAGACCATGTTGCTGGGATAGATATAGGTCTGCTTGCTGGTCAGCGAGCCTTTGGCTACGAGCCACAGGCTTTTGAAGAGCTGCTTCGACACTTGCAGATGGGTTGTGATATCGGGAACGGAGTAGAGCGTATGGCCCTCGCCGGAGTTTCCGTCGACTTCAAGCACCCGTTGCAGATAGACCGTTCCGCGTGCCTTAAGGCCTGGCGTGTCGTAGGTAAGGATATTCTCCAAGCCGGCATTACACACGGTACCGGCATTGGCGTATTCGCTATTGCTTAAGGTGATGATGTCCTTCACGTAGTTACAGAACAGGTTCCCCTCATAGCGACAGTGAATACTGGGGAAGGCGAGCGAGGCCGATAGCTGAATGTTGTTCAAGTACTGGGGACTAAGATCCTCGTTGCCGGGATAGACTACACTGGAAACGCGGTAGAAGTAGGGCGCATCGACAAACGAACGGGCTACGGACAGCTTGTAGTTGGTCGTTTTCGTGGGACTCCATACCAGGGCAATACGTGGTGACAGCACGTCTTTGTTGGTGCCGTTATAGCGGTGTTTGTGGTCGTAGCGCAGACCGGCGTTGAGAATCAGGGTCGGGGTGAAGAAGTGCTTCAGCTGGGTGAAGCCCGAAAAGGTGCTCTCGATGTTGTTCTTGAAGATGGGAGAGCGGTCGTTGTCAGTTTTGATGATGATGCGGTCGAAGTGGTCGCCCAAGGCGAAATCATTATAATAGAGGTTGAACCAGTCGTACTGCAGACCCACGAGCAGGCTGCCTTGCCCTATTCGGTTTAACGAATACTGGTAGATGGCTTTGAGGTCGCCACTGATGTTCATGTCTTTCCAGCTTTGTGTCTGGAATGGTCCTGATTCCAGTGAGATGGTGCCGGTGTCGAAATACTCGTCTTTCCAGTCGAAATATGCGGCTGCTCCAGTTAAGAAACTGGGCAGGGTGTCGCTGGGCATGTTATAGAGGTTGGTGCTCTCGTGGTTGAAGTTCACGTTGGTCTCTAACGACAGCTGTTTCCAGTCGTTGGCATATTTCAAGCTCGCATTGGTGGCCGACACGCCACGTCCGGGGCGCACACCGTCTATGGGACTGTAGCGGTCGTAGCTGTAGGTCGTGGCAATGAACATGTTGTTATAGGGGTAGACACGTTTGCTGTATTGGTGGCTGGCCTGCAGGTTGAAGTGATTCCACTTGTAGGAGATTCCCAGATCGTAGGCAGGTTTTCCGTTGTATCCGTTGGTATAGATACTTCCGTCGACTGGTATCAAGCCGTAGGCATCGAACGGATCGTCGGCAGCAATGTCGTGGCGTGTGCCCTTAGAACTATAGAGCGACCCCCACACCAGCAGGTTCGTGTTGAGCGATTGCTTTCCCACGATGACATCGACCTTATAGGTGTTATAGTTACCGGCACCGATGGTGGCCTTTACGCCATCGACGCTGTTTCCGTCCTTCGTGATAATGTTGACCACAGCACTGAGAGCCACGTTTCCATAGAGTGACGAGGCAGCGCCGCGCAGCACCTCGATCTGCTTGATGTTGGCTAACGAGATGCGGTAGTCGGGAGCAACGGAGTTGGTGCAGTAGCTGTTCAGTCGTACGCCATTGAGCATGATGAGCACGTTCTCCTGCGAATAGGCAAACATGCCACGCATGCTGAAGTTAGATTCTTCGCCCTCAACGATACTGATGCCCGGTACATAGTCGGCCAGCAGCTCTAACAGGTTACGGGCGGTGCTCAGACGTATCATCTCCTCAGTGATAAGCGTCACTGGTACAGGCGCTTCTTCGACCGACTCGGCCAGCTTCGAAGCCGTGGTGATGGTGGCACTCTGACCTGACTTCAGACGGTTTACGATATCCTCGAAACGGGTGGGATCCTGCACGGAGTTGTAGTAGGGATTCTCCTTGAGCAGCAGCGAGGCGTAGCTCTCGGTCTCCTCCATCTTGTCCTGTCCCAGGTAACAGAGGGCGATAAGGCGGTAAGCACTCTGTCGCAGGTTGCCGCTGAAGCGTCCGAGGTTGCTCTGCAACAGTTCGAGCGACTGCTCCAGACGTCCTATCTGATAGTCGCTCTCTGCCTGTTCGTAAATCTGTCGCAGGCTGCCGTCAGCCTCCTGAGCTGACAAGGCTGTGGGAGTAAAAGTAAAAAGGAAAAAGAGTAAGAAGGTAAAAAGATAAGAAGGCAAAAAGGTTTTTCTTGCCAAATCTGTTATCTGGTGTCTTAGTCGTTTATTCATTATTTCCATTTTTCACTTTTCATTTTTCACTCTTCACTTTTCCCTCATAGGTATGGTGAAGGTGAACGTGGTACCCTGGCCTTCGACAGACTCGAAGCTGACAGTGCCACCGTGCTTGTTCTCAATGATGTCGCGGGTGATGCCCATGCCCAGTCCTGTTCCCTTGCCCACAGGCTTCGTAGTGAAGAAGTTCTCGAATATGTGCTGGCGTACTTGCTCGTTCATTCCCTCACCATTGTCAGCAATAGAGATGGTGAGCGTCGGGGGAGTGGCAGCTACGGTGACAGTGACCTCGGGTTTGTAGTCAGCGGGAGCGGTCTGCGCCTTGTTCCACACCGCATAGCAGGCATTGTTCATCACGTTGAGCACAGCGCGACTCAGGTCCTGAGGGATGACCATGATTTGGGGCAGACCTTCCTCGTAGTTCTCATGAATGCTGATGTTGAACCCCTTGTAGTTGGCACGCATGGCGTGGTACGACAGCCACACGTATTCCTTGACCAGTCGGACGACGTCGGAAGGCAGGAACTCGTTTTCCTTGCCGCGCGATACGAGCAGAATGCCCTGTATGATGCTGATGGCGCGCTCACCGTGCTCCACAATCTTTGCCATGTTCTCCTTCAGGTCGGCAACGATATCCTCTACCTCTTCGCGATCGTCTTCAGAGAGGTTGTCCTCGTTGTCCTCGACAATCTCGGTCAGGTCGTTGAGCAACTTACCCGACATCTTGCTGAAGTTGATAACGAAGTTCAACGGATTCTGGATCTCATGGGCAATGCCGGCACTGAGCATTCCTAATGATGCCAGTTTCTCCTGGTTCTTCAGTTGCTGTTTAAGCGTTTCTACTTGTTGTTCCATAGGCAGCTATAAGGTTGTAGCGGGCAGTGTGATGATGAACTCGCTATATTCGTTCTTGATGGAATTGACGCTGATGTCGCCTCCGTGGTTCTGCACGATCTCACGGCTCAAGTAAAGTCCCACACCAGCGGCCTCTCCCGTGGTCTTCGTGGTGAAGAAGGGGTCGAAGATCTTGTCGATGATGGTGGACTCGATACCTATACCGTTGTCGCGGATTGTGATGGCGATAAGGTTTGAGGTTTGAGGTTTGAGATTTGAGGTTTGAGGATTGAGGTTGGATACAATGATGCTCACCTCTGGCTGGTACTGCTGGCGCTGGGCTTTCTTGCTTACGGCATAGATGCTGTTGCCAAGCAGGCTCATGAAGGTCTTGCTCAACTGGTCGGCATTGCCGTTGATGTGCAGCTCACCCTCGGGCAGTTCAAGACGGGTCTTGATGCCATATTGGGCAATATCCTTCTCATAGTACTTGCCCAACATCTCATAGTCCTGACGCAGTACGGCTGCCAAGTCCATCGGGACGATGCCGCCCGAACGGTCTTTCAGCATCTCCTCCATAGCCTTCAGCGTGCGGGTGGTGTTCTGTCCGTGCTCGCCAACCTTCTGAAGATTGGTGCGCAGCATGTTGAGCACGTCCTTTGTGTCCTCATAGTTCTCAGGATCCATTCCGTCCTTGTCGTCGTCGATGTTCGTTTCCACGTCCTTCAACAGTCCTTCCGACAGCTTCGAGAAGTTGTTGATGTAGTTCAGCGGGTTGAGGATACGGTCGATAAGACCCTGTGTCAGCTTACCCACTGTGGCCATCTTTTCCTGGCGGATCAGCTCGTGCTGGGCCTCACCGAGGTCTTTCAGTGCTGTCTCCAAGCTCTTTGACTTCTCTTCAATCTCGTCTTTCTGCTTCACCACCTCGGCAGTGCGTTCCTGCACGATGTTTTCCAGACGCACCTTCTCTTTTTCCAGGCGCTGCAACCTCCACCTGATGATGCCAACAACAGCGAGAGCCAAGAGCACAAGGTAGAGCAGCAGCATGTACCAGCGAGCGAAGAACGGCAGGCTGATGCTGAAGTTAATGCCAATGATGTCGGACAGGCGTCCCATGTTGTCGCGTGCCTGTACCTCAAGCTGGAAGAAACCACTGGGATGATTGAAGAACCTTGCCTCAGTCGATGACGACCAGGCACTCCACACGCCACCATTCATGCGATAGCGATAGTCGGTATGACCTAAGAGCGGTGTTTGGTTGACTGCGAAGGTGAAGCGGAGGTTACGCTCGTCTCTCGACAGTCGAGGAAGTGAAGATGGCTGTTTTCCGAAGCCTCCCCACAGCACGCTGTCGCCGTTGACCGTTATCGAGCGGAACTGAAGTACGGGAGTCTTCGCCTGCATCGGGTCTTTCTGCTGCTTGTCAATGATGGTGAGACCGAAGTCGCCACCTACCCATAGATATTGGTTGTCGGTAAGGATGGCGCGGGTGGCCTTGTCAGCAAGGCGGTAGAGTAGGGGAGCATAGTCGCCAATGCGCTTATTGTCTTTCCACACATAGAGGTTCTTACCCTCGTTATCGGTGAGCCATGTCAGTCCGTTGCCATCGGTATAGGAGAATTGCGGGTAGGGGAAGGGCTTCGTGTCGGTGGCACCGACGACAACAGCCTGTCTGTCGATGTCGACAAGTGTAGCGGCATCGTCCGACTTTCCATCTTCCTTGCCCAGCAGTCGGGGCATCTTTGCTCCGGCTTCTGTTTTCCAGATTTGTCCATATAGGTTCTGAAACCACAGGCAGCCTTTGCTGTCCTCGTAGATCTTCGTCACTTTCTCTCCGTCGCAGATGCGCTCTCTGTTTCCTGAAAGGGTGTTCTTGTAGACACCATCGAGCTCGCCGGTATAGAAGTAATCGCCCTTCACCAATAAGGCAGTCGTTGAAGCTGAGGTGAGCTGGGTGACCAAGCCATTGCTGCTAACGCGATAGACACCTCCAGACGTGGCAGCCATCAGGTTGCCAGCCATCGGCTGCAGTGCCCAGCAAGCATGGATAACACCATGAACGGGCACGAAAGCCATACCGTCCCGACGATACAGACCGTTCAGCGTGCCTACGTATAGCTGTCCACCTGTTCCTTTTTGGATGGCCAGCACCTCACCGGGCAGTCCTTCGTTGGCAGTAAAGTGCGAGTAGACGGCGGGTAGTGCTATGGCAAACAGACCGTTGTCGGTGGCTCCCCATAAGGTACCTGTACCATCGTAGGCAATATGGTTTACGTTGTTCGAACACAAGCCGTTGGTCTCGGTGATAGTATAGAGCCGTTGCCCTTTGGCATTGGTAATGACGATGCCGCTGCCGTTCGTGGCAAGTGCCAGCAGTTCATTGCCTATGGGCAGTCGTTGTACTATCGTGTATTCGTTGCCGAAGACTGTGTTGTCAATGGGGATTTTCTTTCCCTGTTCTAGGCTGATACCGTTGGGGCTTATGGTATAGACCGTCGAGTCACCCACGAGGAATAGCAGCTGTCCTTTATCTTCCCAGATGTTTCTCACTTCGCCCTTGACGGGAGTGCGGCTGGCCATGTCGCGCAGCTTTAACTCTCCGTTTGGGGTGGCCTCTACCTTGCCGATATAGTTATAACCGCCAGTCCAGACGGTACCCTTCGAGTCGATGAAGAGGTCGGTGATACGGGTGATGCCCGGTGTGTGCAGGATGCGCCATTCGGCATGGTCGTAATAGAGCAGCCCCTCGAAGTTGGCTACGAACACGGTGTTGTCCTTGGTGCAGACAATGTCGAAGTTACGGTTGTGGGCACCGTATTCCGTAGCAGTGAAATTACGGATGAAGGGAATACCTCCCTGTGCCCGTGCAATGCCCGTGCAGCACCATAGCAGGGTGAAGAACAAGAATATACGTTTTGTCATGATCTCATTTCTCCTATATCCTTTACTTCTTACTCTTTTCCGATAGGAACGACTCCCTTGGCACGGTCTGTCCGATGTAGTAGTTCCATTCCTCGGTTGTCAGATCGCGCTTGAGCTGTCCTTTCACTTTCGCCACAATCGTCGGGATGTCGATGAGTGCCTCGGTCAGGGTTCCTTTCTGGTCGCCTGTCCACAGGTATTTCTTCGCCTCGTCGTTGGTGAAATATATGATCCATGTGCCAGCAGTAAACAGTGGCATGGGATCGATTTTCTCGTTCTTGTCGTTGGTGATCATCCAGAGGTTCAGCGTACCGTCGTAGCTTGAGGAGAAGAGTCGTTTCCCGTTGAGCTTCAGTCGGGAGATGCGTGAGCGGTGACCCACGAGCGTCCTCACGTTGCCTTGCCGGTCAATCACGTAGATGCTGCCGTCGCTCATGCCGTAGGCCTCGATGCCAGCATTCTTTGATTCGGCATAGGCAGTCACCGTTCCCTTGACGGGCACGCTCTTGGTCTGTATGTTACTGGCACTCACCACCTCGTGCATCTGTCCTTTGTTGTCGAACAGCACAGGATGGTTGTTCTTTCTGCCGTAGGCTGTGATGTTGGCGTTGAAGGTGTGGGTACCTGTCTGCTGATAGTTGTTCTGGTTCAAGAAAGCGATGCTCCTGTCACCGCTGACAATGATCTGGTCGTTGTTTACCTGCGACATCCAGTTGGGGTGTTCCACTCCTGCGATTTGGTAGACTTTCTTTGCATGCCCATTCTCCAGCAGGATAAGATGGCCTGAACGGCTGATGGCACTGATGGTACCTTTGTCGTTCATGGAGGCATATCGGAAATCGTATTGGTTGTCTTTCAGCAGCACGGTCGACTTCAGCTGGTTGCCCGTCTTCTTATGATGGATAATCTCACCGTAGTTGCTCACGCTCACCAGTTCGTCGTCGCTGCCCGGTACGAAGTCTATACAGGTCACTGCCCCGTTGTGTACAGCCCACGACTGTTTGCTCTGGCCTGCCGTCATGAGCGGCTGCAGCACGGCTGAGTTGTACAGGTCGCCCTTGTAACGGTTGGTATAGACGTAGGCAGCGTAGGCCAGCAGGTCGGCAATGTCCTTGTTGCCCGACTGTGCCTGTGTCATCGACAGCGATCCGAGCGAACGGCCCAAGGCCCTGTAGCGCAAGGTGTCAGCGATGCTTCTCGACAGTTCTGCCTGCGAGCGCTGGTGGTCGGCTACCTGTCGTTCGTTCTCTGCCAACAGACGTGCGTCTTGGGCTTGGCGTTCCGATTCGAGTGCCCTTTGCTCAGACGCTCTGGCCTGTTGTTCAGAAGCCTGTGCTTTCTGTCGCTCCTCGTTGGCTACGATCGTCTGTTGCTGTGCTTCCACGCGCTGCTCGTCCGAGATTTCCTTCTGCTGATAGGCAATCTCTTCCATCTGCTTGCTCACGCTGCGCACTACTGCCGACCGTTTCTCCTGCTGTTGCAGGTCGGCCAGCTGCGACTCCAGTCCCTCGGCACGCCTCTTCTCGGCCTGCCATCCTGCCAGTCCTGCTACTGCCGCTCCTGCCAGCAACAGTCCGGCTACGCCTGTTATGATGTTACGCTTATTCAAACCTCAAACCTCAAATCTCAAACCTCAAATCCTTTTCACCGTCAGTAGCGTGATGTCGTCACTCTGTTCTGCTTCGCCTACGAAGGCAGCCACATCGGTTTTCACGCTGTCAATAATCTGTTGGCAGTTTGCCTTGGACAACTGTTCCAGCGTAGCCGTCAGCCGCTTCTCGCCAAACTCCTCAAAGGAGGTGTTCACGGCCTCGGTGACACCGTCGGTAAACATGACCAGTGCATCGCCTTTCTCCAGTTTGGTGGTTGCCTCATGGAAGTCCAGATCGTCGATGGCACCTACCATTGCATCGCCCGTCATAGGCAGTGCCGTCACCTCGCCGCTGGCTTTCAGCAGGTAGGGCGGGTTGTGGCCGGCGTTGCAATAGGTCATTGTGCCTGTGGTCAAGTCGAAGATGGCGTAGAATACGGTGACGAACATACTATTTACAGATTCCTGCGCCAATAGTTTGTTTGAGTAGGAGATGCACTCCGACGGACTCACGCCGCGAATGCCTGTGGCTCTGATCAGCGTACGGCTGACGGCCATGAAGATGGCAGCGGGAATGCCCTTGCCGCTCACGTCGGCAATAATCAGTCCGATATGAGTGTCGTCAATGCGGAAGAAGTCGTAGAAATCGCCGCCCACGTCCTTTGCTGGTGTCATCGACGCAGCGATGTCCAATTTGTCCTGAATGAAGGGCTTGAGTTGCGACGTCAGCGGGAGAATGGCCTGCTGTATGTCACGTGCCACCGCCAGGTCGCCCTTCAGCGATTCCAACTGAGAGTGCTCGCGCTGGGAGGCATGCACGTAGTTGATTTGCTCGATGGCCTTTTCGATGGTCACGCTCAGGTCGTCAAGGTCGATAGGCTTTGTGGCGAAGTCGAAGGCTCCGTTGTTCATGGCCTGGCGTATGTTGCCCATGTCACCATAGGCACTCACCATGATTACCTTCAGGGCGGGGTTGCGCATCTCGTTGATTTTTGCCAACAGTGTCAGACCATCCATCTCTGGCATGTTGATGTCCGAGAGGATGATCTCGATGTCGGGATGCTTCAGCATCATGGTCAAGGCTTCCAGTCCGTTGTGGGCAAAGACAAATTCGTATTCACCTTTGCGTATCTTCCTTCTGAAGTATTGCGTCAACAGCAACTCGAGGTCGTTCTCGTCGTCGACGCTAAGTATTTTTACTGCCATTTTGTAGTGTGATTGTTGGTTTTTAATTGTTTGCAAAATTAATTAAAATATGTGAGAGAGACAAATTTTTTCGTAAAATAATGACAAATTGTAGCGAAATAGATGAATATTCAGCCTTTTTTTGTACTTTTGCGGCAAAATCTACAAAACAATGAAAAATAAGTTAATGATGATGGCCGCAGTCACCATGGTGGTTACTCTGTTTTCCCACGTGGTGTTTGTCAGTGCACAGACTGCCCAGCAGTCTGACTGGTTAGCAAAGAAATTTACCGTGAACATCACCCCTGATGGCAGTTCCAACATGGTAGCCTATTTGCCGGCAGTACCTACGGGCCGAGCTGTTGTCGACTGTCCTGGCGGTGGCTACAGCCATCTGTCCATGCAGAACGAAGGCCATGACTGGGCCGAGTGGTTCAATCGTCAGGGCATTGCTTACTTTGTGCTGACCTATCGCATGCCCAACGGCGACCGCGAGATTCCCATGAGCGATGCCCGCACGGCCATCCGCACCGTGCGTGACTCGGCAGAGGTATGGGCTGTCAATCCCCGCGATGTGGGCATCATGGGCTTCTCTGCTGGCGGTCACCTTGCTTCGACGGTGTCGACGCATAGTGAACTGTCTGAACGTCCTGACTTCTCCATCCTCTTCTATCCCGTCATCTCGATGAACGAGCATGAGAGCCATAAAGGCTCTTGTCTGGGCTTTCTCGGCAAGGAGGGGATGAACGACAAAAAGCTGGTGCGCGAATACTCGAACCAGAATGCCGTGCGACGCCATCTCACACCTCCCGCCATTATCCTGCTGGCCAACGACGATCGCGCTGTTCCACCCGTGACGAACGGCATCGCCTACTACACGGCCATGCGCTCGGCTGGCAACGAATGTGCGCTGCACGTCTACCCCTCGGGTGGCCATGGCTTTGGCTTCCGCAGTAACTTCAAGTATCACGAGCAGATGCTCAACGACCTCTCTACGTGGCTCTCTGCTCACCGTTCACCGCTTCCTGGTTCCGTCAAGGTGGCTTGCATTGGCAATAGCATCACCGATGGCCACGGCATCGACATGGCTCCGCAGCGGGGTTATCCTGCTCGCCTGCAACAGCTTCTCGGCAATGGCTACGACGTGCACAACTGTGGAGTCAGTGCCCGCACTTTGCTCAACAAGGGCGATCATCCTTTCATGCAGGAGCAGGCGTGGCGCGATGCCCTGGCTTTCCAGCCCGACATCGTGGTCATCAAGCTGGGTACCAACGATTCGAAGCCCGAGAACTGGCAGTATGGCAATGAGTTCGAGGCCGATCTCCAACAGATGATCGACAAGCTGCGTCCGCAGGCCGTGTTGGTGAAGGGACAGAAGAGCAAGCGTCCGCATATTAATCGCAAGCCCCGCATCATCCTCTGTACGCCCATCCCTGCCCTAAAGCCCTCGTGGAATATCAGCGACTCGGTCATCACCAACGCCATCATACCTATTATAAATAAGGTAGCACAGAGAAACCAGCTGCGGGTCGTTGATCTTCATGCTGAGTTCAAGGCCGACGGCGAGACCATGCAACGCGATGGCATCCACCCCACTGAGAAAGGTGCACAGATCATAGCGGAAATCATAGCCGAGGCGATTAAACAATAAACGATAATCAACAAACTACAAACTACAAACAAAAAACAGATGAAACAACTACTAAAACTAATCCTCTTGACGGCTTTGCTTCCCATGCATGCAGGCGCCCAGCGTTACCAGCAGAAGCTCGACCGTGCCGTCGTTGCCGTAAACCGTTCAGGCAGCAGCATCCGTAGCGTGACCAGTGCTGCCGGACAGGGTAATCTTATCTCTTGGCGCAAGCTGGCGCAGGAACCCGAGGGCACTACCTACAACGTCTACCGGCGTGCACAGGGAGCCAGCAACTTTACGAAGATGAACAGCGCACCGCTGAAGGTTACCTGCTATGCCCCCTCGTCGCTGACCAACAACACCGAGTATGCTGTGACGGCTATCAGTCCTGACGGCACCGAGGGCCCCATGAGCCGTCCGTTCCTCTATAAGACGCAGGCCTATCCCAACGTGTGGTTCAACTTCGACTTCGACAACACCGTTATCAGCCGTAACGACTACCGCACGAAGTTCTGCTGGCCTATGGACATCGACGGCAACGGCGAGTATGATGCTGTGGTCGTCGACCGTCTCTTTGCAGGCTCTGCAAGCGGTGAGGAGAGCGACGAGTCGGAAAACACCGCCACTACTTCCCACAAGATACAGGCCTACAAGCTCACGGGTGAGTTGCTTTGGACGGTGGATATGGGACCGAACGTGAACATCTGTGGTGGCCAGAACGATATGGTCGTGGCCTACGATATCAACTGCGACGGACGCTGCGAGGTGATGGTACGTTCAAGCGACGGCACCCGTTTCTGGGACAAGGAGAATGAGACGTGGGGAAAGTATGCTATGGGTAGTGCAGTGCCCGACGTCGACGGCGATGGCATTGTCGACTACCGTACGCAGACAGCACGCAACCGCCCGTTCTACATATCGGTCATCGATGGTGCTACGGGTGCTGAGATTGCCTGCAACGAGTTGAAGTACAGTGAGGTGACCGACGGCAGCGACAGCTATACCCGTACCAGCCGACCCCGCTACATGAGCGACGGCTACTCGGCTATGGATGGTCATTTCTGTATCTGTTATCTTGACGGCATACATCCTTCGCTGGTGATGGAGTGTCTGGACAGGGATGCTGACAAGACCCACCATAACTATGTGTTCACATGGGACTTCGACTGGAGTGGCGGCACACCCACCAACTGGCACCACAGTGCTACGTGGAGCCGCAACGACAAGCGTCCCTGGCCTGCCGAGTTCCATCAGCTGCGTGTAGCCGACGTCAACGGCGACGGCTGTGACGAGATGATACAGGGTGGCTACTCCGTGAACCCCTTGAAGGGCTGGTTCCAAAGTCCGGGCATTGGTCACGGCGACCGTTACATCCTTAGCGATATCGACCCCGACCGTCCCGGTCTGGAGCAGTTCGCCATCCAGCAGAGTGCCCTTCTGGGCCAGCTGCTGTTTGATCCTATGACAGGCGAGCACATCAAGGAATGGTATCTGCCCAGCGTCTACGACGTGGGCCGCGGTGCCTGTCTCGACATCGACAACAGCCATAAGGGCTACGAGATATTGAGCTATGCCGACGAGTTCGTCTACGACTGCAAGGGCGAGAAGACCGGACAGACCCGTTCGGGCTCGATGTTCGAGGGCGTATGGTGGGACGGACGCCTGCAGCGCGAATGGCTCAATTCGCCTGGCGGTAGCGGCTGGGGCACCAACATGATGATTACACGTGTCTTGGGCGACCGTCTCTGTGAGTTCTCGCAGGAGAGCAGCTGGGCGACCCACGGCGGAACCGGCACCCGTCCTGCCTTTATGGGCGACATCACTGGTGACTGGCGCGAGGAGATTATCCTGGCGAAGCAGGATGCCAACGGTTCTACCGGACTTGTGGGCTACACCACGAACATGCCTACCAGCTACAGCATCTACTGCTTGCAGCAAGACCCGCATTACCGTCTCGACTGTACTACTCGCGGCTACTACCAACATCCCAACACGGGCTACTACCTGGGTGGCGACATGCCCATGCCGCCTCTGCCCCCCGTCTTCGAGGCCGACCTCCGCTGGAAAGGTGGTAGCACTGTGGAAAGTGGTTTTGCCACTTTCAATATGTCCTCCCCAGCCACATACGCCGACGGCAAGAGCCTGATGTTCGACATTGCGGGCGACAACACCACGGCCATCACCTTCAGCAATACTGTCGCTCCCTCTTGCCTCTACCTGATGACCCCAAGAAACCATGACTACGAGTTCAACGGTCAGGGAACAACGGGCAGCGGACAGCTTATCAAGTCGATGCAGGGCACTGCCAGCTTCAACTGCCACCTCGCCCACACCGGAAAGAATATCATCAGCGAGGGCACGCTTAGTGTCAACGGTACCATCAGCGGTCCTGTTGAGCTCCAGGCCCGTGGTACACTCAGCGGCAATGCTGTGCTTGAAAGCGACATCACCTTCGAGGGCGCTCTGAACTACGAAGGCTGCCGACTGATGCCAACAGGCAAAGAGGGAGTCATCACGTTCAAGAAGTCAGTTACTCTGCCCGGCAACGTATATATTGAGGTGGAGGCTGGCGATAACAAGATTGGCAAGCTCATGGTCGAGGGCGACCTGACCTTCAGCGGTACCAACTACGTCACCGTCAACCTGCTGTCGCAGGATGGTGCACGCTACGTCCTTGCCGAGTGCACGGGTACGCTCACCTGCGACGTCAGCAAGTTGCAGACGCGTGGACTCGAGGGCATCAACTACGACTTCGAGATAGAGGACGGCAAGCGTCTCATACTTGTCATCAACGCCATGCGCGCCCCTGCCGAGAACGTCGTATGGACGGGCAGCGAGAGCAGCGTGTGGGATTATAAGGCCAAGAATTTCTCTGTAGGCGGAGGCTCAGCCTCAGCTGAAGATTCTCCGACCTCGTTTGTGGCTGGCGACAAAGTGGTGTTCAACGAGTCTGGTGCCAACAAGACCATCACCGTCAATGAGATGATGGTGACGCGTGGCGTCTGCTTCGATGCCGGCAAGTACATCCTTAACGGAGAGGGCGGCATCTCGGGCGAGGGTGACGTCACCGTGAATCCCGCTGCAGACGTCACGCTGAACATGAAATACAGCGACTTTACGGGACGTACCATCGTCAATGGCGGAACGCTCACCGTGCCCAACTTCTACGACGGAGGGCAGAAGAGTGCCATCGGAGCATCGGAGAAGACCGAAGGCAACCTGCAAATCAACGGTGGCACACTGGTGCTGTCGAAGGACAATATGGCTACCGACCACATCATCACCCTCACCGATACCGCTACCATCCGTATCGCCCAAAGCAATAGTGCCCTCTCGCTGAAGGGTCAGGTCAAGGGCTCGGGCTATTTGTTGAAGGACGGTCCCGGACGTATCAACTTTACTTATGGAGGTACGAACAGCTTTGCAGGGCTGATCGTGAAAAAAGGCTCGGTGGCTCAGGGGGCCTGGAATGCCACTTTCGGTAAGGTGGGCAGTCCGATGGTATTGGCTGGCGGTGAGGTGGATCAGATCGACGTGAACAATACCTCGACAGTGCCCACCTTCAACCATGTGGTCACCGTGCAGGAAGGCACTACTAACACCATCGTCGGCTCCTCGCGTGGTAAGATTAACGGCTCGTTCCAGGGTAAGGGCTCGCTCACTATCCGTACCAAGTATGTGCGCTGTGACGTGGGAGCCTCGTTCAAGGACTTCGAGGGACAGCTTACAGCCATAGGCGATGGCGGCAACTTCCGTCTGATGACGAACGTTACCGACATGCAGAAGACGCGCCTTGTCGTGGGGGCAGGAACAACCTTATCCTATATGCAGAGTGGAGGCGGCAGCGATGCTTCGGCCACGCTGAAGGTAGGTACGCTCTCGGGCACTGCCGAAGACGGTGTGCTGGGCGGTTCGCAGAGTAGCTATCAGGTGGGCTTCCTTGGTGAGGACTCGCGCTTCAGTGGCTTGCTGAAGGGAAAAAGTGTCACTAAGGTGGGCGCAGGCAAACTCACGCTTTTCACTCCTGGTCATACGGCTCCCATCACCGTCAGCGGTGGTACGCTCACGGTGCAGAATGCTACGCAAAACGCATTTACCTCGGCTGCTGTCACCGTTGCTTCTGGAGGCACGCTCCAAGGCACAGCCCTGCTCTCAAATGTCATCGTGCAGAAAGGTGGCACCATCCAAGGTGGACTCGGCACGGCTGCCGGTTCGCTTCGCATAGGCAATAACCTCACGCTGCAGCAGGGTGCCACCGTGCGCTGTATGCTCGGAACGGGAACCATCAACACCCAGCTAAAGGTCAGCGGAAAGATTACGCACAACGCCGAAACCCTCGTCATCGTCGTGCCCGAGGGCCGTCAGCTCAACGTGGGCGACGAGATACAGGTCTTTGCCGAGGGCTTCAGCTCGGCAACAGGCGATGTCATCGTACGTTGCGAGGCCGTAGGCAATGTCTACGAGTTCGACGCTTCGACGCTCAATACCGATGGCCGTGTGCGTGTTGCTGCTGTGGCCGACGGCATCGGCAGCCTCCGCAGTGACGGCTCCCTCGTCAATGTCTATTCCGCCGACGGTCATCTCCTGCGCCAGCAACTGCCCTATGATAAGGCTCTTGAAACCTTGCCCTCCGGCATCTATATCCTTCGTCCCCTCAACGGACGCAAACAAGAAGGCAAAGCTGTGAAGATCACGGTGAAGAAGTGAGGTCTTTAAGCATTGACAAAGTGGGTAAAAGAAAATCGCCAAGTTGTTGAAGTCCAACAACTTGGCGATTTGTTTTGGTTGGGGTACCCGGACTCGAACCAGGAAAGGCAGGACCAGAATCTGCAGTGTTACCATTACACCATACCCCAATCGCTATTGGTGAAAACCGTATCCTTTCGGTTTTGCGGTTGCAAAGGTACTACTTTTTTGCGAACCACCAAAATTTTTGCCGACTTTTTTATAAAAATCCTCAAAAAAAGTGTCAACAGGCGTTTTATTAGGAGAATTTACACTACCTTTGCAGCATCAATACACATATTTTATATATTAGATGGAACATATCACTGGATTAGTAGACACAATCATCAAGGGAATACAAGAAAAGAAGGGTTCGGGCATCGTGGTGGCCGACCTCGATGGCATAGAAGGAACCATTTGCCGCTATTTTGTGGTGTGCCAAGGCAACACGCCCACTCAGGTGGATGCTATTGCTGAGAGCGTAGACGACATGGTGCGCAAGGAACTGCAGGAGAAACCCTTGCGGGTGGTAGGTCTGGAGAACGCCCTTTGGGTGGCTATGGACTATACCGACGTTCTGGTACACGTGTTTGTGCCCGATATGCGCGAGTACTATGACTTGGAGCACCTCTGGGCTGATGCAAAGTTGACGCGAGTACCCGACCTTGACTAAATGGAGAACTGACAACTGATAATTGACTAATGGATCAGAAACAACCAAACAAGAATAACGGACCGAAGATGAATATGCCTCGGTTCAACATGAACTGGATATATATCCTGGCCATCGCGGCACTGCTCTTGCTCTATTTTACCGATGGTGGCAGCACGGGCATTCAGAAGATGTCTGAACAGGTGGAAACGTCGTATACGGAGTTCAGGGTCTTCGTCGACAGCGGCTATGCCTCGCGCATTGTCGTGAACAAAGGACAGGGTGTACTGAAGATGTACGTGAAGCCTGAGCATATACGCGACGTGTTTCACAAAGGTTCCGACCAGACGGGAAAGGATCCATATCTCACTGTGGAATATGGCGGCATTGAACAGTTGGAGAAATTCCTCGACGAGAAGCGCGATGAAGGGAAGTTCACCGGAAAACTGTCGTTCGAGAATCAGCGCGACGGTTTCCTGACGAACCTCATTTCCAGCCTTTTCCCCCTGTTCTTCATCATCCTGCTGTGGCTCTTCTTCATGCGCCGCATGGGCGGTGGCATGGGTGGCGGCATGGGCGGCATCTTCAATGTGGGTAAGAGTCGTGCTCAGATGTATGAGAAGGGTGGCGACCTGGGCATCACGTTCAAGGACGTTGCCGGACAGGCCGGTGCCAAGCAGGAGATACAGGAGATTGTGGAGTTTCTGAAGAACCCGCAGAAATATACCGACCTGGGCGGAAAGATTCCCAAGGGCGCACTGCTCGTGGGTCCTCCGGGAACAGGTAAGACGCTGTTGGCGAAGGCTGTGGCCGGTGAGGCTGGCGTGCCGTTCTTCTCGATGTCGGGAAGTGACTTCGTCGAGATGTTCGTCGGTGTAGGTGCCAGTCGTGTGCGCGACCTGTTCCAGCAAGCGAAAACGAAGTCGCCCTGTATCATCTTCATTGACGAGATCGATGCCGTGGGTCGTGCCCGCTCGAAGAACCCCGCCATGGGTGGCAACGACGAGCGCGAGAACACGCTGAACGCCCTGCTCACCGAGATGGACGGCTTTGGAACGAACAGCGGTGTCATCATCCTCGCTGCCACCAACCGTGCCGACATGCTCGACTCGGCCCTGCTGCGTGCAGGCCGCTTCGACCGTCAGATACACGTCGACCTGCCTGACCTGAACGAGCGTAAGGAGGTCTTCGCCGTGCACCTGAAGCCTGTGAAGATTGACGAGACTGTCGACATCGACTTCCTGGCCCGTCAGACGCCCGGTTTCTCAGGTGCCGACATCGCCAACGTCTGCAACGAGGCTGCGCTTATTGCTGCCCGACACAATAGCGAGAAGGTGGGCAAGCAGGACTTCCTTGACGCTGTAGACCGCATCATCGGTGGTCTGGAGAAGAAGACGAAGGTGATGACCGAGCAGGAGAAGCGCTCTATCGCCATCCACGAGGCAGGTCACGCCACCATCTCGTGGTTCACCGAGTTTGCCAACCCGTTGGTGAAGGTCAGCATCGTGCCACGTGGCCAGGCATTGGGTGCCGCCTGGTACCTGCCCGAGGAGCGCGTGCTGCAGACGAAGCAGGCCATGCTCGACGAGATGTGCTCGCTCTTGGGAGGCCGTGCTGCCGAGGAGCTGTTCATCGGACAGATATCGACTGGTGCCATGAACGACCTGGAGCGTACGACGAAGCAGGCCTATGGCATGATTGCTTACGCCGGCATGAGCGAAAAGCTGCCTAACATCTGCTATTATAGTAATCAGGAGTACCAGTTCCAGCGTCCATACTCAGAGACCACGGCGAAAATCATGGACGACGAGGTGCTGCGCATGATCAACGAGCAATATGAACGTGCCAAGCAGATACTGACCGAGCACAAGGACGGTCACGCACAGTTGGCTCAGTTGCTCGTCGACCGAGAAGTCATCTTTGCCGAGGACGTCGAGCGCATCTTCGGTAAGCGTCCTTGGACCAGTCGTGCCGAGGAACTCCTCGAGGCCCAGATGCGTGCCGATGCCGAGCGCATGGCTGCGGAGCGTGAACGCGAACTGGCTGAAAAAGAAAAGGAGAATAACGACAATACTAATTCATAAATGATGATTTTGTCTTATGAAGAACTTTATTGTTAGGACTATTACGGGACTTATTTTTGTCGCCGCCGTTGTCACCTGTTTCCTAAACCCACGGGCTATGGCGCTGTTCTTTGCCTTGGTCACGGGCATGACCGTCTGGGAGTTCTGCGGCCTGGTCAATGAACGGCCGGGTGTGCAGGTCAATCGCTTCATCTCTACCGTAGCAGGCGTCTACCTGTTCCTCGCTATGGCGGGCTATAATAGTGGTATCACGCCGTCGACGGTGTTCATACCCTATCTCGTGAGCATCATCTACCTGATGATTGCCGAGCTTTACCTGAAGGCCGAGGATCCCATCAACAACTGGGCTTACACCATGATGTCCCAGCTCTATATCGCCCTGCCGTTCTCGCTGCTCAACGTGTTGGCCTATCGCTGGAATGGCCAGTCGGTACAGTACACCTACCTGGTGCCCCTCTCCGTGTTCGTGTTCCTCTGGATGAATGACACGGGAGCCTATCTGTGCGGCTCGCTCTTGGGGCGTCATAAGCTCTTTCCCCGCATATCGCCGGGCAAGTCGTGGGAAGGAAGCATCGGAGGAGGCGTGCTGGTCATGGCTATCGCTGTCCTGGTGTGGTATCTTACTGAGCAGTACGGTGTCAACGACCTGGGCCTCTCTGCCTGTGAGTGGGCAGGCTTAGGTCTGGTCATCGTCATCTTCGGTACGTGGGGCGACCTCATTGAGAGTCTGTTTAAGCGAACGCTCGGCATCAAGGACAGCGGCAACATCCTGCCCGGCCACGGAGGCATGCTCGACCGTTTCGACTCCTCGCTCATGGCTATCCCCGCTGCTGTGGTCTATCTCTACACGCTCACGCTGTTTTAGATGACCGTTCGGATGAATAATAAACAATTGAGAAAATTATATCAAGGTATGAAGAAACTGTTTCTGTTGAGCACTATGTTGCTCGTTTGCTTGCTGGCGCAGGCACAAAGTCTGAAGGTAAACCCGACAATGAAGAAGGGCGACGTGAAAACCTATGCTTTTACAACCACTATGAACGTGGCAGGTAAGGACATGACGTTCACGTCGGATGCCGTCTACAATGTAACGGAAGAGACTGCTGACGGCTTTGTAGTCAACTACCAGACAAAGAACTTCAAGTCGGATGTCGATAGTAACGACCTCGTCAACCGTCTGGTTACTGCTTCGTCAGAGCTGATGGCACAATCTGCCATCGACATTGTTGTGGACAAAGAAGGCAAGGTAAAGGGTATCAAGAACTTCGAAACGGTGAAGAAGAATATGTCCGAGGCTGCCGACAAGATGTTTGACGAGATGTTCAAGGCTGCACCCGAAGCGGAGAGCATAATGCCGAAGGAAAAGCTGAAGGAGCAGGTCATGGCATCTGCTACCGAGGAGGCTATGGTTAAAAGTCTGCAGGAGAGCACGAGCGCACTTGCACTAAACGGCATGACCCTGTCGACAGGTAGTCAGGATGAATACGTGAACGATCAGGGCCTTAAGATGAAGCGCATGTACTTTGTCAGCCCCGGTGGCAAGATTACCATGACTGCTAATCTGGACATGGACAAGGAAGCCCTGAAGAAAATGATTATTGAGAAGGTCTCGGAGATGGCTCCCGACCAGGCCGAGATGATCAAGCAGAACATCGACATGGTGCTGTCAAGCGGTATGCTGAAGATAGAAGCTACTGAGAAAGGCAGCTACGAGATGGGCAACGACGGCTGGATGAAGGCCATCAGCGTGGAGAAGGAAATAAACACCATGGGCCAGAAAATGACGGTGAAGTCGGTGGGAACGTTGAAATAATTATCAATTATCAATTCTCCATGAGGCGTTTCAGTTCTTTCCTGCTATTGCTATTCATGTTCGTCGTGGTCAGCGCTGCCGACTATACGAAATACTATGAGGGACTGCCCGTCACGGTAAAGGCCGTCGAGCCGGTAGTGATACCGCAGAACGAGGTTTCGATAGCCGACTGCGGAGGCGTAGGCGATGGGGTGACCCTCTGTACAGCTGCCTTCGAGAAGGCTGTTTCCCGGCTTACGAAGCTGGGCGGTGGTCGTGTGGTAGTGCCTGAGGGTGTATGGCTCACGGGACCCATCATGCTGAAGGACAACATCGAGCTGCATCTGCAGCAGGGAGCGATGGTCTGTTTCTCTCCCGACAAACGCCTCTATATAGACAAGAATGCTGGCGCCAAGCGAGTCTACCCATGCATCCGTGCGTCGAAGCGCAAGAACATTGCCATTACGGGAAAAGGCATCATTGACGGCGGAGGCCAGCAATGGCGCCCCGTGAAAAGAGGAAAGATGAGCGATGTGGAGTGGAAGCAATACCTGAACATGGGTGGTCAGGTGACCGATGACGGACAGCTCTGGTACCCGTGGCAGATGAAAAACGGCTATCCCGACATAGCCGACAACGCTAAGGACCAAGAATCGATGCGTAATGACCTGATACGCCTCACCGATTGCGAGAACGTGCTTGTCGAGGGAGTAACGATACAGAACGCCCCCCGCTTCCATCTGCACCCCTGTTACTGCACGAACGTAATCATCGACGGTGTCAGCGTGCGCTCAGAATGGAATGTGCAGAACGGCGACGGCATCGACCTCTCCGACTGTCATCAGGCACTTATCGTGCGCTCAACAGTATCGGTGGGCGACGATGGTATCTGCATGAAGAGCGGCATGCCCTCTACAAGCCATCAGGTGGCAGGCTGTGAGGATATCGTCATCGAGGACAATACGGTGTTCCATGCTCACGGAGGCTTTGTCTTAGGCAGTGAGACGGCGAGTGGTATGCGCCGTATTGTGGTGCGCCACAACCGTTTCAGCGGTACTGACGTAGGTCTGCGCTTCAAGAGCTCATTAGACCGTGGAGGCAAGACCGAACAGCTGTTCATCAGTGACATACAGATGAACGACATTGCAGGCGAGGCTATCAGCTTCCAGTGCGACTACGTGAACCGTCATGCCGGTGACAACGGAAAGGAGCCCCAGTATACTGAGGAGCAGCGCCGATGGGCACCGAATTTCCAGGACATCCACATCAGTCGGGTGGTCTGCCGTGGTGCACAGACGGGCATCAAGGCTGCGGGCATCCGCGGTATGCAGTGTGTTCATGACATCGACATCAGCGACTGTACCATCATCTATCATCAGGTGGGACAGGACATTGACTCTCAGACGGCGCAGCTGACCCTTGACAATGTACGGCTTATAGAATGTAGAAACGAATAAAACGTTCCGATTATGGCACTGAACTTACATAAGGATTTGAAGCTCTACTACTCTATCAAAGAGGTGGCAGAGATGTTTGGACTGAACGAGAGTACGCTCCGTTACTGGGAGACCGAGTTCCCCTACCTGAAACCTAAGACGTCAGGACCGAACAAGGTGCGCCAGTATTCGGCCAAGGACATTGAGCAAATCAAGCTGATTCACAATCTTGTGAAGGTGCGCGGTTTCAAACTGGCTGCCGCCAAGAAGATGATCAATGCCAACCGTGACGGTGCCGACCGCTCTGCCGACGTGCTGTCAAGGCTTATCAGCGTGCGCGACGACCTTGTTGCCCTGAAGCACCAGCTTGACGGGCTGCAGTAGCATCCATCCGCTGCAATAGAGATTCTGCAATACTGTCTAAATGTCTAAATGTCCAAATGTCTAATTAGACATTTGCGCGTTTTACGCAGAAAATAGGGGAAAGTACTCCGTGCGTGCATCGAAACAGGGACAGGCCTTGCCCTTGTCGAAGTCGCGGTGGCCTACGATCCTGGCTTTGGGAAATCGACTGAGCAGCTCTTTCAACAGCTTTCTAAGCACGTCTTTCTGCCGCTCCGTACGGGTGTCGGCACAGACACCGTCGGCGTTTCGGCCACCTACGTAGCACACGCCTATGCTGTCGTGGTTCCTGCCACCGGCCTTGCAGTGGGCACCCTCGTAGAACAGCGGTCGGCCGTGCTCAATGGTGCCGTCGGGCAGTATGACGTAGTGGTAGCCTATCATCTCGAAGCCCCGTCGCTGGTGCCAGTCGTTGATAATCTCTGCATCGCAG
>JAFZIL010000085.1 GCA_017554385.1 Prevotella sp. | reverse complement strand
GCCCATCTGCGGGGCGGTCTTGGTGGTGGTCGCCAGTCTTCTGGCGGTAGCAGTGGTCACACTGCGCTGAAGATTTGAATCTGCCATAACTTTAATTTCTTTTTATGTTAATACCAATTTACTTTTTGATGGTCACCTTATGTGTGGTTCCTTCTACGTGTTCTACGGAGAGAACGTTATATCCCTGTTCCTTCGCGTTGCGGGGAACGTTGTCGAGAGGCTCGCCTTCAGCGAGTAGCACTTCCAGAATGTCACCCTCGTTGAGTTTCGAGAGCTCAATCTTCGTCTTTACGAAAGTCATCGGGCAATGTTCTTTCGTAATGTCTAATACCTTTGTTGCCATAATCTTGTCGGTTTAATTATCAATTATCAATTAGATAAACAAGGTTTGTCCACCATTAGAAAGTTTCAGGAACGATGCCACGCCGAGCACATCCTTCACCTCGGGAATAAAGTCCTCCTTCTTCAGGCCCAGCACGTGCATCGCCATCTCGCAGGCGTACATATTAATACCTAACGCCTTGGCGGCCTCTACCAGTTCCTCGAGTGTTGCCACGTTGTTCTTCTTCATCAGATAACGGAAGATCTTAGGACCTGCACCAAGGAAGTTGAATCGCGTGGTAGGCGTCACCTTCAGGCCACCCATCATAAATCCGAAAATCTTGGTGAGCCAGTTGCCACCCGTAAAGCTTCTACCCTGCTTCTGCTTGATGGCATCGAGCCCCCAGAACGTGAAGAAGATGTTGACCTCATACCCTACTGCTGCCGCGCCCGTACCTAATGTAAATACTGCCGTCAGCTTGTCGAAATCGCCACTAAAGGCGATGATGCTCAATTTCTTGTTTTCTGCCATAATTTTGTCGGTTTAATTTCTGGGTGCAAAGTTAGGGCGATTTCGCCAATTACGAAATCGCCCTAACATGGCATATTGCCTACCACGTGTTTGGTATTTTACTTCAAATCGTGGTCAGTCATCGCACAAACGCAGGAATCTGACCATACATTCTCGGCTGTTTCCACCATGTCGATGATCGTGTAGATGGGCAGGATGATACCCAGGATGACGACGGGAGCACCGATGCCTGACATCAGCGAGAGTGTCAGGAAGAAGCAGCCCATAGGAACACCTGCATTACCGATGGCAGAGACCACCGAGATGAGAATCCACAGCAGGATGGTGCCAAGGGTGAGCGGCGTGCCGCCATTCTGCATCACGAAGAGCGAAGTGACGAGGATAAAAGCCGCACAACCGTTCATGTTGATAGTGGTGCAAATGGGCAGCACAAAGCGGGCGATATCCTTACGAATGCCAAGACGGTCTTCGGCAGACTGCATCGTGACGGGCAATGTTGCAGCACTGCTCTTCGTGAAGAGCGCCATCAACACGGCGGGCATCATACGACCCAGCACATGGATAGGATTCAAACCACGCGCCAAGAGGAACAATGGCAAGACGACAAAGAACTGAATCACATTGCCACCCAGCACCACGAGGACATATTTGCCGATCGAGTCGGCCACGACACCTGCAGAGACTTGGGCTGAGAGTTGGGCGGAGAAAGCCACGATGCCGAGAGGAAGTGTCCATATCAATCCGCGAATCAATAGGAAGAGTAAATCCTGCAAACCTAACAATCCTTTTACCACAACAGCCTTATTCTCGCTTTCAGGCAATTTCGAGAGGCCGATACCAATGGCAAAAGCCAACAGCAATAACGAGAGGACATTGCCCTCAAGGAAGGGTTTTATGATGTTGTTGGGGATGACACTCAAGATATGATCGTAATATGAGAGGTGAGAGGTAAGAGGTGAGAGGTGAGAGATATCTTCTTGAGTCCCTTCAGCTGAGAGTGCCTCCACAGGCAGATTGCCAGGTGCTATCAAGACATACAGCAAAGCACCGATGGCCGCTGCGGTAAACGTGGTCAGCAACGTATATATTAATGTATGTCCAAAGATCCTCCCCGACCCTTTCGAACCAAAAGTGGCAAACGTTGTAATGACTGCCAGCACAATCGTCGGCACAGCCAACAACTGGAACAGTCGGGTATAAACCGTCGCCACAAAGTCCATCAGACCATTGAGCCAGCTGAGTCCCAATAGTCCCAATATGGCACCAACCACGAGTGCCCCAATCCATAATAGCGTCTTTTTCATCTTTCCTCGTTTTGATAATTTGGGTGCAAAGGTACGAAGATTTGCAGGAACCGGAAATACCACGACTTGGGTATTTTGCAAAAAGGACCCACCATCATATGGTAAATTGGAGAAAAATCACTACCTTTGCAGCCAAATATTATCATATGGCGATACAAGCAATATTCCGTAGGTCGGAACTTCTATTGGGCGATGAGGCGATGAGCCGCATCGGCGAGAAGCGTGTCATCATCTTCGGTGTTGGTGGTGTTGGCTCTTGGTGTGCTGAGAGTCTGGTACGTTCAGGTATCAAACACCTTACCATCGTTGATTCAGACCGTGTGTGCATCACCAATATCAACCGCCAGCTGATGGCTACCTCAAAGACCGTAGGTCAAGTGAAGGTCGATGCCTTGCGTGAGCGTCTGCTCAGCATCAATCCCTCTGCCGAGATTACGGCCCTGCAACAGATCTTTACGGCTGAGACTGCTGAGAGCTTCGATATCGGTAGCTATGACTACATCATTGATGCCATAGACTCTCTGAAGGATAAGACGCTGCTCATCCTGATGGCAACGCAGACTGATGCGAAGTTCTTCTCGTCGATGGGTGCTGCCCTGAAGTTAGATCCCACACGTATCAAGATTGCTGAGTTCTGGAAGGTACAGGGCGATCCGCTTGCCCGTGCGCTTCGCAAGCGTTTCAAGCGTGACGGACACTATCCCAAGCGTAAGTTCCAGTGTGTCTATTCCGATGAACTATTGGAGAACAAGTTGCCCATAGACCCTGACGACAGGGGTAACGGCACCATCGCTCATATCACCGCCATCTTCGGCTTTATGCTGGCAGGCCTCGTCATTCAGGATGCCGTCAAGAATTCCTAAAGTTAAATCTGGAACGACACATTAAGATAGACGTTGCGACCTTTCTGAGGGATGTGATTCCAGTCAGCGTACGTCGCGTACTGTTTATCGAAGAGGTTCTCGATGCCAGCGCGAATAGTAATCGATGAAAAGCCATACTGTGCCGAGAGGTTTAAGATTGCCCATTCACCAGCCGCCGTCTCACCATATTTTGCACCGTAGTTGCTTTGGCGTGTATTGCCCTTCACAACGGCTTGTGCCTGTAGACGCTTGTAGCGATATTGCAACTCTGACTGCCAACTGATAGGTGAAATAAGCGGTAGAGGGTCACCGTCGGCATCACGTCCTGAGCTGTAGCTCACTTTACCATTCCAGCGCAATTGATCTGTCAACTGCCATTCGGCTGTCAGGGAAACGTTGGCGATGGTAGCGTGACTGATGTTGCCATAGACTTTGACACCCTCAGCATCGACAGTCATTGGCGACAGGCGTGTCTCAAACTGGCCGATGATGTAATTGCTGAAAAGAAAAACGTTACCGTCGAGAGCTACGTTTATGCGCTCTGCCGGAAACCACTTCACAGCACCATTCAATTCTACTGCCGACTCGTTCTTCAGCGAAGGATTGCCGATGTAGTCGTACTGGTCGAACGTGTTGTTCAGATAGTAACCATAAGCCTCCGTCACCGTTGGCGCACGACTGCCCCACCCTGCTCCAATGTTGAATTGATAATTGGCAATTGATAATTGATAATTGGCGGCAATGCGACCTGTGGTCTGATGATATGAGTCGGTCATGCCAGGGAAGAACACCTTCAGGGCGTGATAACCCTCCTCATTGTTCAGGCGCTGCTGCTGCCAAGCCACCTTGGCTGAAAATCGCAGCGACTGGTTACTGGCAATGCTTATGTTATCAGTCAACGCCACGCCCGTGTTTAGCGTTCCCACATCGGGCCACGTCACCATATACATCGGAGCCGCACCGCCAGGATACATCGTCATGTCGGCAAACAGGCGATTGTAGTACAGGTCGTAGTTCAGCGCTAAGTCATGTTGCTTCAGCGATGTCGTCAGCAAACTATAGACGCCCGCCGTCCAACTCTTACCGGGCATGTCCATGTGAATCTCCACGTCAGGGCGCTTGGTGTCGTCCATTTCGTGGGTAATGTGGTTATAGTAGGCTTTCGTCTCCCAACTGGCCTTGCGGAAGAGGTGCTTGTACGATAGCGACGTAATCAAGCCCTCGGCCTTCGCCACGTCCATGTTCAGGGCGGGATAACCCACGTCTGTAGCACGGTCGAAGATAAACGTTGCTTCCAACATGTCCTTCTCAGCCAATCGCAACCCAGCATTCGTAAACACATTCACCTTTTGGAACTGCGAGAACTTGAGCTCATCGCCACCGCCCACCTTGTAGTTATCGGCATGACGATAGAAGGCGCCTGCGTTGAGGTACGTCCTATGACTGCTCAGCGCCGCATCAGCACCATACACCTGCACGTGGCCGTTCCACTCATGACCAGCAGAGAGGCTCGTATGAAAAGGATCGTTATCGAAGCCTGCCTTGCGCAGTTTCAGATCGAAGCTACCACCGATATTGCCCGTGGCTTGCGGATTGCCATCGAGACCGCTATTAAGGCTGATGCTCTGCAGGTTGCCGCTCTCCACATAACTCGTCACGGGATCCATCTTGTCCGTGCAGGCATAGAAGATCTTCATGCCGTCGATGGTCGTCGACAGACGCTCCGTCTGCATGTTGTTCACCACCGGCTCCCAAGCATATGAGCCTCGACGTACGAGGCTCACATTCTTCAGTTCACTCAGGTGTTCGTCGATACTGGCCACCTGTCCCTTCACCGAGCGTTTCCGTCCTCGCCCCGCTTCTGAAACGATGACCACCTCATCAAGGTTCTGCGCCTTGTCGGTGGCCACCGTGTCGGATAATAATATGGTTGATAGCAAAACAGTCAACATACTCAAATCGTTACTTCCCAGAATAATGAACTAAAACCATCGCTGAGGTCATCGCCACCAGCTACCACGTTGCCTTTTTCGTCCTTCACAGCAAGGTGGATGCGCCAGCGACCGGTCATCGTCAGATTCACCGTACCCTGATAGCTGCCATTGGCCTGCTTCGTCAGCGCCACGTTGTCGGGCGATGTATGGTTACCCATGTCAGGCATACGCGGGTCAATCTCGATAGTGAATTGCTCTTGGGCGAGACCGTAAGGTGTTGTGGCAGGCGTATTCTTCTTCGACACGTAGGCCTTGATGCTGTTCTTGCCCGTCTGCCAATCAGTGGGGTTCACCAACGAGAGATAATAGGTATTGTCGCCCACCTTGAACGACTTCAACCATTGCTGACCCTCGGGCAACGCATCTACAACGATGTCAGCTGCCTCGATGCCGCCGTTGCTGCCCAGCACGCTCACGTTGTAACCCAACGTCCACGAACCGGCCTCGCTGGTGTTCATCACGAACGACACCCAAGTGCGCTTCACGGCCAAGTAGTTATCGTTGAACGACTCTGCACTACCACCAACGGGGGTGCTGTGCTTCATGTTCATCTTCACCATCAGCATCAACGGTGTAAGGCTCGTCACGTCGAAGTTCTTGATGTAGTTGCCGTTCTTTTTCTTCGTAGCCACAAAGAAAATCTCGTTGTAACCCGTGTGGAACGATCCATTACGCGAGTAGGCGAAGACGTCGTACTTGCCGTCAATCGTTGTCGAAAGCTCCGGGATGATCTTCACCGTCTGCAGGAACTTATACACCTGTAGTGCCTCCTCTGCTGAGCAGCAGTCAATATCACCATCTATCGTGATCCCGGGGATTTCAATCACCTGACTTCCAAAATCATCGTTTGAGTTGCAGGAGGTAAAGACAGTGCCAAAAAGCACTGCCAATACCCATATATAATTCTTTATTATACGCATAATGTCTCAACTTTAACTTATCGACAATCAATTGTTTTAATAACCAGGATTCTGACTGATGCCGAGGCTCTCGCCGTGCAGACCTGTGGGGATGGGCTGGCGGTAGTGCTTGCCACGGACGTTGTTGTACTTGGCCACAAGGTGGTTGTGCACCTTCTGGAAGTAGGCCTCCTGATCAGAGTTGAAGGTCTGCTTCTCCTTCCAGTCATCGGCGAAGTGCTTGTAGTTCTTCACCTGCTTGATGCTGCTGATGAGGTCCTTCCAACGGTAGCTGTTCAGCACAGAGAACTGCTCGTAGGTGAATTCATAGTCCCACTCGCGCTTAATCTGATCAAAGGTGGGAGCGCTGACAGTCTCGATGCCTGCGCGCTTACGCAACTGGTTGAAGGGCTCGGCAGCCTCGCTGTTGCGACCTAACTGTACGAGAGCCTCAGCCTTGATGAGCAGCACCTCAGCGTAGCGAATCTCGATGCGGTCGACAGAGTTCTGCTTGATCTCCAGATTCTCGGCATCCTCGTAGCTCTGATCTACGCCCTTACCATTGATAGGCGTGTAGACGGGCGAGTAGTAGTGGTGCGTCAGGCCAGTTTCGGGGTTCTTGAGCTCGACGAAGTAGGTCTCGGCCAGTCGCTTGTCGTTGGGCTGCTCGGCCTTCCAATCGTCGTACAGATCGTCGTCGGCCACCTCGGTGTGGTTCTGGGTGTAGCCGTTACCATTCTCACCGTTCTGGAATGGGAAGGTCCATGAGCAATGCGTCTGGTGGTTGCCCTGTGCATCGTTTTTATCACCGTCGTGAGCGATGGTGAAGAGGTGTTCGTTGGTGCCGCGTTTGTTGCTCTCGTAGTCACGTCCGTAGAGCTTCGAGAAGTCGGGGTCGAGGGCCAAGCGTCCGCTCTTGATCACCTTATCGGCGTACTCCACAGCCTTCTGCAGACGGGCATCGTTCTTGGTGAACGCAGGGTCAGTCTGTGTGGTGGCGATGGTCTGCACCTGATCTGCTGTCAGAGGATTGTCACCCCATACGAGATAGGTACGTGCCAAGAGTGCCTGGGCAGCCTGCTTGGAAGGAATACGTGGGTCGCCGTTATAGTCGAGCAAAAGAATCTCGGCCTCAGTCAAGTCCTTCACTACTTGTGTCAATACGTTGTCGATGCTTTGGCGCTCGGTAGTCGAGCCGCCTTCCTCGGTGAATACGGGTACCTCGCCCCACAGCTGCGCCAGCTTCAGATAAGCCAAGGCGCGCAGGAACTTAGCCTTACCAACAGCAGCGTTATAGCCGTTCTGTGTCACCTTACCCAGTTTCAGCGAGTTACTGATGGTGGTAATGGCTTCGTTGTCCTGAGCGATACCCAACAGCAGGTGGTTGAAGATCTTGATCTGATACCATGTGGTGGGCTCCTGTTCGAAACGGCTGTTTACTGGACCGGCCTCACTCTCCTCGCCTTCGAACGAGATCAGTTTGTTTGAGTTCAGTTCGATAATAAACGAGAAGGATGATGAGAGCGGCTGCCAATGGCTGTAGACACCGTTGACCAATGAGATGGCTGAGGCATCGTCGTTAACCACGTTGGTCTCGTCTATCTGGTTGCCACCCGTGGTGTTGTCATCATCACTATCACTTGAGCAGGCCGTGAAGCCCGTCGATGTTGCAAATGCTACAAGAGCTGCGAAAATAAAATGTTTCTGTTTCATACTGAAAATCTCCTTTTTACCTTATTTATTAATACTATGTTTTTATAATTCATTTTGATGGTGCAAAGGTACGGCGATTCTGTCGACTGTGAAATACCACTCGCACGGCATTTCGCATACCAAACCATTGGTAATCGTCTTTATAACGTTACGTTTATGCCAAAAGTGAAGGTGCGCGAGGCGGGATAAGCACCGGAGTCGGTACCGCTGCTGACCTCAGGATCATAGCCCTTGTAGGGGCTGATGGTGAAGAGGTTCGAGGCGGTGACGTAAAGGCGGATGCGCTCGATACGTGCCTGTGGCTTGAACTTGAAATTATAACCGATGGTGAGGTTGCGCAACTTCAGGTAACTGCCGCTCTGCACGTAGCGGCTGTCGATGTAGCCGAAGGGACGGGCATTGCTGGCCAGGGGAAGCGTATTGCTGGCGTTGGTGGGTGTCCATGAGTCCTTGACTGTGGTGAGCACGTTGTAGGAGTCGCCCGTCAGTTCCAGGCGGCGCTGCAGGGCATTGTAGAGCTTGTTGCCGTAGCTGCCGGCGAACGAGGCGGAAAGGTCGAAATGGCGATAGCGCAGCTGGGTGCTGAGGCCGTAGACGAGGTCGGGCTGGGTGCTGCCGAGGATGATGCGGTCGTTGCCGTCGATCTTGTTGTCGCCATTGATGTCGGCATATTTCAGGTCGCCCGGCTTGGGTGTCTGGCCGTTGACGGTGGGCAGTTTCGTGACGTCCTCATCGCTCTGCACGATGCCCACGAACTGCAGGCCGTAGAAGGCTCCGAGCGACTCGCCGCGGCGCAGAATCTGCTGCTTGTCGGAGCCCTGGATGACGTCGTTGGTGGTGCCCATGTCGGTAATCTCGTTCTTGTTGTAGGCAGCGTTGGCGCTGACAGCCCACGTCAGGTTTTTGCGCTGCAGGAGGGTGGCGCTGACGGAGAGCTCGAGGCCTTTGTTCACCACGTTGCCCACGTTCTGCAACTGCGAGGTGACGCCGCTGGCGAAGCCCATGGGGACCTCGAGGAGCAGGTCGCTGGTCTTCTTGTAGTAGGCATCGACGACGATGTTCACGCGGTTCTTCCAGAGGCCGAGGTCGACGCCAAGGTTGTACGACGCGGTGGTCTCCCACTTCAGGCGGTCGTTCGACGTGTTCTGCTTGGCATAGCTGCTGGAACCGCCGTAGGAGCCCGTGGCGTAGGACGTCGAGAAGGCATAGTCAGGGATCTCCTGATTGCCCACGAGACCGCCCGAGAGGCGCACCTTCAGGTAAGAAAGAGGTGAGAGGTCAGAGGTGAGAGGTGAGAGAAATGGTTCCTTGTCAACATTCCATGACAGACCGAGCGAGGGGAAGTAGCCCCAGCGGTGGTCCTTGGAGAAACGGCTGGAGTTGTCGGCGCGGAAGGTGGCGGTGGCGTTGTAGCGGTCGAGCAGCGTGTAGTTGACGCGGGCGATGAGCGAGTTGAGCGTCGACTCCGAGATGCCCGTCTGCGGCGTGTAGGTGCCCGAGCCGTCGCCGAGGTTGTACTGCTTCAGCGTCTCGTTGGTATAGTGGTTGGTGCGAATGTTGCTGTAGGTCGAGGTCGAGGTCTGACGGGTGTAGCCCACGAGGGCGTCGATGAAGTGCTGCTCGCCCAGGTTGCGGCTGTAGGTGGCGGTGTACTCCTGCTGCCACACGTCGGTCTGACGGTTGCCCGTGCCGCCGATGCCCTGCGTGGCCAAGCCCAGCGAGGTGTAGGCACCCGAGAAGTAGTTCTGCGTCAGTCGCTCGCTATTGAGGCCGATGGTAGCCTTCAGCGTGAGGTCGCCGATGACGTAACTCGCCCAGACGTTCGACAGCAGGTAGTTGTTCACGTTCTCAGCCACGCTCTCCTGGAGGTCGTAGACGGGGTTGGCGGCGTGGTCGCCGATGGCGAAGTAGGCGTACTCGTAGGGGTTGGTGAAGTTGTAGGAGCCGTCGGCATTATAGACGCTGATGACGGGCGGCATCAGCAGGGCATAGACAAAGCTGTTGGTGATGCCAGCCGAGAAGGGCGACGAGTTGAAGACCTGCTCCTCGGTGGTGGTCAGGCCCTGCTGCTTCGAGCGACCGTAGGTGGCGTTGACGCCAAACTTCAGGTCCTTCTGCAACTCCCATTCCACGTTGGTGTGGAAGTTGTAGCGCTCGAAACCGGAGTTCAGCAGAATGCCGTCCTGGTCGGTATAGTTGGCCGAGAAGGCATAACGGTTCTTGTCGCCGCCGCCCGTGATGCTCAGCTCGTGACTCTGTTGGACGGCGGTACGCAACACGGCATCCTGCCAGTCGGTACCCTGGCCGAGGACGGCAATCTCGGCGTCGGTATAGCCGCCTTTGTTGCCCCAGTAGTCCTTCTGGAACTGTGCCCACTCGGAGGCGTTGAGCAGGTCGAGCTTCTTGCTGATGTTGCTCACGCCGATATTATAGGTATAGTTGATGTGCGCTTGACGGTCGCCGCGCTGACCCTTCTTCGTGGTGATGAGGATGACGCCGTTGGCACCACGCGAGCCGTAGATGGCGGTGGCCGAGACGTCCTTCAGCACCTCCACGCTCTCGATGTCGTTGGGGTTGATGGTGGCCAGCGG
>JAFZIL010000084.1 GCA_017554385.1 Prevotella sp. | reverse complement strand
GCTTCGGCGTTGGCCTGGGCTTCGTTCTTCATACGCTCGATTTCAGCGTCGGTCAAGCCCGACGAGGCCTCGATACGGATGCTCTGGGTCTTGCCCGTGGCCTTGTCCTTGGCGCTCACGTTCAGGATACCGTTGGAGTCGATGTCGAAGGTGACTTCAATCTGCGGGATGCCACGCGGCGCGGGCGGGATGCTGTCGAGGATGAAACGACCGATGGTCTTGTTCTGTGCGGCCATAGGACGCTCGCCTTGAAGCACGTGGATGGTCACCTCGGTCTGGTTGTCGGCAGCTGTCGAGAAGGTCTCGCTCTTCTTGCAAGGGATGGTCGTGTTGGCCTCAATGAGCTTGGTCATCACACCACCGAGGGTCTCGATACCGAGCGTCAGCGGTGTAACGTCAAGCAGCACGATGTCCTGACCGGTCTCCTGGTTGAGGATAGCGCCCTGGATGGCTGCACCTACGGCCACCACCTCGTCGGGGTTGACGCCCTTCGAAGGCTCCTTGCCGAAGTAGTTCTTCACCAGCGTCTGCACGGCGGGGATACGGCTCGAACCGCCCACAAGGATGACCTCGTCGATGTCAGAGGTAGAGATGCCTGCATCGCGAACGGCATTCTGGCAAGGCACCAGGCAAGCCTGGATGAGGTTGTGGGCCAACTGCTCGAACTTTGCACGGGTGAGCGTCTTCACCAAGTGCTTGGGCACGCCCCCTACGGGCATGATATAGGGGAGGTTGATCTCCGTCGATGTAGAGCTCGACAGCTCAATCTTGGCCTTCTCGGCAGCCTCCTTCAGACGCTGCATGGCCATCGGGTCGCTCTTCAGGTCGGCACCCTCGTCGTTGCGGAACTCCTGTACCAGCCAGTCGATGATGACCTGGTCGAAGTCATCGCCACCGAGGTGTGTGTCACCGTTGGTCGAGAGCACTTCGAACACACCGCCACCGAAGTCGAGGATAGAGATATCGAACGTACCGCCACCGAGGTCGAAGACAGCAATTTTCATATCCTTGTGAGCCTTGTCGATACCATAGGCCAGAGCAGCGGCCGTAGGCTCGTTGACAATACGCTTCACATTCAAGCCAGCAATCTGTCCGGCCTCCTTCGTGGCCTGACGCTGCGAGTCGCTGAAATAGGCAGGCACGGTAATCACGGCATCGGTGACCTCCTGACCCAGATAGTCCTCAGCGGTCTTCTTCATCTTCTGCAGAATCATGGCCGAGATTTCCTGCGGGGTGTACTTGCGTCCGTCAATGTCGACACGAGGATAGCCACCCTCGTTGACAACAGTAAATGGCACGCGAGAAATTTCCTTCTCCGTCTGCTGCCAAGTCTCACCCATGAAGCGCTTGATTGAGTAAACGGTCTTCTTCGGGTTGGTGATGGCCTGGCGCTTGGCGGGGTCGCCAACCTTACGCTCGCCGCCATCGACGAATCCCACTACTGAAGGCGTGGTGCGCTTGCCCTCGCTGTTGGCGATGACGACAGGCTCGTTGCCTTCGAAAACAGATACACACGAGTTGGTGGTACCTAAGTCAATTCCAATAATCTTTCCCATAATTGTATAATTTTTAATTGTTATTATTCATTATTGTTGAGGGGCTGACACGCGGTCTGCTCCCAACCGACACCGAAAATATAGCAAAGTGTATGCCAAAAGTATAATTTTTTGAAAGAAGCTGCCAATTGTTGCGCCATTTTGTCACAAGTATAAAATATTTTTCTTATCTTTGCACCTTGTAAGACATATAACGAAAATCATAACACTTAATAGCTATGATGAGAAGAATATTTTTAACATCAGCGCTGATGCTGACTACACTGACAATGTGTGCCCAAAGAAAAGCGTCGGATTACTTTGTCAAGACCAACAATGCGAAGGAGGTGACACAGAAGGCCGTTCCCGACAGTACGAAAGAACTGAAAGAGACCACCCGCAACATCATGAATGACCTCTTTCCTCGTCTCAGTCTTTGTGACTGGACAGACACAATGGCGTTTATGGTCATGCCCGACAAACAGGATCTTGTCGTACGCATTTTCAAGGACGGTATCAACAACGAACGTATGAGCACCACGCAGTTACGCCATAAGATCCTGAAGTACGCCGGAAGGACATACAAAGGCAGCACTGAGGACAATCGCATCTATTTCGTGACAGACGACGCTGAGAAACACCCATATTATTTCGAAGTTCCTTCCGGCTCGTTCGAAGACTATTGCGTGCTAAAGCTGGGCGTACCTTCGCTGGCCTATCTGAACGATATAGAGACGGCCCGCAAAGTGCTTATTGGCAAAACGCTCATCACTAAGGCGACAAGCTACTGGGTCGATGCCAACTATGGAGAAGGTGCAGATGAAATTGTCGTACCGATGGACACAGAGGTGAAAGTCGTCAACGTAGGCATAGGCACACGCAAGTTCCCCGTGAAAATTATTGTTGAGGACGAGAACAAAAAGCAATTCTTCCAGAATGTGGCCATAAGTCGCACCAACAGCGGCATACGCGACGATGAGTTCAACATAATGGACAACCAGAACCATACGTTTGACACCGCGTTCGACATGTTGGGAGACTTTGCCCTGCCCAGCTGGCATTACAAGGATTATGTTGGCAAGACCGTCTTTACGCTTCGCACCACAAACATGCTTAGCTCGCACAATGATGTCTACAGAGCACCGGCTCTGACCAGTTTCAAAATCATTGCCATCAAGTCACTGCGAGACAAGTATTCTGTCAAAATGACACTTCAGCATGTCAAGACAAAAGTGAACTACACAAAGGAAGTATTCATCAAGAACAAACTTCCCAACGGTCTCAACCTTGGCGAGTTTGACAACATCTTCGAAAACCTATTTGCCGAGGGAAATCCTTCCAGCGTGAAAGGAGTCAGCAAAGCCCATTTGGAATCTATCAGCCAAGGAAAGATCCAAAAAGGTTTCAGTGAGGCAGAAGTACTTCTTGTCCGTTCCGACAGTCATGAGGTAACACACAACAACAAGACATACACTTGGCTGTTCAAGGACTCAGAGGGCGGAAACGACCTGCGCGTCACCTTTGACAAACGCACTAAGTGCGTGGTCAGTTTCTCAGAGTCGCGTTAGCAAACGGTCTCACCCCAGCATAACAATCAGCACCCACGGAGCACAAGTATGACCCCGTGGGTGCTTTTCTATTTCGAGCTTAATCCTCAAAGAAAGCAAGAGCCGAGCCTATTCATTGAATTGCCAAAGATGAGCAGCAGATAGCCGTCAAAACAAGCGAAAAACAATAAAAAGAGGTCAAAAACGCCATTTTTCTATAGATTATTGAAAAAAAACTCCGAATAATTTTGTCAAACCACAAAAAATGCTTACTTTTGAAAGCAATTCCTAAAACGCTAATTACAAACAGATAAAAACCTTTTAATAAGCTACTATGAGTTATTTGCGATTTGAGAAAGCCGTGATGACGAACCTTGAGGAGTCACTACGCCGCGAATTGCTCCGTACCAACCGGTCGGGCGCCTATAGCTCGTCGACCCTTGTCGACTGCAATACGCGCAAATACCACGGTCTGCTGGTCGTACCTGTACCTGAGATTGACGACGAGAACCATGTGCTCCTGTCGTCGCTCGACTGTACGGTCATCCAGCATGGAGCTGAATTCAATCTGGGCCTCCACAAGTATCAGGGCAACAATTTCAGTCCCAAGGGACACAAGTACATCCGTGAATTTGACTGTAGCCTCGTGCCCACGACGACCTATCGCGTGGGCGGTGTGATCCTGAAGAAAGAGGCCATCTTCCAAGCCTACGAGGATCGCATTCTGATTCGCTACACGTTGGTAGATGCCCATTCGGCCACGACGCTGCGCTTCCGTCCGTTCCTCGCCTTCCGTTCGGTAAAGGCACTGACGCACGAGAATTCGGTAGCCAGCCGTGAGTATCATGAGGTGGACAATGGTATCAAGACCTGTATGTATGCGGGGTATCCCGACCTATACATGCAGTTCTCGAAGAAGAACGACTTCGTGTTCCAGCCCGACTGGTATCGTGGCATGGAGTATCCGAAGGTGCAGGAGCGTGGCTACTTCTCGAACGAGGACCTCTACGTACCTGGCTATTTCGAGATGCCTATCAAGAAGGGCGAGAGCATCGTCTTCGCTGCCTCAACGTCGGCAATCAAGACGCGCACGCTGAAGACACTCTTCGACCAGGAAATCTCGCTGCGCACGCCGCGCGACAATTTCTATCACTGCCTGGTAACTGCTGCACACCAGTTCCACAACCGCAAACCCAACGACGACCGTTACCTGCTGGCCGGATACCCATGGTACAAGTGTCGTGCCCGTGACACATTCATCGCACTTCCTGGCCTCACGTTGTGCATCGACGAGCAGGACTATTTCGAACTGGTGATGAAGACTGCCGAGAAAGGCCTGCGCGAGTTTATGGAGGGCAAGCCCCTCAGCGTCCAGATCTACGAGATGGAGCAACCCGACGTGCCCCTCTGGGCAGTATGGGCCATCCAGCAGTATGCCCGCTATGCCGGACGTGATGCCTGCCACCAGCGCTATGAGAAACTGGTCAAGGACATTGTTGACTATATAGAAAAAGGTGGACATCCCAACCTGCGTCTCGACGACAACGGACTGCTCTACTCCAATGGTCGTGACAAGGCAGTGACGTGGATGAACTCATCGGCCAACGGACGTCCGGTGGTGCCCCGCTCGGGCTATATCGTAGAGTTCAATGCCCTGTGGTACAACGCCCTGAAGTTCTGTGCCTCCCTAGCTCAGGACAACGGCGATACCGCAGCCAAGGAACACCTGGAAGCACTGGCTCTGAAGACGAAGCAGTCGTTCGTTGACACATTCGTCAACGAGTACGGCTATCTTCTCGACTATGTCGACGGCAACATGATGGACTGGTCGGTACGTCCGAACATGATCTTCGCCGTGGCGCTCGACTACTCACCCCTGTCGCAGCAGCAGATGAAGAGCGTAGTAGATATATGTACGCGCGAGCTGCTCACTCCGAAGGGACTGCGCTCGCTCTCGCCGAAGAGTGGCGGCTACAACCCGATGTACGTGGGTCCACAGACACAGCGCGACTACGCCTACCATCAGGGAACGGCATGGCCCTGGCTAGGCGGCTTCTACATGGAGGCCTGCCTGAAACTCTACAAGCGCACCCGCCTCTCGTTCATCGAGCGTCAGATGGTGGGCTATGAGGATGAGATTGACTATCATGCAGTGGGCACCATCTCGGAGCTGTTCGACGGCAACCCGCCCTTCCACGGACGCGGTGCCATGGCCTTCGCTATGAACGTGGCTGAGATCCTGCGCACGATGAAGCTGTTGGAGAAGTATTCGTATCAGAAGTGACTAAGCCCCCTAAGTTAGGGGGTTGGGGGTCTGAACAGT
>JAFZIL010000008.1 GCA_017554385.1 Prevotella sp. | reverse complement strand
GGTTCCTGCTGCTACGATGCAGATTGACGCTATTCCGCTGAACCAGAACCAGAAGGTGAACCGCAAGGCACTGCCGGCACCAGTCATTCAGGTTGCCGACCGCGAATATGTGGAGCCAAAGAACGACCAGGAGCGCCTGTTTGCCAAGATCTTCGGCGACATCCTTTCAGTGGACAAGATCAGCGCTACCGATAACTTCTTCGAATTGGGCGGCTCGTCGCTGATGGTGACGCGTGTGATTATCGAAGCCGACAAGGCTGGCGTACATGTGGCCTATGGCGATGTCTTTGCCAATCCCACTCCGCAACTGCTGGCTAATTTCGTGAATGGCGGAGCTGCCGCTACCGACGGTGCTCAATCGGGCAGCGACGAGGTCAGCGGCTTCGACTATACCGCTATCAACAATCTGTTGCAGCGCAACACGCTCCTGGCATTCCAGACGGGCGAGCGCCAAAAGCTGGGCAATGTCCTGCTAACCGGTTCCACGGGATATCTGGGCATCCATGTGCTGCGTGAACTCATCGACTCAGATGCCGAAAACATCTACTGCATGGTACGTGGCGAGACCATTGAGGCTGCCGAGGGTCGTCTGCGCACCTTATTATTCTATTACTTCGCCAATTCGTTCAAAGAGCTCTTTGGCCATCGCCTGCACATCGTTCTTGGCGATGTGACGAAGGACTTCTCGGAAATAGTAAACTGTAAATCGTCAAATTGTAAATCTGTCGATACAGTCTTCAACTGTGCCGCCAATGTGAAGCACTTCTCAAAGGGTACGGATATCGAGGATGTCAACATCGGCGGTGCCAAGTACTGCGTGGATTTCTGCCTGAAGACAGGGGCCCGTCTGGTTCACGTGTCAACCACCAGCGTGGGTGGTCTTTCCGTCAACGGCGTGCCTGCTCCTGATGTGGTACTGACAGAACAGAACCTCTACTTCGGTCAGACGCTCAGCAACCAGTACATCTACTCAAAGTTCATGGCCGACAGGATCATACTCGATGCTGTGGCTCTGCATGGACTCAGCGCGAAGGTGATGCGCGTGGGTAATCTGGCAGCACGTAGTACAGACGGTGAGTTCCAGGTTAACTTCCAGTCAAACAGCTACATGGGCCGTATCAAGGTCTATAACATGCTGGGATGCTGTCCTTATGCCATGTACGATGCTCCGGCAGAGTTCTCGCCCATCAACGAGACTGCCCGTGCCATTGTGCTGCTGGCATCCACGCCGAAAGACTGTACCGTATTCCATCCTTACAACAACCACATCCAGCTGATGGGCGACATCCTGACGCAGTTGGGCGACATCACCGGTGGTGTGCGCTTTGTGGAGCCGGATGAGTTTGAGGCCGTGATGGCAGAGGCTCAGAACGATCCGCAGAAGGCTAAGCAGCTGTCTGCCCTGTTGGCCTATAAGGACATGGCTCACGGACAGAAGTCGGCAAGTGTGGGACGTCAGAACAGCTACACGTCGCAAGTACTCCATCGCTTAGGGTTCTACTGGTCTCCCACCTCTTGGGATTACGACCAGCAGATGCTTCAGGCTATTGCCGGCTTCGGATTCTTTGAATAGGATAAACAACGATGATGAATAAAGTTGTTTCAAACTTCATAAAACCAAATTATTTTTGTATCTTTGCACGGAAATTCCAAAGATTAATCTGAATAGAAGAAATGAAAAAGTTCCTGATGACATTGATGTTGGCCGGTGCCGTGGTGGCTGGCAACGCACAAGACAAGCTGTATGCCGATGAGTTCCCCCTCGGCGATGTAACCCTGTTGGACGGTCCGCTGAAGCGGGCGCGCGACCTGAACATACGGACGCTGTTGCAGTACGACTGCGACCGTCTGCTGGCCCCCTACCGCAAGGAGGCGGGGTTGGAGCCAAGGGCGAAGACCTATCCCAACTGGGACGGACTGGACGGCCACGTGGGCGGTCACTACCTGACGGCAATGGCGATCAATGCCGCCACGGGTAACGAGGAATGCCGCCAGCGCATGGAGTATATGATTGGCGAACTGCAGCTCTGTGCCGATGCCAACGCGAAGAACCACCCCGAGTGGGGCAAGGGCTATGTGGGCGGTATGCCGAACAGCGAGCGCATCTGGAGCACGTTCAAGAAGGGCGATTTCAGGGTGTACTTCGGCTCGTGGGCACCGTTCTATAACCTCCACAAGATGTACGCCGGTCTGCGCGATGCGTGGCTCTATTGTGGCAACGAACAGGCCAAACAGCTCTTCCTGGGCTTCTGCGACTGGGCCTGTGACCTGACGGCAGGTCTCACGGACGAGCAGATGGAGAATATGCTGGGTAACGAGTACGGCGGCATGAACGAGGTGCTGGCCGATGCCTACGCCATGACGAAAGAGCCCAAATACCTCTATGTGGCTACGCGATTCTCACACCGCCGACTGCTGACCCCGATGTCGCAGCGTCAGGACAATCTCGACAACATGCACGCCAACACGCAGGTGCCGAAAGTCGTCGGCTTCGAGCGTATCAGCGAACTGTCAGGAAACGAACCTTATCACGAAGCAGCGAATTTCTTCTGGGACATTGTGACCGGTGAGCGGTCGCTGGCATTCGGCGGCAATTCGCGCCGCGAGCACTTCCCCAGCAAGGAGGCCTGCATCGACTTCATCAACGACATCGACGGTCCTGAGACCTGCAACACAAACAACATGCTGAAGCTGACCGAGGACCTGCACCGCCGTAATCCCGAGGCGCGCTATGCCGACTACTACGAGCTGGCAACCTTCAACCACATCCTCTCGTCACAGCACCCTGAGCACGGCGGCTTTGTGTACTTCACCCCCGCCCGTCCGCGCCATTACCGCAACTACTCCGCGCCCAACGAGGCCATGTGGTGCTGCGTGGGCACAGGTATGGAGAATCACGGCAAGTACGGACAGTTCATCTATACCCACGTGGGCAATGCGCTTTACGTAAACCTCTTCGTCAGCTCGGAACTGAACTGGCGCGAGAAGGGCCTCGTGCTGCGTCAGGAAACGGCGTTCCCCTACGCAGAAACCAGCCGTATCACTATTCAAGAGGTAAGAGGTAAAAAGTCAGAGGTAAGAACATTATTGGTGCGGTATCCGGGTTGGGTGGAGCCTGGTCAATTTTCGGTGAAGGTCAACGGCCAGCCCGTCGACATCATCACGGGTCCGTCGAGCTACGTCGCCATCGACCGCCAATGGAAGAAGGGTGACGTCATCGATATCACCTTCCCCATGCACAACAGCCTGAAGTATCTGCCCAACGTGCCGCAGTACGTAGCCCTGATGCACGGCCCCATCCTGCTGGGTATGAAGACGGGAACGGAAGACCTCGCACACCTCGTGGCCGACGACAGCCGCTTCGGACAATATGCCGGCGGCAAGAAGCTGCCCATCAACGAGGCACCCATCCTCATCAACGACAACATCGAGCAGATAGCCAATCAGCTACAGCCCATTGAAGGGAAGCCGCTGCACTTTGTGTTGGAAACGAAAATGGAAAATGGCATTAACAACGAACTGCAACCGTTCTTCGAGATCCACGACTCGCGCTACATGATCTACTGGCTCGCCCTGTCGGAGAAGAACTATAAGAGCTATCTCGATGACTTGGCCAAAGAGGAACAGGAACGTCAGGCGCTGGAAGCCCGTACCGTCGACAAGGTAGAACCTGGTGAACAGCAGCCCGAGACCGACCATAAGATGGAGACCGACCAGTCGTATACCGGCAACACGAACGACGTGTTCTGGCGCGATGCCCGCGACGGACATTACTTCAGCTACCTGATGCAGACGGCAGGCCAGACCGACCTTGCCCTGCGCCTGAAGTTCTGGGGCGTGGGCGAATGGAAGACCCACGAGTTCGACATCTTCATCGACGACCAACTGCTGACCTCAGTCAACAACACGGGAAAATACCGCATCTCACAGTTCAAGTACGAGACGTTCGACATCCCCGTAGAGATGCTTCAGGGCAAGACGCAGGTTCGCGTAAAGTTTGTCGCTAAACCTGGCAAACAGATTGGCGAAATCTATGGGGTGAGACTGGTGAGAAGTAAGAATTAAGAGTGAAGAATGAAGAGTGAAAAATTTGCTACCGCACAAAGGTAATCATAAAGTTCTCTCTTCGAGAGTGTGGCGTTGCGAACAAAGTTAAAATCCTCCTGGGGGACCACCGCCTCGTCCTCCTCCGAAGCCACCGGGACCGTCGCCCCAGCCACCAGGTCTGTCACCCCATCCGCCACGACGTCCGCGAGGACCGTCACCGCGTCCATTATTGTTGTTTCCTGCTCCGAAAAGATTCAGGCGATAGCTGACGTGCAGCATGGCATACGACGTGATGGTGTTGACCTCCTGGTCGCGCCAGCCATTGGCGTTGACGGTCCGCGAAAAGTTGGTCTGCTGGTGCAGAATGTCATACCATTGCAGCATGACGGTGAGTGCCTTGCTTCGCAAAAAACTATGTGACAGCTGGGCGTTCCACAGCAGCTCGTCGGTGTTCAGCGTCTCGTCGGCATAACCGCGCTTGCTGAACATATGGAAATCGGTAGAAAGGTTGGAACCCCACGGGAACGTAATCTTGGTATTGCCGCCATACTGGTAGTTCCACGTCGTCAGGTTATTCGACGCCTGCAAACGGTTCTCGGTACGGGCATACGTGGTGCGTCCGTTCAGCGATACGCTGAGCCACTTGTTGCGGTAGCTGAGCGACACGGAAGGATTCACGTTGTAGGTATGCGTCACGTTACGGTCTGGCTCCGCCGTACGGTTCAGGTTGACATATCCCACACGGTGTGAATAGCTGGCATTGACGGAACCCGTGATGTCCCAACGGTTCAGCGTGTCGAGACCTACGGTGAAGCTCATGCCGAAATTGGTGTTCCAGTTGCCGTTGATGTTCTCCGGTCGTGTGACGCGTCCGCCGGTTGTCTCGTTATAGGTCACGACATTGCCGATGCTGTTGCTGGTCACTTGCCATCCGGCATTGGCGTTGAAACTCCAGTTGCGCTGGTTCTTGGGCACCTGGAATCCCAGGCTGTCGGTGACGATGGTGGGCTGGCGCATCATCTGGAAATTGGCGTTGAGATTGGAATTGAAGGCGGGCTCCAGTCCGGGATTACCCATCGTGATGTTCAGCGGATTGGTATCGTCGTATACCTCCAGCAACTGCGTAATATTCGGCTGCTGTGTCTGTCCGCGGAACTGCACTTGCAGGTTGGTCTGCTGATTGAAGCGGTAACGCAGGTTGAGAGTCGGCGAGATGTTGGTCACCGTGCGCACGGTATCAATGGGATAGCCCAGATACTGCTGGATGAAATGCGAGCGCTGGGGCAGTATGGAGACACCGACGTTCATGTTCATCTTGTTGCGCACGTAGCGCAGCTGCACTTCCGCCGTGTGGTTATATTCCGTACGTTCTGAATAGCGGCTCAGACGGGTGCTGAGGTAACTCTCGTAGGGGTTGTCCAGATAGCCGAAGAGTGCCGTCCAGTCGCGATAGTCCTGCAACACGTCGGCAAATTCCTCAGCACTGTAATCGGGGAAGTCGTAGGTCGAAGGATCGCTTTTCTGATAGTTGTAGCTGTAACGGTAGTTCAACTGCAGGAAAAGTCCCTGTTGCCCGAATCCTCCGCGGCGAGACCCACCCCTGGCCCCTCCCTGTGAAGGAGGGGAATAGTTTCTCTCTCCATTGCCATTTCTATCGGTAGTGGTATCTACTCCCCTCCCTGCAGGGAGGGGTTGGGGGAGGGTCTTGAACGTCAGCAGCGGCTCGGTATAGGTGATGCCCAGCGAATAGCTCAAATTATCGTTGTCCGACACGGTATATCGGTTGGTCTGATACGTGGAGTCCTCGCCCAGATGGTTTTTCTTCTGGTACAGGTGCACGGCCGAGAGACTGGCATTCTGGTTGTTGCCGTCGCGATAGCTGAAGCTGGCGCTCAGGGCCATGTTGCGTCCGTTGGTACCCAATCGGCGATACAGCTGCACCTGCGTGTTGACGTTCTTGTTTTCGCCATAGCCCAGCGACTTGTTCAGACGACTGTTCACCACCTGAGACAGGCTGTTCAGCGTCCGCAGGCCTTCCGCGCTCAACGGGTCGGTGACGTAGTCGTAGGGGTTGGCATTGAACGATGCCGAAGTGGAGAAGCTCCTGCTGTCGTTCGTCGAGAAACTGACGTCGGGACGGAACGACAGGGTAGTCATGGGATTGATGGTCCATTGCAGGTTCATGTTACCCGTCCAGCTGTTGGTGCGCTGGTAGCTCTGATTGATGCTGTTCGAGAAGGCACCGCCACTGGTCGTGACGAAACTCTCAGACCCTGTGCGGTTCCAATTGTCGGTATCGCCATGATTCCACGTCACGCGACCGCTCACCTTCAGCTTGTTCTGTTTCTCATAGCTGACGTCCAGCGCACCGGTCTTCGTCTCGCGCTGACCCTGGTTGTTGCCACGTCCCCGTCCGCCACGGCCGCTGAAGTTGCGGTCGTTCACGTTGTTGGCATTACCCATAAACGTATAGCGCACATCACCAAAGGGTTTCATCGCCGTCAGACGGATGCCATAGCGGCCGTCCGTACCGATGCCCACGTCAGGATTCGCCTGCAAGCCTTTCCGGACGCTGCGCTTGGTGACAAACTCCAGCACGAAGTCGTCGTTGCCGTCGTCGATTCCCGTCAGACGGCTCAGGTCGCTCTTCTCGTCGTAGGCCTTCACCTGGTCGACCACATACGACGGCAGGTTCTTCATCACCGCATCGTTGTTGCCCGTCATGAAGTCGCGACCGTCCATCTTAAAACGCTTGACATTCTTGCCGTTGATGCTCACCTTGCCGTCGTCGTCGATCTTCGCACCAGGCAGCGCCTCGACCAGGGCCTCGATGACCGAGCCCTCGGGCACACGGTAGGCATCGGCATTATATACCACCGTATCGTCCTTGATGACCATTTTGGGCAGGTTGGCCGTCACCACCGCCTCGTCCAGCATGGTGGCGTCGGGTGTCAGCGCAATCTTGCCGAGGGTCTGCGTGTGTCCTGCCGTCAGCGCGACACGCTGTTCCGTCGGTTTATAGCCCAGAAACGAAATACGTAGCAGGTAGTGTCCCGTCCTGTTGGTGTTAAATTGAAAACTGCCCTGTGCGTCCGAGTAGGTTCCTCCGACAAATGTCGTGTCCTTACCCAGACGATACAGTTGTACTGTGGCCTTTATCAGCGGCTCATTGGTTTCGCCATCCGTCACGCGACCCGTCAACGATGGTGCCTGGGCCGACATCCGCAAAACAGCGATACAGCAAAGGAGGAATAATAATACAAATCGTCGGTGATACATCCAGTCTTTTAGTCTTTGTTTTACCCTTTGACGTAAAAAACAGCCAAAAGTTTAGTCGTTTACGGGAATTAGTGAGCAAAATGCCAAATATTATAGGGATTTATTTTGCATTTCGCTCGATTTTCACTATATTTCACCCTTGGTGAATATCGGATGCATCTCGGAAATGAAAATAAATCTTCATTAATTTTGCATTTCGCTCGATTTTCACTATATTTGCAACCAGATTTAACTAACCCATATGAAGAAACTGACTATTATCAGAATCATGCCGTGTGTTTTGCTGGCTGTCATGCTGTTCACGTCGTGCGGTGAGAAAAAGCAGCAGAAGCACGATACCACTCAATATCAGACGATGGTGGTAAGCCGAAAGGATATGACCCTTGAACGCCAGTATAGTGCACGTTTGACGGGTCGGCAGATTGTGGAGGTACGCCCGCAGGTGTCGGGCTGCATCACGCGCATCCTGACGGGCGAAGGCCAGGCTGTTCGTAAGGGCCAGACGCTGTTCGTCATCGATCAGGTGCCTTACCGTGCGGCACTGGAGGTGGCGGTGGCTGCCCGTAAGAGTGCCGAGGCGCGACTGGCTACGGCCCGCATGAACTACGAGAACGAGACGCAGTTGCAGGAAGGTCGTGTGGTGAGCGACGTGTCGGTAACGACCATGCGCAATGCCCTGCTCGAGGCCGAGGCTGCCCTGGCACAAGCCAAGGCCCAAGAGGTGAACGCCCGCAACAATCTGAGCTATACCGAGGTGAAGAGCCCCGTGAGCGGTGTGGCGTCGATGATTCCCTGGCACGTCGGCTCGCTGGTGAGCAGCAACATCAGTGAACCGCTGGTAACGGTGGCCGACGACTCGGAAGTGTACGTATATTTTAGCATCAGCGAGAGTCAGGCACTGGATCTCATCGCACAGTATGGCTCCATCGATGCCTTCATCAGCAAAGCACCCGCCGTCAGTCTCCGCATGAACAACGGACAGAAGTACGACCAACAGGGACGCATCAGCGCCGTCAGCGGTACGGTGGATGCCAAGACCGGTGCCGTCACCCTGCGTGCCACGTTCCCCAATACGGGCGGACTGCTGCATCATGGCGGCAGCGCCACAGTGGTTGTACCCACCCACCGCACGGCATGCATCGTCATTCCCCAGGAGGCGACGTATGAATTGCAGAACCGCTCGTTTGTCTACCGTGTGGTCGACGGCAAGACGAAGGCTACGGCCGTCACGCTCTTTCCCCAGAACAACGGGCAGGAATATATCGTGGAGGACGGCCTTAACGCTGGTGACACCATCATCGCCGAGGGTGCCGGACTGCTGAAAGAGGGAATCGAAGTGAAAGGTAAAAAGGTAAAAAAGTAAAATGAGAAAAAATAACGACAACGGATTACACAGATGACACGGATTAATCCCTCTGTACAGCTAAAATCCGTTTAATTCGTGAAATCCGTTGTAAAGAAAGAATATGAATGTCAGGACTTTCATTGACCGCCCAATATTATCCGGAGTGATAAGCGTGCTGATGGTGCTGGTGGGCATCATCGGACTGACACAGCTGCCGCTGGAACAGTTTCCCGAGATAGCGCCGCCCACCGTACGCCTCATGGCCAGTTATACCGGTGCCAATGCCGAGACGGTGCAGAAGAGCGTCGTCGTACCCCTCGAGGAGGCCATCAACGGCGTAGAGGGCATGATGTACATGACGTCGTCGGCCTCGAACAACGGTACCGCCAGCATCGGCATCTTCTTCCGTCAGGGCACCGACCCCGACATGGCGATGGTGAACGTGCAGAACCGTGCCGCCACCGTGCAGGGCCGACTGCCCAGCGACGTGGTGAAGAGCGGTATCACCGTGCGCAAGCGCCAGACGTCGAACATCAAGCAGATTGCCGTCTACAGCCCCGATTCGACCTTCGACCGTGCCTTCTTGGCGAACTATACGAAAATCAACATCGAGCCGCGCCTGAGCCGTATTCCCGGTGTCGGCGAGGTGAACGTCATGGGCGCCGACTATTCGATGCGCATCTGGCTCGACCCGCTGAAGATGGCGCGTTACGGTCTGACGCCTGCCGACATCACACAGGTGTTGAACGAGCAGAATGTCGAGGTAGCCACAGGTACGCTGGGTGCCGAGAGTCAGAACACATTCCAGTACGTGCTGAAATACCGCGGCCGCTACGAGGAGGAGCAGGAGTACGAGAACCTCGTCGTCCGCTCTTTGCCCGACGGCGACGTGCTGCGCATTGGCGACATAGCCCGCGTAGAGTTGGGTTCGCAGAACTACAACATCATCGGCGAGACCAACGACAGCCCCGGCATTAACATTTCGATTAACCAGGTGGCAGGCTCGAACGCCAACGAGATTATCAAGAAAATCGACGCCGAGGTCGAGGAGATACGTCACTCGTTGCCCCCAGGCATCGTCATCGAAGACCTTGAGAGCAAAATGGACTTCCTCGATGCCTCCATCATCAGCGTCGTCGAAACACTGCTCGAAGCCCTCGTGCTGGTCATCCTC
>JAFZIL010000083.1 GCA_017554385.1 Prevotella sp. | reverse complement strand
TTCAAAGAACTCTTTCTTAGGTGCCTCCAACCTCGTTTTTGAGCCGAAAGCGGATGCAAAGGTACGACTAATTCCAATACCAGCAAAACATTTTAGATACTTTTTTCAAAGATAAACCGCACTTTTTCGACTTTTATTACATAATCGATAGTTATCACATTATTATATTATATAGAAAACCCCAGATGAACGAAATAATGTCTTTTTAAAATGATGATAAAGTTCCATAAATAATTTGATATATATATAGTTGTTTTTCAAAAAAATGCTTACCTTTGCAGGCAGTTTAAGACAAAACGACCCAACTTATGGCAAAAAAAGAACTCAAGAAGGTATTGGTGCTGGGCAGCGGTGCCTTGAAAATCGGACAAGCAGGTGAGTTTGACTACTCTGGTTCCCAAGCATTAAAGGCATTAAGGGAAGAAGGAATCAAGAGTGTTCTCGTTAATCCCAACATTGCAACAATCCAGACATCTGAAGGTATTGCGGATAAGGTCTATTTCCAGCCGGTAACCCCCCATTTCGTAACTGAGATTATCAAGAAGGAACGTCCTGACGGCATTCTGCTGGCTTTTGGAGGCCAGACGGCACTAAACTGCGGAACCGCTCTTTATCAGGATGGGACCCTTAATAAATATGGTGTAGAAGTTCTTGGCACTTCGGTTGAAGCTATTATGAACACAGAAGACCGCGACCTCTTCGTGAAGAAGCTTGACGAGATTGAACTGAAGACGCCCGTTAGCCATGCTGTGGAGAATATGGACGATGCGCTGAAGGCCGCCCATGAGATAGGTTTCCCCATCATGATCCGTTCTGCCTACGCCCTTGGCGGATTAGGCAGCGGCATTTGTCCTGATGAGCAAGCCTTCGTCGAACTGGCAGAGAGTGCATTTACGTTTGCTCCCCAGATTCTTGTTGAAGAGAGCCTTAAGGGATGGAAGGAGATTGAATTTGAAACCATCCGCGATGCCAACGACCACTGCTTCACCGTGGCTTCGATGGAGAATTTCGACCCACTCGGCATCCATACGGGTGAGTCCATCGTCGTGGCCCCTACTTGTTCGCTGAGCGAAGACCAAGTAAAAATGCTTCAGGACATCACTATCCGCTGTGTGCGCCATCTTGGTATTGTGGGCGAGTGTAACATCCAGTTTGCCTTCAATGCTGAGACCAACGACTATCGCATCATCGAAATCAACGCCCGTCTGAGCCGCTCATCTGCTTTGGCATCAAAAGCAACGGGCTACCCTCTTGCTTTCGTCGCCGCTAAGATTGCCCTGGGTTACACACTCGACCAGATTGGCGAGATGGGGACTACCGCTTCGGCATACGTGGCTCCAAGCCTCGACTACATGATTTGCAAGATACCGCGCTGGGACCTGACGAAGTTTGCAGGTGTGAGCCGTCTGATAGGCTCCTCGATGAAGTCGGTGGGCGAAATCATGTCCATCGGTCGTTCGTTTGAGGAGATGATACAGAAAGGCCTTCGCATGATAGGCCAAGGTATGCATGGTTTTGTGGGCAACGACCATACCCGCTTCGAGAATCTTGACGACGCGCTGGCCAATCCCACCGACTTGCGCATCTTTGCCATTGCGCAGGCACTGGAAGAGGGCTATACCGTCGAGCGGATTGAGGAACTGACGAAGATTGACGTGTGGTTCCTGGAGCGTCTGAAGCATATCGTTGACCTAAAGCATAAGCTACAGGAATACAATAAGTTGGAGGATATTCCTGACGCATTCCTTTTAGAGGTAAAACAAGCCGGTTTCAGCGACTTCCAGATTGCCCGCTTCGTACTGAAGCCAAAGAACGGCAACATGGAAAAAGAGAATCTGCAGGTGCGCCGCCATCGCAAGGAACACGGTATTCTGCCGAGCGTGAAGCGTATCCCGACTGTGGCCAGCGAGCATCCTGAACTGACCAACTACCTATATTTTACCTACACCCACAAGCCTGCATTCAAGGACAACTTCACTTTAGGTGTTTCGTCAGAGTCACAACAAACAGAACAATACAAGCCGAGACACGACATCAACTATTACAATAATGAGAAGTCGGTAGTTGTTCTCGGTTCTGGTGCTTATCGCATCGGTTCGAGCGTGGAGTTCGACTGGTGCTCGGTGAATGCCATCAACACCGCTCGCAAATTAGGTTACAAGTCGATCATGATCAACTATAACCCTGAGACCGTATCGACCGACTACGACATGTGCGACCGCCTGTACTTCGACGAGTTGTCGTTGGAACGTGTGCTCGATGTCATCGATTTGGAGCAGCCCCGTGGTGTGATAGTCTCCGTTGGTGGTCAGATTCCCAACAACCTCGCCATGAAACTGCACCGTCAAGGTGTACCCGTGCTTGGCACCAGTCCTGTTGACATCGACCGTGCAGAGAACCGCGACAAGTTCTCGGCCATGCTCGACAAACTGGGCATTGACCAGCCTGCTTGGCGTGCCCTGACCTCGTTTGAGGACGTAAAAGAGTTTGTCGACCAGGTCGGTTATCCAGTTCTGGTACGTCCGTCGTACGTGCTCAGCGGTGCTGCCATGAACGTGTGCTATGACGATGAGGAGCTTCACCGTTTCCTAAACATGGCCACTGAGGTCAGCAAGGAGTTCCCCGTAGTAGTTTCCCAGTTCATGCAGGAAACGAAGGAAATAGAGTTCGACGCTGTGGCCGACAAGGGCGAGGTGGTCGAATATGCCATCTCCGAACATGTGGAATATGCTGGTGTTCACTCTGGCGACGCCACGATGGTATTCCCTGCCCAGCACATCTACTTCTCAACCATCCGACAAATCAAGAAGATTGCCCGCAAGATTGCCGCCGAGCTCAACATCAGCGGCCCGTTCAACATTCAGTTCCTGGCCAAGAACCGTGAGGTGAAGGTTATCGAGTGCAATCTGCGTGCCTCCCGCTCGTTCCCCTTCGTGTCGAAGATACTGAAGCGCAACTTCATCGAGACAGCCACGAAGATCATGCTCGACGCCCCCTATGAGCGTCCCGACAAGAGCGAGTTCGACATCGACCGCATTGGTGTGAAGGCCAGCCAGTTCTCGTTTGCCCGTCTGCAGAATGCCGACCCTGTATTAGGCGTCGACATGAGTTCGACCGGCGAGGTGGGCTGCTTGGGTGACGACTTGAACGAAGCGCTGTTAAACGCTTTGATAGCAACAGGTTATCGCTTGCCGAAGAAGAGTGTACTAATCTCGAGTGGTGCTGCCAAGGGCAAGGTGTCGCTGTTAGAGCCTGCGAAGGAGCTGGTGAAGAAAGGCTATGACCTTTATGCCACCGGTGGTACGGCACGGTTCTTCAACGACAATGGTGTGAAGGCCACGCCTGTCAGTTGGCCCGATGAGGATGGTGAACGCAATGTGATGGAGATGATTGCCGACCATCAGTTCGACCTGATTATCAATGTTCCTAAAAACCACACGAAGCGTGAGCTGACCAACGGCTACCGTATCCGTCGTGGTGCCATCGATCATAACATCCCGCTGATGACTAACGTCCGTTTGGCCAAAGCTTTCATCGAGGCCTTCACCGCTATGGGCGAGGATGATATCAAGATGAAGAGCTGGCAGGAGTACAACTCATAATTGAGATTTGAGGTTTGAAATTTGAGAATTGAGATTTGATTCATTTGTTTCACATTATTAAAATAAAGCTTTATGACAATCAATGAAATGAACTTTGCCGGTAAGAAGGCAATCGTGCGCGTTGACTTCAACGTGCCCCTCGATGAGAATGGTAAGATTACTGACGACACCCGCATCCGCGGTGCTCTGCCCACGCTGAAGAAGATTCTGGCCGACGGTGGTGCTACTATCATCATGTCGCACATGGGCAAGCCCAAGGGAAAGGTGAACCCGAAGCTCTCGCTCGGTCAGATTCGTGAGGCTGTGGAGAAGGCACTGGGCGTTCCCGTGGCTTTCGCTCCCGACTGTGCCAAGGCAGCCGACGCAGCCAAGGCCCTGAAGATGGGTGAGGCTCTGCTGCTCGAGAACCTGCGCTACTATCCCGAGGAAGAGGGTAAGCCCGTGGGTGTAGAGAAGGGCACGCCTGAGTACGACGAGGCCAAGAAGGCCATGAAGGCCAGCCAGAAGGAGTTTGCCAAGACGCTGGCATCATACGCTGACTGCTACGTGATGGACGCCTTCGGTACTGCTCACCGCAAGCATGCCTCTACCGCTGTCATCGCTGACTATTTCGATGCCGACAACAAGATGCTCGGTCTCTTGATGGAGAAAGAGGTTCAGGCTGTCGACAACGTGCTTTCTAACATCAAGCGTCCGTTCGTAGCCATCATGGGCGGTTCGAAGGTATCTTCTAAGATTGGTATCATCGAGAACCTGCTGGGCAAGGTCGACAAGCTCATCCTCTGCGGTGGTATGACCTACACCTTCTCGAAGGCTCACGGTGGCGAGATTGGCGAGTCAATCGTCGAGCTCGACAAGCTCGATGTGGCTCTGGGCGTTGAGGAGCTGGCCAAGAAGAACGGCGTAGAGCTGGTTCTGGGCAGCGACTGCACAGCTACCAACGGTCTCGACTTCGGTACGATGACTGTGAAGCCCGGTGCCGAGATCATCACCTGCCCTGCCAACAAGGTTCCTGCAGGCTTCGAGGGTGTTGACGCAGGTCCTGCTTCTCAGGAGGACTTCCGCAAGGCCATCAAGGGTGCCAAGACCATCCTGTGGAACGGTCCTGCCGGTGTGTTCGAGTGCGACAACTTCACCGCTGGTAGCCGTGCTATCGGTGAGGCTATTGCCGAGGCTACTGCCGAGGGTGCCTTCTCGCTGATTGGCGGTGGCGACTCTGTGGCATGCGTCAACAAGTTTGGATTGGCTGACCAGGTGAGCTACATCTCTACTGGTGGCGGTGCACTGCTTGAGGCTATCGAGGGCAAGGTACTCCCCGGTGTTGCAGCCATCAAGGGTGAGTAATCAGCTAAATTAAGTTTCCGCCGTATCCATATTCTACGCAACATGGGTACGGCGGCTTTTTCCAACAGAGATTTTGACTTAAGGAACACGTATTATTATGCTATCACAACAAGACCTAAAACAAATTGCCCAGCGAGGCATTACGGAAAAACAGATTGAGACTCAGCTCAACGAGTTCAAGACAGGATTCCCCTTCCTACGCTTAGAAGGTGCTGCTGCCATTGGCAACGGCATCATCGCCCCAAATGATAGTGAGCGCAAAACGTTTGTAGCCGCCTGGGAGCAGTATAAGGCCGACGGACGCCGCATCGTCAAGTTCGTTCCTGCCAGTGGAGCCGCCAGCCGCATGTTCAAAAACATGTTTGCCTTCGTCGATGCCGACTACGACGTGCCCACGACCGATTTTGAGAAGAAATACTTCGATGAGATCGAGCGCTTTGCCTTCTACGACGCCCTTGATGCCGTATGCCGTAAGAACGAGGGTAAGGGCATCAAGGAACTTCTGGCTGATGGCAAATACAAGGCTGTTGCTGCCAACATGTTGCGTCCTGAGGGATTGAACTACGGTCAGCTGCCCAAGGGTATGCTGCTCTTCCACAAGTATGAGGAAGGTGCGCGCACGCCTATGGAAGAGCATCTGGTTGAAGGTGCACTCTATGCTGCATCCAATGGTGAGGCCCACGTCCATTTCACCGTTTCTCATGAGCACATCGAGTTCTTCAAGCAGAAGGTGGCCGAGAAGGCTGACGGCTTTGCCAAGAAATACGGTATCAACTACGATATCAGCTTCAGTGAGCAGAAGCCTTCCACCGACACCCTCGCAGCCAATCCTGACAATACGCCCTTCCGCGAGGCCGACGGTTCGCTGCTCTTCCGTCCAGGAGGTCACGGCGCACTCATTGAGAACCTCAACGAAATCGAGGCCGATGTCATCTTCATCAAGAATATCGACAACGTCGTGCCCGACCGTCTGAAGCCCGAGACAGTAGAGTGGAAGCAGGTCATCGCCGGCGTGCTTGTCACGCTGCAGAAGCGGGCCTTCGACTATCTGCGCATCCTTGACGGCCAACCCACCGAGGCACAGCTTGCTGAGATTGCCAGCTTCGTGGAGAACGACCTCTGCTGCCGTCCGAAGGACAACAAGGTCGATGCTGCCTATCTTCGCCGCAAGTTGAACCGCCCCATGCGCGTCTGCGGTGTGGTGAAGAATGTGGGTGAGCCTGGCGGCGGTCCTTTCCTTACCTACAACCAGGACGGTACCGTGTCGTTACAGATCTTGGAAAGCTCACAGATTGACACCAAGAACGAGGAATACATGAAGATGTTTACCCAGGGTACCCACTTCAATCCTGTAGACCTCGTCTGCGCCGTGAAGGACTATCAGGGCAAACCGTTTAACCTGCCCGACTTTGTCGACAAGGCCACTGGCTTCATCTCGTCCAAGTCGAAGGGCGGCAAGGAGCTCAAAGCCCTTGAGCTGCCAGGTCTTTGGAACGGTGCCATGAGCGACTGGAGCACGGTGTTTGTTGAGGTGCCACTCGGCACGTTCAACCCAGTGAAAACCGTCAACGACCTGCTGCGCGAACAGCATCAATAATTGCGACAAATGGGGATTCTTTTGCCTTCAAGCAAAAAATTCCCCATTTTTAAGTAGTAGTCTCACATATTTTTTGTAACTTTGCAACCACAAAGACAAATTCTATATTTCTTTATTAACAAATAGTTATGATTTATTCCAAGGAAGTTGAAAACATGTGCGTTGTGGCCAAAGGCCCCAACCACGGCCCGGCTCCTATCCCCGAAGAGGGTAAGTGGATTCAGGCTAAAGAGATTAAGGACATTTCGGGCTACACACACGGCATTGGCTGGTGTGCTCCTCAGCAGGGCGCCTGCAAGCTGTCGCTGAACGTGAAGGACGGTATCATCCAGGAGGCACTCGTCGAGACCATCGGCTGCACAGGTATGACCCACTCGGCCGCTATGGCCAGCGAGATTCTGCCTGGCAAGACTATCCTCGAGGCTCTGAACACCGACCTCGTTTGCGACGCTATCAACACCGCTATGCGCGAGCTGTTCCTGCAGATCGTTTACGGACGTACACAGAGTGCTTTCTCTGAGGGCGGTCTCGTAATCGGCGCTGGCTTGGAAGACCTGGGTAAGGGTCTGCGTTCACAGACTGGTACACTCTATGGCACAGTTGCTAAGGGTACCCGTTACCTGGAGCTGACCGAGGGTTACATCACCAAGCAGTTCCTTGATAAGGACAATCAGGTTTGCGGCTACGAGTACGTTCACCTGGGCAAGATGATGGAAGCCAT
>JAFZIL010000082.1 GCA_017554385.1 Prevotella sp. | reverse complement strand
GAAAGAACAAAGACGTTATTCCTTACAGAAAAGCACCAACAGATAAGGCCTCTCTTCGATATCAAGGACATCCTAGGCAAGAAATAGAATTAAACTAACAAGCGCACGCGCGAACAGGGTGACGCATCGCCGAAGTCAGGAGGAAGAATGCTCTTTAGTTGGGAGAAAGTCTCTTTTGTGTTTGCCACCAGCTTCCTCGCAGCCTCAATACGAGCTTTAGGGTCTTTATGATCGACCTTCTTTGTTTTGTCAACCTCTAAAGAAATCTTATTAATGAGTGGCCCAACAGCCTGACTGCTGATATATGTTTTTGTGTCTGTCCCAAGGTCAAAACTCAACAACTTTTGTATACCAATCTCTTCCCCTAATGAGTCAACAAATTGGTGCAGCAAGTCGGTGGCTGTCATTTGGAGGGTACAGTTGGCATCTACCTTGCTGATATAATCATTCCCGAACTTTTCATAGAGTTTTTCTGCGGTCTTAATTGCAAGTTCAAGTTCGCTTTCAATGAGATAGCAAACGAGTTCATTTTGCAATGAAGATAAAGACTCTTGTTTCGACCAAATCGCTATGGCCCCTGCCATATTGCCTGCTAATAGATGGTTGAAGGCTATATCATCCAATGGGGACATCTTTTGCAAGAACCAAAACTGAGCATACTTGATTTGTTCCTTGGCAATTGCAAGATGCGCTTCAGCCTCATTCATCAGGTCAAGAGTACGACTAGGTGTTGGCAAAATACCCTTCAAATCAAGAGGGTACTCCACAGGCTTGTTGACTTTCAAGAATGCTGTAGCCTTGCCTTTGTTTGCCACAATGTCTTTTTTAGTAGCATTTGCATATACACCAAGAATCCTATAAGGGTTTTGTAATACTATTTTAGGTGCAGTGTCCACTTGTCGTTCTTAATAATCATGCCCAAGCAGACTCCCACAACTTGGCGGTTCTTTGCATTTGGTGACTATACATAAAAGAAGCGTGGGAATCTTCTTGTCACTCGTCCCACCTTCAGAGGCTCTGGCATCGCCTGTTTGTCGAAACGAGCAACGCCGAAGCCCACGCCGATATGTAAATAAACGACTATGACTGCATCGAAGCCAATGATGGCTGTCAGCAAACCACTTGTCGGATATTACATACCCATGGACGTCATTGTTGCTTTGATGTTTGACAAACGTTTAGGGAACTGCCAGATTCCTGAAGGTCAAGCACAAAGCGTCAAGTAACGCCTTTCCTATATATAGGTTCCCGTCCCGCAGCCTCCACCCTTGGGCTTCGGCACTCTTGCGTCCAGATGGCAGCAAGCCAGCAAAGCCGGAGCGGTTCAGAAAACGATGCAAAGATACGAAATTTTTTAGGAATTTATATCGCTTTACCAAAAAAAGAACATAAAATAACCTTTCACAAGGCTTGCGAAACCGATTTTGGGGTAAAAAATGGCAGAAATGTTTCAAGAAACTTGGAAGATAAAAGAAAAATGCCTATCTTTGCACCGACAAATCCCGCCCGCTTCCCATAAGAACAGCGTACCCAGCGGGACATTTTTTGTATATAGACATGAGATATACCAAACAAGCGATGACGCTGGCACAGCAAATCCAGACACTGCAAAGCAGGGGTCTGATTATTGCTGACGCAAATAAGGCAGAACAGACTCTTGATGCTATCAGTTATTTCCGTTTGGCTGACTACTGGTATCATCTGGAGGCAGACCACCATACTCATCAATTCCTACCCAATAGTCATTTTGAAGAAGTGCTGGCTTGCTACTATTTCGACAAGGATTTGAAGGCTCTGCTTTTCAAGGCTATTCAGACAATCGAGGTGGCTGTCAGATCGAAAATCATCAAGCACTTTGCTCCCACATGTGGTCCGTTTTGGTTTATGGATTCAACGAAGGCCGTGAACCAAAGGCGTTTCCAAACAAATCTCGAAACCATCAAAAAAGAAGTAGGACGTTCTAAGGAGCGGTATATCCGTGAGCATTTTCGCAAATACACTGATCCAGACCTGCCACCTGTTTGGAAGACACTGGAGGTGATTTCGTTGGGTGAACTCTCAAAACTTTTCAATAACTTCAGTGAATCGCAATTGAAGCATGATGTCGCACATGAGTTCGGACTGAATCACCACAAGTTCCTTTCTAGTTGGTTGGAGAGTCTGACCTCGTTGCGCAACCATTGTGCTCATCATGCCAGAGTGTGGAATCGGGCATATCCTTTGAAACCAGCAACTCCACAAGTAATGCCTAACAAGTGGATTACGAATTTCACATTCAGAGAAGAGTCACTATATGCCCAACTATGCTGTATAGCCTATTGGCTGAATGCCATCGACACTAACAACACTTTCGTTGGCGACCTAAAGTTACTGTTGCTTCGCAATCCCTCAATAGATCCTGCCATGATGGGGTTCCCGTCAAATTGGCGACAGGAGCCCCTTTGGCAATTGTTGAGTACAAATAATCTTTGTTGTTTTTGTTCGCAAAACAGCATTAGGGGGTAGCCTCTTACCTTTGCACCAGATTATAAATAATGTTCTAAATGTCCGATGTTAAACATCGTATAAGTTTAGGGCATACGGTCACGATTTTGTAGTTTTGCTAGAGATTGTGGCCGTGGTGGTGAGGCGAGGGTAGGCTAGGCAGACTTTATGTCATGCCGTGTATTAGATATTTGTCCGCCCCCTTTTTAAAGTCTTTAGAGTCTGGACAAAGAATCGAAGCACGTCCTGGGACGATGCACTTGGCTGCGCACAGAAAAATGTTGTCTGGGTTGTTCAAGTTGTCGTTGGAAGATGCAGGGCCCAATGTGTTTACGCGATAAGAAATCAGCGTATTATGAGACGACCTCGCTACTCGTCTGAGTTAAGAGTTAGGAGTGAAGAGTGAAAAAATGTCACTTTTGCGTGAAACTTTTGGCAGATTGAGAATTGTTTGCTACTTTTGCACGTAGAAAAAGCGAATACAAACAAAAAAAGTTAAAATGTATAGGACAAAAACATGTGGCGAGCTGCGTCTCGCCGATGCCGGCAGCGAGGTAAAGCTGGCCGGATGGGTACAGCGTACGCGCAAGATGGGCGGTATGACGTTCGTCGACCTGCGCGACCGCTATGGTATTACACAATTGGTGTTCGACGAGTCAAAGGACGCTGCACTCTGCGAGCTTGCCAACAAGCTGGGACGCGAGTTCTGCATCCAGGCCGTGGGACAGGTGAGTGAGCGCCAGTCGAAAAACCCGAAGATGCCTACGGGCGACATTGAGATACTGGTCTCAGAGCTGAACGTGCTCAGCGAGAGCCTCACGCCTCCCTTCACCATCGAGGATCAGACCGACGGCGGCGACGACATACGCATGAAGTACCGCTACCTGGACCTGCGCCGCTCGGCTGTGCGCAAGAACCTGGAGCTGCGCCACCGCATGACCATCCTTATCCGTAACTTCCTCGACTCGAGAGACTTCATCGAGGTAGAGACACCTATCCTCATCGGTTCTACGCCCGAGGGTGCCCGCGACTTCGTGGTGCCTTCGCGCATGAATCCAGGTCAGTTCTACGCTCTGCCGCAGAGTCCGCAGACGCTGAAGCAGCTGCTGATGGTCAGCGGCTTCGACCGTTACTTCCAGATAGCCAAGTGCTTCCGCGACGAAGATCTGCGTGCCGACCGTCAGCCAGAGTTCACACAGATTGACTGCGAGATGTCGTTCGTAGAACAGGAAGACGTGCTCGAGGTCTTCGAGGACCTTGCACGCCATCTGTTCAAAGAGGTGCGCGGCGTAGAGCTGCCACCGCTGCAGCGAATGACGTGGCACGAGGCCATGCGCCGTTTCGGCTCCGACAAGCCCGACCTGCGCTTCGGCATGGAGTTCGTGGAGCTGATGCCCCAGCTGAAGGGCACAGGCACCTTCCCCGTGTTCAACGAGGCTCAATATATTGGTGGTATCTGCGTGCCCGGCTGTGCCGACTACACGCGCAAACAGCTCGACCAGCTCACAGACTTCGTGAAGCGTCCACAGGTGGGCGCCAAGGGTTTGGTCTATGTGAAGTTTAACGCCGACGGCACGGTGAAGTCGAGCATCGACAAGTTCTACGAGCCCGAGGTGTGGCAGCAGGTGAAGGAGGCTATGGGTGCCAAGGACGGTGACCTAGTGCTCATACTCAGCGGCGACAATGCCAACAAGACGCGCGTGCAGCTCTGTACCCTGCGTTTGGAAATGGGCGACCGCCTGGGCCTGCGCGACAAGGACAAGTTCGTGTGCCTCTGGATTGTCGACTTCCCGCTCTTCGAGTGGAGCGACGAGGAGCAGCGTCTCATGGCCACGCACCATCCGTTTACGATGCCTAATCCTGATGACATACCCCTGCTCGACACCGACCCCGCCAAGGTGCGTGCCGTGGCCTATGACTTCGTATGCAACGGCGTCGAGGTGGGTGGCGGATCGCTGCGTATCCACGACGGCAAGCTACAGGAGAAGATGTTCCAGATTCTGGGCTTCACGCCCGAACGCGCAATGGCCCAGTTCGGCTTCCTCATCAACGCCTTCAAGTACGGCGCACCGCCCCATGCAGGCCTCGCCTTCGGTCTCGACCGCTTCGTGAGCCTCATGGCTGGTCTCGACAGCATACGCGACTGCATCGCCTTCCCAAAGAACAACAGTGGGCGCGACGTCATGCTCGACGCTCCTGGCGAGCTCGACCCCAAGCAACTGGAGGAGCTACAGCTCAAGGTAGAGCTGACCGAATAATAGAACTGTCCCACCCTCTCCTCCTTCCTCAAAGAAGAGCCGAGGGTGGGACACATTTGTAAAACCACAAAAACCAAAACCATAAACAAGAAAGCAATGACTATCACATTCCCGCTAAGGCGCCTATCCGTTGCCTTTATGTTCGCAACCCTCAGCATGGGTGCAACTGCACAAAACACCGACTGCAACGAAGCAAAGAACGACACTGCACAGGCAACCTGCTGCAGTGCTCCAAAGCTGAATATCGTACAGCCTACGTATCCTGGCGGCAAGGAGGCACTGATCAAGTTCCTCAGTAAGAACATACATTATCCCGACCTCGCCGAGACATACGATGTTGAAGGAAGCGTTAAAATGACCTTCGTCGTAGGCAGAGACGGAAAGGTAAAGGACATCGCTGCCAAGGACTGCAAACTCGACCGCTTCAACACAACCAAGTTCAGTCAGGAGACCGAGGTCAAACAACAGCAGCTCAAAAAGCAGTTCTCATTGCTCTTTGCCAAAGAAGGTGCACGCGTCATACGCAAGATGCCGAAGTGGACGCCAGGTACCGTTGACGGCAAGCCCGCTGACGTAAAATACACACTCCCCATCCGCTTCGTCAATCCGAACAAGTAAACGTCGGAGGCGAAGCCTTGATACGGTCGCGACACTGTTCCATCAGCCACTTTGGTGTGCTGGTGGCACCGCAAATGCCGATGGTCTCGACATCGTGCAGCCATTCGGCATGGATATCGTCAGGTCCCTCGATAAGATAGGTGCGAGGATTCACGCGCAGGCATTCGTTGTAGAGCACGCGACCGTTGCTGCTCTTACGCCCGCAGACAAAGAGGATAAGGTCGTGACGGGCAGCAAACTGCGAGATACTCGACATGCGTCCTGCCACCTGTCGGCAAATGGTGTCGAACGAACGGAACGTAGCGGTAGGGGCAATGTGCGAGGATATATAGTCGATGATGCGGTGAAACTCGTCGAGCGACTTCGTGGTCTGGGAATAAAGGAAGATGTCGCGTGTGAAATCGAGTTTCTTCACGTCGTCGAACTTCTCGATGACGATAGCCTCGCCCTTGGTCTGTCCCACAAGTCCCAACACTTCTGCATGGCCGTTCTTGCCAAAGATGACGATGGCAGCCCCTTCCGACCTCCCACAAGCGGGGGAGGCTGGTTGCACACAGCCCGCCGCAGAAACCTCCCCCGCTTGGGGAAGGTCAGAGGGGGCTTCATACTGCTGCTTGATGCGTCGTTGCAGCTGGAGCACCACGGGACACGTAGCATCGATAATCTCAATGTTATTGCGTAAAGCCGTCTCGTAGGTCTCAGGCGGTTCGCCATGGGCACGGAGCAGTACCTTGGCATCGTGGAGCTGCGCCAGCTCGTCGTGGTTGATGGTGATGAGTCCCAGCTGGCGCAGACGCTCACATTCCATGCTGTTATGGACGATGTCGCCCAGACAGTAGAGCGTACCACCACGAGCCAGCTCTTCCTCAGCCTTCTTGATGGCCGTGGTCACACCAAAGCAAAAGCCGCTGCCGTTGTCAATCTCGATGGTCATTTTTTTAGTTCGTTAAAGTACAGGTCAAGAAGGTCGGCGGCAGCCACGAAGCTGGTCTTCTGGCCTTGGAGCACAGACTGCTCGGCAAGCGGAATCTGCTGCTGGATGAGGGGATTGTTGTAGAAGTTCAGGCGCAGGTGCTCGTTGATGCTCTCGTACATCCAGTATTTCGACTGCTCGTTGCGGCGATAGTCGAAGTAGCCGTTCTGCTTCACGAAGTCGAAATACTCATAGATCATGTCCCACACTTCCTTCACACCCGTACCATAGAAGCCGCTATAGCACAACACCTTGGGCGACCAGCCGCTCTCCGGCATGGGGAAGAAATGGAGAGCATTGCGGAAATTGGTAGCGGCCATGTGGCAGCGATCCACGTTGTCGCCATCGCACTTGTTGATGACGATGCCGTCAGATATCTCCATGATGCCGCGCTTGATGCCCTGCAGCTCGTCGCCAGTACCTGCCACCTGGATGAGCAGGAAGAAGTCGACCATAGAGTGACAGGCCGTCTCGCTCTGCCCCACGCCTACGGTCTCGACAAAAATCTTATCGAAGCCCGCTGCCTCGCAGAGGATGATCGTCTCGCGGGTTTTACGAGCCACACCGCCCAGGGAGCCTGCCGAGGGACTGGGACGGATGAACGAGTCAGGATGAACGCTGAGCTTCTCCATGCGCGTCTTGTCGCCAAGGATACTTCCCTTGGAACGTTCAGACGAAGGGTCGATGGCAAGCACGGCCAGCCTACCACCTTTCTCCTTCAGCAGATGGATGCCAAACTCGTCGATGCTCGTTGACTTGCCTGCACCGGGCACACCGCTGATGCCAATGCGAACACTGTTGCCACTATAGGGCAGACAGCGGGCAATCACCTCCTGGGCTCGCTGCTGATGGTCAGGGTTCACACTCTCAATGAGGGTCACGGCCTGAGAAAGGATGGTGACGTCGCCCTTGACAATGCCCTCGACCATCTCACTGACGGTCAGCTCGCGACGACGGAAGCGTGAACGCTTCAGGTAAGGATTAATAATCGACGGTTGCTCCACACCGTTGTTCACTTGCAAACCTGCATATTCGGAGCTATTCTCTGGATGTTCCATTATTCTTGGGGAGTTAGGGGAAGTTAGGGGAAGTTAGGGGGAGTTAGGGGAATTTAGGGGACAATACTTTTTACCTAATATTGATATTAATGACGACCTTGGAATTATCCGGATCGTTGGTAATCATCAGCACACGAGGTTTCTGGCGGGCTTTCAGCAGTTGGTCAGGCTCGACGCTCACCTTGAGCTTCGTCTCTTCGCCAGGATGCAGCTCACGCTTGCCAAGCGTCAGCTTCATACCGCCGGTGAACATCTGCAGCGACGATATGTTGAGCACCGACTGGCCCAGATTGGTAATGGTTATGGTCTCCGTCTTCTTCAGTTTACCATCAATCATTCCAAAATCAAGATCGCTGGCCGAGAGTTTCATCTTAGGTGCAAACTTCTTAGCGGCACCATCGAACGTCGACATGTCAGGAAGCAACACCACGGAAACAGGCAACTCGGTTTCGCTGCCCACCTTCTCGCCCAGCTTCGAAGCGAGGTAGACCGAGGTCTGAGTGAGTCCCATGCCATGAATATTGTTCGAGTTGAGCGTCAGCGTGACCTTGCCCCTTTGTCCCGACTCCAGTGTCTCTGGCATGACAAGTGCCGTGAGGTAGGAAGGCAGATGGAGCACGCTGGGCTGCATGCGATCACTGGTATTATTAAAGATGTTGATGACCACCTCAGGATGATCACCCTTGTTCACATTGTCGAACTCCACATGGTTCATATCGGTCATCAGAGAACCCAAGGTGAAAGGATAGTTGCCCGAATAGTCCTCCCATTCAGAGAGCACCACGCCCTTCATCATGACGTAGACAGGAGTCTTGGAACCATTGCTGTAGATGGCTGCCTGCTTCTGGAAATGTCCCAACATACGGGCATCGTAGGTGAGCCTCAGCATGAATTTCTCGCCTGGGCCAAGGCTCTTCTTGGGCAGTTCCACACTGGTACAACCGCAGTCGGTACGCACCTCACTGATTGTCAGGTGGCGTAATCCTTTGTTCTTCACTTCAAACTCAGCCGTGATGGGCATCATATAGCCCGTACGGCCACAGTCAATGGTGGACTTCGCGACGCTCAACTTCTGCGCACTGGCAGGAACAGACGAAAGGAAGAAGGCGAGCGACAGTCCTACGACCTTTCCTATTATCGGGATGATTTTCATTTTTCTCTCTTATATCAGTTTGTCTTTGAATAATCACGATTTGTTGCTTACTTCACACAATGCAGCGTCACTCCAGGTGCAAGCCCACGGAACTCAGGAGCATAGGCACACTGTACGGTGCACGTGCCCGTCCCGTAATCGCCTTCACGGTCAACGTAGTATTCCGTTTCAATGACATGCTTTCCCTTTGACAGCATGTCGAAGTAATAGTTCGTGGCATTGTCCTTCGGCGAGCAGTAATAGCCGCGACGATAGCCACTGAGCTGGTTCACAGGTTCCAGGCAGGCGGCACGCTTGTCTATGACCTGCACGAAGTCATAGTCGCGGTCGGCCTCAATGGTGATGCGCACCTTGATGCGAGAACCGACTTTCAGTTTAGAGTTTAGAGTGTAGGGTGTAGAGTTTGCTTCCGCACCAAGAATCTCACGCTTCACGCTGATACCGCTGTTCTGAGCCTTGATGTCGGCAACGGGTTGCATGAACTGGGCATAGACGGCACCCCATGAAGTACCCTCAGAGGTCTTCTTGGCAGTAAAGGTCTTTTGGCCTGTATAGGTTTGCGAGGTCTTCACGTAGCCAATGCCTGCAGTGGCATCGCTGGTGTCGAGAGGATTGTCGTCGATGCTGAGAGCCGTCGGAACGGTGGTAGCTAATTTACCACTTTTCACTGTTCCTTTTTCCAATAAGAATGCGTAGATGGCATCGATGCTGTTCAGCGGTGTGTCCCATGCCTGCGTGCGTTTCTCCTGAAGCAACCAGCGCTGCATCTCCTCGATGGTCTTTGTATCGTTGGGCGTGAGTCGCTGAATGGCCTCGATGGCAGCCACCTGCGTGGGAATACGGTAGTCGCGCCACGAATAGCCGGCACGCGGTGTGTCGTAGTAGCGTCCCATCTCTTCCTTATATACGGTATACTCCTTCAGGCTCTTGATATAAAGCGGTGAGTTCAGCACGATGGCGGCCATAGCCTTCTCATAGATAGTCTGGCTCTTCACGTCCTTCTTCAACAGGTTCTTCAGATAGGCCTGTGCCTGCTGCACGTTGGCTGGCTGCTTACGTCCGTCGAGCGCTGAGAGGTAGAGATACTGCAGGGCCTTGAAGGTGGGGAAGGTCTGCTTGATGCCCTTCTTCTCTTGCTTCTTCATCTCGGCCACAAGCTCCAGAATCTCCTTATTCATAAACTTGAAGGCTTTGTCGAGCAACGACTGGGTGTCATCCTTCGTGCCCGTCATCTGGTTGAGCCGTACCATCATCTCGCTGATTGAGACCGTCATATAGAACGAGCCTGGCATGTCTTCCCACCAACTCCAGGAACCATCGGCGCGCTGTAGCTTCTTCACATTGTCGAGAGCCGACTCCAGGCGCTGTTGCATCAGGTTCTCGTCGAAGAAGTCGGCAAGGCGCTGCTTCTGTTCGGACTCGCAGTCGGCATCCATCACCCAAGGCGTCTCGTTCAGCAGCAGCTCCTTCAGTTCCTGGTCCTTCTCGAGCTGGCTCATCATAGATGTCTCATGGCCCGACTCCCGTTTCCACATCTCAAAGACATGCTTGGCCGTAGGATTCTGGTCGAGGATATACTTGCCGAGCGTGTTGGCATAAAGCGATGCAGCCTGACAAACGGCACAGTTGTCGTGCGGATGGGCAATGGTCGGCAGGGCCTGGATCATCAGCCAGGCAGGGTTGTTGGTATACTCAATGGTAAGCTTTGAGGTTTGAGATTTGAGGTTTGAGGTTTGAGGTTTGTCCTGCGGGAAGAGTCTTGTCAGGTCGAAGGTCTTGGTGCCCGGTTCGTTCTGAGTGAACGGAATGGTCACGGTAACGTGCTCACGGTCAGGAAGGATGGGCAGATAGTGCTGCTCACCATCGCTGAACGTCTCACCGCTAACCATCATCTTGCATACCAACAAGGTCTTTCCATTAAACTTGGAACATGGAACATGGAACATGACGGCAGATGTTCCGTTGGCCTCAAGCTGACAGGGCTGTTGCTCATCGTAAAGCACCTCTTCGGTCTCAGGGTCTAAGAGTTGCAGACGGGTAGTGCCGTTCTTTACCTGTTCGGTCATGTTGAAGATGCGAGCAGAGATGGTTCCCTGATCACCCGCACGGAGGAAGCGCGGCACGTTGGGCTGGATCATCACATCCTTCTGTGCCACTGCCTCACCATCAATGTAACCGTGCATCATGTCCTTGGTGTGGGCGATACCCATAAAGCGCCAAGTAGTCAGGCTTTCAGGCAACGTGAACTTCAGGCTGACACGACCAGTGCTGTCGGCCAGAAGCTGTGGATAGAAGAAAGCGGTCTCCTGCAGATTCTCGCGCATCTGCACCTCTGTAGCCGACGCATCGTCGCTGCGTCCCGTCGCAATACTCTCCAATCCTTCTTCATCATTTCCTTTCACATCGAAAGCGCCAATGGCTGCATCCGACATCCTCGCTTTTTGCGCACCGACAGCTACTTCTGCTAAAGCCGTATCCTCCATCGCATTTACCGACGCAGACTTCGCCATCAGCATAGGACCATTGCCACGCACACGCACCGACCTGCGCCCCATCCAATAGTAAGGGAAACAGTCAGGGTCGAAACGACTGAAGACCAGTTCTTTTACAGTCAGACTGTTTTCACGCTGGAAGCCTTCGCAACTTGTAGCGCCCCAGTCGCCATAGGTCCAGCGAAGCGAGGCCATGGGCAACCATGTATACGGCTGCAACTCCCAGTTGTGAGCCACCATCTGGTCGAGACTCTTGTCGTAAAGGGTGGCAAGGAGCTGAGGTTTGAGGTTTCTTTCTGAGGAAAGCGTCCCGTTGGGCCGAGCGGAGGTTTGAGGATTCTCAATCACCAGCGTCCACTCTTCCTGCTGGCCTGGTGTGAGGCGGTCGCGGAAGGTTTCCCACCTCATCTTCAGGGTCTTGTCAGGCAACGGGCGTTTGATCTGTGTCTCATGGTGGTAGGTCTTGCCATTGCGCACCCATGCGAAGCTAAGCGACAGGCCATTGCCATACTCCGGCAGATACGTGAGTTTGCGGTTGACGAGTTCATTCTTCTTATCGACCGCTCCCTGCTCAACAATCGTGTTGCCTGCTACGAGCGTGTAGACAATATGCACATCGTCAGAAGAGCCCACTTGCAGGGTGACAGGCTTGCCATCGTTGGGGAACTGCGAGTCTGATACGTAGAACCAGTCATCGGTCTCAGTAGCAGGCCGCTTGTCGTCGAGCGAGAACACGACGAACGAGCGTTCCAGCGTCTCACCTTCATATTCGGCCTTCAGTTCGTGCTTACCACTCTTCAGCTTCGGCAGCACGACGGACGTGTTCGACTGAACCGACTGCCACTTGCCACCGTCAATCTGATAGCGAACGGTTGTACTGACATTATTGCCGGCAGCATTCAGGACATGCAGCTTCAGTTGCGGCATCTCTTCGGCCAGCACTTTCTCAGGCAGATCGGCAGTGAGGGCAGTCTTACGATTACCCAAAGGCAATGAGAGCTGTCCCTGATGAGTCTCACCAGCTAGATCGGTCACATCGGCTATAACCACGAAGTTGTAGAACAGCGGATATTTGCTTTTGGGGAGAATCATGGGCATCTGCACCTCGAACGTGCCGTCATCGGCAGTCATCGCCTCACCGCTAAACACCTCCTCGCTCTGCTGACCAGTGCCAATGAAGCCACCCTGCCAGTAACGATAGTAAGACATCCACCAATAGGCCATGCGACGCTCAACCTTGTACTTCACGCGTGCTCCCTGCACGGGAACGCCACTATAACTGCGGGCCGTGGCCTTGACGGTGAGCGTGTCGCCGTCCTTATAGTCCTGTTCCATCTTCGGGAACTCTACCTGGAACGTAGGACGTTTGTATTCCTCTACACGGATGTATTGGGAGACCTTGTCAACATGGATGCTGAAGCGTCCTGTCAGTGCAGTCGTAGGCAACGTGAACTGGGTACTCACGGTGCCGTACTCATCGGTGACCAGCTGCTTTTCCTCCACCACTTTATAATTAGCATCGCGTAGCTCAGCATTCACCTGCTCACCAGCCCTCACTTCATGTTCAAAGCCATTGTCCACTTTGTAGAGGATGGCAGCAACGTTCACCGTCTGACCGGGCCGGTAGATGGCGCGGTCGGTATAAATGACCACCTCATTATGCGTACGTTGGTTCTCATAGTAACTGAAGCCGCTATAAGCATTCAGTTCAGGGCAGGCACGGTCGCTTTCCGTTGTGACAAACACATTATTCGGACGCTCTTGGTTCTTGCACTGATAAACAGCCTCTCCCTTGCTGTCGGTGTTAAGCGTGGCAAGCACCTTTTCCTTTCCATCATAGCCCCACCGCCTCATCAGCCGGATTTTGGCACCTGCTATGGGACGTCCCGTGGTGGCATTGACTGCCACATAGCGTATCTGATTGTCATGGTTGTTGGGCAATGCCTGAACCAGCACACGCACGTCGCTGATGAAGAAGAGCGAGCGCGAGACATCGGTCTTCGGCCTACTCTCAACCTCCATCATATAGACACCCACGGGCAGACCACCCATCTGCAGTGAGTCTTCGTAGAATTCATATTCCTTTTTACCGCTGAAAGAGCGTGTCTGCGTCAGCTCAGGCAGAAGTGTAAGCAGGGGCTTCAGCTTTTTGTAGTCCTTCTCATTGTCAGGGTTGAGATTGGTGTCGCCGTCAACTTTCACCTTATATATTTTTATGGTAACCTGATCGACGCTACGCAGATCCCAGAGTCTGAGCCCTTGCTCACGGTTTGGAATCCACACCTTGTGATTTAAATCGGCATGGAACTGAGAGGAAGTCAGCCAACGGCGGGCATTGCGCAGCTCGTTCATGCGCTGCCACGAACCCCATCGGCTCAATGCTTCGTCGATATAGGCAATCTTTTGTTCGGTAGTGGCATCTGTATGGTCGCTCATGTAGCTATAGCGTTCACAGGCCACCTCGCCACATTCGGGCAGGTCGGCATAGGCATTGGCCAGCGAGTCGAGCCTGCCGATATAGTTGCGTTCCGATTGTTTGGAATCATCGTCAGGATCTTCCTGCAACAACAAATAAAGCCCGCTCATCAGCTGGGCACGACGGTTCTGGGTAGTCATGTAATAGTCGTGCATGGGCCGATACCTATTGATCTCGTGTCCAATGAGGCTCAGCAGGTCGTCACCATAGATTTCACTGTCCTTTCCATTCACCACGAAAGGCTTATAGCCGTCTGCTTTCACGGCAGCCAGCTCGGCAGGACGCGACATGGCTTTCTGGAAATAATCATCTGTAATGCTGCGCCATTCGTCGCTAAGCTGGGAATTGCTCTGGTAGATCTTGCCCAACACGGCATAATAAACCGCCTGCAGGGGCACATCCTTGATGGTCTCGGCCTTCTGTTGCAACAGTTCGACGGCAGGCTTCAGCGAGTCGGGGCTCACCACGGTCTGCACACGGGCCTGCATCAGACTGGCTTTCAGCAGCTGGCCGTATGCGCACTCTTTCTCTGCCTTCTGCGCAATCTTCTTCAACACTTGCAGCTCAGTCTGCGGCAAGTCGCTATTCTGTGCCTCTTCCACCTGCTTCCACAGGGTCGAATATGTTTGTCCGAACAAGAAATTCATTGGCATGATGCATGTGATAATAAGGGATACAATGGTTTTTCGCATAACATTATTTTTCCTTTTATGAAACATCATCTGCAAAGATAGTCTTTTTTCCCCGATGTTCCTCAAATAGCACAAAATATTTAACGCATTTTCATTGATATCAACAAAAAGAACCTTTTTTTTTGCTGTTTCGAATAATCTTGCTACCTTTGCACCGGAAAGACTTGAAAACTAACTAAAGAAACAAAAAAAATGAAAGCAAAACTCTTTGTATGCCTCGCCATGCTGGCAGGTAGCCTTGCAGTTGATGCACAGCAACTGGCTTTTCCTGGTGCCCAAGGGTGGGGACGCTTTGCCACGGGTGGACGTACCGGCTCTGTCTACCACGTAACCAACCTTAACGACTCGGGCACGGGCTCACTGCGTGATGCCGTAAGCCAGCCCAACCGCATCGTAGTCTTCGACGTGGCAGGCGTCATCCGCCTGACCAGCGGGCGCATCGTCTTCGCGAAGAACCTCTACGTAGCAGGACAGACGGCTCCCGGTGAGGGTGTCACCGTCTATGGCGATGGCGTCTCTTTCTCGGGTGCCGACAACATTATCGTGCGCTACATGCGTTTCCGTATGGGTGCCGTGGGCACACCTGATAAGGACTGCGCAGGCGTGGCCAATGGTCAAAACATGATCTTCGACCACTGTTCCTTCGCCTGGGGACAGGACGAGAACTTCTCCATCAACTGGGACAACAAGGGAACAGCACCGCAGAACATCACGCTGATGAACAGCATCGTGGGCCAGGGACTCATGACCCACAGTGCCGGTGGACTGATTCAGGCCGACAACATCACGCTCTACCGTATCCTGCTCGTAGACAACTCTACGCGTAACTTCAAGGTGAAGGGTAAGAGCCAGTATGTCAACAACCTCGTTTACAACTGGAAGAATGCAGCCTACAACATGGGTGGCGACTCCGAGGGCACCAGCTACGTGAACATCGAGAACAATATGTTCATCAATGGCCCGGCCGTGGGCGGCGACTGTCTGACCGGCGGCAACGAGGACTTCCATTTCTATGGAGCCGACAACTGGCAGGACAAGAACCGCGACGGCAAATACAACCCCACAGAGTTCACCGGCAACGGTGGTGGCGACCGACAGTCACAGCCCTACGCTTATCCCGAGTTAGAGAAATGGGCAGCCAACGACCTCGTCACGAAGCTGCTGCCCGACGTGGGTGCCTCCCTACCCTACCGCGACCTGGCCGACTGCTACATGGTCAACGAGGTGCTGTCGTTCGGCTCTGAGGGCAAGCTTATCACCAACGAGAACGAGCTGCCCATAGGTGTGCCCACGACATGGAAAACGTTCAAGGGAACGAAGCGCACCGATACTGACAACGATGGCATGCCCGACGAGTGGGAAACACTCAACGGCACCGACCCCACGAAGAACGATGCCATGACCATAGCCTCGAACGGCTATGCCAACATTGAGAACTATATCAACAACATTACCTGGGAAGACCGCCAGTACTACCTGCGCGCCCCGATGCTGCTGAAGCTCGCCTCTGCCACGCCAAACAGCCTGACGCTTTCGTGGGCCGACTTCTCAGACAATGAGGAAGCCTTCATCATCGAGATGAAGAAAGACGGCGCGTTCGTCGAGGTGGGACGCGTGACGGCCAACACCACGACCTTCACTATCACCGATGCCTCGCTCCAGCCTGCCACTGCCTATGAGGTGCGTGTCTGTGCCTCGGACGAGACAGGCAAATCCGACTATACCGACGTGCTGACCGTAAAGACACGACCCGAGCAGAGCGACATCATCGACTGCGAGACCTTCGACGGGACAGGCGACGGAGAGTGGCTGATAGCCCCCACCGAGGATGAGACGATCACCCTGGACGAACCAACGGCGAAGACCGCCGTCGTCGTACGCTCCGATGCTCACGTCACCATCGACGGTACCGGCTACATCAGCGGCTCGGCTTCGATGAACAAAACGGGACAGGGCACACTGACCATTGCCTCAGACCAGCAGTATGAAGGCGCTACGGTGCTCCATCAGGGTGTCTACGAGTTCTCGTCGCTGAAGAATGGCAGCGTGGCCAGCGGACTGGGCAAGAGCCAAGAGTTCGCACAGAACTGGATCATGGACGGCGGCACCTACCGCTATACGGGTGTCTCGACAGCAACCGACCGCTCAGCCAAGCTGCTCAGCGACGGCGAATTCGAGATTGCCAAACAAACTACAATAGTAACCATGAACGGCGGCTTTGAAGGTCAAGGCAACCTCATCGTCAACGGACAGGGAACACTTGCAGTAAACACAACCAGCTGCTTCAAGCACAGCGGCGACCTCGTACTGAAGGGTGGAACCGTCAAACTGAACACCAAGGATGTCAGCGATGCCGGCATCGGTACCGCCTCGCGTCTCGTTATGGCCGGAGGACAGTTTGTCACCGTGGGTAAGAACGAGGCCAACGTCACCTATAACTTCCCCATCGCGGTTGAGGAAGGTACAACGTCGACAGTCGACTTCGACCTATGGAACAGCAACAAGTGCCAAGTCAGCGGCACGGGAACACTCATCTGGAACGTCCACTACCTGCGCGAGTATATCGAGGGCAACTGGGACAACTTTACAGGCCACCTTATTATTAATGGTACGGGCAAGGATGGGCAGAGCCAGTTTGCCGTGCGCAACGGTGTGGGCGTGAAGAACGCCACCATCGAGCTGAAGGGCAAGGCACAGGTGAACGGAGCCAAAAACCAGTCGACCTACTATCTCGGTGGTCTCTCCGGTGCTACAGGCACGTTCCTCTCAGGCTTCGACGTGAAGTCGGCCAACGGCAGCGGCACATGGATCGTGGGCACAGCCAACACCAACGAGACTTTCCGAGGTGTGATAGACAACCGTGCACAGGGAGGACAACAGGGCAAGACCACTATCGAGAAGCAAGGCACGGGCGACTGGCGACTGACGGGTGCCAACGTCTACAGTGGTACGACCACCGTTACAGGAGGACGACTCATTGTCAATGGTACGCATAGCGGCACGGGAGCTGTGACCGTGAGAAGCGGTGCAGCACTTGCCGGAACAGGCTCGCTGGCCGGAGCGACCGTCATCAATACGGATGCCACGCTGCAAGCCGGCGACACGCTCGTCAACGGTCGTGGTCTGACCTTTAACGGCACACTGAGACTGAACGGCACGGCAAGACTCGTAGTGCTTGCCAACCGCACGAAGAGCAACACCCTGACACTGAACGCAGCCACCACCATCGCCACTACAGCCACGCTGCAGATAGAGATGGGCGACGAGGCTCCCTACGACAAGACCGAATACCAGGTGTTCAAGATGGGCACCAACGGCAAAATCACCGGCACCTTTGCCAACATCGTGCCTGCTACGCCCGGTGAAGGCCAGACCTGGGACACCACCGACCTCTACTCGAAAGGCATCCTGCGTGTAGTAGGCGGTGAGACCAACCCTAATGACCCGGGACAGGTAGACCCGCAGCCACAGGGAGAGACGAAGACCGCCCTCCTGGCTTGGGGTAACATGGTGGCCAAGTCGTACGACAACAGTGGGGTGAACAACATGATGGAAGGTGCAGCCAACGACGAGGCCTACGGTTTCTCACTCGTCTGCACCGGCAACCTGACCAAGGCATATACCTCAGGCGGCAACAGTCCTAAGATGAGCATTCCCTATAATGGGGAGACACTGCTGCGCACACCCATCAAGATCTCTAACGGCACCCAGAACACCATCTTCATGCCCGAAGGCGCCAAGGCTACGAAAGTTACGTTCTTCAGCGTGCGTTCCGATGCAACGACCACTGACCGCACCAGCTGGTGGAAAGAGGTGGCAGGCATTGAATACACAGAGGATACGGCTCCGGCTACCATCGACCTCGACGCTACGCGCGCCAATCCCAATGCCATCAGTTACACGCTGAACAATGTAGCCGATGCCGTGACGTTCACCAACACTGGCGAACAACAGTGCGTCATTCTCTATCTGGAGTATCACTATGGAGGCAGTAGCGACGGCATCAGCACCGCAACTGAGGGCCGACCCGTACGCATGGAATACTACACCCTTGCCGGCCGCCGTGTGAACAAGCCGGGACAGGGCATGTATGTCGTGCGGATCACCACTGCAGAAGGCAAGACCTACTCGCGCGTCATTTCATCGGCTCCATGTGGATGGTGACGTGCGTCTTCGGGCCGAAACGCTCTTTCAACTTATGTTCAATGGCAGTGGCACGCTCGTGAACCACCTGTAACGGCAGACTGCCATCCATGCGCACGTGCGCTTCGATAGCCATCCGGCTCCCGATGCTGCGCGTGCGCAAATTGTGTGGTTCGCTGACATCGGGAAACGAGCAGATAATGTCCTCTATCTCCTTCTCTGTCTCGGCAGGAAGAGAGCACTCGGTCAACTCGCCCATGCTCACCTTCAGCAGCTGCCACGCCACACCTACCAGCATCAGGCCCACGACAATCGAGGCCAGGGGATCGAGCACCGTCCAGCGGTGGCCTAAACAGATGGCACCGCCAATACCTATGGCGGCACCTATCGACGACAAGGCGTCGCTGCGATGGTGCCAGGCATTGGCTATCATCACCTGCGAACCGAGACGACGACCCTTGCGTGCCGTATACTGATAGAGCACCTCCTTCACCGCAATCGACAGCAGGGCTGCCCACAAAGCGATTGCTCCCGGGGCTTCAAGCTCTGCCCCACCCCACCAGTCAGCCAACTTCATGCTGCCCGACACGATGATGCCTGCCGCAGCAGCTAACAGTGCCAAGCCGATGAAGAACGACGCCAACGTCTCGAACTTACCATGACCATAGTCGTGCGACTCGTCCTGAGGCTTGGCGCTGATGCCCACAAACACCAGCACCACCACGTCGGTCACAAAATCCGACAGCGAGTGCACCGCATCGGCAACCATCGCCGGACTGTGGCCCAAAAGACCTGCCACAGCCTTGAACGCCACCAGTGCCAGATTGCCAGCACTGCCCCACAGCGTCACCTTGTATATTTCTTTCTCACGTGTCATTATCTCAGTGAATTTTCTATACCTTAGCCACGAATGCCATCAGCCTTCGTCTTGCAAAGATACGAAGTATTTTCGAGACTGAACCGATTTGCTCCAATTTTATACATCTTTAATAAATGAGTGTTTTGAACACGTCCATGCCTAAAAGTCGCTATCTCACAAAGAAATTTCCGAAATCAGTCGCCTATTCCAAGCTTTTTCGTATCTTTGGCTTTGCCGAAGATACTGACATCGGAAATGAAAAGAAAAACGAGTTTTCCTTTTGCATTTCCCTCGTTTTTTCGTATCTTTGCATCGCATTTCACAACACAGACTTCTATGGCAGAACTACCCGCATTGATTGAAGACCTGGCGCTGATACTGATGGTGGCAGGCGTGGTGACACTTGTGTTCAAGAAACTCAAGCAGCCGTTGGTGTTAGGCTATATCGTGGCTGGCTTCCTCGTGTCGCCCCACATGCCTTACACAACCTCGGTTGTCGACATGGAGAACGTGCACCTCTGGGCTGACATCGGTGTGATGTTCCTGCTGTTCTCATTGGGTCTTGACTTCTCGTTCAAGAAGATTCTGAAGATGGGCGCATCACCCATCATTTCGACTATCACCATCATCTTCTGCATGTCGCTGTTGGGTGTATGCGTAGGCTATGCCTTCGGTTGGTCGAAGATGGACTGCATCTTCCTCGGGGGTATGCTGGCCATGTCGTCGACCACTATTATTTATAAGGCGTTTGACGATCTGGGGCTTCAGCAGCAGCAGTTTGCGGGACTCGTCATGTCGGTGCTCATCCTTGAGGACATCCTTGCCATCGTGATGATGGTCATGCTTAGTGCCATTGCCAGTGGCAATAATCCCGACGGCGGACAGATGCTCGGTTCCATCATTAACATCGGCTTCTTCCTCATCCTCTGGCTTGTCGTGGGCATCTCTGCCATTCCGCTGTTCCTGCGTTCCGTGCGCCGTCTCATCAATCCCGAAGTGCTGCTCATCGTGTCGCTGGGTCTCTGCTGTGCCATGGCAGTGCTCTCGACGAAGGTGGGTTTCTCGTCGGCCTTCGGTGCGTTTATCATGGGAAGCATCCTTGCCGAGACGGTCGAGGCCGAGCGTATAGAACGATTGGTAGAGCCGGTGAAGAACCTCTTCGGTGCTATCTTCTTCGTCTCCGTGGGTATGCTCGTTGACCCGCAGATACTTGTCAACTATGCCCTGCCCATCATCGTCCTTGTGCTGACCATCCTCATAGGCCAGTCTACTTTCGGCTCTTTCGCATTCATGCTTGGCGGCGAGAGCTTGAAGAGTGCCATGCGCTGCGGCTTCTCCATGGCTCAGATTGGTGAGTTCTCGTTTATCATCGCCTCGCTGGGACTTTCGCTCGGCGTCATCAGCGACTACCTCTATCCGGTCGTGGTGGCCGTATCCGTTATAACCACATTTCTCACACCTTACATGATACGGCTCGCCACACCGGCTTATAACTCGCTTGAGCACCGGCTGCCCTCGCGGCTCATCCGAATGCTCAACCATCTCTCTACCAGTCATCCCAACACGACGGAGAAGAGCAAGTGGAAGCGCCTGCTCACGCAGATGGCTGTCAACACCTTGGTCTATAGCATTCTCACGTCGGCCACCATTGCCCTGATGTTTGCTTTCGTGCTGCCCCTCACTCGACGGATGCTTCCCGGCTGGGAGCTCCACTGGTATGCCAACGCTATTACCGGCGTGCTCACGGTGCTGTTCATCTCGCCGTTCTTGCGAGCGATGGTCATGAAGAAGAACCATAGTGAGGAGTGGAAGGCGCTGTGGAGCGAGAGCAACCATAACCGTCTGCCCCTGATCTTCACCATCCTTGTGCGCGTGGTCATAGCCGTGAGCTTCATCTTCTACATCTGTAACTACCTCTCCCGTTTCAAGCCCGCCATTATGATTACACTCGGCGTCATTGCCCTGTTACTGATGGTACTGTCGCGCCGCATCAAGCGCAACAGCATCAGACTCGAGCGGCTGTTCATCAACAACCTGCGCTCACGCGACATCGAAGCTCAGGTTCACGGAAAGAAACGCCCGCTCTACGAAGGGCGACTGCTGGACCGCGACATCCACATTGCCGACTTCGACGTGCCGATGAACTCGCTGTGGATGGGAAGCACACTGAAACAACTGAACCTGGGACGCAAGTACGGCATTCACGTGTCGAGCATACTGCGCGGAAACCATCGGCTCAACATCCCCGACGGCGACTATGTCATCTTCCCTGGCGACCGTCTGCAGGTCATCGGCAGCGACAGTCAGCTGGCCAAGCTTCGCACCGCCATCGAGCGCGAGGTCATAGGCGATGATCCTGAGTTGGAGAAGCGCGAGATGAAGCTCCGCCAAATCATCATCGGCCCTGACAGCCCGTTCATTGGCAAATCGCTTGAGGAAAGCGGCATACGCAACCACTACAGCTGCATGGTTGTAGGACTGGAGGAGGGAGAAGAGAACCTGTCGCCCTTCCCTCCAAAGCGCTTTTTCCAGGAAGGCGACATCATCTGGGTGGTAGGCGAGGTCGAAGATCTCGACCTGTTAATCAAAAGTATCCCTTAAGTGTACCACCCCACTCCGTGTTCAGGCGTACGGAGAACGACTGCTGACTGTCCTGCCCAGGATTGTCACCCGGATTGTCGCCCGGGTCGTCGCCCTTGTCATCTTTAACAAACATACTACCGGAATACTCAGTAATCTTGTTCTGCTCGATGGGCACATCGGTCAGTTCCCTTTCATAAACCACATCGGTATTGGCGTTATAAGCCGAGACGGTAATCTTCAGCGTGCCTGTACGAGCCTTGGGAATGGTATAGGCTTCGAGCTTCAGCGGCTTGCCGTGCATGTCGTCGGTAATGTCGAAGAACGTCACCTGTTTCGAGTTCACACATCCGTAGCCTGTCGTGGCATCCAAAGCTCCGCTTCCACCTGTATAATAGAAACGCATGCGCTTGACGTTGTCGGGGACATTGTCGGTAGTAATCAGCCGGAACATAGACGTCACCCGCTCAAGCACCACTTCCTTCGACAACACACCTGTTCCTATGATAACGTCGTCATAGGAATAGAAGGTGTCAGTATATCCGTCATCGTTGGTGAACTGTATCTTCGTGGCATCAGAAAGCGCAGGATTGCCGTTGGCACTATGGGCGAGCACCAGCACCTGGTAGGTGCCCGGTTCCAGCGTGATGGCCACTTGTCCGAATCCGCTTGTTGCCTTCTCCTGGTTGACGGCCTTCAGTTTCTTTCCGTCCTGATAGACCACGAAGTTCAGCCGTGAGCAGTAGTTGCCCACGGCCACAGACGAACGGGTATCATCGAAAGGTATCACGTTGAATCCCTTCACACTCAAGATCAGGTTCGCTTGTTCTACATTCTCTTCCGTGACATTATCCACGACAGGCTTCTCGCAGGAGCAGCACAACACGGTCAGGGCTGCCGTAAATGCCATCATCAAACATCGGTTCATTGTTCAAAGCATTTTAGGTTTTACATGTCACAAAGATAAGCATTATTCCACATAACAAAAAACAACGGTAAAACATTTTAACATTGTTTTACCGTTGTTCTTATCTTGTTTACATTCTTCCGGGGCCTCCGAAGCCACCTCCAGGCCCACCGAAGCCGCCACCTCCGAAGCCGCCTCGACCGCCTCTGTTACCACCGCCAGGGCCACCGAAGCCACCGTTGGGGCCACCACCGCCACGCATCTGCTGGCGAGCCTCGCGGGTGCCAAAGAGGTTGAGACGATAGGTAGCACGGAGCATGACGTAGCTGTTGATGCTGTTGTACTCGTTATCGGTACGCGACATGGCGCTGATGGCACGCGAGAAGTTAGACTGCTGACCAAGGATGTCGTAGAACTCCAGACGGAGACTGAGCGGCTTTCCCTTGAGGAACGACTGCGAGATCTGCGCGTTCCATATCAGCTCGTTGGTGTTGGCGGCATCATCGCTATAACCACGGCGGCTCGACATATTCAGGCTCGTAGTGAGCTGCATGCCCCAAGGCATCTGAAGCGTGGTGTTGAAGCCATAGTTGAAGGCCCAGGTATCCAGGTTCGAGCTGGCCTGCAACTCGTTGGAGTTGTGGTTGTAGCGCACGCCACCATTCAGCTCCACCTCTAACCAGTCATTGCGGTAGCTGGCACCGAGCCGCTCGCCCAGCGTAGTGGACTTGGTAGTCATCTTCGAGACGTTGCCGTCGCGCAGGATGTCGATATAACCCACACGGTTGGCATAGCTGAACTCAGTGGCGGTGTTGACATTGAAGTAGCCGGCAGTGTCGATAGCGGTGTTGAAAGTCAAGTTACCAGAGATGTCCCAGTTGCCGTTGATGTTCTCAGGTTTGGAGGTGCGTCCGCCAGTGACGGGGTCGTACTTCACCATGTTGGCCACCGAGTTCTGTGTGGTCGAGAAGCGCAGGCTGGCAAAGATGAACTGCTGATGACGCTCGAAGAAGTCGTTGTAGCGCCAATTGAAGCTCTGCGTGAACGAAGGTTTCAGGTCGGGGTTACCACTGGTGATGTTCAGGGGGTCGGAGTCATCGGTGATAGGCAGCAGGTCGCTCATCGATGGCTGGCTGGTGTTGCCGCGATACTCGAAGCGCATGTTACCACGGTCGGAGAGCTTCCAACGGAAATTGGCTGTGGGGCTCCAGTTCACCACGCTGCGGGTAGTCACGGTGTCGACCGTTAGATAGCGGTAGGTGAACTCTGACGACTGCGGAATAATCTGCACACCGACATTGAAGTTGTAGGCGGGTCGGATGACGCGGAGCATCACCTCACCTGTATGGATATAGTTTTTGTATTGGGAGAAACGACTCTGGCTCTGGTCGTAGAAATCGTCAAGACTGCGGCTGCCCAGGGCACCGAACACGGAATTCCACTCACGGAAGTCGGGCCATACATCGTCCATGCCGATGCGGCGTGTGGGGTCATTCTGGTTCCAGAAGTTGTAGGTGGAGCGGTCGTTCTTCGTATAACGATACTGGAAATTGTAGCTGAACTGCAGGAACATGGCATTAAAGATAGGTTCGCTGTAGGTCAGACGGGTATTATAGTCGTAGTTCTTCGACGGTGTGTCGTAATAGTAGTTGCGGTAGTAGCTGGAGTCGCCCGTGGCCAACTGATAGAGGTTGACCAAGCTCTTCGAGAACGATTCCGAGGCGCCGTCGCTGTAGTTACCGCCAAGTTGCAGGGTGAGGTTGCGTCCCTTGCTGCCGAACTTGCGGTTGATCTGCAGGGTACCGCCCAAGCGTTTCGAGTCGCTGTAGTTCATGCCACCGTTGGTCAGCTTATTCACCACCAACGTATCGCTGATGCCCAGCATGCGCGAAACCATGACATCGATGTCGTTGGTCTGGCGGACATAGTTGTAGGGATCGTCGCTGAAGGTTGCCGAGAGGCTGCGCGAAGTGCCGTCGTTGGTTCCATAGCTCCATGTGGGGCGGAAGCTCAGGTTCCAGAGCGTGTCGGGTGTCCACTCTATTCGCATCTGTGCGTTCCACTGGTTCGAGCGCGAGTAGTTCTGGTTGGTCGACTCGGAGAACGAACCTGTGCGGGCCACGAAGTTCTCCGTGGAGCGACGGCTCCATGCGTCGCCGTCGTTGTGGTTCCAGCGTATCGAGCCATCCCATACCAGGAGCTTCTGCTTCTCGTAGTTGAAGTTGACCATGCCCATCTTCGAGGCCTGCAGTCCGTTACGGCCACCACCGCCGAAGCGTCCGCCGCCGCCACCTCCACCAAAGCCCATGTCGTTGGTGTTGTTGGCATTGAGCATCGACATGATGCGCCACTCGTCCTTCATCACCGCACCGAAGGCACGTCCGCTGTAGCGTTGCTTCGTGCCTACGCCACCGTCGATATTGGCAAACATACCGCGGTTCATGCCACGCTTCAGTCCGAAGTCGAGCACCACCTGCTCGTTACCGTCGTCGATACCAGTGATACGGCTCAGATCACTCTTCTCGTCGTAGGTCTTGATGCGGTCAACAATCGACGAAGGCAGGTTCTTGATGGCGGTCTTCGTGTCACCGGTCATGAACTCCTTGCCGTCGACCTTCACCTTCTGCACGGTCTTGCCGTTGATCTTGATGGTACCGTCATCGGAGACCTCGGCACCGGGCAGCTTCTTGATGAGCTCCTCGACGACCGAGCCTTCAGGAGTGCGGTAGGCACCGGCATTATAGATTATGGTATCGTCCTTGGTAGTGACCTTGGCAACATTCTTCACCACTTCAGTGCCCTTGAGCATGATAGCATCGGGACTGATGGTGAGTGTGCCAAGACTGACGGGCTTGCCGTCGGCGACGGTGATATTCTTGTACAGGGGTTTGTAGCCCACATAGGTGACACGTACAAGATAGGCACCATCGGCAGGGGCTGTCAGCGAGAACTGACCTGTAACCGAAGTCACGGTATTGGCAGCCAGCGTACTGTCTTTCTTCAGCAGCGCTACGGTAGCCTGAATGACGGCCTCTTTCTCGTCGCTGTCCACGACAGTTCCGCTTACCGTTCGCTGTGCTTGCATAGAGAGGGCCGCTGTAAGCATCACGGCCATCGTGAGTAAAAATCGCTTCATTACGTTATTGTTTTTGTTTGATTATCCGTTTTACACTCTTAATGACGGATGTCGTAGTCTAACGTTTAATTTGGGAAGCCGCAATTATCATTTTTTCGTTTTTTTGTGACAAATATTTGTTCGGGTCGCAATTTTTCATTACCTTTGCAGCCGCTTTTAAAGGGTAGCCTATTCACCGTCTGTCAAGGCACCCGTCATCGGGCACCCGTAGTTTAATGGATAGAATAGGGGATTCCGGTTCCTCTGGTTAGGGTTCGATTCCCTACGGGTGTACAAAAGCAAAAGAAAAAGCGCGTCAGGCTGACGCGCTTTTTCCTTTTTCCCCATTACTGGTAGAAACGGGCATACCACTCGGCAAAGGCACGAAGGCCCTGCCGCAGGGTGGTCGATGGTTTGAAGCCGAAGTCACGCTCCAAGGCAGTGGTGTCTGCATAGGTCACGGGCACATCACCGGGCTGCATAGGCACCAGTTGCTTATGGGCCTCAAAGTCGTAGTCGCCGGGCAACACTCCAGCCCTTAGGAGTTCCTGCTGTAGGATGTCGACGAAGTCGAGCAGGTTTTCGGGACTGTTATTACCGATATTGTAGACAGCGTATGGCGGCAGCGGCAGTCCGTCGTCACCGTTTCGTTTCTCCGGTGCTCCCTGCATGATGCGAACCACGCCCTCGACAATGTCGTCGACATAGGTGAAGTCGCGCTTGCAGTGGCCGTAGTTGAATATCTTGATGGTCTCGCCCTGACGCAGTTTGTTGGTAAACCCGAAGTATGCCATGTCAGGACGGCCTGCCGGGCCGTAGACAGTAAAGAAGCGAAGTCCTGTCGACGGTATGTTGTAGAGCTTCGAATAGGCATGAGCCAGCAGCTCGTTACTCTTCTTCGTGGCAGCATAGAGGCTGACGGGATTGTCAACCTTGTCGTCGGTGCTGTATGGCACTTTCTTGTTCGAACCGTAGACACTCGACGAGCTGGCATAGACAAGATGCTCCACGCCCGCCTGCCCGTTGTCGTAGCTGTGTCGGCAGGCTTCCAGGATGTTGTAGAAGCCAATGAGGTTCGACTGTATGTAGGCATCGGGGTTGGTGATGCTGTAGCGCACACCGGCCTGAGCAGCAAGGTTCACCACAACAGCAGGCTTGTAGTCATGAAACAGCTTGTCGATGGTATCCCTATCGGCAATGTCGCCCTTGACAAACGTGAAGCGAGGATCTTGCAGCTCCTTCAGCCTATACTCCTTGAGCGACACGTCGTAGTAGTCGTTCATATTGTCTATGCCAACGATGGTGGCGGTCTGCGTGTCCTTCAGCAGACGCTTCACCAGGTTCGAGCCGATAAATCCTGCGGCTCCGGTAACTAAGAGGGCCTTGCCCTCGAGCGAAATAGGTGTCATGGGGTATTTTTATGAAAATAGTTTCTGGGCCTCGTAGTAGGTGTCAAGACTTCCAATGTCGAAGCGTCCTGCCGACATGGGCCATGCATGCATCACCGTATGGGCTACCATGTAATGGGCAAGATTGCCAGGAGCATCCTTGCCGCAACCGTTCTCCACGGAATGGCGCACCAGCTCCAGGTCGCTCTTCTTATAAATATAGAATGGTGGAACGGCCCAATGGCTCTTCGGCACCTGTGGTTTCTCTTCCATGGCGATAACACGCTGGTCATCGTCAAGCTCGACGACTCCCGTGCGCTGCAGCTTTTCTATGCTGGGCTGTTCGTGGCACATGATGCACGAGGTGCCCTTCGCCTCGGCAAAGTCTACAAACTCCTGGAACGAGAAAAACAGGATGTTATCGGCAGCCACTACGAGCAGGTCGTCATTGAATTTACTATTTGACAATTTACTATTTGACAATTGGTCAATGGCGAGAAGCAAGTCGCAGACGGCACCGAGGCGCGTCTCGTTGGTCTCCGTGCCATCGTCAACGATGGTCACGGGCTTGGCATAATGCTGCCCGGCAGCCCACTCCTCGAAAATGGGAGCGAACTTATGGTTAGTCACGATGATATGTTCGTCGACCTGCGGAATGCGGTCTATGTCGTCGAGCATGCGACCCAAGATGGTTGACTCTCCAATCTTCAGCAATGGCTTCGGAAAGTTCTTCGTCAGCTCGCCAAGTCGTGTGGCATAGCCCGCTGCAATAACAATATTCTTCACCTCAATTTTTATTTTTTGAATTCTCAAACGAATCTCGCCCCGTCGTCGGGCTTCACCCAAAACACCTGGAACGTACGCTCATACTCGGGGAACTGCTCCAGATATCTTTCTGTGAGTTTCCTTCCTATTTCATCCTTATAGGCAGAATCGACAAGCGCCACGCACGCCCCCTTGAAGCCGGCTCCCGAGAAACGACCGCCATAGACGCCGGGCAGCGAACGCATGATTTCGTAGATGGCGATGAGCTCCGGCGAACCGCATTCGTAGTTATGGATCGAGGACTCGCAACTGTCGAACGACAGCTTGCCGAACAGCTTCATATTGCCTGTCTCCCAAGCCGTAACGCCTTGGCGCACACGCCGGTACTCCGAATAGAAGTGCTCGGCCCGACGTGCAAACCGTGCCGGCATGGCTATGCGTGTCTTTTCGAACGTGGCCTTGGGTATGTCGCGCAAGAACGTCTTGTCGAACGTGCGCAAGGGCTGTTCGGTATAGGCCAGCATGTTCCACGCTGCCGTCTTACACTCGAACACGCGGAGATTATAGTCGCTGTTCACCAACGAGCGCGTCAGACCCGAAAAGAAGATGCCAATCTCGAAAGGAGGCATGTCGGGGTTACGGCTGATGATACGCCACTCATTCGAGTCGCAATCGAGGAACAACAGACCGTCCTTTTTCCCCAGTGCGATACATGCCTGGTCCAGCAGACCGTTGTTCAGTCCGATATACTCGCGCTCGGCCTCAGAGGCTATCTGTGCCACCTCGAATGGCTGAAGCTTGATACCGTTGGCACATGCAAAGGCCATGACGTATGCAATGAGTACTGCAGCACTCGACGACAGCCCACCCACGGGAAGCGAACCCTGCAGCACGCCGTCGATGCCACGTGTCAGCTCGAAACGCTTGCGCAATGCGTACTTAGCACCACGGGCATAGTCGCCCCAGTGGTGCTCCTTCACCTGTGACGGTTGGTCGATGTCGAAATCCACCTCGCCGTCGAACGAGCGCGACGAAAGATGCACATGGGCATCCTCTCTCGCATTAAACCACAGGTCGATACCCTTGTCAATGGCAAAGCCCGTCACCAGTCCGTGCTGATGGTCAACGTGTGCACCAAGCGGGCACACACGGTATGGGGAAAAAATATGATATTGAAAGTCCATAGATTGCAAAATTACTCTTTTTCGACGACACGACAAACGATTTTCTCCTTTTCCAATAATGTTATAACATAATTTAGCGTTTCGTATGCTCACAAATATTGAAAAATATCCTTACCTTTGCACCTTCTTCGTTATAATAGGAATGAAGATAAGGCAACAATCAGTTTGAATCCCACATTTACACACAGGCATATAAAAAAGCAAAACAGATGAAACGTATTCTCACCCTCGCATTTTTCTCATTTTTCTGTTCACTTTTCATATCGTCGCAGACGACTGACCGTAGCTCAATCCAGCCAAGCGGACAGCACACGCAAGTGGACTTCGTAACGTCCTCGATAGTTCGGGTACGCTGGTCGGCCAATGGTCAGCTGGCAGGCAATGGCACGGGCGTATGCACTTGGCAGCCACAACAGGTAGAGGTTACAAGCCAAGAGACGGCAACGAGCCGTACCTACTCGTCAGAGGCGCTGACGGTACAGGTAGACAAACAGAGTGGAGCTGTGACCTTCCGCGACCGTAAGACGGGACGCATCCTGCTGCAGGAGGACGCAAAGCGACCACATGAGGCAGAGCCCGTGGTGACGGAGCGCATCGTGTATGACGAGAAGTCGGCCCATATAGAGGAGACTGCCAACGGTAAGGTGACGGTGAAGGACGTGGTGCGGCGAGACACGCTGGGCACTTCCACCCGCTACTGGGTGCACTTCCGCTTTGCTGAGAGCGAGGCTCTCTACGGATTAGGGTCGCACATGGAGGACTACATGAACCTGATGGGCAAGACACTTTATCTGACCCAGCACAACCTGAAGATCACGATACCCGTCATTCAGTCGACAGGTGGCTACGGTCTGCTGTTCGACGTAGGCTGTGCCATGAAGTTCGAGACCCACAAGGACGGAAATGACTACGAGGGCACGATGCAGATGGAGGCGGCAAAGGAGATTGACTATTACTTCATCCGCGGCGATGGGATGGACGATGTGGTGCGGGGCTATCGCTACCTGACGGGCAACGTGTCCATGATGCCGCGATACCTGTTCGGCTACACACAGTCGAAGGAGCGCTACAGGTCGTCGGACGATATCCTTCAGACCTTGGGCGAATACCGCCGTCGCCAGGTGCCTATCGACATGATCGTGCAGGACTGGAACTACTGGCCCCAGGGCTGGGGCTATATGAAGATGGATCCCCGGTACTATCCCGACCCCAAGGCCCTTGCCGACTCAGTACATGCCATGCACGCCAAACTGATGGTGAGCATCTGGGCAAACCCGCAGTACTGTCCCGAAGAGGAGGATTTCCGGCAGCGCGGCTACATGCTGGAGCACTCGGTATATGATGCCTTCAACCCCGAAGCACGCAAGCACTACTGGAAGTATGCCAACGACGAGTTCTTCTCGCGTGGCTTCGATGCCTGGTGGTGCGACAGCAGCGAACCGTTAGACGGTGACTGGAACCGCATGCCGGAGCCACTGGACGGGAAGCCATACGGATGGAACGACCACGAACGCCGCTGGCAGCTGAACAAAGATATTCTGAGCGATGCACTGGGAGCAGAGCACAGTAACCTGTACTCACTGAACCATGCCCTCGGTATCTACGAGAACCAAAGGGCCACGACCAGCGACAAGCGAGTAGTGAACCTGACGCGTAGCAGCTATGCCGGACAACAGCGCTACAGCACGGTGGTGTGGAACGGCGACACCCATGCCTCGTGGGCATCGTTCCGCCAGCAGATTCCCTCAGGACTGAACTATATGGCTACGGGTAATCCCTACTGGACGGTAGACGTGGGCTGTTTCTTCACCCGCGACGACGGCCGACGCTGGTTCTACAAGGGCGAGTTTCCCAACGGAGTGCATGACGAGGCTTACCGCGAGTTCTATACCCGTATGTTCCAGTGGGGCACATTCCTGCCCGTGCTGCGCAGTCACGGCTCTGACACGCCACGCGAGATATGGCAGTTCGGTGAGCCGGGCACACCCTACTACGATGCTATCCTCAAGATGATACACCTGCGCTATCAGCTGGTACCCTATATCTACAGCATGGCGGCACAGCAGTCGCGACAGGGCTATACCATGGCACGTATGCTGGCCTTCGACTTTGCCAACGACCCTGAGGTGTTGGACCTGAAAGACGAATACATGTTCGGACGGTTCCTGGTTTGTCCCGTGACGCATCCGATAAGCGAGCAAGCCTCACGCCAGGTCTATCTGCCTCAATCGTCAAATGGTAAATCGTCAAATAGTAAATGGACTGACTACTGGACGGGAAAGCAATACAAAGGCGGACAATGGATCACTCAGGAAGTCAGCATCGACCGTCTGCCGCTCTTCGTACGCTCAGGCAGTATCATTCCCACCACTGAGGTGGCACAGTGGACGGATGCACAAGTGACGAAGCCCGTCACCCTACACATCTATCCGGGTGCGGATGCACACTTCGAGCTCTACGAAGACGAGGGCGACAACTACAACTTCGAGCAGGGTGCCTTCTCTACGATTGCCTTCGACTGGGACGAGGCACGCCAACGCCTGACCATCGGCAGTCGCGTGGGTTCCTATCCGGGCATGATGACCCAACGCACCTTCATCATCGAGATGAACGGTGTGCAGAAGCAGGTGAGCTATAAAGGAAAACAAATAACCGTTACCATGAAGGGCGGTCAAAAATAGACAGACAATGAAACGGATTCTCGCACTCTTCACTCTTCACTCTTCATTCTTCATTGCGCCAGCTTTGGCACAGTCGTCGCTTCTGCATTACAACAGTCCTGCCACCTACTTCGAAGAGGCACTGCCCATAGGCAACGGTTCGCAGGGTGCAATGGTCTATGGCCGCATAGACGAGGAGCGCCTGTCGCTCAATGACATCACCCTGTGGACGGGCGAACCCGACCGCGAGGTATTCTCCCCTGATGCCCATAAGAGTATTGCCGGTATCCGCGAGGCCCTTTTCCGCGAGGACTATCGCGAGGCCGACCGCCTGCAACGGGCGGTGCAGGGACACTACAGCCAGAACTATCAGCCGTTAGGAACGCTGACGTTCTCAGCCAATGTGCCCGTCGGCTTTCCGACGGGCTACACACGCACACTCGACCTGGAGCGGGCAGTGGCATCTGTTTCCTATAATGGTTGCAAGCGCGAGTATTTCGCATCGGCACCCGACTCGGTGATTGTCATCCGCATAAGTGCTACTGACGGTGCCACGCTCCATCAGCGCTTCCGCTACCACTGTCAGCTGCCACACCAGACAACGGTCTCAGCACAGCGCGACAGTGTGGGCGAGTTGGTGACCGATGGCTATGCCGCATGGAGCAGCAAGCCCAATTATGCAGGAGGGGCGACGAGTTTCCGTTACGACAGTAACCGAGGCATTCACTTCCGCACCATCGTGCGCCTGCTGCCTAAGGATGGACAGCTGCGCGTGGTGAACGACGACGAGATGGAGGTCAGCGGAGCCAAGGAGCTGCTGGTGATCATAGCCAACGTGACCAGTTTCAACGGTGCCGATAAAGACCCCGTACGTGAGGGACGCGACTACCAGAAACTGGTGCGCAACCGTATAGAGGCGGCTACGGCACGTTCGTTCGACGACTTGCTCAGCCGTCATATTGCCGACTATCAGCAATACTACAACCGCGTAGGTCTGGAACTGGGAACCACCGACCCTGACATCAGTGCCAAGAGCACCGAACAGCAGTTGCGTGACTATACCGAGAAGGGAGAGAAGAACCCCGACCTGGAGGAACTCTACTATAATTACGGACGCTATCTGCTCATCAGCTGTTCGCGTACGAAGGACGTGCCTGCCAACTTGCAGGGGCTGTGGAACGAGCGGATGCTGCCGCCCTGGTCGTGCAACTACACCAGCAATATCAACGTAGAGGAAAACTACTGGCCTGCCGAGACAGCTGCCCTGCCAGAGATGCACGAGTCGCTGTTGGGATTCATCCAGCAGCTGCCCGTTACGGGCCAGCAGACGGCACGCGCCTATTATGGCGTGGAGAACGGATGGTGCCTGGGCCACAACACCGACATCTGGGCAATGACCTGTCCCGTGGGTGAGCATAGTGGCGACCCGATGTGGGCAAACTGGAACATGGGTGGTGCCTGGATCAGCACTCACCTGTGGGAGCACTATACATTCACGATGAACCGCGACTATCTGCGCAGCGTGTGGCCCACGCTTCGCGGGGCTGCCGACTTCTGTATGGACTGGCTCACGGAGAAAGACGGATACCTCATCACCGCTCCTGCCACATCACCGGAGAACGAGTACAAGACTTCTGACGGCTATCATGGACGTACCGTCTATGGTGGATTTGCCGATCAGGCTATGATACGCGAGTGTCTGATGGATACACGCCAGGCAGCTATCACGTTGGGAGAGTCGAAGGAATATATCCAGCGCATCGACGAGACGCTCAGCAGCCTGCTTCCCTATCGTATCGGTGAGCGGGGCAATCTGCAGGAGTGGTACCACGACTGGGAGGACGTCAACTGGGATCACCGTCACCAGTCGCACCTCTTCGGCCTCTACCCGGGTCACCATATCACGGTAGACAAAACGCCTGAGCTGGCGGCTGCCAGCAAGCGTACACTGGAAATCAAGGGTGACAAGACCACGGGATGGAGCACAGGATGGCGCGTAAACCTCCAGGCACGGCTGCACGAGGCAGAGACGGCTTACAAGATTTACCGCGTACTGCTGAACTATATCTCGCCCGACGGATACCGAGGCCCCGGCCGACGCACCGGTGGCGGCACCTATCCTAACCTGCTCGATGCCCACTCGCCCTTCCAGATCGACGGAAACTTCGGTGGTACGGCAGGTGTGATGGAGATGCTCCTACAGAGCACACTCAACGAAGACGGCTCTGCCACGGTAGACCTCCTTCCTGCACTACCCAAGGCGTGGGCAGAAAGCGGCAGTGTGAAGGGACTGCGTGCACGCGGCGGTTACGAACTGGACTTTTCATGGAAGAACGGTCGTATCACGACCCTCAGCATCTGCGACCGTCGTCCGTCAACAGCTACTACCGCAAAGCTGACACTCAGTGACGGTTCCCGTATCTGGCACATGAAAACCAAGCCAGGGCAGAAGAAAACACTTAATGCGGGGGTTGGATATTGATTTACGTCAAGAATATTTGACAAAACACAAGAAAAGCCTATAAATCAGGCAGTTGAACAGACAAAAGGCCGTACCTTTGCAGCGCAATTGAAATATTCAACTTCAATAGTATTAATTTTTTAAGTATTATGGCAGAAAAGAAAGCTACAACAGCTAAGAAGGCTACCGAGAAGAAGGCAACCGCCGTGAAGGCTACTGAGACAAAGGCTCCCGCAGCCAAGAAGACAACCGCTAAGAAGGCTACCGCCGTGAAGGCCGCCTTCACCGTAAACGCTGAGAACATTGGTTTTAAGGCAGGAGATGTTTATCAGGCTCTCGCAGCTGCAGAGAACGCCCTCGACGTGAAGGCTATCGCAAAGGCTGCAAAGATCTCGGAAGAGGAGACACTGCTGGGTCTTGGCTGGCTCTTCAAGGAGGGCAAGCTGGTCAGCACTGAGGAGGGCAAGATTGCTCTTGCATAACGAAAAAGCAGAAAAGGCTGGGCTTAGGCTCAGTACGTGATAGAAAAGAAGGCCGGTAAGCACTGTTTTACCGGCCTTCTTTTTCACCCCACCCTCTCACATTATTCTAATTTTAACTTTTTATTATTTTCCTTGAGTTACGACAGTCAGATACTCGAAGTCCTCATGCAGGTAGGAGAACGCGGCATCAGCGTTGCTGCGCTCTCCAAACATGTATACAACATGAACTGCACATTGTTTTTCCAGCCAGACGTTCAGGTGGTGAAACAATATGTGCAACAGTATCTGCTACGCAACGCCAAGTCGAAACAGGCACTGGTCGAGAGCACAGGCCGCCGTGGATGGTACCGGCTGAACACCCAGCACTCGGCCGACGCACAGCAACTGATGTTACACTTCAGGGAAACGGTACAGGACGCCGACGAAGAGACGATAGAGGAGGATACAACCCAAAAAGACTATTCGCTCGACCTGTTTGCCGACGATGCCTTCTAACACACCGACACCTAACACCAATAACTATATGAACAACAGACTCTCACTTTTGATTATAGCACTCGTATGCTTGGCAGGCATCGCTGTCACGGCTGGCGGACAGCAAGTGACCACCAAACAGCCGTCGACAACTGCCCAGAAGCAGCCGTCAGCTGCAGTGCAGTATGAGCGTCCAGCCCCGTTGCACGACCGTCCTTCGCTCATTCTGAAGCGTGTAGGCTATATCGCATCGTATAACAAACAGACGCGTACACCTAATTGGGTGGCATGGCACCTGACAAAGGCACACACCTATGGAAGCACCCAGCGTTCGGGAGAGGTTTTCACCGAAGACGTACAGGTGCCCACGCCACGAGCTACGGATGCCGACTATTACAATTCGCGCTATGACCGTGGACACATGTGTCCTGCAGGTGACAACAAATGGAGCGAGAAAGCCATGACCCATTCTTTCCTTCTGACGAATATCTGTCCGCAGAACCACGGACTGAACAAGTATGAGTGGAACGACGTGGAGATGCTCTGTCGCGACTGGGCACGTAGCTATGGTGCTATTGACATCGTGTGCGGTCCTGTGTATGAAAAAGACAAACAGGCCAAGTATATCGGAAAGAACAAAGTACGTGTGCCTGACGCTTTCTTCAAAGTGGTGCTGTGCAGAGGACGCCAGCCCAAGACCATCGGTTTCCTTTTTATGAACAATGGAAAGAAACAGCCGTACGCCGAAGCTGTACGCACGGTCGACGAGATTGAACGTTTGACAGGCATCGACTTCTTCCCCGCCTTGGACGACAAGACCGAAAGCCGCATTGAGGCACAGGCACGGCTGGCCGACTGGTAAAAGGTTTGTACTGTTGATTCTCATCTGCCAATTACCGCCGTACTTGATGCTTGAAACGGGGCTTACACTATCTACTTTACTCATTTTATCTCGTATTTATTTGATTATTCGGGAAAAAGTATTAATTTTGCAAGCAAATTGCGACGTGTTATGACTCAACTTACAAACGAAGAACATAAGATACAAATGGCCGATATGAAGGGGTTTGACGAACAAATGCCTTGCATCGGTATTTTTTGGTATGACCCTAAGGACAAATCTTTCTTTGGTGTTCGTAAGAAGGAAATAACGCCGAAGATGGTTGAAGAAGCAGCCGACAAAGGACTTCCTTTTATCAACTATCCCCATCTGCATAGGCAGGTGTGGATGAAAGAATACTTCAAGGCACAAGCTAAGCATGAGGACACCAAGTTCAAAGGCGACTATACACAAGTACCCAGAGGCCGTGTGGCTTGGAACATTGACAAGTTCATTGTTCTTGTAGGCCATTGGGCAGAGCCTATCCTTGATGAACTCACAACTCTTATTGAAGAGGAATTCTCTCTTCCGTATTTCGAGTTCGTCTACGATGAGCATTGGGATCTTGGTCATGGCTGGTCTGGTGATATGTAAATCCTAATTATGCTCTCCAGTTGGTCAATATCCCTTACCTCCAATAAATCCCAAGTGAAGATGGCTAACAACTTTTAGACCTGTTCACAGGTACTAGTGATTATTTTGTTGTCATCTTGTTTGCACACAACGAGCCTATTGTGCAAAATCGCTTGCGAAATTTATCGCTGGAGCACAAGGGAACTCCTAAAAAGTTTGAAAAGCGAATATTTTTCGATTCTTTTTTCATTATTCTCTGAAATTCTGATTACCTTTGTAGGCGATTTGCACTAACTGCGGGTCGCCTACAAAAGTTTTATGAGATTTACTATTTCAAGTACTGCGCTCAGCGCACGGCTGACGGCTCTTTCAAGGGTCATCAACAGCCAAAACGCACTGCCTATCTTGGGAGATATTCTCTTCGAGATAGACAGCAATTCCAGCAACTTCACTGTTGCGGTAAAAGGACAAACAAAGGAAATAGTAATCATTATCAGTGAAATAGAAAAAGAAGTTGAGAAAACGTTAAGAAGAAACGGATTATTAAGTCAAAAAGCAACAGTAAGTTTAAACCACCAGTCGCAGCAGTACAACTATGACGAAGCAGGAGAAAACCAACAGACAGAAGGCCGGGAGGCTGAAGATTACACAGGAGGATGTAATCAGGATTGTTGGGCGCAGGATGAAGGCCAAGGGATTAGAAGCGGCAGAGGAGTGTTTCGAGATATTGAACAACAACTTCTCCACCGAACGAGGATGGCCAGAAACGGCTGAGGGGGTATATGCCATGTTCGACGAGGAACGCGAGCGGCTGAAAGAGCAGGAGCGCATAAACCGTCGGCGACAGCATACAGAAGAAGTGGAGTTGGCACGGGCTGGCGCACCGCTCATACTGCAGAGCAACACTAACGAGGCCAGTGGCATGAAGGATGCCCGCCAGTGGAACGACTACGATGTAGACCAGTGGAACGACTACGATGTAGACCAGTGGAACAACATGATAGAAAAAGGTGCCAATGTTGCATATAAAAAGGGGAGGAAAAGAAAATGACACAAGAAGCTAAACTGGCATTGATGGAAAAGAGTTTGGACGTGCTGAAGGGTGCGACCATCCATCAGCTCAATATGTTTGTGGAGAGCGGGGCCAAGGTAGTGTATCAGGAACAAGGTGGAACGGTGCGCGACGTGCCACACTTTCCGCTGCACCATAACGAACAAGAGGGGAAACAATGGTTTATGTTCTTAGTAGAAAAGGGGTTCATCACGCCTGATACAGAACTGAGTTGTTGGCTCTTCTTGATGGGCTTCTCTACATCTCAACCGTCTGAAGTAAGACCCATAGAATGGTTGAAGACGCTGGAGACTGCAAGGATGATGCTCTACAAGGTATTCGCTGATATGATTGGGGCCAAGACTATCACCAAGGCACGAATCAAGGAATTGGCTGCACAGTGTTTCACAAAGCAGGGTGAACCGCTTCACTTAGCCAAGCCGAAGAAGGAAATTTCAGTTGATGCCGATGCTATGGAGAATTTTCTTCCGACCATTTCCGACCTTTAACGAAAGCCCTTTGTAGAAAGGCATTTCCGAAGATTTTGCCCGACCGTTCCGACCTCGAACGGTCGGGCTTTTCATTGTGGCGTAAAGGGTGGATATGGACGGTTTTTCGTAACTTTGCGGGTGCAATCGCGATGCAAGAAGTATGTTGAATCACGTAAAAACGACAAGGTTATGAAAGATGACATAATGAACCAACTGGACTCGGAACTGACCCATGCCGGAGAAGAGACTTCACTAAGTCCACAGATGCTATTGCTGGAACAACTGAGGATTACGCCGGAGAAGGAGCTGCCGCCTATGGAGTTCCTGTTCCGGCTGTTCGGCAAACTGTGTTTCCCAAGAGGCGAGTTGGTAGCCATAACGGGTAAGGCGAAGAGTGGAAAGACGTTTGTGACGAGTATGCTGATGGCGTGCTGTGTTTTGCGCAATGTGCTCTCATTCCATAGGATGCGCGAAGAGCGATTGCGGCTACTTTGGTACGACACGGAGCAGAGCGATGAATCGACACAGGACATTCTGAAGAACAGGGTGTTGCGGATGGTTGGCGAGCAGCCGGATTGCGATGTTTTCAACGTCCGCGCAGTGGAGTGGAAACAACGGCGGGCGTTACTCACTGAGGCCATCACGCGGTGCAAGCCCGACCTGGTGATTGTTGACGGCATCCGCGACCTGGTAAACGATATCAACGACGGTGTGCTGGCACAGGAAGTGATGGAAGAACTGCTTCATTTGGCTACCGCCAGCAACTGCTGCATTGTCTGTGTGCTGCACCAGAACAAGAGCGGCGAAGACCGTAACTTGCGCGGATGGATCGGCACAGAACTGATGAACAAGGCGTTCGAGGTGTATGCGTGCGAGAAGATGATGCCGCAGCGCGTCTTCAAGTTGGAGCAGACGCTGACGCGTAAGTACGACATCGAGCAGACAATGTACTTTGAGGTGGACGATGACGGGCTGCCGAGGGAAGCCTCCCCCCTTCCCCCTCCAAAAGGAGGGGGCGAACAGGATGCCAAGGAGCGGTTGCCGCAGTTGAATGCGGAGTATATCGTGCATGATGACAGCGTGGAGCAGGGCTGGCAGATCGACATAATGCGCCTGTTCCTCGATGCCATGCGCGGCAGGGAGGAGATTGGCGGCGCAGAACTGCGCACAGAGGTATGCCGACTGGCAAACATCACCCAGTATAAGTTCTACAACAAACTGCTGCAGCGGGCTCAGGACGAGAAGGTCATCGTCAGGGTGGAGCGCGACCGTCGCACCTTCTATCAGCCAGCCCCCTTCTGAAGCCTCCATCCCCCTTCATATTTCCGTCCCCCTGTAAGGGGGACTCCAATATGAGGGGTGAGGCTTCCAGAACCCCCAGAAAGAAGTGAAGAGTTAAGAGTGAAGAGTGAAGAATTTGCTACCGCCATAATTCGTGTAATTCTTGCGTCCCGTTGGTAGCAAGCGAGCAGAGCTCGAGCGCATGAAATTCGTGGTTAAGAGAAGATGAAGATTGACGAAGTATTCTGCAATACGTTCAAGGCACTGAGGCACGAGCTGGGTCACGACCGGCCACGGGACATGCACCCGATGTGGCAGCGCAGGCTCTCCTACAAATCACCATTCTGCAAGGCTCTCGTGGCCAATGGCTACCTGACAGAGGAGCAGATGCAGCGGGCGGCACTACGCTATCGTCTGGGAATGAGTCGCGACGGCGGTGTCATCTTCTGGCAGATTGACGAGCATGACATGTTGCACGATGGCAAGATCATGTACTACCGCCCCGACTGTCACCGCGACCATGACCGCAAGCCTACATGGGTGAACTACCTGCTGAAGCGCAACGGGCAGTTGCCTGAGGATTTCAAGAGCGAGCACTGCCTGTTTGGACTGCACCTTCTAAGTGAAAAGTGTAGAGTGAAGAGTGAAAAATTTGCTACCGCTGTAGTTGAAAGCGAGAAGACCGCCATCATCATGTCGGAGGTGAAACCCGAATATATCTGGTTGGCCACGGGCGGAAAGACAGAGTTGAACGTGGCGAAACTCAGGCCGCTGGCTGGCCGCAAGGTCATCCTCTTCCCCGATACCGACGAGACGGGCGACACATACCGCGAGTGGTACGACGTGGCCGAGGCTGCCAGCGACGTGTTCGGTCACCCCTTCACCGTCAGCAGCATCCTGGAGCAGCGAGCCACCAAGGCCCAGAAGGCCGCGAAGATCGACATCGTAGATATGCTGTTTCCGACTCGTAAGTATGGCACTTAGACACTAAAAGTATGATGGTTTTGCAATGCATAATGCATAATTAATGAAGTTTCTATGAAAGCAATGACGAAACAACAACTGGCCCAGGCAGCGGGTGTGACGGTGCGGACACTGTTCAACTGGTGCCAGCCGTACCACAAAGAGTTGACGCTGATGGGCTTGAAGCCAGGCATGAAAGTGCTGCCACCACACATTGTGAAATGGATAGTAGACAGGTTCTGTATCGATCTAGAGACGTAGTCACATTGTTGGCTATTATTCAGGTCACACGGAAACCACTGAAATTTTTACGCTGTTTATGAAGATACTCACCCCACCCCTACCCTCTCCTACATGGGAGGGGAGGGTCCGAAGCACGTTGCAAATACAATATATTCTATCAACAGCTAATAGGTAGCCTCATGATGAATCGGGCACCATCCGTATATGTGGTGTCGAGACGAATATCGCCGCCAAGTCTGCGTGCCACGGAACGAGCCACCGTAAGGCCTATGCCGGTACCGTCGTAATAGTCGTCGAGCTGTAGGAAGGCGTCGAAGATTTCTTCGGCTTTTTCCTTAGGTATGCCGATACCCGTATCTTCCACCACAAACTCTACATAGGGAATCGATGGACCGTCGGCGGTAGGCTCTGCACGCTTCTTGCTGACAAGGAGCCGCACCTCGCCTCCCTTGGTGAACTTCTGGGCATTGTCGAGCAGAAGCACCAATGAGCGTGCAGCCTGCCGAAGGTTGGTTTGCAGCAGAATCTGACTAACCCTTTCGTCCATCTGCAAACGGAATGCGATATGGTTTACTTCGGTAATGCCCGACTCCTTGACGGCCTGATTCACAATCTGCTCTACGTTGACCTTGTCAATGAGCGGAATGAAGGTCTGGCTGCTGGCCTCCGAGAGCTCCAGCATCTTGTTGACAAGACCTGTAATGCGCTGTGTGCTGGCGTTGATGCGCTGGCTGATATCCTTCCGTTCTTCATCATTAAGCTCCATCTCCTGATTAGTCAGTATCTGCGTGAAGCCGTTCAGGATGTTCAGCGGTGTGCGTATCTCGTGGGAGATCTGCTGGATGAAGGCCGTCTTCATGCGCGACGACTCCTCGGCCCGTTCGTTGGCAGTGACAAGTGCACTGTTCTTCTCGGCCAGCTGGTCGTAGGCATCGGCCAGCTTCTGGTGCTCTGCCGTCAGCTTGACGTTGGAGCGATGATAGATGATAGCGAGTATAAGCAGGAGCAGTGATACCAGCGAGCCCAACAGGATCCATACCCAGTTGGGAATCTCGATGCGTCCGAACTGCGATTTGATTTCCTTACCGTAGATGTCGTCAATGATTCCCTCCTTTTCCATTTTCTTCAGCTCTGCGTTGATGGCATCGATGAGCTGCTTGCTGGGGCTGACGTAGCAGTACTCACGCGGCTGGAGCGACAGGTCCTCGGTGATGAGGTCCTGCAAGCCGTAATGGGAAATGATGTAGCGGGCCTGGTAACGGAAGCAGATGACGGCATCGTACTTGCCCTTTTCAAGGTCGATGAAGGCTTGGGCGAGGTCGGTCACATGGGTGCCGGTGGCCTGCTCCTGTTCGAGCATCAGACCGATAGGGCGCGACCTCATGTGGGCAATATGCTTACCCTTCAGGTTACGGAAGTTGAAGGTATCCTCGTCGCTCTTTCTGTAGACCACCTGGTAATAGAGTCGGAAGACGGCCCTCGAGTAGTTGGTACTGTCCTTGCGGTAGGGCGAATAGATCATCATGGCCAGGTCAACACGTCCGTGGAGCACGTCGCCCGCAATGTTCTCCCATTTGTTGGGGGCAAAGGTGAACTTACGCCCCAGTCGCTTCATGAGGACATTGGTAAACTCTACGTCGTAGCCGTGGGCATTGCCTTTATCGTCGACATATTCCAAGGGCGCATAGTCGGCATCCAGGCCGACAATGAGCAGCTTATCCTTGGAGCTGGCATCTTCGCCACGGGGTATGGCAAGGACCTTCGGTCCGACGCTCAGCATGCTGAGAAGTATCAGCAGCAGCGACAGGCTGTGGAAATGGTATGGTTGCTTTGTCATAGGAATGGTTGAAGATATGATATGGGGTGCATGGATGATTATCTGACAAACTGTTTACGGGCTTTTCCTTCCTTGTCGACCACGACCGTGATGCCTCGCGATGACCGCTGGCTGAGGCGTTGGCCGGAAAGATTAAAATAGCGTGTTGGAACTGAGGCTGAAGACTCATCGTGCGACTGAACGTAGATGCCGTCGACAGAAGCATTCAGAAAAGCATTGACGGCATCCTTCAGCGTGTTGGCTTGGGCGATGATGCCATCCGACTGGTCCTGGCTACGGTAGGTCAGCATGTCCTCGGCCTCCTTCATTACTGCCTGCAGGGCCTCCAGTGCCTGCTGCGATGCTGCCGGATGCGAGGCGATGGCTTCGTAGGCAGCATTGATGGCTTCGGCCAGTGTGCAGTAGGCTTTGTCGACCTGTGTCTCGCTGGTGGTGCGCATACGGGCGTATGGAGCATTGATCAGCACAGGCTGGAACGGTTCTATCTGTGTCTGGTCGGACTCAAGATAGTAGAGCAGGCCTACCATCTCGCCGAGAGCCCAGGGCTTTTCTTCCTCGTTAAGCGCAGTGATGAGTGTCGATGCGCGCAACAGGCCGTCGAACATGCTCAGTTCGGTGCTGCCTGCCGAGATGGCGGTCTCCTCGCCTTCAAGGGTGTTGAGGGCTTTATGACCACTGAGGTAGATGATCACCGACATGGCGTCGACCAAGTCCACATATTCGTGCTCAATAGTGTTTCGGTCATAGCTTACAGCTTTCTTCACCTGCATGCCATAGGGTGCTTTCACTGCAAAGGGAACAAGCGTGCCCTGCCACAGGTCGGTGCGGACGCTGGTCAGGACGAACGAGGCCTTTGCTGCGGTGAACGCCTTCATGGGCATGAACTCTGCATCCGAGGTGACCACAAGGTGCTGGCAGCGGTCGCCCACCACCACATTGTCGTATTTCAGCCACTCAGTATCTTCGGCCTTCGCATAGAACACCGCATTGGGATTGGCTGCGACGGGCTGCGAGTTGAGCTGTGTCAGCCCTGTAATATCGTAGGAGCAGACGGTGGCATCGGTTGCCTTCTGGCGGAACAGGGCTTCATTCCAGCGTCCGCTCACGGTAGCTGTGCGACCGTCAGTCGTCATGGTCAGGTCAGAGGCTCTCACCACGAAGAACACTTCGCTCTTGTCGGTAGCCAGGGTCAGCTCGGTATTCTCGGTTGCCCTCACGGTGGTGTTCATGCTGGCTTTGTAGAGTGCTCCCTCCTCAAGATAGGTGAAAGCGAACACGGCCTCCTGGGTCTGTCCCTTCTCGAAGGTCAGGTTGTTCACGACACGTCCCGTTCCGCGTTCCCACTCATTGGTGGCAGCGTTGTATTTATAGAGGTAGCACTGAAGGGCGGGCATGCAGAAGGTTCCTGCATCGCCATTGGTCAGCGTAGCGGTGATGTTGACCGACGTATTGTTGACCACCTGGAAGTCATATCCCGCCTCTGAGTGAATCTCGTCGCTGGCATCCACGGTGATGGAGCTCAGGCTGAGGTCGGCCACGGTAGGCGTCACGCCGACATGGCACGAGTCTATGACATTCTTGTTCTTGTCGCAGAGGAACAGGTAGACCTGTTCTTTCTGCGTAGTGTTGTTCATCGTAAGCGTCAGGTCGGCCGATGCGCCCGATGCCACCACCAGGGTCTCGTCCTTGCCCGAAGGCTGTCCCGTAGGCAGCTGGGCTTTATTGTTGACAAACAGCTGGAAGCCGGAATAGTCGAGCGTGCCATTGTTCTCTACATGCACGTTCACCGTCGTGGGCGCCTTGTGATAGACGGTCTCTACCTGAAGCTGTCCTGCAAGGTTCTGACGCAGTGGCGTGATGTTGTAGACCAGATCCATGTACTGGTTGAAGCCGTTCATGCCTCTTTCGTTGTCAACGGTGTACCATCCGTCGCCCTGTCCGCCCCATCCGAAGTTGAAGTGGTAGAGTCCCGTGCTGGCCTGATAGCCGTCGAGCACCACGGAGTGGCCGCCCGTCTCTTCGTCCTTATAGCCTGAGTAGAGCATGGGGCGCCCTGTCTTCAGGTTGTTGTAGATGAGCGTCTCCCAGGTTTTCTCAGTCATGTCGTCCTTATAGCGGTGTTCGTAGTTCAGTCCTAACTGGCCTTTCATGGCATCGCCCATGTTGCTGTTGTAGCCACTGGTGGCTGTGCCGTCGCCGTCGCCATAGGTCAGCCATGCCGATGTGCCAAGGGCATACATCAGGACGGCCACGGCACTGTCTTGCTTGGCTGAGCCAGTACCGCTGAGCTTCATCAGGTTCCAGTTAATGGGTTTGCCCTTGGGAAGCGAAACAGTAATGGGTGTTCCATAGTCGTAGGTAGGTGTGTTGTATTGCAGCTCGGTGTTGCAGTCCTTGCGGAAATAGTAGGACACCTGCGCACCGGCCGTAGCCACACAGCCCGTCATGCAGCGTCCCTTTCCCGGCTTCACGGGAGCCAGGTTGTTGTATGGCGTGGACTGGTGCCAGTGGGTTTTCACTAATGCCGGCACGTTCTGCCAGTCCTGCTTGTAGTCGGCAATGGCTCTTGCACGTGCTTTCCGCATGGACGGAGCGGGAGCCACCTTGCGGGCCTGCACCTCGGCAATATTCTTGCCCCAGGTCTTCAGCATGCCCTTCAGCTGGTCGGGTAGCTGCTCGGAGTCATAGTCACCCTGTTCGGTATAGCCGAGGATGGGAGCGGTAGTATCGTCGCCCGACACGATGACGAAGCCCTTGCCTTCGCCACGTGAGAATATATAATAAGGTGAAATAGGCACTTCGTCCGACTGCAGATCGTGAATGCCCACCAGCTCCTGGGCCACGACGCGAGCCTGCGATCTGGTGATGGGATTTGCACTGACAATCATAGCTGCACCAACAAAGAAGGCGGCCAAAGTTAGTCTGATTTTCATATTTCGGTTCTTAGTTAATAGCATTTTGGTTGCAAAGTTACAAAAAAAATATGAAATGGAACGATGTTTTGATAATTATTTTGTACCTTTGTCACCAAAATTACAAGCAAGCCAGCATTATGTTAAAACATTTTCTCATATTTCTGTGCATGTCCGCGACATCGGTCACCTCTTTCGCACAGACCAAGGCCAGTGATGTGCTGAGTGTGGCCCAACGTGCCAACGACTACTTCATGGCCAAGTACGAAGACCCGACGGTGCCTACCAACGTAAACCGTATCAGGCCTTCGAGCCTGTGGACGCGTGCCGTCTACTACGAGGGACTGATGACGCTCTACGAGATAGACCCGCAGCAACGCTACATCGACTATACCGACCGTTGGGCTTCCTTCCATCAGTGGACACCGCGCAATGGCATCGGCACCAACGATGCCGACGACCAGTGCTGTGCGCAGACCTATCTGGAGCGCTACATACAGAGCGGAGGCGAAGAGAAGATTGTCCACGTGAAGGAGAACCTGGAACAACAGATGGTGACGCCGAACAAAAAGAGCGGTACCAACCAGAAGACCCAGACCATCCTCAGCTCGCTCTATGGCTGGTGGACTTGGATAGACGCCATTCAGATGGGCATGCCCATCTATTTCCAGATGTCAAAGATCACGGGTGACCACCGCTACATAGACCACGCCATGAAGATGTACACCTGGAGCCGCGACACCCTGGCCGGAGGACTCTTCAACGTGAAGGAAGGACTGTGGTGGCGTGACAAGGACTACGTGCCGCCCTACAAGGAGCCAGACGGGCAGCAGTGCTATTGGAGCCGAGGCAACGGATGGGTCTATGCTGCACTGGTGCGCTGCATGAACTACACGTCGCCCAAGGACAAGGTCTACAAGCAGCTGAAGCGTGACTTCGTGCTCATGTCGGCAGCGCTGCTGAAATGTCAGCGCGAGGATGGTTTCTGGAACCCCAGTCTCGTTTCGACCAACTATGCCATGAAAGAGACCTCGGGCACAGCCCTCTTCCTCTACGGCATGGCATGGGGCATACAGAAGGGATATCTCAAGGCCGACGTCTACCGGCCTGCTTGCGACCGTGCCTGGACGGCAATGGTTCGCGATGCCGTCCACCCCGACGGATTCTTAGGCTGGATGCAGGGCACAGGCAAGGATCCCTCGGCCGGTCAGCCGTTGAGCTACACGAAGATTCCCGACTTCGAGGACTACGGCACAGGCTGTTTCCTGCTCGGAGCGGCAGAATACTACAAGCTATTGAAACAGAACCAATAATTCACAATAAACTTTAGACTTTACAATGATTTGGAATCCAAACAAAGAGTGTATGAGTCGCGACGAGATGAGTGCCCTTCAGGGCAAGCGACTCCACAAAATCGTTGAGTACGTCTACCACAACGTGCCTTTCTACCGTAACAAACTGCAGGAACTGGACATCCGTCCTGACGACATCCAGACCATCGAGGACATCCGCAAGCTGCCCTTCACCACGAAGAAGGACCTGCGCGACAACTATCCCTTCGGCCTGCAGGCAGCTCCTAAGAGCGAGATTATCCGCGTACACGCCTCATCGGGCACCACGGGTAACCCCACCATCGTAGGCTACACCCGTAAGGACATAGGCGTTTGGAGCGAGTGTATGGCACGCTGTCTGACCGCATACGGCGTGACGCGCGATGACACCTTCTCAGTGGCCTACGGCTATGGATTGTTCACTGGCGGTCTTGGTGCCCACTATGGCGTGGAGCATCTTGGAGCCAGCGTCATTCCTGCAGGTACGGGCAACACCGAGAAGCACCTGAAGCTTATCCGCGACCTTGGCATCACGGGCATTGCCTGTACGCCATCCTACGCCCTTTACCTGGCCGAGACCATGGACAAGATGGGCATCACCAAAGATCAGATCAAGCTGCGCGTGGGCGCCTTCGGTGCCGAGCCGTGGACGGAGAGCATGCGAAAGGAGATTGAGGAGCGCCTCGGCCTGAAAGGCTACAACATCTACGGACTCTCCGAAGTCATGGGACCCTCGGTGAGCTACGAGTGTCAGATGCAGCATGGCTCACACATCTGCGAGGACCATTTCTATCCCGAGATCATCAACCCCGTCACCCTTGAGCCTGTGCCCAACGGACAGCAAGGTGAGTTGGTGTTCACCACACTGACCAAGGAAGGCATGCCCGTGTTGCGCTATCGCACCCGCGACCTCTGCAGCCTCATGGAGGGACAGTGTGACTGCGGTCGCACCAGCATCCGCATGGGTCGCATTGAGGGCCGTTCTGACGATATGCTCATCATCCGCGGTATCAACGTGTTCCCGTCGCAGGTCGAGAGCGTTGTACTCTCGATGAAGGAGTTTGCTCCGCGCTACATGCTCGTTGTAGACCGCGTGAACAACCTCGACACGCTGCAGGTGCAGGTAGAGTTGCGCCAGGAGGTGTTCACCTCGACCTTCGACACGCCTGCCGCCGTGGCCGAACTCGAGAAGAAGCTTGCCTCGAAGCTGAAGAGCGTGCTCAGCATCGCCGCCAAGGTACAGCTGAAGGCTCCCAACACCATCGAACGCAGTCAGGGAAAGAGCGCACACGTCATCGACAAGCGAAAACTTTGACCAAGCATTGCAAAAAAAGCCTCCCACACCTAACAGTGAAGGGAGGCTTCTTTTGTATAGTTCAGTTCCTGCGAGAAGACGCTTGAGCGCTCATTTGACGCCCTCGACAGTATATCCTGCCTGACGCAGCAGGTTGAGCACACCTTTCTCTCCAGGCAGATGAGCCGCACCCACAGCAAAGAGCGTAGGCTTCTGTGCCATCAGGGCAGGCATCTTCGTCAGCCAGTCGGCATTGCGGTTGTCAACGAGCTGGGCATCCTCTTCCGGCATGTTGTCGCACGAGTTATGGAGCTTCATGTCCATAGCCTCCTTGACGCCATCCAAGTCCTGTGCATAGAAAGCTTTGACAATGCGATCAGCCATCTCATCCATGAACACGGAGTTGTCTACCTGACACATCAGCAGTTCCTTCTGTCGTTCCAACGACTTTCCTTCATAGAGGGCTTTTATCTGGAAAGCCATTGTCTCCAGTCCTCCTACGGTCTTTCCCTGAGCATGGGCTTCTTTTTGGAAATAGTTATCAAAGCCGTTCGTCGGATCAAACTTTTCGCCTTTCTTTAAATAACTGAATATGGAAAACACAAGACTCAAGGCTTGCGGGGTCATCTTGCCCATCTGCTGAGCCACCTGCGGATTAGTCATGTCCAAACCGATCGTCTTTCTCATATAGCTATTCACGCGGTTCATCTCATCGGCAGTAAGCAGGCTGTCGAGCGTCATCTCTCCTGGCAACATCATGGCCTGCTGCAAGAGGGCAAGGCTGTCGGGAGCAAACAATTCATTCATCATCAGTTCGCCATAGACCTGCTGACAGTCGGCCATAGCTTGACGCATACCAGGAATAGAGTCGACGAACGAGGCATCAGCCAGATGATAAGTGCCTACAATGTAGGAGGGAGCCGTAAGTCCCTTACCACTGATTTTGTACAAAAGTTGTGCGGAGGCGCTCAGGCTGGCTATGGCAGCAAGCGCCAGGGTGAATAGAATCTTCTTCATCTTATATTCTTGTTAAGGTTGGTAATTCGTTGCAAAATTACAAAATAATCATGGATTATGACTGACAAATGGAAACTGTAACAACATTTAACACAATTGCACGCAGTCTCCCGCCTTTACCAGACGAAGGCATTGCTCAGTTTGATTGAGAAAACAAGAAAAAACAAATAAAAAACGCAAAAGGTTTGCTCAATTACAGAAAAATGTCTAACTTTGGGGGCGCAAAACGACAATTTGACATTTTACAACATTTTTAAGAATATGAGCTATTCACCTTATTTCAATCCTGAGCTCGAGACCATGAGCCGCCCGGAACTGGAGAAACTTCAGTTGGAGCGTCTGAAAAAGACCGTGCAGCACTGCATGTACTCGGAGTTCTACCAGAAACGGTTTGCCGAGCTGGGCATTAAGCCCGATGACATCCAGTCGCTCGACGATGTAAAGAAATTGCCATTCACCACCAAAGAGGATCTCAGGGAGAACTATCCCTTCGGCCTTGCGTGCGTACCTATGAAAGAATGTGTGCGTCTGCACTCGTCAAGTGGTACGACGGGCAATCCCACCGTAGTGCTTCACTCGCAGAAAGACATTGAGGAGTGGGCAAATGCCGTGGCCCGCTGTCTGTGGATGGTAGGCAGCCGTCCTGAAGACGTATTCCAGAACTCAGCCGGTTACGGTATGTTCACTGCCGGGCTGGGTTTTCAATACGGTGCAGAAAAGGTAGGCATGCTCACCGTGCCTGCTGCTGCCGGCAACACCACGAGACAGATTAAATTCATCCGTGACTTCGGGACGACAGTGCTCCACGCCATCCCCTCGTATGCCTCGCGCATCTACGAGGTGATGCAACAGGAAGGCTGTGACCCTCGCCGCGACACGAAGCTGCGCGTGCTATGCATTGGTGCCGAACCCCACAGCGAGGAACAACGCAAGCGCATCGAGGAGAACCTGGGTGTAAAGGCATACAACTCGTATGGCATTTCAGAAATGATGGGACCTGGTGTGGCCTTCGAATGTCAGGAGCAGAACGGACTGCATATCTGGGAGGACTACTTCATCGTCGAAATCATTGATCCCGTGACACTCGAACCCGTGCCCGACGGACAGTTAGGCGAGCTGGTACTGACCACCATTAACCGCGAGGCCATGCCTCTGCTACGTTATCGCACCCGCGACCTGACCCGCATCCTGCCCGGCGAATGTCCCTGCGGACGCCACCACAAGCGTCTCGCTCGCCTGCAAGGCCGTAGCGACGACATGATGATTCTGAAGGGTGTGAACATCTTCCCCATCCAGATTGAGAAGATACTGCTGAAGTTCAAGGAGCTTTCGACCGACTATCTCATCACGCTCGAAACCAAGGACGGTAACGACACGATGACCGTCGACGTGGAGCTGGTAGGCATGTTCACCGACGACTATTCACGACTTCAGAAGCTGGAGAAGACCATTACCCGTATGCTCAAGGACGAGATACTCGTCACACCGAAGGTGCGTCTGGTACCAAAGGGAACGCTGGCTGTGAGCGACGAGAAGAAAGCCGTCAGAGTGAAAGACCTGAGAAAGCTTTTCTAAAATAACGTAACAACGTAATAACGACATAATAAACGACAACAACTATGACTATCCATCAATTATCCATTTTCATCGAGAACCGTTCAGGCACACTCGTCAAGGTGCTCAACGTTCTGAAAGAGGCGAAAATCCAGATTATCGCTTCGACCATTGCCGACACGGCAGAGTATGGTATCTACCGCCTCATCTGCAGCGAGCCATTGCGTGCCTATGAAGAGTTGAAGAAAGCCAGCGTGGCTGTAGCACTGAGCGACGTGTTTGCCATCGAGCTTGACAACCAGCCCGGATGTGCTGCCGACGCCATCGATGCTTTCAGCAAGGCCAATATCAGCATCACTTACATGTATTCATTCCTACTTGCAGGCAAGGGCATCCTCATCTTCCGTACCGACGATACCGACGGTGCTCGTGAGGCCATCATCCTGAACAACCTGAAGTTCATTTCCGAGAAGGATCTGACCGCTATTGCCTAATCTCCACTATCACCAAAGAATGGACAATACACAGAATAAATTCATCTCCGTGAGCTACCAACTCTTTTCCGTCGAGGACGGAAAGAAGTCGCTCGTGGAACAGACACAACAGGGCAGACCATTCCAGTTCATTACGGGTTTTGGCGTGTCACTCGATGCTTTCGAACAACACATTGCCGGTTTGCAGCCTGGTGAGAAATTCGACTTCACCATCGAACCCGCTGATGCCTTCGGTGAATACGACGCAGAATGCGTACATAAGATGGAGCGTGAGAAATTCTTCGTCAACGGGAAATTCGACCATGAGAACATCTTCCCCGGTGCGGTCATCACCCTGATCGACTACGAAGACAAACGCATCATGGCACGAGTTGCTGAAGTCAACGACGACGGGGTCATCATCGACACCAATCACCCGTTGGCAGGACTGACACTCTGTTTTACTGGTGTGGTGCTCGAAAACCGCGAAGCCACTATCGAGGAAATCCAGAAGCTACTGAAAAGTCTCAGTTGCGAATGCGGTGGCTGCGAGGATTGCGAAGGATGCGGTGAGGGAGGCTGCGGTGGATGTAAATAAAAGCAAGAATGCGCAACACCTTTGGTAATATTTTCACCCTTACTACTTTTGGCGAGAGCCACGGTGAGGGCGTGGGTGGTGTCGTCGACGGTATGCCACCAGGCATCAAGGTCGACATGGACTTCATTCAGCATGAGCTTGACCGTCGACGTCCCGGACAGAGTGCCATCACCACTGCGCGTAATGAGGCAGACCGCATAGAGCTGCTCAGCGGTGTGTTCGAAGGATATACCACTGGCTGTCCTATAGGTTTCCTGGTGCGCAACCAGAACCAGCACTCCAGCGACTACGACAACCTGCGCACGCTCTTCCGCCCATCTCATGCCGACTATACCTACTATCAGAAGTATGGCATACGCGACCATCGGGGCGGGGGACGTTCGTCGGCCCGTATCACTATCAGCCGCGTCGTAGGCGGTGCACTGGCCAAGCTCGCGCTGCAACGTTTAGGCATCAGCATAGCTGCCTACACATCCCAGGTGGGCAGCATTGCCATTGATCGCGACTATCGCCAGTACGACATCGCACTGGCTGAGCAGAACGCCGTTCGCTGTCCTGACCCTGAGAAGGCAGCGCAGATGGAAGAGCTCATCGCTCAGGTGAAAGCCGAGGGCGACACCATCGGTGGTATCATCACCTGCGTAGTGAGGGGATGTCCGCCAGGAGTGGGCGAACCCGAGTTTGGTAAACTCCACGCCATGCTTGCTCAGGCCATGCTCAGCATCAATGCCGCCAAAGGATTTGAATATGGCGAAGGCTTTGCCTGTGCCACCTGCCGTGGTAGTGAGCTGAACGACGTGTTCGTTGCCAATGGAAAAAACAACGACAACAGCAAACCACCAGTCCTTGACACCATGACCAACCATAGTGGTGGCATACAGGGTGGCATCAGCAACGGACAGGACATCTACATGCGCATAGCCTTTAAGCCAGTGGCCACACTGCTGCGCGACCAGCCCACCGTAGACTTACAGGGAAACCCCATCACTTTCACAGCTCACGGACGTCACGACCCGTGCGTACTGCCAAGAGCCGTTCCTGTGGTCGAAGCCATGGCTGCTATGACCATTTTGGACAGTCTACTTCAAAACAAAACACTGGAAATTTAAGAAAAATGTGCGTAATATACATTTTTTTTCCAATTCTTTATGGTCAATTAAAAACAAATTAGTATATTTGCAACCGCATTGCAAGGGCTTGTGAAAGTCCAAGTTATGCTTAGTTAAGTCTAGTTTAGTTTTTGTGTTGGTTGAGGGCAGCAGTTTTGCTGCCCTCAAATTTGTCTCTGCAGACCAATGAATCTGCCTGTTTCAGGCATAGTAGAACGAATAGGGCGAAAAAGAAATGGATAGATTTATAATATTTTGCCAGAAAAGGAGTTATATATAAAAAAAGATTATTCTATGCCAGATATATGTCAGGAATATATATATGTTGTCATTTCCTTTCTGCTGAGCATGGTTTGCGGGCTTACCTGCATTCCCTATATTATTCGGTTCTGCAAAAAGAAAGGTCTCTATGACATCCCTAATGGGCGCAAGGTCCACAAGAATGCTATCCCCCGCTTAGGCGGCATCAGCTTCATGCCCAGCATGTTGCTGGCATCGCTTGTCGTAATGGGTATCAATAGTCTGCAGAGCCAGCAAGACTGGATACACATCAACACATCATCGGTGGGATTCATGATCAGCCTGCTCATTATCTATGGCACAGGCATCATCGACGATCTGGTGGGACTGGGTCCGAAGACCAAATTCACGGCACAGATTATTGCGGCTGCCGTCCTACCCTTGTCAGGACTTTACATCAACAATCTGTACGGTTTCTGTTTCATCCATAAGATACCGTTTCTTATCGGTGCACCGCTGACACTGTTTGTAGTGGTGTACATCTGCAACGCCATCAACCTCATTGACGGTATCGACGGCCTGTCGGCCGGACTGTCGTTCGTCGCCCTGAGCGGTTTCTTGTTGTATTTCCTTCGTGAAAGCATGCTGGTCTATTGTATTCTCATAGCAGGACTAATGGGTGTATTGCTCGCTTTCCTCTACTACAACTTATTCGGCAAGAGCGAGAAAAACCGCAAGATTTTCATGGGTGATTCAGGCTCACTGACGTTGGGCTATACGCTGGGATTCCTCGCAGTGAAGCTCATCATGGACCGTCCGCACGCCATCAGCTTCCATGTCGACTCCTTCCTGCTGGCCTATTCATTTGTGCTGGTACCCTGTTTTGATGTAGCGCGCGTATCGTTCATCCGCACCTGCCATCACGTCAACATCTTCCATGCCGACAAGAACCACATACACCACAAGCTAATGCGCAGCGGACTGAGCCAACACCAGTCGCTCCTTGTCATCTATTCACTGGCTGTATTCTTCATCCTCGCCAATTATGGCCTTCACCTGCTATCACTCTCCATGACTGCAATCGTTGTCATTGACATTGTGTTCTGGATTGTTTTCCATAAAGTACTCAACCGGGGCATCGTTCGAAACGGGCAACCTGTCTATCTTGAAAATTCAGAAGAATGATTACCACTATGATCAAACGCCTATTCGACTTCACCGTATCAGCCCTGTGTCTTGTGCTGTTCTCACCGCTATTCCTGATCATCTACATCTGTCTGAAAATGAGCAGCAAGGCTCCTGCCATTTTCAAACAAGAACGGATAGGCAAGGGAGGAAAACCATTCAATATCTATAAGTTCCGCACCATGGTGGTCAACGACGAGAACAACGGTACGCCTATGCTGGCCGAACCCGACGACGAGCGGCTGACGAAGATAGGGAAATTCCTGCGCGCCCACCATCTTGACGAGCTGCCACAGCTATGGAACGTATTGAGGGGCGACATGTCATTTATCGGACCGCGACCCGAACGCCAATACTTCATCAATCTGATTCTTGAGAAAGATCCCCGCTACGTGGAACTATACAAGATTAGGCCTGGTGTCACCTCTTACGCCACACTCTACAATGGCTACACGGGTACCCTCGAAAAGATGCTACGCCGACTGGAGCTCGACCTCTATTACCTGGAGCACCAGTCGTGGCGTTTCGACCTGCAGATACTGGCCAAAACGTTCATCTGCATCGCCTTCGGAAAGAAAATATAATCTGAAGTCAATTCTCTATTCGAACATCTCAGCCCAACGCATGAATTTCGCCACACCCTCCTGACCAAACTTGGCCAGGCTCTGTGCAGCCTGTTCGACAGTAAGCACACGGTCGGGCTTTGATTTCGAAAAGAACTTGTCGGCATAGCACACCAACTTTTCTTCCAGCGTCTCAGGTTCATATTCACCTTCTACAGGAAGGGGCAGCTGCTGACACACAATCTGCTCACGGGTAATGCCCGTACCCGTATGTCGCTCGCAAACGCGGGCATGCCGCACGTAGCCCTCCTCCCTCAGCAGCCTGCCGCCAATGAGTCCGTGACGGATATAGTGCTCATCGCCCTGACAGAAAATGCCAGGTGCATGACACCAACGGATGCCTATGTCGTGGAGCATAGCCGCCTCTTTGAGAAACGCTACGTCAAGCTGTAACTCCGGATGGCGTCCTGCCAGCAACAAGCAGCGGTCGGCCACCTGTCGGCTGTGCTTCATCAGCAGACGACGCAAATCGTCGTCCTGCGGATAATATTTGTCTATGATTGCCTGATAGTCCATAATTGTATGATCTCGTTTCATCAAAACGATGCTACAAAGGTAGTAAAAAAAGAGGATTCAGCACGGATAATGGGCGTTAAAGGGAGTTAAAGGCCAACGGTTCTGTAATTAAAGTGTTACCTTTGCATCGTCAAATCCGAATAAGAGAAAGAACACTACACACTATATGATTGTTTGCATTGCAGAGAAACCCAGCGTGGCACGCGACATTGCCCGTATCATCGGAGCCACATCATCGCGTGACGGCTACATGGAGGGCAACGGCTATCAGGTGACGTGGACCTACGGCCACCTGTGTACCCTCAAGGAGCCGGGCGACTATACCCAGGCCTGGCGTCCGTGGGCACTGACCCAGCTACCCATGATTCCCCCACGCTTCGGCATCAAGGTCATCCCTGAAGACCATATCGTGAAACAGTTTGCCGTCATCGAACAACTCATGCAGAAGGCCGATGGCATCGTCAATTGTGGTGATGCCGGACAGGAGGGTGAACTCATCCAGCGCTGGGTGATGCAGAAGGCTGGTGCTCGCTGTCCCGTGAAGCGACTTTGGATATCGTCGATGACCGACGAGGCTATCCGCGAGGGCTTCGCCAACCTGAAGGATCAGGCCGACTATCAGCCACTCTACATGGCAGGACTCTCGCGTGCCATCGGCGACTGGCTCCTCGGCATGAACGCCACGCGCCTCTACACCCTGAAATACGGTCAGAACCGACAGGTGCTCAGCATCGGACGCGTGCAAACACCCACGCTGGCCCTCATCGTGAACCGCCAGAAAGAGATCGACAACTTCAAGCCCGAGCCCTACTGGGTTCTGGCCACCGTCTATCGCGACACCACCTTTACTGCCACAAAAGGAAAGTTCACCAGCAAGGAAGAGGGCGAGCAGGCCTTCAAGACCATCGAGGGACGGCCCTTCACCGTGACGAAGGTCGAGAAGAAGGAGGGCAAGGAGCAGCCGCCACAGCTCTACGACCTTACGTCGCTGCAGGTCGACTGCAACCGCAAGTACGGCTTCTCGGCCGAGATGACGCTGAACCTCATCCAGTCGCTCTACGAGAAGAAGCTCACCACCTATCCGCGTGTCGACACCCAGTACCTCAGCGACGACATCTACCCGAAGTGTCCGCAGACCATGAACGGTCTCTACCAGACCACCTTCGCCGGCGTTGCGCCCTATGCCGACCTTATCCGTCCCATCGGGGGCAAACCGCTGAAGAAGTCGAAGCGCGTGTTCGACTCGTCGAAGGTCACCGACCACCACGCCATTATCCCCACGGGCATCATTCCCAAGGGTCTGAGCGATGCCGAGCTGAAAGTGTTCGACCTCGTAGCTCGCCGCTTCATTGGTGTCTTCCTTCCCGACTGTAAATTCTCTACTACCACCGTCTTAGGAGAGGTAGCCCCCGGAGATTCCGAATCCGGGAAAACAAAGGACGCCATCGAGTTCAAGGTCACGGGCAAGGAGATTCTTGATCCCGGCTGGCGCATAGTCAGGGCCAAGACCCCAGACAGTACGGGAGCTCCGGATGTCTCGGATAATCAGGAAAACTCCGAGAAGCCCAGCGACGAGGAGCGCACCCTGCCCACCTTCACCAAAGGCGAGAGCGGTCCCCACACTCCGACGCTGACCGAGAAGATGACCACGCCCCCACCCTATTACAACGAAGCCTCGCTGCTACGCGCTATGGAGACTGCCGGCAAGTTCGTCGACAACGAGGAACTGCGGGCCGCCATGAAGGAGAACGGCATAGGACGCCCGTCGAGCCGTGCCTCCATCATCGAGACCCTGTTCAAGCGCCATTACATACGCCGTGAGCGCAAGCGCCTCGTGGCCACCCCCACCGGCATCGAGCTGATAGACCTCATCCGCGAGGAGCTGCTGAAGAGCTGTGAGCTCACCGGCATCTGGGAGAAGAAGCTGCGCGACATAGAGCACCAGAAGTACGACGCCCAGCAGTTCGTAGATGAACTGAAACAGCAGGTCACCGACATCGTCAACCAGGTCATCACCGACCCTACCAACCGTCGCATCACCGTGACCACCGACGAGGACCTGAAAAAGAAACGCACACCGAAGAAGAAAGAAACAGAAGCACCCGCAGCTGCCGACCCACTAATAGGCAAGCCTTGTCCGCTCTGCGGAAAGGGTCACATCATCAAGGGCAAGACGGCCTACGGCTGCTCAGAATGGAAAAACGGATGCACCTTCCGACAACCACTGAAATAGGGCGTCCCCTCTGCATAACAACAGATGACTGAGATACTTAGGCAAGATAATAAGAGATAACGAGATAGGCAGTCAGTTCGGTCATCAGGAAGAGGGCGCCACAACAGTCGCCTGTATAGCCTCGCAAACGACGCCAGATGTAGAGGTAGAGGAAGTACATCGTCAGACAGGGAAAGAATATGAGCATACTCCATTCTATTCGCATTTGCATCCACCAAAGATAGAGACCGATGGGCAGCAGGCCTTGTATGGCGAGACTTATACCAGCAGCTACAGAAAACTTACGATAGACGGTCTTGTTCTTGGCCGTCTCTTCCGTGCGGGCATACGGCATCATCTGTACCACTTGGGCACTCACCATCTTGGCGTATGGGTCAATAGCAAGGATAGCAAGTGCAGCATCTGCAGGTGCCAAGGAGTGGAGAACGAAGAAAAGCAATGCAAAATAAACGATGAGCGCCAGCACACCGTAGGTGCCTATGTGCGAATCCTTCATGATGTCGAGGATGCGCTGACGATTTTGTCCACCTCCTCCGAAACCGTCGAAGAAGTCGGCCAGCCCGTCTTCGTGCAAGGCACCTGTCAATAGCAACCGACTGACGATAGCCAACACGATGGCAATCTCATAGTTGAACACCATCGAGGCACCGTAGAGCACGCCCGCCATCACCCCTGCCGTAAGCCAACCTGCCAAAGGCCAGAATTCCACAACGCCCTGATAAGCATCCTTGGGCGGCTGATAGATACGCCAGAAAGGCAGACGGGTGAAGAAGATAAGTGCCGCCCATAGGCGGTCGTACCAAAGGCTACGGTTAGACGAGCCTTGCTCGGAAAACTTAGAAGTATTTAGTGATTTTTCCATTGTCGAAGTTATTCATTTCGTTCATCATACGTACAGCTGAGTCGAGGATAGGAAAAGCACAGAGGGCACCGGTACCCTCGCCCAGCCTTAAGCCTAATGAGAGTAGCGGCTTGGCCCCCATCGCATCGAGCATGCGACGATGTCCGCTTTCGTCACCACAATGTCCGAAGACCATATAGCTCTGTACGGCAGGATATAGCCGACTGGCAGCAAGAGCACAGGCCGTCATAATGAAGCCGTCTACTAATACAATAAGGTGTTGCTCAGCAGCTCGCAACATGGCTCCAATGGCCGCTATCATCTCAAAGCCGCCGAAATATTGAAGTGAAGAGTGAAGAGTGAAAAGTGAAAAATTTGCTGCCCCCAAAGCTTTCCATTGCGCTACAGCTTTGTTGAGTACTTCGCGCTTATGGCGAATGCCTGGTGTGTCGAGTCCGGCACCAGCGCCAATGCATTCGTCGAGAGGGATGTCACAGAAAAGACTCATCCAGATGCTTGATGGCGAAGTGTTGCCGATACCCATCTCGCCGATGCATAGTACTTTGCAACCTTCAGACAGACATTCGTCGACCAAATCGACGCCTACTTGAATAGACTTGTCAAACTCTTCCTCTGTCATCGCTGGTTCATAGAGGAAATTGCGAGTGCCACGGGCTATCTTTCGATTAATGATGCCAGGGATATTCGAGAGGTCGTAATCCACACCCACATCCACAATACGTAACTTGAAACCGTGCTGACGACAGAACATGTTCACACCGCCACCGCCATGGGTGAAGTTGATCATCTGCTGCCAGGTTACCTCACGAGGTGACACGCTGACACCCTCACGCTCTATGCCATGATCGCCCCCTAAGAGAAGGTGACAGGGATGAGCCAACGAAGGTGTGAGCGTCTGCTGAATCAGACACACCTGCATAGCCAGCTCTTCCAACACGCCCAAAGATCCTTTCGGTTTGTTCAGGTTGTCTATCTTGTCCTGAATAGCCGACCGAAGCCTCATTCCCGCTGTCGCGCCTACCCGTAGACTTTCATCAGGCCTTTCTATCTTAAATGCTCTCATTTTTTACCTTTTAACTTTTTTACCCTTTTACTTTTACCGCGATTCCGCTCACCATGAGTATCACCTCGTCTGCCTTGCTGGCCACGTATTGGTTCATCCAGCCTTGAAGGTCTGTGAACTTCCGTTGGACGGCATTCTCGCTCACTCCACCCATACCAATCTCGTTGGTCACGAAGATATAGGTAGCATCATGAGCGGTAAACTTATCGAACTCAGCTTTGAGGGCTTCGAGAGCTGCATCTACCTCCTGCATCTGGAAGAAATAATTGGTACACCAAAGCGTGACACAATCGATGACAGCCACACGTCCCGTCAGGTCGTGACGGCTCAGCAGCTTTTCTTCTTCGATGTTCGTCCATTCCGGGCCACGACGTTCCTGATGCTTCTTCACCCGCTCAGCGAATTCATCATCCCACACGTGGGCAGTAGCCACATAGACGGGATTCTTGCTCAGCGACAGCGCCAGCTCTTCAGCATATCGGCTTTTGCCTGAGCGGGCGCCACCCGTTATCAATATCACTTTCTTCATATCCTATCGATGGTCACTTTACATAAATCTTTTGTCCGTTCACTATGTTCAGTCCCTTCTGCAAAGAGCTGAAACGCTGTCCCTGAAGGTTATAGATACTTCCATTCTTTGATCTATCTGTTATTCTATTTTCCTCGATTCCTGTCGTTTGTGTCTCGAATTCACCTGTGAAGATCTCGCTGCTGTTCTCCACAATAACGGTGTAACGACCCTCCGGGTAGGCAGAGATGTCGATGTTGAGGCCTACGATGCTGCCTGCGTCTACGGTTTTCTCGTAGACGACATCACCTGATTCGTCAGTGATGCGTACCTGATATTCATCGTCCAGCGGGTCGAGATTAATGTCTAACTGCAGGTTGTTGTATTCACCGTATAGCTGGCTTTCCTCACCTTGGGAGGGTCCCCTTCTCGGAGCCTTTGGTTGCGTCTTAATGGTATGGGTGAAGTCGAAGCGTTTTCTGCCTTCCGCAGGAGTGGCCCCATCCTCCCAAGTATCGTTGAGGTAGATGACTTCATCACCAACATAACATTCCATCAGGAACCACGCTGGATCATCTAATTCTACATTCAGGATATTTGACATCGGGGGACCGTAAACAATTCCGACACCTTCCAACCAAGGGGCACACTTGTAAATTTTTTCTTCGTCTCTCTCCCAAACTTCTCTATATACACCCTTAAAGCCTTTTATTCCTCCAGTCTTCCTCGGTCCTACCACATACACATAAGGTAGATCATTTTTATGGAAGGTGCCATTGTCCTCAAGGGAGAAGTCGTACATCAACTTAAACTGCTTGTTTGTTGTGTCGTATTCGTACACTTTCTTGTCCTCTTCGTACCATGCTCCCACATAGCTTAAGGAGGGGTCTTGTGAAATATTGTGGGATTCTGCATAATCAGGATTTACATACTCCTGACGCATCATCTGCTTGCAGGTCTTTCCGTCGACGATGGTGTCACCATCGAAGTAATAGTAATCAACCATCTGCACTGGATAACCCGTGTAGAGAGCACCAACTTTCCACACCTTACCTTCTTCGACGAATGGGCGGTAGGCAATGTTGATGTCAGCCGTCAGGTTGTTGAAATCATCAGCTGTAAAGATACACTTCCCATCCTCATAGCAGGACAAGAATCGTTCTCCATAAATGATACCATTTGTAGGCTGGTCTGCATAAAAATCCACGATGTTCCAGCCATTTTCACAACCCACGCCCTCGATAATAGGAACTGGAGCAAAGTTTATAGGTGACTCTGTGGGGTCATATCGATTATACATATCATAAAAAAACACGTTGAGTAGTTGATCATCATGGAACCGCATAGGTTTAATGGAAGTAAGCTGAAACAAGAACGGTTCATAGGTAGGCTTATAACTGTCACCGACAGACATGCCAAAATCATAAAGCAGATGGTCGCCTTCATTGCTGGTATACAGCCACACCTTTCTGTCCTCCTCACGAAGAGCGCAATAGTAGTTGTTGCCGTCTTCGCTTATGCGATACATTTTATAATATATCTTGCCGTCTATCTCTGTGGTGCCATTGATGACATACGAGACTTCCTTTGTCCATTGCTGATTATCCCATACGTTGTGATAATACTCTTGATAGTTCCACGTCTTTCCCTCTTTCAAGAAAGGATGGTAGGAATAGAATGACCCACCATAGGTTGCCTGATACGACTGTCCTTCAGTCAGTTCTACCCCCCCTTCATACCACCAGCACTTCAGGTAGAAAGTGTTGGCCTCCAAGTCACGCAGCGTGAACGACACGTTGTAAGGGCAAATGCAATTACAATCATACTCAGCAGAAGGAGCCACAATAATAGAAACCGAACAGGGGGCACCATCGCTACCGCCGCTAACATTGGCTATCACACCGAAATCGTCTGTGCAGCAGTTTTCTTCATAGTTTAGTAGTTGTACAGACAACGCGCTACCCTCTTTTGTCAGAACAATTGTTGGTACCCTTTGGGAATCTGTCCCTCGTGTCTCATTCAGGCAACCGCTGTTCTGTATATCCACAACAGGCAATTCTTCTTGAGCCGACATCGTCAATGATGCCAGCACATACACGATAAAAAATAATGTCCGTTTCATATCTGTCTGTTTTTTGTTAATTCTTAACTCTTAATTCTTAACTCTTAACTCTTCAACATCTGCTCAAGGGTGATGTCTGGATTGGTTTCTCCGAACACTTCCTTCTTCAGCTTGAGCTTGCGGTGCTGGACGGCAGAGATGGTGATACAGTAGATGTTGCCAATGGTGCGGTTGCTGATGCCAAGTCGGGTAAGGAGGCACAGGCGGATGTCGTTTTCCTGCATATTGGGGTACTTCTCACGGAGGTTGGCAAAGCGGTTATTGTCGATGGCGTTGAGCGTACGCTCTATCTCGCTCCATTCGTGGGGACTAAGATAGATGATCTCATCACCGCGCTGGTTGAGTTTCTCCATCACCTCAGTACGCTCGAGGATGAAGTTCTGCAGGAACGTCACCACTTCGTTTGCCTGATGTAAGAGGGTCTTTTGATGCGCTGCCTCCTGCTGCAGCTGACGTTTTTCCTGACGTTGCACCCGCATCCTGTAGCGAACCACCAACACTATTGCGAGGATGACAGCGAGCGATGCAATAATAGTCATCAGGAGCGTGCGGCCGTACATCTGCGAACGGTATTCAAGTTGCTGGTTCTCCAATTCCTGACGCAGCGTCTCCTGATAGTACTCATCCTTCTGTTCAAGTGCCTTATAATAGAAGTCCTCTATCTGCTCGAAGGCTTCGTCCACGCTGTCTTCCAACTGTTTTACGCCCAGCCGTCGGAACGCAATCTTGGCAAGGTTGCTCTGCACGATGTAGGCCAAATGGACATCGTCGCCTGGTTCCATCTGCCGATAGACGGTTTCTGCCGAATCGACCATGTTGAGGCTGAGGTAAGTACGGGCAAGCACCTGTAAGATGCCTGGCCGTAGCTCTTCTGTCGCTGTGTTTTCAGCCCGATGGGCATAGTCGAGTGCTTGACGGTAGTCTTCCTTTGCCCAGGCGATGTTTGCAAGACTGGTAAGTGTCTGGCACATCAGGTCATTCATCTGGTTTTTCTCTGCAATGTCATAGGCACGATGGATGAAGTCGAGCGCTTCATCGAATGTCCCCTCCTTGACGAAGGCCACTTGTGCAGCGTATGTGCCTGCATAGTCGAGCAGAATAACATAGTTCTTGCCTTGGTAAGCATCTCCTTCTGTCACCGAGTTGCGTTCTTCATCGGGATGCTGCTCGTAGATGGTTAGGGCTTTCTTCATCAACCGCAAGGCCTCTTCAGGGTTGCTTTGCGATAATGCCTCAGCCAATCGTTGGTACGCGATATAATTGGTGTGCCAATCCTCTGACTCTTCGGCCATACGAATGGTTTTCCGTAGTAAGGTCTCACCCAGACGGATACTGTCATTGGCCAAAGCAGCCTCAGCTTCCTCCAGACAACGTGCTGCCGTCTGTGAGTCTGCCTCCTGCTGTTGCTGATTGCAAGCCATCAACAGAATGCCTATTATGAAAAAGTACAATGTTCGCGTATACATAGTCGAGACACTTAATTCGTTTGCAAAGTTACGATATTTTTTCGAATGTTGCATCAGTTGCCTATGGAAAATGTGTGAAGAGGGAAAAAACAGAATCTTCTACAAATCAGCTGCTTACATATTTCCATGCGTATTACCTCATGGAAAATAATAGTTGAGGGTATGGAAAGGAGCGATAGTTGAGTAATATGTAACTCTACAAACAAAAGAAAATAGCGAAAAAATCAATCGTTGTCCTTCACACAATAAAACGCTGTCGGTCTGCGTTATAATAGGGTATGCGCAGATTATTCACCATATTATATTTAGCCGTGGTGGCCTTATTGGCTGCATGCAGCAGTGCCGACACGGCTATGAAGAAGGGCGACAAGTTCTTTGCCCTGGGCGAATACTATGACGCAGCCAACCAGTATAAGAAAGCCTACTCGCAAACCAAGTCGAAAGAGCGGCCCCTGCGCGGACAGCGTGCCCTGAAGATGGCCGACTGCTACCGTCGCATCAACTACATCCAACGGGCCATCGCCGCCTACAACAATGCCGTGCGCTTCCATCAGGCCGACACGACGGCACTGCTCTACTTAGGACAGCTACAGCTGAAGAACGGAAACTACAAGGATGCCGAGAAGACCTTCCAGATACTCATCGACAGCTTAGGCACCACCGAATCCGGACTATCCACGATCCAGTCTCCACTGGCCATGCTTACGAAGTCAGGCATACAATCGGCCCGCATGGCGCCCCAGTGGAAGCAGGATGCAGCGCTCTCGGGCTATACCATCAAGAAGCAGGACGCATTCAACTCGCGCCGTGCCGAATATTCGCCCATGCTGACGGGCGAAGACAACGACCAGCTCTACTTCACCTCAACCCGCAACCAGGCACAGGGCGACGAGCTGAGCGGCATCACCGGCACGAAGCCTGCCGACATCTTCTTCTCGACAAAGGACGACAAGGGCAAGTGGTCGAAGCCGGAGCCAGTAGAAGGCGAGCTGAATTCAGAGGTAGACGAGGGTGCCGCCACCTTCTCGCCCGACGGCAAGACCATGTACCTTACCGTATGCAAGACCGACCCACAGTATCCGCGCTATGCACAGATAGCCACTGCCAAGCGTAGCGATGCGGCATGGGGCAAGGCAACAGTGTTAGAGATTACGCGTGACACGCTCTCGCTCTTCGCCCATCCTGCCGTCTCGCCCGACGGCATGTGGCTCTACTTCGTCAGCGACATGCCCGGTGGCATGGGCGGTCTCGACATCTGGCGCATACAGATTACCACCAGCGGCCTCACGGGATTAGAGAACCTGGGCGAACCCATCAACACGCCAGGCGACGAGATGTTCCCTACCTTCCGTCCCAACGGCGACCTCTACTTCTCCTCAAACGGCCATCCCGGCATGGGCGGACTGGACATCTACATTGCCAAGCCCGTTGATTCTCAATCATCTGTTATCAATTATCAATTAGAACACCCCGGCTTCCCCCTCAACTCGGCAGGCGACGATTTCGGCATGACCTTCGAGGGACTATACAACCGAGGCTACTTCTGCTCAAACCGCGGCGATGCGCGTGGCTGGGACCATATCTACTCGTTCGAGAAGCATGAGGTGGTGCAGACGGTGAAGGGATGGGTCTACGAGCAGGACGGCTACGAGCTGCCCGCAGGACTGGTCTATATGGTAGGCAACGACGGTACCAACCAGAAGCTCAACGTCAAGGGCGACGGTTCCTTCGAGCAGGAGATACGCCCGGGCGTCGACTACGTGTTCCTCGGCACCTGTAAGGGCTACCTGAACCATACGGAGCAGCTACGGGTCGACACCGTACAGGAGTCGCAAGAGTACGTGTTGCAGTTCCCCTTGGCCAACATCTCGGCTCCCGTGCTCATCGAGAACATCTTCTACGACTTCGACAAGGCAACCCTTCGTCCTGAGTCCGCACAGTCGCTCGACCAACTCGTTAAACTGCTCAACGAGAACCCCAACGTCACCATCGAGCTGTCGGCCCATACCGACTATCGCGGTTCCGAAGCCTACAACAAAGGTCTGTCGCAGCGACGTGCCGAGAGCGTGGTAAACTACCTTATAGAGCACGGCATCGCCGAAGACCGTCTCACGCCTGTAGGCTACGGAAAGGAGAAGCCCAAGAGCGTCAAGCGCAAGCTCACAGAGAAATATCCCTTCCTCAAGGAGGGCGACGTGCTGACCGAGGAGTTCATCAAAGCCCTTCCCGACGAGGAGCAACAGGAGACGTGCAACCAGCTGAACCGCCGCACCGAATTCATCGTCCTACGCACCACCTACGGCATGACGATGGAGCAATAGAAGATTTTCGAAAGCAATTCGCCAGCCCTCCGAAGTTGAGAGCTGGCGAAGATACCATGATCCAACGACTTACTTCAACATGCGGAGGTCGTGGATGGTCTGTTCGGGCGTAGGACTGCGGAAGACGTAGCTGCCGCTGACCAGCACGTCGACACCAGCCTTGACGAGGCGTGGTGCGGTGTCACCCTGTACACCTCCATCGACCTCGATGAGGGCATGGCTACCGCTGTCGGTGATGAGCTGGCGCAACCGCTGCACCTTGCCGATGGTGTTCTCAATGAACTTCTGTCCTCCGAAGCCGGGGTTCACGCTCATGAGCAGCACCATGTCGACGTCACCGATAATGTCCTCAAGGAGACTGACGGGCGACGAGGGGTTGAGCGTCACGCCTGCCTTCATGCCTGCATTGTGGATTTCCTGCACGGTGCGGTGCAGATGAAGGGAAGCCTCTACGTGGACGTTCATCATCATGGCGCCGAGTCGGGCGGTCTGCTGGATGTAACGTTCGGGCTTCTCAATCATATAGTGGACATCGAGGGGCTTTTTGCATACCGATGCTACGGCCTCGAGCACGGGGAAGCCAAAGGAGATGTTAGGGACGAACGAGCCGTCCATCACGTCGAGGTGAAGCCAGTCGGCCTCGCTTCGGTTAATCATGTCGATTTCGCGGTCGAGATGCAGGAAGTCGGCAGCAAGGAGGGAGGGAGATACCAGAGGCATAGGGAATTGATATCAGTTCAGACAGTAGACTTGACCATTGACTACACGATAGGTGTAGGCGAGCTGACGAATAAGGTTTAGCACTCTTTTGCTGGGTGTTGTTTCTTCGGGAGTAAAAATTGGCATAGGCAGACTTGTTTTTTAATTTAGAATCATGTGTGAGAGTGTTTGCTCTTTACATAGATAACGTCTGCGATACCCATTTATTATGTCAAGACAGGAAATATTTTTCGATGTCCTTCATTCCGTTGAGGAAGGCCTGTGCATCCATGCGTTTCTTGCCTGCCAGCTGCAGCTCATCAATCTGCAGGAGAAAGTCCTGACACGACACGTAGAGGTGCTTGCGGTCGGCTGTGACCTGTCCGGCAGAGCCTTTGGCAGACAGTGTGGTCTTCGTGGTGCGGAAGATCTTCAACACGGTGTCCTTACCGTCGGGCGACTTCAGCGTGGTCCATGCACCGGGATAAGGACTGAGGCCGCGAACAAAGTCGTAAACCTGCTTGGCCGGTTGCGACCAGCTGATCTCGCAGGTCTCCTTGAAGATTTTCGGAGCAGACTTGAGTTCGGGATTCTGGGAGTCGGAGAGCTGGGGAGTGGAAGAAGGATGTCCGTCGGCAGCAATGATGCGGTCGAGGGTCTGTAGGCATATCTCGGCGCCGAGGTGCATGAGGCCGTCGTAGACATACTCTACATCGGCATCGTCGGGGATGTCGAAGGGCAGCTGCATGATGATACGCCCGGTGTCGATGTCGTGGTCGAGAAAGAAGGTGGTGACACCCGTCAGAGTCTCGCCGTTGATGACTGCCCAGTTGATGGGAGCCGCACCACGGTACTGGGGCAGCAGGGCAGCGTGGACGTTGAACGTGCCGTATGCAGGCATGGCCCAAACCACTTCGGGCAGCATGCGGAAGGCCACGACCACCTGCAGGTTGGCCTGATAGGAGCGTAACTGCTCAACGAAGGCAGGGTCTTTCATCTTCTCAGGCTGCAGCACGTGCAGGCCATGCTCAAGAGCATACTGTTTCACAGCCGAGGGCTGAAGCACGCTTCCATGACGGCCTACGGGCTTGTCGGGCTGGGTAACAACCGCCACCACTTGATAATCGTTCTCTACTAACGCCTTGAGGGTCTCCACCGCAAATTCCGGTGTGCCCATGAACACTATCCTCAGATTGTTTTTCTTCATTTCTGTCAACTACGCTTTCCTTTTGTTGGAAAGACGGATGCAAAGATAATCAATGTGATTGAAACTACCAAGAAAAAGATGAAACAAAATGCGATATGGCTTTTTTCACGCTAATTACTTGGCCGTTCGCTTTTTTTTACGTAACTTTGCCCTCACGATGACTTGTTACTGTAAAATACAAGTGTTTTTGTGTCATTACTTGTCATCATAAACAAAACAGACATGGGACAGAAAAGAAAACAAAAACCATATCCTCGTACTTTTGCCGGCCGACTGACCCGGAAGCTACTGCTTGTCATCGGCATCCTGATGAGCATGGGTCTCGCACTCATCATTGCAATATCAGTATTTACTATGACGTGGGAGACAGCCGACCTGTTCAAATATGCCCAAAAATACTCAGCCGAGTATGTACAACGGGTGTTGTCGGACGTCTATGTGGCCTCTATTAACAACGTACATGAGGTAGAAAAGAACTTAGACAAGCCCGACAGCCTGCAGGCTGTCATGGAGCGGATGGTCAGGCAAAGCACCCGCATCAGGAGCTGCGGCGTAAGTTTCATAGAGAACTACTACCCGCAGAAAGGGCGCTGGTTCTGTCCGTACGCCTTGCAGCGCGACAGCGGAGAGGTAGAGTCGCTGGTCTTAGGCGACGCAAAGAACAACTATCTGGAAACAGCATGGTTCAAGGAAGCACTGCAGGCCAAGGAAGGCTATTGGTCAAAACCATTCCTCGACGGATACGAAGCCGACACACCGCTCGTCTCCTATATGGTGCCCATACGCAATCGTCAGGGGCAAACGGTGGCTGTGATGGGAGTAGACCTCTCGCTCGAGCTTCTTACGCAGAAGCTGAAGGAAATAGACACCGAGCTCAACGATGATCAGGTCTCAGGCACGAACAACAAGAGGAAAGCCGCCTACAGCTTCATCATCGCCTCCGACGGCACCTATATTGTTCACCCCGACAAGGAGCGCATCCTAAAGAACTACTTCGACTATACTAAGCAGAACAACGACACGACTGCCGAGAGCTTGGGACGTTGGATGGTGGCAGGCAAAAGCAGCAGTGACTACGACCCTCTGGATATGGAAATAGACCTTGATGGTGTTTCCACGTTTGCATTCTTTACACCTGTAAAGCATGTAGACTGGTCACTGTGCGTAGTGGTGCCCCAAAGGTCGGTGTACCTGAATGGAATCGTGTTGGGTGTCATCATCTTCTTCCTCATGGTATTCGGTCTGCTGCTTATTTTCGGCGTATGCTTCCTTCTGGTAGACAGTAATGCCAAGCCACTGATACAGCTGAGCGCATCGGCCGACGAGGTGGCAAAGGGAAACTTCGATGCACCGCTGCCTGCCATCAAGACCCACGACGAAATACACCGGCTGCGCGACTCGTTCGAGAACATGCAGCAATCGCTGACCAGATATGTGGAGCAGCTGAAGGCAACGACGACCGAGAAGGCGTCGATTGAGAGCGAACTGAAGATTGCGCACGGCATACAGATGGCGATGTTGCCAAAAATATTCCCACCCTATCCGGAACGCCACGACATCGACATCTTTGGACAACTGACGCCAGCAAAGGCCGTGGGAGGCGACCTGTTCGACTTCTTTATCCGCGATGAGCGGCTGTTCTTCTGTATCGGCGACGTGAGCGGCAAGGGCGTGCCGGCATCGCTGGTCATGGCGGTCACACGCTCGTTGTTCCGCAACGTCACCTCCTCTTTGTCTGAACCACACAAAATTGTGAGTGCACTCAACGAGGTGATTGCCGAAGGCAACGAGTCGAGCATGTTTGTAACGCTTTTCGTGGGTTTGTTCGACCTGCAAACAGGCCTGCTGCAATACTGCAATGCCGGCCACGACTCACCACTGCTCATCGGTAATCGTGGCGTGGGTCTGCTACCCTGCGACTCGAACATCCCGGTCGGCGTAATGCCAGGATGGGAGTTCTCGCTTCAACAGGCAGACATTGACTCACAAACCACCATCTTCCTATATACCGACGGACTCACCGAGGCCGAGGATATTGCTCACGCACAGTTTGGCGAGAAACGTATCTTCGATGTGGCAGAGCCTTTGCAGAAGGCGGATGCCGCTCAGCCTATGGTGCTGATTGAGAAAATGACGAAGGCCGTCCACGACTTTGTAGGTGAAGCCGAACAAAGCGACGACCTGACGATGCTGGCCATTAAGTATAACAAACAGTAATGAGGTAAACGCTGAGTGTCAATCTTCACTCATATCGGCTACCATTTCGCGATACTGGCTGTAGAGCCGCTGTCGTGAGATGTAGCCCTTGAGGTGGTTGTCGGCATCGAGCACAGGCAGCCAGTCGGCATGCGTCTGGTCGAAGGTGCGCATCACGTCGGTCATTGGCAGCTGGTCGGTGAGCGTGGCTGCCGGTTCCTTCATCAGCTGCGAGGCCGTGAAATGATGGTACAGCTCGGTGCGAAACACCACGTTGCGTATCTTCGTGATGTCGACCTCGCCTAAGAGATTGCCTGCGGCATCAGTCACGGGAAGCACGCTGCTACGCGAACGGCTGATCTTATGGACCATCTGACCCAGTTCCATGTCAGGCGGCACGGCCTGATAGTCGCGGTCTAAACAGGAATCGAGCTGCATGAGCGTGAGCACAGCGTGATCGGTATGGTGGGTGATAAGCAGTCCTTCACGTGCCAGACGCGAACCATAGATGCTGTGGGGCTCGAAGATGATGATGGTGAGATAGGACGTGACGCTGACAATCATCAGCGGCAGGAACAGGCTATAACCGCCCGTGAGCTCGGCTATGAGGAAGATGCCCGTAAGTGGTGCATGCATCACGCCCGACATCACACCCGCCATACCCATCAGGGCGAAATTCTTCTCGGGCACGTAGACACCAATCTCATGCATGTTCCAAAGACGAGAGAAGAGGAAGCCCGCAAAGCACCCGATAAACAACGACGGAGCAAACGTACCGCCACAACCGCCACCACCGTTGGTGGCTGAGGTAGCAAACACCTTCAACAGCAACACGAAGGCAATGTAGGAGATAAGCACGTTAGGATGGCCGGAGAAGAGCGAGTTGTTCAGTATCTGGTTCCAGTCGGCCTCGGTCTTGCCGTTGAGCAGCAGGTTGATGCTGTTGTAGCCCTCGCCAAAGAGAGCGGGGAAGAGGAAGATGAGCAAGCTCAGTATGGTACCACCGATGACGAGTCGTACGTAGGGTCTATCCTTGAAGCGGGCGAAGATACCCTCGGCAAAGCTCATGGTACGAATGAAATACAGACTCACCAGACCGCAGAACACACCGAGCAGCAGACAGGCAGGTATGCGCTGTACCGTCCACTGGTTGTCAAGATGGAACGTGAACAGGGCTGCGTCACCACTAAATATATAGGTAAAGCAGGTGGCTGTGACACAGCTGACGAGGATGGGTAGCAACGAGGCCATCGTCAGGTCGATCATCAGCACTTCGAGGGTGAACACCAGTCCGGCTATCGGTGCCTTGAAGATGCCTGCTATAGCTCCAGCAGCGCCACAGCCTATGAGTAGCATCAGCGTATGACTGTCGAGCTTGAACAGCTTGCCCAGGTTCGACCCGATGGCCGAGCCTGTGAGCACAATAGGTGCCTCGGCTCCCACCGAGCCGCCAAAGCCAATGGTGATGGCCGAGGCAATGACGCTCGACCACGTGTTGTGCGACTTCAGCCGTGAGCGGTTCTGCGAGATAGCATAGAGGATGCGGGTGATGCCGTGCGAAATATTATCCTTGACAATATAGCGCACGAAAAGTGAGGTGAGATAGATGCCGATGACGGGATATACAAGATAGAGCCAGTTAGAGCCGGTAGCATCAAACTGACTGGTGAGCAAAGCTACAATCTGATTGATGAACCAGTGGAGCGTGAAGGCGGCAACGGCAGCAAAGAAGCCCACGAAGAAAGCCAGGATGAGCACAAACATACGCTCGCTGACGTGCTCTTCACGCCAGGCATGCAGTCGTGCCACCCAAAGGGAGATGGGCGTTTCATGTGCCTGTTCAGCCATGTAGCTACTCCTTCATCAGGTTCTCAAAGAAGTCGTCAAGGTCCTTGTCGAGATCCTCCATCAGGTCAGGGTCGATAATCACGGTGTCGTCGTCGACCACGTACAGCTCGGCCACTGGGTCCTTCTCTTCGTCCTCAAGCACGAAGGAGTAGGGCTTCAGAATCGACATACCCTCAATCAGGGACTTCTGCTTGTCGATAACCTTACGGATGGCCTTTGCAACGTCGTCGTAGAAATCGTCGTCCTTGTTGTCAATCCACTGCTCCACGATGCAACGGGTAATCTCCTGGTCGTCATCGTCGAAGGCCACGAACTCACCCGTCTCCTGCGTCACGCGGATATGTACATCGGTAAGGAGTGCTGCCTCCCGAGTAGCAGGAAACTTGTCGGCTATCTTTTTGATAGCACGTTCAATTTGTTGTAATGTTTGCTCTGTAGGTTTCATATCTTCGGCCTATTTTCTTGCAAAAGTATGAAAAACTTTTGTATTTGCAAAGGAATATGCACAATTTTTGAAAATAATTGCTCTATCTCAATGAATAATTCATTTTTTTGTCGTACCTTTGCATTTGCAAAGTCGAGATGACAAAAACGAAAGAAGGTTAGCATGAGCCATCACATCCAGCATGAGGGCATCATCGACAGCATCGACGGACGGCACATCAGAGTGCGCGTCCTGCAGGTTTCGGCCTGCGCCACCTGCAAGATTGCAAAGCGGTGCACCGCATCCGACACCAAAGAGAAGCTGATTGATGTCTATGCCAATGCCGACGACTATGAGGTGGGACAGACGGTAACGGTCAGCACATCGGCGTCGGTAGCCCAGAAAGCACTGCTCCTGGGCTTTGGCATTCCGCTGTTCATCCTAATGGGAGTTCTTGTATCCTGTCTTCTGACAGGTTGCGACGAAGAGACTTCAGGACTCATCGCACTGGTAAGCTTGGTGCCCTACTACATGATGTTGTGGCTGCTGCGAAGCCGCATTGCCAAAAGCGTGGCATTCAATATTGAAAAGTAAGATACTAAGACAAATTTAAACAACAAACAAAAAAACAGATTTATGAATTTTATCTTGATTGCAGTGATTGTTCTTGGTGCCATCGGACTCATTGCGGCCCTTGTGCTGTACGTCTGTTCCAAGAAGTTCGCTGTCTATGAAGACCCTCGCATCGCTCAGGTGAGCGAGCTGCTGCCAGGTGCCAACTGTGGCGGCTGCGGATTTCCCGGCTGTGGGGGTATGGCCGATGCACTGGTGAAAGGTGCCGATGCTGGCAGCCTCGACGGGCTGAACTGTCCTGTGGGCGGTGCCGACGTGATGGGTCGTGTGGCCGACCTTTTGGGGATGGCCATTGCCAACGGCGAACCGAAGGTGGCCGTAGTACGGTGTAACGGTAGTTGTGAGCATCGCCCCAAGATTGCCGAGTATGCAGGATTGCGCACCTGTGCAGCGATGCATGCCTGCGGTGCCGGTGAGACGGCCTGCGGCTTCGGCTGTCTGGGTTGTGGCGACTGCGTGAAAGCCTGTCAATTCGGTGCCATCAACATCAACGAGGAAACAGGCTTACCCGAGGTCGACAACGAGAAGTGTACGGCCTGCGGTGCCTGTGTGAAGGCCTGCCCGCGCAACATCATCGAGCTGCGCAAGAAGGGTCCTAAGAACAGACGTGTGTTCGTATCCTGTGTGAACAAGGACAAGGGTGCTGTCACCATGAAGGCATGCAAGGTGGGCTGCATCGGCTGTGGCAAGTGTGCGAAGGAGTGTCCGTTCGGTGCCATCGCTGTCGAGGGCAACTGCGCCTACATCGACTTCGAGAAGTGCCGTCTGTGCAAGAAGTGCGTGGCCGTCTGTCCTACAAAGGCCATCCACGCCGTGAACTTCCCAACACCCAAGCCAAAGCCGGAACCTACGGAAAATCCGGAACGTCCGGTAAATAATGAAAGAAAGGAGGAACAAGCATGAACGCAAGAACATTCCGCATAGGTGGCGTACACCCAGAAGAGAATAAGCTGACCCACGAGGTGACGACACAGGTGGCCGCCTTACCCAAGCAAGCCATCTTCCCGTTAGGACAGCACATCGGAGCCCCAGCGAAGCCCGTTGTACAGAAGGGCGACAAGGTGAAGGTGGGCACGCTGATTGCCGAGGCCGGAGGCTTCGTGTCGGCTCCCATCTATAGCAGCGTCAGCGGCACAGTGTTCAAGATTGATACTGCCATCGACGCTACCGGCTATCGTAAGCCCGTCATTATTATTAATGTAGAAGGCGACGAATGGGAAGAGTCTATCGACCGCAGCGACAAGTTGGAGCAGGTGAAAGACCATCCCGAACTGACGCCCGAGGAAATTATCAACCGCGTGAAGAATGCCGGTGTAGTGGGCATGGGTGGTGCCTGTTTCCCCACCTTTATCAAGCTTACCCCACCGCCTACAGCCAAAGCCGAGTGCGTGATTATCAACGCCGTGGAGTGCGAACCATACATCACTGCCGACTACCGGCTGATGATGGAACACCCTGACGAGATTCTTGTTGGCTTGGAGCTACTGATGAAAGCCGCAAAGGTAACTACCGGCTACATCGGCATCGAGACCAACAAGCCCAAGGCCATCGAACTGCTCAACGAGAAGTGTGCCGAAGCGTTTTCCGCCTCAGATTACCACGTCGAGGTAGTGCCCTTGAAGCAGCGCTACCCGCAAGGAGGTGAGAAACAGCTCGTCGATGCCGTCATCCGTCGTCAGGTGCCCGCCCCTCCTGCTATCCCCGTCAATGTGGGAGCTATTGTGCAGAACGTGGGTACGGCCTTCGCCGTCTATCAGGCTGTAATGAAAAACAAACCACTGTTCGAGCGCTACACAACCGTGACGGGCAAGAAGCTCGCCAAGCCTGGAAACTTCCTCGTCCGCATGGGTACCCCGATGCAGGAGCTCATCGACTTCTGTGGTGGCATGCCCGAAGGCGACAACAAACTGTTGGCCGGTGGCCCGATGATGGGCAAGGCCCTGACGTCGACCGAGGTGCCTATCTGCAAGGGAACGAACTCAGTGACCATCCTCAGTGGCGATGATGCCCGTCGCAAAGAGCCTCAGGCATGCATCCGTTGTGCCAAGTGCGTGGGTGCCTGTCCCATGGGACTGGAGCCTTACCTGTTGGCGAAGCTGAGCGAGGTGAAGAACTGGGAGCGTTGCGAAAGCGAGGACATCGTCAGCTGCATAGAGTGCGGCTCCTGCATGTTCACCTGCCCTGCCCACCGTCCCCTGCTCGACAATATCCGACAGGGAAAACAGACTGTCATGGGAATAATCAGAAATAGAAATGCTAAAAAATGAGTAAATTAATTGTATCACTTTCGCCACACGCCCACGGCACCGATTCAGTGGAGCGCAACATGTACGGCGTCATTATCGCCCTCATTCCTGCGCTGCTCGTCTCGTTCTTCTATTTCGGCATCGGTTCGGCCATCGTGTGTCTCTCAAGTGTGGCGGCCTGCGTCTTCTTTGAGTGGGCCATCAACAAGTATATCCTGAAGAACGAGCGTAATACCATTCTCGACGGCTCTGCCGCCCTCACTGGCCTGCTGCTTGGTATGAACATGCCCAGCAACCTGCCCGTGTGGATTATCATCATCGGTGCGTTGTTTGCCATCGGTGTGGGCAAGATGACCTTCGGCGGTCTTGGCCAGAACATCTTCAACCCTGCACTCGTAGGACGCTGCGCACTGCTCGTGGCCTTCCCTGCACAGATGACCTCGTGGCCTACGCCCGGCCAGTGGCTGAGCTACACCGACGCCACCACGGGTGCCACACCGCTTGCTGTGATGAAAGAGGCCATAAAGAGCCGCGACGTCAGTGTGCTTGACCAGTTGCCCGACGCCTTCTCGCTACTCCTCGGCGACTACTCTATAGGTGGTGGTGCCGGCACTATTGGCGAAATTTGTGGTCTGGCACTGATTGCCGGTCTCGTATTCATGCTGTGGAAGAAGATTGTCACTTGGCACATCCCCGTCTCAATCATTGCTACGGTTTTCGTATTCAGCGCATTGCTCCACCTTGTGAATCCCATCTACGCCGACCCTACCACGGTCATCCTCAGCGGTGGTCTAATGCTTGGTGCCTTCTTCATGGCTACCGACTACGTCACTTCGCCCATGACACCGAAGGGACAGCTCATCTATGGCGTCTCGATAGGTTTACTCACGGTCGTAATCCGTAACTGGGGTGCCTATCCCGAGGGCATGTCGTTCGCCATTCTGATCATGAATGCCTTCACACCGCTTATTAATAATTATGTGAAACCACAACGCTACGGAGAGGAGGTAAAGAAATGAAAAAGTTAGAATCTTCATTACTGAACATGACGCTGGTACTCACCGCTGTGGCCGTCGTCATGGGTGCCATCCTCGCCTTTGTGAACAACCTGACGAGTGGTCCCATCAGTCAACAGAAAGAGAAAACACTGGCCGAAGGCATCAAGGCTGTGATGGATTGTGACGCCATCAACGTAGCCAAAACCGACACTGTCAGACAAAACGATGCCAAGGGAAAGGAACACACCTATATCATCTACCAGACGCAGGACCAGCAGGGCCATGACCTCGGTGCAGCCGTAGAGAGCACTACGAGTGGCTTCGGTGGCAACCTGAAAGTGCTTGTGGGCTTCAACCCCGAAGGCAAAGTATTAGGCTATACGCTCTTGGAACATGCTGAGACGCCAGGACTCGGTGCTAAGGCCGACAAGTGGTTCCAGAAGGGGGAGAAGGGCGACATCATCGGCAAGGACCCGAAAGAACCGCTCACCGTCTCGAAGGACGGCGGTCAGGTAGATGCCATCACCGCCTCGACCATCACCAGCCGTGCTTTCCTCCTCGCAGTGAACAATGCGTATAGTGCTTTCAAAGCAACACCTGCTGCCGATGCGGAGACAGGAGCTTCAAAACAAATTGAAAAGTGATAATTGAATATTATGAACGCAATACAGATTATCAAAAACGGCATCGTCAAGGAGAACCCCACGTTTGTCCTGATGCTTGGTATGTGTCCCACACTGGCCACCACCACCTCGGCCGGCAACGGAATGGCGATGGGCCTGGCCACGATGGCCGTGCTCGTCTGCACCAACTTTGTAATTTCGCTATTGAAGAGCGTCACACCCGACAAGGTGCGCATCCCTGTGTTCATCGTTGTTATTGCGGCTTTCGTCACCATCCTGCAGATGGTCATCAAGGCCTACCTGCCCGATGTGGACAAAGCCCTTGGGCTCTTCATCCCGCTCATCGTGGTGAACTGCGTCATCCTCGGACGTGCTGAGGCATTTGCTGCCAAGCAGAGTCCTGTGGCCTCGTTGTTCGACGGCATCGGCATCGGCCTGGGCTTCACGCTCGGCCTTACCCTGCTCGGCATCTGCCGTGAGGTGTTAGGCAGCGGTAGCATCTTCGGCTTCACGCTCATGCCCGAGACGTACAACATCCTGCTCTTTGTGCTGCCTCCGGGTGCATTCATCACCTTAGGGTATCTCATTGCTATAGTCAACAAGATGCGCAGCAATTCGTAATATCGATATAATGAAATAACGAAACAACGACATGGAATATATACTGATTTTCATTAGCGCCATCTTCGTCAACAACATCGTGTTGGCGCAGTTCCTCGGCATCTGCCCGTTCCTCGGCGTGTCGAAGAAAATAGACACCTCGCTTGGTATGTCGGCAGCTGTGGCGTTTGTCATGACCTTGGCCACTATCGTCACCTATCTGGTGCAAAAGTTCGTGCTCGACCCCAACGGGCTGGGCTACCTGCAGACGATAGCCTTCATCCTCGTCATCGCCTCATTGGTGCAGATGGTCGAGATTATCCTCAAGAAGGTGTCGCCCTCGCTCTATCAGGCATTAGGCATCTTCCTGCCGCTCATCACGACCAACTGCGCCGTGCTCGGTGTAGCTATCCTCGTCATTCAGAAGGACTTCAACCTGCTGCAGAGCGTTGTCTACGCCTTCTCAACCGCTATCGGCTTCGGTCTGGCTATGACCGTCTTTGCCGGCATGCGCGAGCAGTTGGAGCTGTCGAAGGTGCCCAAGGGCATGCAGGGCATGGCCATCGTGCTCGTCTCAGCCGGATTGCTCAGTCTGGCCTTCATGGGATTCTCGGGTGTCGACGGTGGGCTGCGTACCCTATTCGGACTGGATTGATTTTCCCCTCTTCCAATATGATGATTCCGTCTGTTCGGGCAACGAGGCCGACCAGACGGAATCATCTTTTCTTCAAATATGGTACCAATTTAGCGAAAGATGCTGAAGTTGACACTGCCATACTGGCGATGGTCAAAGAAGTGGGGATGAGATGAAAAGTCGTGATTGCTTCCATGTTCCAGCACTAAAGGTGCACCGTCCTTCAACAAGTTCTGGGAAAAGACAATATCGGGAATGGTTGTCAGTTCCTGCAATGCGTATGGCGGATCCGCAAAGATGAGATCGAACTGTTGCCGACACGACTTGAGGAAGCGGAACACATCGCCTCGAAGGGGGATACAGGCTTGCGTACCTAACTTTTTCATACAGTCGGAGATGAAGCGGTGGTGATCGCGGTCGAGCTCGACGCTGATTACCTGTGCCGCACCTCGTGAGACGAGTTCGAGCGAGATACTGCCTGTACCCGAAAAAAGGTCAAGCGCAGTAGCTCCATCAAAGTCGACAAGCGCTGTGAGCACATTGAAGATATTCTCTTTGGCAAAATCTGTAGTGGGGCGTGCCTTAAACGTACGCGGCACATCAAAACGCCGTCCCTTGTATTGTCCTGTAATGATTCTCATCGGCCTTTGACAAATAGGGTCTGCATGTCGTAGGGCATGCCCTTGACTGCGGTGACAGGTGCATGGTTGAAGTCGGCTGCCGGGTTGATGGCATAAACCTTGTTGACATAGCGGTGCAGCTCATCGAGGAGCCATTCCTGCTCTGGAATGTCGCCCACGATATGTATTTCGTCAAAGCGAGGCTGCAATTGCAGTTGCTTCCATACATAGAGCAGGAAGTAAAGGGCATCGTGGACGTGCTTCACACTAAAGGTGTTGCAAAACTTGAATCGGTTCTGCTGGAAGCTGAACACCTCGAGTTGACGGTCATGAAAGTAACCATAGAGCTTGTTGCGCGAGCCTATATAGCTACGCTGGTGCAAGTGGCGCCATACAGGCGAGATGGCTGCAATAAACTTTGTAGCACGGAAATGGTCGTCAATAACAAGACGCAGATCTTTGTTCACGGAAAAAAGAGCCACAGCATTTAGATCGGGCAGTACATTGTAGGCCACCGTCTCTTGTGCACTGGCTGGGAAAGTATAGTGGTAGAGATCGGTCATCTGTTCCTCATCGAACTTCTCGACAGGCATCATAAGCACGGGGCTGTCGACCATAACACGGGCCCGTGGCACGTCCATGGTGAGTAGCTGGCTGGTCTTGAAAGCCTCGCGCAGGTTAGCAGCCATGCTTATGCCACTTTTCACAACATAAGGCTCGAAGACGACGGTGCCCCCGACGGTGGGCAAAGCAAACGAGAGTGTGTCATGCCCCACTCGTATCGTTATCCAGCTTTGCAATATATTCTCTACGTCCATACGGTCTCCAAATTAATGCTTAACGTTCAAGATGCTCATTGCACAGATAGCCAGCAACGCCCCTGCGAGCACTGTCAGCAAAAGGTTGATATTCCGTTCGGCCTTTCCCATGATTATCTTCAGTTTACCCAATGTGTTTGTTCAACGTACCCATTTATTGCGGTGCAAAATTACGAATTATTCTTTAAATGGCAAAGGAAATGAAATAAAAAGTACAACAGGCCCTGAAACATAAAAAATTATTAAATAAACAGAGCTTTTATCGGATTATTGGTGTTTATTTACTACTTTTGTCCCCAAATAAATATTTAAAAGAAGCACACTTATGAAGAAACTGATTTTTATGGTAATGCTGCTTATGGGTGGTATTTCAGTGGCTTTTGCACAGAAGCAGGCCGATATCAAGTTTGACAAATTGATGCACGACTTCGGAAAGTTCTCTGAGAGTGACCCGGTTGTAACTTGTGTTTTCTCGTTTACCAACGTGGGCGATGCCCCGCTCATTATCAACCAGGCGATGCCCAGTTGCGGTTGCACGGTGCCAGAATTTACCAAACAGCCCATTCAACCAGGCGAGAAGGGCGAAATCAAGGTAACCTATAACGGACAGGGTAAGTTTCCGGGGCACTTCAAGAAGTCGATCACGGTTCGTACTAACGCCAAAGTTGAGATGACGCGTCTCTACATTGAGGGCGAAATGTTAGAAGCAGCAAAAAAATAGGGAGCGCACTTTTCATACGCTCCCCATTTCCTGATTATTCCAATCACATCGTTTATTCCACGACCTCCTGCATATCGTCGGACTCATCTTCCTCGTCCTCATTGTCGACGAGAGCGCATGGGTTGAAGTCAGCAGGTAGGTCGAACTTATCGTCCTGCGTGATACCCAGTTCTTTGTTGGCATACACCTTTTTCATATAATAGGCAAAGATGGGCAATGCCATCGTTGCTCCTTGTCCCATAGCCATATTGTCAAAGTGGATATCGCGGTCGTCGCCGCCTACCCAGCATCCGCTGACCAGTTTAGGTGCCAGTCCCATGAACCATGCATCGCTATTGTTATTTGTAGTTCCGGTCTTGCCACCCAACTGGGCGGTGAGGTTATAGCGGAAGCGCAGTCGTCCTGCCGTACCACCGTCGACTACTGCCTGTAGCATGTAGATCATCTTGTCGGCAGCCTCGCTGCTGATTACCTCGTTCATGCGAGGCGTGAAGCGTGCCACCTCATTGCCCTCGTTATCGACAATGCGCGTGACGAACAGGGGAGCCGAGCGGATGCCATGGTTGACAAAGGTAGTATAGCCCGACACCATCTCGGCTACCGTAATGTCGCAGGGACCGAGGCAGAGGGCCATTGACGGGTGGATCTCGGGATTGCGAATGCCGTACTGGGTGAGCAGTTTGGCAAAGTTGTCTGGACCAAGGTTATTGATGAGGTAGGCCGAGATCCAGTTGTTCGACTGCTGCAGTCCCCATTTCAGGGTAACCATCTCGCCATAACGGGAGCGGCTGCCGTTGCGTGGTGTCCAGGGATTGCCTGCCACCATGTAAGTACGCTGCTCATTGGGAGCCACGTCACAGGGAGAGTAACCGTTCTCCATAGCCAGCGAGTATAGGAAAGGCTTGATGGTCGAGCCCACCTGGCGTCGTCCCTCGGTAGCCATATCGTAGGCAAAGTGCTCGAAGTCCATGCCTCCCACGTAGGCTCTGACAGATCCTGTCTGCGGTTCCATGCTCAGAAATCCTGTACGCAGGAACTTCTTATAGTAGCGTATGCTGTCGAGAGGCGTCATCAGCGTGTCTACGGTTCCGTGGTAGGTAAAGACGCTCATCTTCACTGCTGTGTTGAACGACTTGTTGATTTCCTCCTCGCTAAAGCCCGCAGCCTTCATCGTGACATAGCGCTCACACTGCCGCATGGAGCGTTGCAGTATCTTCTGTACCTCAGCTGCCGAGAGGTTACTGCTATAAGGCGCATTCTTCTTCTGTCCGATGGCCTTCTCGAAAGCTGGCTGGAGGAACTTCACCACATGCTCACGGCAGGCCTCCTCAGCATATTGCTGCATGCGAGAGTCGATGGTAGTGTAGACCTTCAAACCGTCGGTATAGACGTTGTAGCGCTGACCGTCGCGCTTTGTGTTCTTATTGCACCAACCATAGAGGGGGTCTTCATCCCAGGCTATGCAGTCCATGGTGTACTTCACCTCGGCCCAGGCAGGATAGTCGCTGCGCACAGGCTTGGTGGCCATCATGTAGCGGCGCAAGAAGTCACGGAAGTAGGTGGCAATGCCTTCTTTATGGTCGCTTACGTGGAAGTTGAGCGCCAGCGGCTGCTGTGTACAGCTATCAAATTGCTCCTGTGTAAGGAAACCTTCTTTCAGCATCTGGCCGAGTACGACGTTGCGACGTTGCAGCGAACGGTCAGGATGGCGCACGGGATTGAAGTAGCTGGGATTCTTGCACAATCCAACAAGCGTGGCCGACTCGGTAATAGAAAGCTGCGAGGGTTCTTTCGAGAAATATGTGTTTGAGGCGGTCTTGATACCAACTGCATTGTGCAGGAAATCAAAATAGTTAAGGTACATGGAGATGATCTCATCCTTCGTGTAGTTGCGCTCCAACTGCACGGCGATAACCCACTCGATGGGTTTCTGCAGCATGCGCTCGGTGGTCGAGTGGGCCACGTCGCTGAACAGCTGCTTGGCCAGCTGTTGAGTGATGGTTGATCCACCGCCAGCCGACTTCTGCCCCATTACCCCGCGTTTCACTATAGCACGAGCCAGAGCCTTGAAGTCGATACCGGAGTGTTCGTAGAAACGGGCATCCTCAGTAGCCACAAGAGCTTGAACAAGTGACGGTGACAGCTGTGAGAAGTCGACCATCACGCGGTTTTCGCGGTTCATGTTCCATGTACCAAGCAACTTACCGTCGGCCGAATAGACCTGTGTGGCAAAGCGGCTGATGGGGTTCTGTAAGTCTTCAATGGGTGGCATGTAGCCTATCTTTCCTTCGGCAATAGCCCAAAAAACAGTTGCCGTTGCTATAACAGCAAGCAACAGCATAGTCCAAAGGAAGCGCACAAACAATTTTCGCATCTGTATCTGTTATTTCTTGATTACGACGGCAAAGGTACAAAAAAAAACGTAGAGTGAGTAGCGAAGAGGCAAGAATTTACACGCAGGGGCATTTTTTTCGGTCGTCAGTCACCACACCGCCAAAGAAGTACATCGTAAACGCCAACGACCTGCATCCATAAAGAAAAATAGTGCAATTATCCGCTCATCCTACACCAAATACTGATTATCAATAAGTTACAAGTAAATTATCCGTCATTTATCCGAAATTATCATACACCAAGATTTTTAAATGTCCAATGCCCTGTGTCAAGAAACCAGGGCAACACTGTTTCAACGTGTCCCACCCATTGGGAAATTGTGTCCCAATGGGTGGGACACAATTTCCCAATGGGTGGGACGCTTTATAAGTATGCTTCCTGGCAGTTAAATAGAGGCTGTTTGCAGGTTGGCAAACAATTCAAGCCATAGCGGCATGACTTGCTCAGCCTGAAAGCGGCGTGCCGACTCTCGGGCAGCGGCACCCATACGGCGGCGCAGGGGCTCGTCGGTCATAAGGCTTTCGAGTCGTCGGGCAAAGGTTTCGATGTCGTCCGGAGGAACAAGGAAGCCGTCAACGCCATCGGTGATGATGGTGCGAGGTCCGAAGGGACAGTCGTAAGCCACCACTGGCAGGCCACACAACATGGCTTCAGGCATGACCAATCCGAAGGGCTCGAATGCCGAGGTGAGCACCAAAACCGAAGCCTCGGCATAGGCATCGAAGATATTGGGCTGTGGAGAGAATATGTTGATATGCAAATTGTTACGCTCAACCTGTTTCAGCAGCCACTCTCGTTGGCTGCCGTCGCCATAGATGGAGAGCGTCCAGTCGGGGTGGTGCTGCTGTACGATACGCCACACTGCTACTAAATGGTCTATCTGTTTCTGAGCTTCGAGACGTCCCACGAATACCACACGATGTGCTATAAGCGGAGCTTGCACGGTCGTCAGCGGGGCATGAATCATGTTGGGAATCACTTCGACCCGTCTTATGTAACGTCTCCACTCGGCAGCATCGCCCTCGGTAAGCGCTACAAGCACATCGGCACGACGTAATTTCCGCATGAGCCACCAGCGCCGCAAAATACGCAATCGTCCCTCGTCCACGAAACGCCTGCACATGGTATGTGACTCGACCACCAACGGCACTCTTCCCTTCAGGCTCACCAGCACATCGGCATAACAGGTGGTAGTACATACCAGTACGTCGGGCTGCATCCGCCTTAACAGCTCTTTCAGTTTGCGGCAGAAAAGGCGATGGCGCTGCCAAAGGTCGAACAGGCGCCGCACGCCCTTGTAGCGATACTGATGATGAAAGAAAATGGCAAGATCGACCCTGACAACCCGAGGATCCAGCTCGTATGGCAGGTCATGCGTCCCCTGATCAGTGGTAACAATCGTCACCTCGTGGCCTTGAGCAGCCAGCCAGTTCATCTTGTCAGTTAGGATGCGCTCGATGCCTCCCCAGAGGGCAAGCGAATGGAAAACATAAACAATCTTCATGTCTCATGAATCAGGTTGTCGGGCGAGTCATCGTAGTGGTCGCGAGAATAGAATATGCGGGTGATGCCTTGCAGCTGCACCTTAGCGCGCTGCCAAAAGCTCTTCAGCAACGATTGTTGCCCTAACGTGCCATAGCCGGTGACAGGACGTGCATGGCGGTCGTAGAGGAACGTAATCTTGCCGTACTTCTTTAGTGCCAGTGCCAACGACCCGTCCTCACCCCGGCGTATGTCGGTGCGTATCTTCTCTTGGCGGGCATAGTCGGCACGGAAGGCAAAGGTCATGCCGCGTATGCACAGTTCGGGCCGCTTGAAGTGCTGGACGAAGAGGAACGTGTCGCGTAGAAGTTCGAAACAGAATAGTCCGAAGGATGAATGGTGCTCATCAGGATAGAAGCTCCACAATGTTCCTACACATGAGGTGCCGGGCCGTGTGAGCTTGGTCATCATCAGGTTGATGTATTCCTGCGGATAGAGCGTGTCGGCATCAATAAAGAAATGGTACTTACCACGGGCGTGCTCCAGTCCGCACTGGCGAGCAAAGCCAGGACTCTGACGGTCCTCGTTGTAATAGGGAAGTCCTAATGTCTTGTAAACTTGCTCGGTACAATCGGACGAATGGTTGTTCACGCCCAGTATCTCGATGGGGTAGTTAGCTTTCAGCTCGCTGAGCGACCAGAGACAAGCAGCTAACCGCCGCTCCTCGTTGTAGGCAATCACCACGACCGACACCAACGGCTCGTCGCTCTGTTGGGCTGCCAGTCCGCTACTGATCTGTTGCAACGTCGACTCAGGAATCTGGTCGAACGGTTGTTCATAGATAGAAAGATATTTTCGGTACCACGCCATAGACTTCTCTTCTTATTATTCTTTAGTGATGATAAAAAAACACTTGGTACAAATAATTAATGAGTCCACTTTAAAAAGTCCCAACATGTCGCGGGCGAAGGCGCAGCCCCTCCCCTCCCTTGTAGGGGAGGGGTTGGGGTGGGGTCAGTATCTTATTCGCTATCAGGATATTACAGGCCCCACCCCGCCCAAAGGGCACCCTCCCCGTAAGGGCAGGGTTCAAGAGGGGAGTGGCTAGCGCGACAGTTCGAAGACTATATTGACATTTTAAAGTGGACTCATTAATGGAACACGAAGATACGAAGATACGAAGTTTTTCGTTCTCGTGAAATAATCTTCCTTTATTCGTTTCTTCGTGTTTAGTTATAACCATACCCACTTATTTATACGATTACTTAAAACATGACAGTCATGTACATCCCCGTCGTTATTTCTTTTTCTGTTTCATTTTCAACTTCACAAACAGCCAGACTACCCACAGAAACAACCATGAAGGCATGTAAGACAAGCTGTCCAGCACCACGTTGCGCCACCTGTACCTCCGTAGGGAGAGGATGGTGGACAGCCCAAAGGGATGTTTCATCACCGCCTGCATCTCCTTACAGCTGAAAGCGGGATGAAGCTGACGACGCTTCAGCACAATGTGGCCCACGATATACAGGTCGTGCATCATCAGCGCGTAGCTTAGGAAACCTGCGTAAGGTTTGTGGCTCAACTGCTTGCAGAACTGCTTCAGCCTCTCTATGCAGCCCACGTTTTTCAGCACCTCTGACTTGTCGATGACCTCTCGGTCCTGAAACTGTGACAGCGAATTCAAACGGAACTGGTAGTGATAGGTAATACGTGGCAGGAGCACCGCACGCTCAACGTGGGGCAACAATTCGTTTAAAAATACCAGATCCTCCCAATAGGCGGCATCGGTAAATCGCATACCCGTCTGTCGGAGGAAAGCCACGTCAATGAGCACATTGCATACCGACGACTGAAACGTGCCGTAATGGCTGTAGGCGTATGCAGGCAGTTCGTCGCAGCGGGTAAGCACCAAGTGCGGATACTGGTGGGGCACGGACATTCCGCCATTTCTCAGCTCAAGTGTTTCTATCGAACCAAACACCATCTGCGCCCTATATTGCCGCTGCTGTTCCATGAGCAGGGCTATCGTTTCAGGCTCGATAGTATCGTCGGAATCCATGAAGTATAGAAAGGGGGTGGCGGCCTCGTCAATGATGTGGTTGCGTGCAGCACCGACACCTTCATTCTTAGGCGAGGCTACAATACGTATATGACTACCTCGCGGATGTGTTTCCTGCAACTCTCTCACCACATCCATCGACCCTATATCGTCGCCATCGTCGAGAACAAGCACCTCAATGCTGTCATAGCTCTGGGCCAGTGCCGAGAGCAGCGATTCCCGCAGATAAGGCTTCGATCTGTAGACGGGCATTCCTATGGTGACATCGTATGCTTGGCTCATAGACTTTCGAACAGTTTTTTCCATCGCTCGGCCAGGGTGGGCAGGTCAAACATGCGTGATTTTTCTATGGCCCGGATGGCCATCTCACGGCGTCGCCCTTCGTCGCTTATCATTTGGATGATGGCTGAGGCCAACTGGTCGGTGTTGCCTGGAGTTACCAAAAGACCGTCGATGCCGTCGCTTACGATATCCTTTGGACCACACGGACAGGCAAACGACACCACGGGTAGTCCGCAGGCCATTGCCTCGACCAGCACCATGCCGAAGCCCTCGAAGCGTGAACTGAACACCATGAGCGAGCTCTTCAGATATTCTGACTGGATATTGTCAACTGGACCGTTCAGTCTGCAACGCAGCGAATCGATGCCAAGCTGCTGCATCTGTCGTTCGTAGGGTTCTCGATTGCCTGCACCATAGACATCGAGTTGCCAATCGGGACATTTTTTTTCCACATTTGCCCAGGCCTGAAGCAACAGGTCGAAGCCTTTCTGGTAGACGTAGCGCCCCACGGCTATAACACGTTTCTCGGTGAGCCTGCTGACAGTGTCTGGACGGAACGACAGCGGGTCGGGTATCACCTCTAAATTATCAAGCTCCGGCCACGCCTCTGCATCCTCATGGGTAAGCACCACGAAGCGGTCGAGCCTACGCAGTTTTTCTACCAGCGACCGCATCCAGTAACGGGCAAAGAGCCGTTTCACCCAGTTGCTGTCAGCCGCTTCGAAGTTGCGGTAGTTTGCCCTGTTCACGTGGAGTTCGCCCACTTTCTTGCTTCCGTCGCCTATATGACAAAGGAAATTGATTTCCCTTCGCAACAGGCTAACGGTGACATCGGGATGCAGTTCCATAAGACAGGCAGTGAGTTTTCGGCGGTATTCGCGCTGCTTGCGCAGGTAGACGGGAATCTTACGAAGGAAAGACAACTTCCATAATTCTTCAAACCCTATGTTCAGCTGTACCACCCTGACTTTGTCAGACAAGGGATAGAAGAAAGGCTTGTCGCCCCCGTCGGTCAGCACGATGGTCACGTCGTAGTTGTAATGGTCGGCAAGATAGTTGGCCTTCAGTGTGAGAACACGCTCAACACCCCCCGCAATATAGAGCGAAGGGGTGATGTAGACCAGTTTTAACCGCTTGTTCTCCATAGGGCTTGTTAGAAAGATTGTGCAAAAATACAAAAGAAATTTGGAAAATTCATGCTTTTTTCCTATTTTTGCACTCCATGAGGAAAAAAATATGCTTTCTCGTCGACTCGCTCTTCACTGTGGGAGGTGTCCAACGGGTTACGGCAGTCATAGCGAAAGCCATGACCGAGCACTACGATGTGACCATCGTCACCCTTGACCCCCCCGAGCTCAAGGACACGACATTCTACAATCTCAGCGATGCACCCATTACCTACAGATTCTTCCGTTATCCACCCGTACCCTGGTGGAAGCGCTTATTCTGCAAGGCCTACAGTGCCTGCTACCGCAAGCTGCGACTGCCGGGTCGCCGGGCCAGTGATCTCTATGCTCGCAGTTCCTTCCCTTGGGAACAGCGTGATGCTCTGTCGCGTGAGCTTATCCATGATGTCTACGACGTGGTTATCGGTGTCCATGCCCCGTTGGCCGTGCGCTTAGCGTCGGTACGTCACATGATCTTAGGCACGAAGACCGTTGGCTGGATTCACAATTCGTTCGAGGCACTCTACGGCACTGGCTCGCCCTACATCGGTCCTGAGTTGAAACGTCACTATGTATATCAGCTGCGCAAGCTACATGAGACGGTAGTCCTCAGTCATCACGATGCCCAGGCTTACCACACCTACGACCCCTGTTTAACGCCCCGTGTCATCTTCAATCCGCTGACACTCAAGCCGAAAAAACCATCGGACGGCACCTCAAAACAGTTTTTAGCCGTAGGACGCTTCACTCCTCGCCACAAGGGTTTCGACTTACTCATTGATGCTTTCCAACTCTTTGCTCAGAAGAATGCCGACTGGACGCTTCACATTGTAGGCGAGGGCCAGGAGGAAAAGCTCTACCTACAGAAAATCCGCGACTACCAGTTGGAGCACCGCATCACCATCCATCCTTTCACCCACGACATTCAAAGCTACTACAGTCAGGCTCAGGTCTATGTGCTGTCATCGCGTTGGGAGGGCTTCGGACTGGTCATCGTCGAAGCCATGGCTCACGGTCTGCCCGTTGTGTCAAGCGATCTGCCTACGAGTCTCGAGATTATGGGTAACGCAGGCATCTACTTTACCAATGGCAATGTGGCCGAGCTGGCCGACTGTCTGCTTAAAGCCACTCGCCTCGACTGGCAACACAAGTCGGCTGAGGCCCTGGCCGTGGCCAGTCATTTCGACATCAGTCACATTACCTGCCAGTGGAAGGAAATCATCGATGCCCTTTCCAAGCCATATTCCACCTATAAACTATGAAGAGTGAGATACTGCGCTTCATCATCGTTGGCACGCTGGCTGTCGCCGTACAGTTCAGTGTCTACCAACTACTGTTGCCTTTCGTCAATGAGACGCTGGCCAACACTGCGGGCTACATCGTGAGTTTTTGCCTGAATTTTCTCCTTTCCACCTACTTCACCTTCCACGTACGTCCCGACCGTCGAAAGGCCGCAGGCTTTGCACTAAGCCACGTCGTGAACTACCTGATGCAGACGCTCACGCTCAACCTTTTTCTCGCATTCGGATGTCCGTCGCGCTGGGCCCAGCTCCCTATGTTCGCCCTATGTGTACCCCTCAACTTCGTACTTGTACGTTATTTCTTGAAGCGTAAAGCTTGCACGAACAAAAAATAATTCATAACTTTGCAGCAAGAAAAGAAACTAACAATTAAATATGACTACAATGACACTTACAGAACGATTCTTGAACTATACCAAGTTCGACACGCAGTCGGCCGAAGACAGCCAGACCGTACCCAGCACACCGAAGCAGCTGGTCTTTGCCAAGTACTTAATGGAAGAACTACAACGCGAAGGGCTGGAGGATGTCGAGATGGACGACATGGGCTACATCTACGCCACCCTGCCTGCCAACATCAAGACCGACGTGCCCACCATCGGCTTCATCTCGCACTATGACACCAGCCCCGACTGCAGCGGAGCCGACATACGGCCACGCATCGTTGAAAACTATGACGGTGGCGACATCGTGCTCAGCGAAGGCATTGTAAGCAGTCCGAAGAAATTTCCCGAACTGCTTCAGCACGTGGGTGAAGACCTGATTGTCACCGACGGACATACGTTGCTTGGTGCCGACGACAAGGCCGGTATTGCCGAAATCGTACAGGCCATGTGCTGGCTGCGCGACCACAAAGAAGTGAAGCACGGCAAGATACGCATCGCCTTCAACCCTGACGAGGAGATTGGCATGGGTGCCCACCATTTCGACGTGGAGCGTTTCGGCTGCCAGTGGGCCTACACCATGGACGGTGGCGACGTAGGCGAGCTGGAGTTCGAGAACTTCAACGCTGCATCTGCAAAGATTACTATCAAGGGTGTGAGCGTGCATCCTGGATATGCCAAGGACAAGATGGTGAATGCCAACCGACTCGCTGCCGAGTTTGCTACCATGCTACCCGCCGACGAGACCCCAGAGACCACCGAGGGCTATGAGGGTTTTTATCATCTCATTGGCATGCAGACTAATACTGAACTGGGGAAACTCTCCTATATCATCCGTGACCATGACCGCGAGAAGTTCGAGACTCGCAAGCGGTTCATCTTGGCATGCGTTGACAAGATGAACGAGAAGTATGGAGAAGGCACGGTAACAGCCGAGCTCAACGACCAATACTATAACATGAAGGAGAAGATTGAGCCTGACAACATGCACGTCATCGACCTTGTGCTCAAAGCCATGCAGGAGGCAGATGTAAGCCCGAAAGTGAAACCCATACGCGGTGGTACCGACGGTGCGCAGCTCTCGTTCAAAGGTCTCCCCTGCCCCAACATCTTCGCTGGGGGCATCAATTTCCACGGTCCCTACGAGTTCGTACCCGTACAGTCAATGGAGAAGGCCATGCAGGTCATCATCAGAATCTGCGAGCTCACCGCGAACTATAACGATTAATAAAGAATTACTGGTATAAGCGAGCTCGACGAGCTACCTCGGCAACGCCCATCCAGCTTAGCACGAGCAACGACAGCAAGATGGTCGTAGGCCGATAGTCGACCGGCAGGGTACGTATGAAGACGACGAGGTCGGCAAGAGCCGTCTGCCAACCAATAAACTTCAAGAATAGCAGCACAGCAAGCAAAATGCAGAAGGCCGTCCACAGCCACGACAGTTTCTGCAGCTTGCTGTGCTGTACTGTGCTATCGGGCAGGCATTGCATCACGCGCTCGGTAAATCCGTCATCGTCGATTTGCTGTTCGCGGGCATTCTGGAAGAAGCTTTCCAATAATTCGTTATCGTTCATATCCGTTTCGTCTTAAGAAGTTTGCCAATTTTTCTTTTCCCCGCTTCAGGTGCGACTTCACCGTGTTCGGGGCAATGCCGGTTATCTCGGCAATATGGTCGATGGACTCACCGTCTATCAGCTGCAAGGTGATGCAGGTGCGCTCATCGTCTTTGAGCAGCGAGAGCGCCTGATGTATGTCCATCCGTAACTGGGGCGAACTGCATGAGGATTCATTGCATGTGGCCTGGTCCATGACCAGACGGTCGGTGTTGTTGCTCGATTCCAACAGGGCAGCAGCAGGCGAGTGCGACACACTGCGGTGATAATCGTAGAACACACGATAGGCAATGCGGAAGAGCCAGGTCTGGAACGAAGAGAGGGCGCGAAACTGACCGATGTGGGTGTAGGCTTTTAGGAACGTGTCCTGTGCCAGGTCGTCGCTCAGTGCCTCGTTGCCCAGTGTGAGGTTGAGCAGGAAACGTCTTACCGGCGACTGGTATTTGCGCACCAGCTGGTCGAAAGCCCGCTGGTTGCCAAATGCCGCCACCTGTGTCACGAGTGCTATGTCACTTAGCTTCTCCATGCTGTTCGCTACTCACCCTTTACCAGTCACCTTTTCGAAGGCATGATAATCCAAAGGATGATATAACAGGGAATGCCACTGAAAGCCGTGAAGAACGTAAGCAAGGCATAGGCTGCACGCACTGCGGTCACATCGAAATCGAAATACTCAGCCAGTCCAGCGCAGACACCTGCGAATACGCGGTCGTTGCTACGATAAAGTTTCTTTTCCATGATAGTATTGCTTTTTTAATGATTGTTTTTGGGGGGCTTATGGAGCCAATTGGGCTCATTTGTCATTGTTAGAACGGGCAATTATCAGGTTGCCTATACCTATAGCGGTGACCAAGGCACCTATGCCAAAGCCGACGGTTCCTGCTGTGTTTCCAAGGAAGATCATCAGTCCTACTCCGAGACAGGTCTGACGGATACCCTTGGCCCGCAGATTGTCGGATGTGGCAGGCAATGCCTTCTGCTCGTTGAAGAGCTGGTCGGGTATTGGCTGCCCATGCTTCATAGCTTCTTCAGCCAAACGCATCTTCTGCTTGCGGTTCTTGTAGATGAAGTAGAAAAGCAGTCCGAGTATGACTAATGGTGCCAGCACGAAGATGATGAGCAAGATGCCCAATATCGTCATACCACCAATGAGGGAGTTGTGCATCGAGGGGTCGCCGAAAGCGTTTCCTAAAGCCTCCCAGGCATCCTCGCCGTCGAGGATAACATTGTAGGAATATGAGTGAGGGGTGCTCGTCGTCGATACCACTGCGGTGCTGTCATCGACCGATGTAGTGTCAGAGAAGGCCTCCAGTTCGTCAACCTGCTGGGCAGAATCGACCACCTGCGTTGTGGTCACCGGTGTATGACGGTGCTTCTGTGCTGCAGCCTGCGATGGTACTGCCAGAGTGATCGCGAGGCAAAGGGCAATGAGATTCTTTTTCATATTTCTGTACGTTTTTGTTCCTTTTTTATCCATTAGACGCAAAGAGTTGTCAATAAGTTGCACAAAGATGCGATTTTTTTTTTAATTTTGCAAGCGATTATGCAATTATCTGACGATTTTGTCCGCGAAACGCGTGCCATAATGGGGCCGGAACGCTTCGAACGCTACTTGAAGGCATTCGAAGAAGAGGCTCCCGTGAGCATACGACTGAACCCGCGATACTCTACACACTACACTCTCAACTCTCAACCCTCCCCCGTTCCCTGGTGTCCTGCGGGCTTCTATCTTCCCACTCGCCCTCAGTTCACCTTCGATCCCCTGCTTCATGCCGGCTGCTATTATGTGCAGGAGGCATCGTCGATGTTTCTTGATGAGGTGCTGCGACAGCATCTGCCCCATCAGCCGGTAATCTTCCTTGACATGTGTGCCGCACCGGGTGGCAAGAGCACGCTCATCCGCTCAGCTATCAGCGATGACAGCATCCTTGTAAGCAACGAGCCAATGCGCAAGCGTGCCCAGATTCTTTCGGAGAACATTGAGAAGTGGGGCTACCCTAATTGCTACGTCACCAACAACTACCCCAAGGACTTTCGCAAGGCAGGTCTGATGTTCGATGCCATTCTATGCGACGTGCCTTGCTCAGGCGAAGGCATGTTTCGTAAGGACGAGGCTACCATCAGCGAATGGAGCCTTCAGAACGTGGAACGATGCAGCCAGTTACAGCGTGAAATTGTTGCCGAAGCCTGGCAGTGTCTGCTACCGGGTGGATTGCTTGTTTACAGTACGTGTACATTTAATATAAAAGAAAACGAGGAAAACCTGCGGTGGATACTCCATGAGTTCAATGCTGAGGTACTGTCGGTTGACATCATGTCCGAATGGGGCATTACGGGCTCGCTGCTTCCAGGTTTCGACGTACCTATCTATCGCTTCATCCCAGGCATTACACGCGGTGAAGGTCTCTTCATGGCAGTGATGAGGAAGGGAGGTCAGTCCCCCAAGCAAGAGGGAAGCAGATACGCTGCCATCACAAAAAAACTGGAGCGCATGAATCCCATCGTTCCCCTCTCTCTTCGGAACGGTACTGAGAGCGAGACATCTGCCAATCTCGACTATCCAACAGCCATCAGCTATCTGCGCGGCGAAGCCATCGTACTGCCACCCGACGTGCCACGGGGACTTATCACCGTATCATTTATGGGACAACCGTTAGGCCTTGTAAAGAACATCGGCTCGCGTGCCAACAACCTCTATCCGAAGGAGTGGCGCATCAAGAGTACCCACATCCCTCCATATCCCAACATCATCAAAGAAACATTTCAGTAAATCGCAATAAAAAACATAAGACCCCATGAAACCCTATTTAGACCTATTGAACAGGATTCTCACCGAGGGCGTCCAAAAGGGCGACCGCACCGGTACAGGCACGCTGAGCGTGTTCGGCAACCAGATGCGCTTCAATCTGGAAGAGGGCTTCCCCTTGCTCACTACTAAGAAGCTCCACCTGAAAAGTATTATCTACGAACTGCTGTGGTTTCTTCAGGGCGACACAAACGTGCACTACTTGCAGGAGCACGGTGTCAGGATTTGGAACGAGTGGGCCGACGAAAATGGAGATTTGGGGCCCGTCTACGGACACCAGTGGCGCTCATGGCCCGACTACGACGGTGGTACTATCGACCAGATACAGATGGTGCTCGACCAGATCAAGCACAACCCCGACTCTCGCCGCATGATTGTCTCGGCATGGAATGTGGCTGAGGTTAATAAGATGGCCCTTCCTCCCTGCCACACGATGTTCCAGTTCTACGTAGCCGACGGACGTCTGTCGCTGCAACTCTATCAGCGCTCAGCCGACACCTTCCTGGGCGTACCCTTTAACATCGCCTCCTACGCCCTGCTCTGTATGATGATGGCACAGGTGTGCGGACTGCGCCCCGGAGAGTTTATCCACACCACAGGCGATACCCACCTCTATCTGAACCACCTTGAGCAGGCACGCCTGCAACTCACCCGCGAGCCCCGTCCTCTGCCGCGCATGCGGCTGAACCGTGAAGTCAAAGATCTCTTCGCCTTCCAGTACGACGACTTCCTTCTCGAGAACTATAATCCCTGGCCTCATATCAAGGCCGAAGTGTCCGTGTAGCAACTGAATATCTGAACAGCCCAGTCCCTATCTCATAAACGACCAGCCCCTGTTTGCCATTCAAACAGGGGCTGGTCGTTATATTCCTGACAGCGAAGCAACCAAAGTCGAACGCTCGGAGTCTTGATGATTCTTTATCCGAAGGCCACGGTGAGACCAGCCATGACGATGCTGACCATCGACATGAGCTTGATAAGGATGTTCAGCGAGGGACCACTGGTAT
>JAFZIL010000081.1 GCA_017554385.1 Prevotella sp. | reverse complement strand
ACAGGTCTACACCCCTGGCGACAAGTGCGACGTGCTCGTGGCCATGAACGCTGCTGCGCTGAAGACGCAGTACCGCTATGCGAAGCCGGGTGCAACCATTATCATCGATACCGACTCGTTCGGACCGAAGGACTTGGAGAAGGCTCAGTTCCAGAGCGAGGACTATCTGGGCGAGATGGGCATCGACCCCGACCGCGTCATCCAGTGCCCGCTGACGACGATGGTGAAGGACTGTCTGGCCGACAGCGGCATGGATAACAAGGCCATGCTGAAGTGCCGTAACATGTTCGCCCTCGGTCTTGTCTGCTGGCTTTTCGACCGCGATCTGAACCTCGTGGCCAACTTCCTGCGTGATAAATTCGCTAAGAAACCTGCCATCGCTGAGGCGAATATCAAGGTGATCCAGGCCGGCTACGACTATGGACACAACACCCACTCCTCGACGGTGAACGTCTATCGTGTGGAGTCGAAGGAGAAACAGCCCGGACGCTATATGGATATCACCGGTAACAAGGCGACGGCCTATGGCTTTATCGCCGCTGCCGAGAAGGCAGGACTGAAGCTCTACCTCGGTTCCTATCCCATCACTCCTGCTACCGACGTGCTCCACGAACTGTCGAAGCACAAGTCGTGCGGTGTTATCACCGTACAGTGCGAGGACGAGATTGCAGGCTGCTCGTCGGCTCTCGGTGCCTCGTTCGCCGGTGCTCTCGGTGTCACTTCTACCTCTGGCCCTGGCATCTGCCTGAAGTCTGAGGCTATGAACCTCGCCGTCATCATGGAATTGCCGCTCGTCGTTCTCGACGTGCAGCGCGGCGGTCCTGCTACGGGCCTGCCCACGAAGTCGGAACAGACCGACCTGCTGCAGGCGCTCTTTGGCCGTAACGGTGAGAGTCCCATGCCGGTGATGGCAGCCATCAGTCCTACCGACTGCTTCGATGCTGCCTATCAGGCCTGTAAGATGGCTCTGGAGCACATGACGCCTGTGGTGTTGCTCACCGATGCTTTCGTGGCCAATGGCTCTGGCGCCTTCAAGCTGCCCGACATCAACAAGCTCGATCCCATCAATCCCCCATACGTGCCTGAGGAACTGAAAGGAAAATGGACACCCTACATGCGTGCCGAGAACGGAACCCGCTACTGGGCCGTGCCTGGTCGCGAGGGCTTTGCCCATATCCTCGGTGGTCTGGAGAAGGACTCGAACACGGGTGCTATCTCTACGAACCCTGAGAACCACGACCTGATGACCCGCTTGCGCCAGCAGAAGATTGCGAATATCCAGGTGCCCGACCTCGAAGTGGAGGGCGACGTCGACAATGCCGACCTGCTTATCGTGGGCTTTGGCTCTACCTATGGTCACCTCCGTTCTGCTATGGACGAACTGCGCGCAGCAGGTAAGAAAGTGGCACAGACCCACTTCAAGTACCTGAACCCGCTGCCTGCCAACACCGTTGAGGTACTGAAGAAGTACAAGAAGGTGGTGGTGGCCGAGCAGAACATGGGGCAGCTCGCTGCTTACCTCCGCATGAAGGTCGACAACTTCGTACCTTACCAGTTCAATCAGGTCAAGGGTCAGCCCTTCGTAGTCGAAGAACTCGTCAATGCGTTCACTGAGATAATCAAGAAATAGTTAAAAGAGAACAAAGATTTAAAAGATTTATAAGAGAACAAAGATTTGAAGATTTAAAAGATTTAGAAGATTTTGTGATGACTAATACAAGTGGAGCGGAGACACATGAGATAATAGGTGCGGCAATGGCTGTTCATCGTGAACTCGGGTGTGGCTTTACTGAAAAAGTATACCAAGACGCTCTCGAAGTTGAATTACAACGCCGACAGATTCCTTATAAACGAGAATATCCACTACATGCCATATACAGAGGTGTTGTGCTGAAATCAGCGTTTGTACCTGATTTTATATGCTATGACCAAATCATAGTGGAACTGAAAGCCGTTAAGGAACTAGAGAATATCTTTCGTGCTCAAGCCATGAATTATGCAAAAGTAGCAGGTTGTCAGATTGCTGTACTTTTGAATTTTGGTGAGACTTCATTGAAATATGAGCGTTACAACATTCAGCAAAAATCTTAATCTCCAAAATCCTAATCTTCAAAATCTTTTAATCTTTGTATAAAAAAAAGAAGAATATGAGTTACAGTGCACAAGATTTCAAGAAAGGACAGCCGCGGTGGTGTCCGGGTTGTGGCGACCACTTCTTCCTGGCTTCCCTCCACAAGGCTATGGCCGAGATTGGCGTGGCCCCTGAGAACATAGCAGTCATCAGTGGTATCGGCTGTTCCAGCCGTCTGCCACACTACATGGCCACCTATGGTATGAACACCATCCACGGCCGTGCCGCTGCCATCGCTACCGGTGCCAAGGTCGCCAACCCCAACCTCACCGTATGGCAGGTCAGCGGCGACGGCGACGGACTGGCCATCGGTGGTAACCACTTTATTCATGCCAACCGCCGTAACATCGACTTGAACATGATTCTGTTGAACAACCGCATCTACGGTCTGACGAAGGGACAGTACTCGCCTACGTCGCCTCGTGGCTTCGTGTCGAAGTCCAGTCCTTATGGCACGGTCGAGGATCCCTTCCGTCCTGCCGAGCTCTGCTTCGGTGCCCGCGGACATTTCTTCGCCCGTTGTGTGGCCACCGATGCCAAGGGTAGCGTGGAGGTGCTGAAGGCTGCCTACGAGCACAAGGGTGCCTCGGTGACCGAGGTGCTGCAGAACTGCGTCATCTTCAACGACCACTGTCACGACGTGGTATATAATAATGAAGGCCGCAAGAAGAACGCCATCTACGTGCGCCACGGCGAGAAGCTCGTCTTTGGTGAGAACAACGAGTACGGTCTCGTGCAGCAGGGCTTCGGCCTGAAAGTCGTGGAGATAGGCAAGGACGGCTACACGTTCGACGACGTGCTGGTTCACGATGCCCATTGCGAGGACAACACCCTGCAGCTGAAGCTTGCCATGATGTCGCCTGAGAACGGCTTCCCCATCGCCCTCGGTGTCATTCGCGACGTGGATGCTCCTACCTACAACGATGCTGTTCATGCCCAGATTGCAGAGGTGAGCGCACAGAAGAAGTACCATAACTTCATGGAGCTGCTCGAAACCAACGATATCTGGGAGGTGAAATAAATAGTATTTCGATAGCGAAAGGTGCCGACTTACAAGGTGTCCCAACGGCTGGGACAAATTGTCCCAATGGGTGGGACACCTTGTAAGCCGGTACTTTTCTTGTTTGTCGACCGAAGATGTATGTAGAATTCTACATACACTACCTACACCGTTACTTACATCACGCAAGTTATTGATTTACATATTGTTGCAATGGTGGTGTAAGCAGTGTAGGTAAAATCCGCAAAAAAAATTTTTTTTTGCGTTAATCGTGACGATTGTGTCGTATGGAGCTGTGTTTGCGCACTGCCGTTTCCAGTACGAATATCCGGAATACGTGCTAACAGGGGCTGTCTGACCCTCAAACAGGGGCTGTCAGCACACCTAATAGGGGCTGTTTGGCCTTCAAGCAGGGGCTGTTTGTACGGACTTTAAACGTAAAGGTCTGCAAAAAGTATTAAAAAAAACGATGACAATGAAAAAGAAATTTGTTGTTGGTGACATTGTACAAGATGGTGTGCTTGTCGCAGCGATTAGGAAAATTGAAAACGGCTATGCTGTTTTGTCTAAGAATCATGAGGTCCCATTGGAGAAACTGAAATCTGTTGAAATCGGAAGCGGAAAAGACAATGGAATAGTATTGGAATATGAGAATCTTAGAGCACCTCTCATTGCTCTAGGCAAAAGTGCTCCAATACGCAATCCAAAACCTTATCTTGAAAATTGTATAGATCAATAGTTCGTTAAAAATTCAACATACGGCGTAACGGCTAAGCCGCGCAGCCAAAGAGTTCTTTGAAAATGTGATTAATTAAAGTTTGGTTCGGTCGGTATCGGGATGCGTCAAAAATTCGTTTCGTCAGGAACGTATT
>JAFZIL010000080.1 GCA_017554385.1 Prevotella sp. | reverse complement strand
TTATATATATATTATATTCTATATAATATATCTAAAATATTAATAGGATCATTATTACCTATTATCTACTACTTCCCCTTATAGACCCTTCCTAACCCACCAACAGCTAATCCACGACAAAGTCAAATGTCAAAAGTGGGAAAGCGGGAAAGTGGGAAAATGAATTCATGTGGGGCGGCTGGCGTACTTTTGCACTTTGTATGACGAAGTACAAGTATAGCAGGGACAGACTCTTTGATACGGCGTGTCATTTTGCCTGTCCCTGGGGGTCTTTTTACGCCATACAGATTGCCATGAATGCGAAAAAGTTGGTCGTTCATGCCACGTAGTTCACAAATATTTCCTACCTTTGCACGCAGAAAGCTTAAACTGGATTAGAATCATGGAGAAAAGACATATCAACGAAGTGTTGCTTCGCAACGTTGAGAAGCTCTCAAAACAAGCGGAGCGCGAGGGAGCGATGATGCCAAAAGGTTCGTCACCGCTGCCTGAAGTAGACGAGGTGCGACGCATTATCACCTTGGCAAAGAGCATTATCTTTACCGATTATTTCTATAAGCGTCAGCCCGACGAGCAGATACGTTCCTATTACATTGGCGTTTATGTGGAGGAGCTCTATACTGTGCTCCGCAGGCAGATAGCACGCGGGTTGCAGTTCTGCGAGGACTGTGCCGAGTCCGACGTGCTCTCGTCAGCTGAATGTCTTGCCCTACAGTTTATTGACGAGCTGCCCGAGATCAAGCGGCTGATATATACGGATGTGGAGGCGATGTTCCAGAACGACCCTGCTGCCACGAACTATGGCGAGGTGATCTACTGCTATCCGGTGGTGAACACGATGACCCACTACCGTATTGCGCATGCGTTACACAAGATGAGGGTTCCTGTGATTCCCCGTATCATCACGGAGCAGGCCCACTCGAAGACGGGTATCGACATTCATCCCGGGGCGCAGATTGGCGAGTATTTTGCCATTGACCACGGTACGGGCGTAGTCATCGGCGAGACGTCGGTCATTGGTTCCCACGTGACGCTGTATCAGGGCGTGACGCTCGGTGCAAAGAACTTCAAGTACGATGCCGACGGCAATATGCTCAACGTGCCGCGCCATCCCATTCTGGAGGACAATGTGACGGTCTACTCCAACGCTTCCATTCTCGGACGTATACGCATAGGCCACGACTCGGTCATTGGTGGTAACATCTGGCTCACTCACGACGTACCGCCTCACTCACGCATTCTGCAGAGCAAGGCTGTCGACGTTTCGTTCCAAGGAGGTCTCGGAATCTGAGGCGTCAGTTGTTGCCTTTCTTCTTCTTCCCGAACTCAGGATCTATACGGACGAAGGCGGCTACGGCAAAGGTGATGACACACAGGCCCATGACGACAAGGAAGAAGGAACGATAGCCCATAGAGTCCTTCATGTAGCCCGACAGCATGCCGGGGAGCATCAGTCCCAGATAGGATATGCCGGTGCAGATGGCATAGTGCGATGTCTTGAACTGACCCATAGAGAAATAGAGCATGTAGAGTGTGAGCGCGGTGAAGCCAAGCCCGTAGCCAAACTGCTCGATGAACAGGCAGAGGCTGATGAGCCACAGGTTCGAGGGCATGGCAAAGCTCATGTAGACATAGACAATGTCGGGCAGGGTGATGGCGCACACCATGGGCCACAGCCAGCGTTTCAGTCCGTCGCGGCTGGCAAGGATGCCTCCGAGGATTCCGCCAAGCGTAAGTCCGATGAGGCCTACAGTGCCGCTGGCAAGTCCGAACTCCTGTGGCGAAAGGCCAAGTCCTCCCTCAGAACCCGGACGCATGAGGAACGTTGCACACATCTTAGTAAGCAACGCCTCCGGAAACCTGTAGAACAGAAGGAACAGCATGGCGAAGACCGTCTCACGAAGCGGGAACTTGGTGAAGAAGCTTTGGAGAGCCTCTTTCAATTGAGAGTTTAGAGTGTAGAGTTTAGAGTTTGCTACCGCATTACTGGTATTGTCCTGTGGGGCGGTAGCAAACTCTACATTCTCCGCTCCACACTCTTCATTCCCTTTCTCACTGTTCGGCATGATGTAGGCATGATAGAGCCAGACGGCCAGAAAGAGTCCGGCAAGTCCGTAGAACACGATGCTCCACGTGAAGGCCAGCTCGTTACGGAAGACCAACTGGAGCATGCCTGCCAGTGGTATGAGCACGCCATTGCCGAAGATGACGGCGAGCCGGTAGAACGTGTTGCGGATGCCTACAAACCAAGCCTGCTGGTGTTCGTCGAGCTCGAGCATGTAGTAGCCGTCGGCAGCAATGTCGTGGGTGGCGCTGGAGAACGCCATGAGGAAGAAGAAGGCCATCGTTCCCTGGAACCAGAACGAGGCGTTCAGCGTAAAGGCCACGCCTGCGAGCGAAGAGCCCAACAGAGCCTGCATGGCAAGTACCCACCAGCGCTTGGTCTTGTAGAGGTCGACGAAGGGGCTCCAGAAGGGTTTGATGACCCAAGGGAGACCCAGCCAACTGGTATACAGCGCAATGTCGGTATCGCTCATCCCCAGCTGCATATACATCACCACTGCCACTGTCATCACAATCACGTTGGGCAGTCCCTCGGCAACGTAGAGTGTGGGAATCCAACTCCAGGGCGACTTCCTGTAGTGTTGCCAACCGGTATTTGTTTCGCTCATAGACTAATAGATTTTCTTGATTTCTGCACCTTTATAATAATATAAGAGTATCTCGTCGTACTGGTATCCACGCTCGCCCATCACTGCGGCGCCAATCTGGCACAGGCCTACACCGTGGCCCCAGCCCTTTCCTTTGAGAACGAACACGTCGTCTTTACGCTCCACGTCGAATGCCGAACTGTAGAGATGGGTCTCACTGAGCGCACGTCGGATCTCCAGCTCTTTGCCGATAATGAAGCTGCGTTCCGATCCGACCAGCTGGAGCCGCCATATTCGGCCGCTCTTCCCTCGCTCTAACGGGACAAGGTCCTCGATGGTGCCGAGACCCAGATGAAGCTTACGCTCGATAAGTTCCGAGAGTTCAGCCTGCGAGTAGCAGACCTTCCAGCGGTAGAAGTCGGGCGTCTCCTGATCGTAGTCGTTGAGTACCTGCTTCAGGATTCTGGGGTCGTGGGTGTTGCAGAAGGGGTCGGCCACGGATACGAGATAGGGCTTGGGAGTGTCTTCCCAGCAATACTGGTACTCCTCCGTCAGACCGCCGCAGCACTTGGAGAATCGGGTGTCGCACAGCTCGTTGTCGTAGCAGAGCACCTGTCCGCGCGTGGAAGCTATAGCTTTGGCAACCAGCGGGTTCGATGCCCTGGTGATACCCTGATAGCGCTGGCAATGGTCGTCGGCACAGACGTCGAAAAGTGTGTGGTCCTCGCGTCCGTGCCACCGCAGCAGCTCGTCGTCTTTCTTGATAAACGAGAAGAAACTGTTGTCCTTGGAGTCTTTCTCCTTGTTTCGTCGTTCCAGCTGGGACAATAGCCATGAACGCGATATGACGGCATGGGCCTTCAGCAGTTCTAACGACGACGTGGCACTCATCTCGCTTGATATCACGCTTTCCAGGTATGACTCCACTTCGAGCTCGTTGATGGCCCAGATGCTGTCGGCTTCTACCCTGAGGCACAGCTTTCCGCGGAACGTCTGCGTCTCCTGTCGCTCCCAGTGGAAGTTCACACCGATGGTGACGTCGCGCAGCGAGAACGAAGCCTGTGGCTCTTGGGGAGTGAAGAGCAGTTCGCGGTATTGCTGGCCGTGCCAGAGGATGGCTCCGTCGGCCAGTTCCACCTCCTGCTCGCCTTGAATCACCTCGCCTTTGGCTATGAAAGGAGCATTCAGTACGAAGTTGATCTTCTGTCCATCGACGATGCCCACGGTGACGATGGGTTCTTTCTGTTCGCGAGCCGCGTCAAGAATGCCTTTCTTGTCGTTCTTGCTGATGCGTTCCACCACTGTCTGGAATATGTCGGCAGGTAGTGCACACTCCTGTAATACGGCAAGTGCCTGTTGGGGTGTGATACGATCGAAGTCTTCGCGGCGAGGCATGATAAGCATTCCGGCCATGTCGAGGGCACCGGGGCTGACGAGCAGTTGTTGCTCTCCATCCTTGAAATAGCAGTCGGGACGATGTTTGGCACGAGGCATCACTACGGAGATGAGCTGGCCGCCCTGCCGCCATGCCACGATGTTCATCATGGGCTCGGTATTGCCGTCGGCTATGGGAAGCGCGTCGTAGACCTCGCGGAACAGGCGCTCGCCCATGGTCTTGCTCTTGGAACGGATGGCAAAGGCTGGCCAAGGCAGCTGTTCGATGATGCCGATGGTAGCCTCGTCGCCTTGCTCCACGATAACGTTGATGCTGCGTGCCAACCTGTTCCATTCCGTCTGCAACGGCAGCATACCGCTCGTGCCGGCCTGCAGGTGTGCATGGTCGGGAGCCGAGGCTCCGCATAGCGGACCATTGTAGAACACCGTCAGTTCAGGATATAGGCGCAACAGATGGAGCATCTCGCCATACATGCTTCGTATGAGCTGTGGCTGGTGTCGGCGCAGAGGCAGCGTGAAGTGCATCGGAAGGATAGGGTAGGGATTGACCAGTAGCTCGAAACGTCCGTCCTGTACCTTGTGCATCTGCTCCTTCGGTCTGTTCTGTTCGCAGAGGAAGCATGGCCTCTCGCCGATGGCCTCTTTGGTGATGGTAGCACCGGTTGACCGTATGCGGGCAGGATTGAACTGTGCTTTCAGTGTCATTACCTCAAGAGGCAGTTGACGGGTCTCAATGCTGTTCAGCTCACGGTAGCGCGTCATCACTTCCGGCCAAAGCCTCAGCTGGCGGTCAAAGTAACGTTTCAGTGGCGACAGGCCTGTGTCAGCGGTGGTCAGTCGCTGCCTTGCCTTGATTTCCATAGTACGCAGTCTGTCTTTGTATAGGTTGTTCGCATTGACCCGTTCCACGGATAGTGCAGCGTCGCTGTTGCCTCCCCAGCGTCGGCAGAGATAGAGCTCGTCGTAGATGCGCCCTATGCGGAAGTAGCGCGAGAACCAGAGCCCCATGGCGTAGTCCTCGCCATAGCTTGTGTTCGGCAGTTGCACCTGGCGTAGCAAGGGCGTAAAGAAAGCTCTCGGTGCACCAAGACCGTTGATGCGCAGCGCGTTGTTTGGACCGTTCTCGTCAGTCCATTCCTTATGGGCAATCAGTCCTGGAGGAAGCGTGTTCAGCTCGAAGTCGCACATACGGTAGGAGCCTATCACCATTGCTGCCTGCTGCTCGTAGAAAGCGTTGACGATGCGTTGTAGGGTCTGTGGCGAGGAGTAAAGGTCGTCGCTGTCAAGCTGTACGGCAAAGCGTCCGCAACGGCAGTCGTTCACCGCCATGTTCCAGCAGCCGCCAATACCCAGATCGGTGCGTTTGGGAGTGAGAACGATAAGTTTTGGGTTCTCAATACGCTTGAGTATCTCGCCTGTTCCGTCGGTAGAGTGGTTGTCGACCACAATGACGTTGAACTTGAAATCGGTCTTCTGCGAGAGCGCACTGCTGACGGCATCCTCGATGGTCTTGGCACGGTTGAACACGGGAATGATGACTGAGGCTTCGTATTCAAACTCTTGTTCGGCATAGTCCACCGCTTCCCGGCTTGACGTGTCGATCCAAGCTCCGATAGCCTTTAGGTGGGCTGTTGCCACCTGCTCCATCTCCACTTGCACATCGCGGTTGGCAGGATTGACATAGTCAAACTGCTTCACACCGCTGGCACGGGTGTCGCTTTCCACCTCAGTATATAGGTATTCGTTCAGATGGAGCAGTTCGCCCTGACGGCTGAGGAAGAGACGCAGATCGTAGAGACCTGCATACTGATAGCTGACGGTCTCGGTCTTCCCGGCCCATTCACGGAGATGGTCACCTCGGATAAGGAGCACAGAGCCGAAGTCGAAGTCATCGCGTATAGACCCCGTCTGATAGTCAATGGCAGGATGGCGGGTCACGGTTTCGTTTCCGTTCTCAAGGCGTTTCTCGAAGTGATCGGCATAGACCATCGCAGCATCGCTGTCGGAGGCAGCATGAATAAGGCGTTCAATGGCTCCATCGCCAAAGGATACTGGCGTAGGTTTGGTAACCATCAGCACATAGTCGGCAGATGCGTTGGCCGCTATCTGACGGATAGTGTCGGTCGACGTCAGGTTGTTGGACACGATAAAAGGGCGGTTGTCGGGTGCCGTATTGTTACCGACGATCCATGTGACCGATCGCAGCATCGTGCTTCGCTCCAACTGGGCTATGGTTTGTTTTGCTGCCAGTATATCGTCGCAAGGCAGGAAAACGTCGATATTTTCTCTCATAGGTATGTCGTTTGCTTGATTTTCCGTGCAAAAGTACTACTTTTTTGTGTAATTTGCAAAACAACAGCCATATTTATTCAGTAACTTCTTTTGCATTTCACTCGACTTTTAGTAACTTTGCACCCATGAAACGTCTTTTCATCATCATCATCATTTCATGCTGTTCCGTAGCAGGAATGGCTCAGGAAGCTGAAGCCGGACAGGTTGAAGTCTTTGCTGGTGCCGATCTAAGCTATGCCGATGTGAACTATGTGCGTCTATATAACGTACTGCTTAACCTGACACCTGGCATCAAATGGCACATGGGCAACGACTTCCTGTTCAGTGCCCAGGCATTCATCCCCCTCATTAACGAAGGCTATGAGACAAAGCATAATATCGTTAGGTTGACCAATGCTGTGTTGGCAAAACAACTGCATCTTGGCAATTTCCATACCAAGCTGTCGGGAGGTCTGTTCGGACTTGACCGTTATGGTGTAGACCTGCGGGCCATGCTTCCCCTTACCTCCTGGCTTATGCTTCAGGCTCAGGCTGGCTATACAGGCCATTGGCGATTGGCCGCAGGTGATGCCGTGTATCGCTATGGAAATGCTGTTGAGGAGACCAAGGCTGTAGATTTTGGTGCCATCGACTGTTTTACTGCCATTGGTGGAGCCCGTTTGTGGCTGGATCGTTGGAATACGGAGTTTTTCTTAAGTGGTGGACGTTACGTCAATGAAGACCTTGGTGTGCAGCTTGATGTGATGCGTCATTTCAGCCATTGCACCGTAGGTCTCTATGGTCAGCTGCATCAGCGTAAGAACAGCCGTTATCGTGAGGCAGGTGGCTTCAAGATTATCATGATGCTGCCCCAATATGGCTGGAGGAAAGGTAAGCTCACCTTGCGTCCGGCATCCAACTTCCGCCTGACCTACAATGCACAGGCCGATGCCTTGTCAATGAAGATGTATACCACTGACCCCGAGGAGAACGAGCGCGTCTATCCTGTCAGTGTTCCTTGGGGAACGGGGAAGATGAGAGATGAGAGATGAGAGATGAGAAATGAAAGATGAGAGATATGATTACATATATAAAGAAGATGGGCAAGTCGTTCGCCATACTATTAACGATGGCTCTTTTGCCGCTTGCCACCGCAAGTGCTCAGCAACATGTGGGTACGCCGGGACTCATCCATGTTCCGACGGCAGAAATGGACACGGCGGGCGTGGCACGTGTGGGAGCCCATTATGTTGATGCCCACATGATTCCTGACGGCATGAAGTATGATGGCGAGAAGTTCAACTCGTTTACCAACTACCTGAGCATTACTCCCTTTAAATGGATAGAATTAGGCTATGGGTACACGCTATGGAAACTGCATCGCAACCTTGACCCGGACCAGAAGTCGGGCTTTTATGCGAAAGACCGCTATTTCACCGTAAGACTACGCCCATTGGAGGAAGGACGCTACTGGCCCGCTGTAGTCGTAGGCGGAAATGACGTGTGGGGCACTGGCGACAACGGGAAGTCGGGCAGCAATTTCTATCGCAACTTCTTTGTGGCTGCAACGAAACATGTGGACCTTGGTGGAAATCGTGTCGGTGCCCATATTGCCTATCGGAAATGGAAGCGTGACTTCAACCACAAGTGGGACGGTGTGGTCGGTGGACTGACCTTTCAGCCTTCTTTCTACAAACCGTTGAGAATCATTGGCGAATACGACGGCGAAAGCTTCAACTTCGGCGTCGACTGCGAGTTGCTGCGCTATTTGCTAATCCAGGCTTCGCTTCAGGATGCCAAATACATCTCTGCAGGACTCTGTTTGCGTATTGGTCTGCTTTAATTGAAAAAAAGAATAACACATATAGTGTTTATTCAAAAATTATTCGTATCTTTGCACAGAAATCATTAACATCCTAAATCATCATTACTAACTATGAACAAAACTACATTGTTTATTCTGATGCTCCTGACGACGATAATGCCCGCCAGCGCACAGACAGACGTGACAAGTTGCTTTCTTTCGAACTACGGCTTCGATTCCCATTTCGACTATCCTGCTACAAGTAGTGCAGAGGTGAAACAGGAAATCAAGCCTATCGACGGATGGACTCAAGGCTTCACCCATAACTATACTATTACGGGTATCTACGAGTTTGGCTTCAAGGGCACCTTCAATGGAGGCGTAGTTCCAGACAAAGGCTATGACGGTGAGGCTGGCGGTGGACTGGCCCTCTCTACTGGTTGGGGCGAGCAGTTCTACTACCATCAGACCATAACCCTGCCCGCAGGTAAATATACCGTCAGCGTGCCTACTTATAATGGTAAGGGTGTCACGGGCGGCACGTCGATGCTGGCATGGATTCCCACTTCCGGGCAGACAGCCAAGTCGACTGTAAAGAGCTATCCCTCAAAGGAGTGGACACTCGATAAGATTACGTTCGAGCTGACGAAGGCCACGACGGGCAACCTGCGCATTGGCTATCAGGCTGTTGATAACGGTTCGGCCAATTCGGCCAACCTCGTCATAGACTATGTGAAAATCGAGGGTACTGACATCAATGCAAAGCCCATGCTACAGGAGGTTATCGACGAGGCCAACGGCTTCTATGGCTCTGGCAACGGAGTCGGAGCCGACGAACTGAAGCAGGCCATCGATGCAGCACAAGCCATCTACGACAATGCGGAGGCTGATGTGTTGGCAGTTCTTCAGAGTGTTGAAACGCTGAAAGCTGCTATCCAGACCTACAGAAACAAGAATATCTCTGAGGACAACCCACTCGACTGTACATCGTACATTAACAATCCTTCGTTCGAGAACAGCGGTACTAACGGATGGACACAGGAGAACATGAAGAGCCAGACCAACGCTTCGTTTACCAAGAAAGCCGGAACGACCTATGTGGAGAAGTGGGTCGACAAGGGACAGAAGGTTGGAGATGCCAGCATCAAGCAGCTCATTAGCCTGCCTAACGGACAGTACAAGCTGACGGTGGCTGCCCAGAACCTGAACCAGAACAATACTACGCAGAAATGTGTAGGTGCATGGATCTATGCCGGCGACCAGAAGACGACGGTCTACACACCCGCTGACTACTCGGTGGTGTTCACCTGCATTAGCGGTGAAGTGGAGATTGGGTTCAAGGCTGAAGGTGCAACAGGCAACTGGCTTTGTGTAGACAATTTCCGCCTGTATCAAATAGGTGTGGTAGGAGCCGATGAGGTGATTGCCGAGCTAGAGCGCATCATTACTGAGGGTGAGACACTGCAGCAAAGCATGATGTCGACGAAGGCAGCTACAGACCTGAGTACGGCATTGGCTACTGCGAAGGCGATGACTGCCGCGTCGGACATGTCGGAGATACAAGCTGCTTCAAAGGCGCTTTCTGTCGCTATCGAGGCTGCACGCATCTCAATAGCCGAATATGCCGCCTTGCAGGCTGCCATCGATGCCGCCGAGCAGGCTTACGACGGTAGTAAGGAAGGTGCTGCCGATTTCCAAGCAGAGATTGACAAGGCCAAGGTACTGGTACAGAATGGTGATGCTTCCAGTGAGGAGCTTGCCGCTGAGATTGAGGCGCTGGAGACTGCTGAGCTGTTGTTCCTTGTTGCAAATGGTTCGGGCAATACGCCTACGGTTTCTACTAATACTACTTTCTATATACCTGGTGCCCACGGAGCCTTGCTACGTGCAACGTTCTCAGGTGCAGGCTATAAGGAGCGCGGCTTCTGTTGGAGTACTGAGCCGGAGCCTACCATTGCCGACCACCGTTGTACCTTCTACTATAGCCAAAAAGGCATGGTCTTCCACATCAAGGACATGCAACCTGCTACCGCCTACTATGTGCGTGCTTATGGCATCACCAATACCTATGCCGTGGGCTATGGCAAGTCAATGAAGATTATGACTTTGCCTCAAGGCAGCTGCGTAGGTACATGGAATGAAGGAGCACCTACCGAGGATGCAAACAGCCGCTGTCGTAAGGCTATTCAGGAAACAATGGACTACCTGAACGAATGGACTGCCATTAAGGGCTTTACCCTTCAAGGACACTATGGTGCCGATACACCTACGGCTGACTGCTCTTATGGCGGTTGGATGCGCATAGGCCCGAACGCTGCTTATCAGGCTATTGGTACCGTTCTTCATGAGACCGGCCATGGCGTGGGCGTAGGTACCCACTGGCGTTGGTATAATTGTGCCGACCTGCGCGAGAACACTACCCACGGCAAGTGGTTGGGCGCTTGGGCCAACAAGACGCTGCACTTCCTTGAGAACACAAATAGCATGGATGTCTATATGACCGGTGACGGTGTTCATGGATGGGGAACCAATGCCAGCTATGACTGGTTTGTCAACGGAGCTGACAAGGATAAGCACACCGCTATTCAGTATATCGGTGGCTGTGCCCTGCTCTATGCACTCTATATCGACGGTCTCTGTCCTACGGGTAGCTACAGCAATGGTGTGCCCGGTTATACCTTTAACTTCGAGGATGGCAAGAAGTACTACATCAAGAGTGAGAGCGAAGACTGCGGTCTGAATGACGGCTTCGTCTTCGAACGTAAGAACAACGGTCTGCGTTGGAATAAGTTCACACTCTCGGAACTCAGCGAGCTGAACGATTCTGCTGCATGGTATGTTGAGTTCCTCCCCCAAACAGGCTATTACCGTTTCCGCAATGCGGCTACCGGTAAGTATATCACCCACTCATCGACATCGCCCTCGCTTTCTACTACCGGAGGCGAAGCTTGCAACTTCCAGCTGCTACCAGGTCGTCAGGACGTCGTGGTCAGCAATACCGAGACAAACAAGAAGTTCACAGCCCAGAGTTATTGGATGACGTGGAACGCAAGCGGCACCGATAAGTCGATGCAGATGGGCACCTTTAATCCGACGCTTAATTTAGGTTCGTTGTCCAATGTAAACTTCAAATTCGGCAACTCAGACAAGAACCAGCGCTACATATTCGTGTCGGAGGACGATATTGAGGCCTTCAGCGAGATAGCACATCCTGACGGAATTGCTCATGTAGGCACCGATGCTGCGAAGCAACCCGTATTGGAGGGTATCTACTCGGCTGGAGGTGTGCGACTCAACCTGCCATCGCGTGGCATCAACATCTACCGTTACAGCGACGGTTCGTCACGTGTTGTTATTCGATAAGGAATTGGGAGCCAATAACTCCTTGTCTTCATAAACCTCGATATTACTATGATAAACAAACAATTATTAGAGCCCGAGAGCATTGTAGTAATTGGTGGCTCAAACAACGTTCACAAGCCAGGAGGTGCGGTCGTACGCAACCTCCTGGCAGGTGGTTTCAAGGGTGTCCTGCGTATCGTCAACCCGAAGGAAGACGAGGTGCAGGGTATCAAAGTGTTTCATGACGTGAAAGAGGTGCCACCTACTGACCTTGCCATCATTGTAGTGGCAGCGAAGTTCTGTCCCCAGTATGTAGAGTACCTTGCTGCTGAGAAGCAGGTACGTGCGTTCATCATCCTCTCGGCAGGCTTTGGCGAGGAGACCCATGAAGGTGCTGTACTCGAAAAGCAGATTCTCGATACATGTGAGAAATTCGGGGCAGCTCTCATCGGCCCCAATTGCATCGGCCTACTTACTCGCTGGCATCACTCAGTGTTCACGAAACCCATCCCTCAACTGAAACCCCAAGGCGTTGACTTCATCTCCGGTTCTGGTGCTACCGCCGTTTTCATTCTTGAAAGTGCTGTTACTAAGGGACTTGCTTTCAATTCGGTGTGGAGTATAGGCAACGGCAAACAGATAGGCATTGAGACCGTGCTCGAATACATGGATGAGCATTTCGATGCCGAGCGTGACTCGTTGGTGAAGCTACTCTATATCGAGAACATTGCCGACCCCGACAAACTGCTCTATCATGCCACCTCTCTTATCAAGAAGGGCTGTCGCATAGCTGCCATTAAAGCAGGCTCTTCGGAAAGTGGTAGCCGTGCTGCCAGTAGCCATACGGGAGCCATCGCTTCGAGTGACTCGGCTGTTGAAGCACTTTTCCGTAAGGCGGGTATTGTCAGGTGTTTCTCGCGTGAGGAGCTGACCACCGTGGGATGTATCTTCACGTTGCCCCGTTTCTCTGGCAAGAACTTCGCCATCGTAACACATGCTGGCGGACCTGGTGTGATGCTGACAGACGCCCTGTCGAAAGGTGGAATGAACGTGCCTCCTCTTACTGGGCCTGTTGCTGAAGAGCTGAAGTCGAAGCTATTCCCCGGCTCGTCGGTGGCCAATCCCATTGACATCTTGGCTACAGGAGGTGCTGAGCAGTTGTCGCTGGCTATTGACTATTGCGAGAACAAGTTCGACGATATTGATGCCATCATGGTCATTTTTGGCACACCAGGACTGGTGCAGGTCTATGAGACCTATGACGTGCTTCATAAGAAGATCCTAACGTGTAAAAAGCCAATCTTCCCCGTACTTCCCAGTGTAAACACCGCTGGCCCAGAGGTACAGGAGTTCCTAAGTCGTGGACACGTGAACTTCAGTGACGAGGTAACATTGGCAACGGCGTTGACACAGATAATGAAGACGCCGGCTCCAGCCGATCAGACCCTTGAGATACTGGGTGTTGACGTGCCTCGTATACGCCGAATTATCGATGGTATTCAGGACAGCGGCTATATCGCACCTCATTTGGTACACGAATTACTGTCAAGTGCAGGCATACCCACTGTACCTGAATTTGTGAGCGATAAGAAAGAGGAAATCATTGACTTTGCAGAGAAGTGTGGCTACCCAGTGGTAGCTAAGGTCGTTGGTCCTGTTCATAAGAGTGATGTGGGCGGCGTTTCACTGAATATTCGTACCAAAGACCATCTTGCTATGGAGTTCGACCGCATGATGCAGATTACTGACGCAACGGCTGTGATGGTGCAGAAGATGATCAAGGGTACAGAACTATTTATTGGTGCGAAATACGAGACACGCTTTGGCCACGTTGTACTTTGCGGAATGGGTGGCATCTTCGTAGAGGTATTAAAGGACGTGAGTAGTGGTCTTGCTCCCTTGAGCTATGAGGAGGCCTACAGCATGATTCACTCCCTGCGCGGATATAAAATAATAAAAGGTACGCGAGGACAGAAGGGTGTCAACGAGCGCAGGTATGCCGAGATTATCGTTCGCCTGTCGACTTTGTTGCGTTTTGCAACAGAGATCAAGGAGATGGACATCAATCCGTTGTTGGCTGATGAGAACGAGGTGATTGCTGTGGATGCACGAATACTTGTTGAAAAGTCGTAAGTATATAGATATTGTCAGAGCCCCTCACAATCAGAATACATCATCGTTCAACCCAGATAGATGATGATGAAGAAGGCAAGTAACCATCCGGCTATGCAGATGTGGATGAAACGGTCGGTGAGCAGTACCCGCGTGGGACTGCCGCTCTTGTCGTCGACGATGGTGAGCTGTAGGTAGCGAATGATGCCTGCCAATACGAAGACAGAGGTGGTGTAGATGTAGGAACTGTGAAATCTTTGTGTCACCTCAGGCGATACTGTGTACATGATGTAACAGACTATGGTGATGCTTGCGATGATAGCGATGATTTGGTTCATGAAGGTGATGTTGTAATGTCCCACGTTCTTGCGGGCCAGTAATCCGGTTGACTCATAGATAACCACGTCGTCGCGTCGTTTGGCAAAGGCCAGAAATAGTGCAATAAGAAACGTCATGAGTACCAGCCATGATGACAAGTTAATGGAGGTGGAATAGCCTCCGGCGAATATGCGCAGCACGAAGCCCGTGGCTATGACAAACACGTCGACGATAGCCACATGCTTAAGCCACACACAGTAGGCCGTATTCATAACAATGTAAGTGCCGACAATGGCTATGAGAGCCGTTGTGTTGGCAGCAGTGTGTTTACCCATAACAGCAATGATTGACATCGACAGTAGCAGGCAGAGAACCATCAGCATGTAGCCAGATGTCTTCGATATGGCTCCGCTGGCTATCGGCCTGAGTTTTTTAACGGGGTGCATGCGGTCAGCTGCAGCATCGATAATGTCGTTGAGACAATAGATACCGCTGGCAGCAAAGCAGAAAGCCACAAATACCGCGAATGATGGTAGCAGGTAGTCCGGGTCAGTGATGTGCCTGTCGAAGAAGGCCGGGAGAAAGACAAACAGGTTCTTTAGCCATTGGTGCGGCCTTAGGAGCATGAATAGGTTCTTCATGAAGGTGCGTCTATTTTATGATGAGATTTTATTTGAGTGGGTCTTTTCATGGGCAAAGGTAGGCATAATAATTGAAAACAGAATGGTAGTGATGTTGTATTTTAAACTATTTTAAGCCAACCCATTTAAAGTAAATTTGGCAGATTGGGAGAAATATAGTATTTTTGCATCAGTTTTTGAAGTCAAACATTATTCTCGTCATGTCAGAACAGCAGAATAGCGGCAGGCGCAAACCTGTCAAGCAACAACCTATAGATAATACTTACGCCCACCTGCAGCCACAGGCACTTGAAGTGGAAAGGGCAGTGCTTGGTGCCTTACTCATAGACAAAGATGCCTATGCAGTCGTTTGTGAGATGCTCTATCCTGAGAGCTTCTACGAACCGCGAAACCAGATGATCTATTCAGCCATTCGTGACTTGTCGATGGCCGAGCGTCCCGTCGACGTTCTTACTGTGACTGAACAACTGGCTAAGAATGGATCGCTTGAAGAGGCTGGTGGTCCCGCTTACATTGCTGAGATTTCAGGTCGTGTGGCCACGAGTGCCAATGTGGAGTATCATGCACGCATCATTGCCCAGAAGTTTCTTGCCCGCCAGCTCATCCAGTTTGCTGGAAGCATTGAAACCAAGGCTTTTGACGAGACCATTGACGTAGACGATCTAATGCAGGAGGCCGAAGGCTCCCTCTTCGAACTCTCGCAGAAGAATATGAAGAAGGACTACACCCAGATAGATCCTGTCATTGTTCAGGCACTACAGGCCATCAATAAGGCCGCTGCCAATACGGGGGGCTTGACAGGTGTGGCCTCGGGCTACCATAAGCTTGACGAGATTACGAGCGGTTGGCAATCAAGCGACCTGATTATCATTGCAGGACGTCCGGCAATGGGTAAAACATCGTTTGCATTGTCAATGGCTAAGAACATTGCTGCCGATTACAAGGTACCTTTGGCCTTTTTCTCGCTCGAAATGTCGAACCAGCAGCTGGTAGACCGTCTGATATCTAATGTTTGTGAGATTCCTGGTTCGAAGATTCTAAACGGACAGCTACAACCTGATGAGTGGGACCGTCTTGACAAACGTATCACAGCACTACAGGGAGCACCTATCTATATAGATGACACACCTGGACTCTCAGTCTTCGAGCTGCGTACCAAGGCACGCCGTCTGGTTCGTGAGCATGGCGTGAAGGCTATCATGATTGATTATCTGCAACTGATGAATGCCAATGGCATGCGTTTCTCCTCGCGACAAGAAGAAGTGTCGACCATCTCTCGTTCGCTTAAGGGTTTGGCGAAAGAACTTGAAATACCTATCCTTGCCCTGTCGCAGTTGAATCGTGGAGTAGAGAGCCGTGAGGGCCTTGAGGGAAAGCGTCCCCAGCTCAGTGACCTGCGTGAGTCGGGTGCCATTGAGCAGGATGCAGATATGGTGCTCTTCGTACACCGGCCAGAATACTATCATATCTATCAAGATGATAATGGACGTGACCTGCATGGTATGGCTCAGATTATCATTGCCAAGCACCGAAAGGGTCGTACTGACGATGTCCTACTGACATTCCGTGGAGAATTTACTCGTTTTGAGAATCCAGAAGATGGTAGACTTGACCATCGAACTGCTTCGCAGGCAAAAGGCAACGACGGTGAAATTTTGGGTTCTAAACTCAATGGTGCTGACAACGGAGACATGTCGGCTGGTGACTACAATCCCTTTTCTGGTGCTCCTCTGCCTCCACCAGATATGGGGCCTGCACCTTTCTAAAATGAGATATCATAAGTGAGAAATAACGATATGAATATGAGATATCGACTACCAGCAGAATGGGAACCGCAGAGTGGGGTGCAGCTGACTTGGCCTCACGCTGATACCGACTGGCATTATATGCTTGATGAGATTACGGCTAACTACGAGATTATGGCCCGTGAGATCAGCAAGCGCGAGTCTCTGATGGTAGTTGGACCTCCGTCTAACGATACTTGGGCTCGTGATCATGGGTTCATCACACTCATTGATGATTCCCATCATTGTCAATTACTGGATTTCAAGTTTAATGGTTGGGGTGAGAAATTTCCTGCCGAACTCGACAATGCGCTCAATCGTCGTCTGTATGACGAAGGACGCGTGAGGGGAGAATATGTCAGCCATCTTGATTTCGTGCTTGAAGGAGGCTCTATTGAGAGTGACGGCAAGGGCACACTTTTTACCACTACTTGTTGTTTGCTGGCTCCCCATCGAAACCAGCCTCTCAGTAAGGAGCAGATTGAGGAGCGTCTGAAGGAGTGGTTTTGTGTCGAGCGCGTCCTATGGATTGATTATGGACAACTGACCGGTGATGATACCGACGGTCACATCGATACGTTGGTGCGCATAGCCCCTGACGACACCTTATTATATGTAGGTTGTGACGACCCTACTGATGAGCAATACGAGGAGTTAAGGCTGATGGAGAACCAGTTGCGCACGTTTCGTACGCTCAACGGGCATCCATACCGGTTGCTTAAGCTTCCCATGCCACAAGCCATATATGATGAAGACGGCCTGCGACTACCTGCCACATACGCTAATTTCCTTGTTGTCAATGGTGCCGTACTCTGTCCTGTATATTCCCAGCCAGACTTAGACGAAGAGGCTCTTCGCATCATTGGCCAGGCATTCCCTGACCGTGAGATAGTTGCGATAGACTGTCGTAGCATCATCTGTCAGCATGGTTCGCTCCACTGCTGCACCATGCAGTTTCCAGAGGGTGTCTTAACCTAATCCCGTCATCCCTATAACCTTCTATAAAATGAAAGAATTGAAAGTAGGCTTCCTCCAGCAGCATAATACTGCTGACATCGTGAACAACATAGAAAGACTGTGTGATGGCATCCGCGACCTTGCCAAACGTGGGGCTGAACTTATCGTTCTGCAAGAACTTCATAATTCGCTCTACTTCTGTCAGGTGGAGAGCGTAGAAAACTTCAATCTGGCCGAGCCAATTCCAGGTCCTTCTACTGATGTATATGGACGTTTGGCAAAGGAACTTGGTGTGGTGTTGGTTACATCGCTCTTCGAGCGTCGTGCTCCAGGTCTTTATCACAATACTGCAGTGGTCTTCGAGAAAGATGGTACGATAGCGGGCAAATATCGAAAAATGCATATCCCTGATGATCCTGGCTACTACGAAAAGTTCTATTTCACACCAGGCGATCTTGGCTTTCATCCCATCCAGACTTCTGTGGGTCGCTTAGGAGTGTTGGTATGCTGGGACCAATGGTATCCGGAGGCCGCACGCCTCATGGCCCTGCAAGGTGCGGAGATGCTAATCTATCCTACTGCCATTGGCTACGATCCCAACGACACGCAGGAAGAACAACAGCGCCAGCGCATGGCCTGGCAGACGGTAATGCGTGGGCACGCTGTTGCAAACGGTCTTCCGGTGGTGGCTGTGAATCGTGTGGGCGATGAAGATGGAGTGCCATTTTGGGGAACATCTTTTGTTTGTGGTCCACAGGGTGAGATTCATTACGAGGCATCGACTGATGAAGAGGAGAGCATCATCGTAGCCATTGACTTACATCGTTCTGAGAATGTGCGTCGTTGGTGGCCCTTCCTTCGAGACCGTCGCATAGACAGCTATACAGATATTACCCGACGGTTCATAGACGAAGAAAAATAGTCTTTCCTTTGGCTATTTGTACAATTTACATTAACTTTGCAGCGGAATCATCCTCATATTATTGTTTAATCTAAATAATGAAATGAAAATGAAAAGGATTTTAGTAATGGTTGCAGCCGCAATAATGGTTGCCGTTAATGTGAACGCCCAGACAAAGGGTGACTGGAAATCGGTGTCTCTTCTTAATTTAAATGCTGCAACACTCACTGGCAGCGATGATACTAAGTTTTGTATAGGTTGGGGCATTGGTGAAGCAATAACCTATGGATTGACTGACAAGTTGGCTGTTGGTATTAATCTGTCTTGGGACGATCTCGGAGCCAAGAGTAAGGCTATCGACAAAAACATTTCATTGGATTACCTGAATGTTGGTCCGTTGTTCAAGTATTATGCTACATCCTGGCTTGCCTTCGAAGCAGCTCCCCAGATTGGATTCCTCCTTAGTGCTAAAGTGGATGGAGATAGTAAGGATGTCCTTGGTAACAAGTACAAGGATTACTATAAGTCGACAGCGTTTTCACTGCCCATCGGTGTTTCGTTTGAGCCCGACTTGAATTTGGGCGATGGTGATACGTTTGTGGTGGACTTCCGCTATCATCTTGGTCTATCTAAGGTTAACAAGGATGGAGACGCAATGCGTAACAGTGCTTTTATCCTTTCTATAGGCTACAAGTTCGACTTGGGTGATTAACCAGACTAACACTAATAATGGCAAACAACTTAAGATTCCAAGTAGTAGAAGAGGCCTTTATGAAGCGTGCTCTCGATGTGGAAGCACCAAAGGAGCGCCCGTCAGCGTATTTTGGCAAGTATGTGTTCAATCGTGAGAAGATGTACAGATACTTGCCGAAGATTGTCTACGACAAGTTGATTGATGTAATAGATAACGGTGCGAGGCTCGACCGTTCAATAGCCGATGCAGTAGCTGCAGGGATGAAACAGTGGGCAATAGAGATGGGATGTACCCATTATACCCACTGGTTCCAACCTCTGACTGAGGGAACTGCTGAGAAGCACGATGCTTTCGTTGAACACGATGGGAAAGGTGGCATGATGGAAAAGTTCAGCGGTAAACTTCTTGTACAGCAAGAACCTGACGCTTCTTCATTTCCTAATGGCGGCATTCGCAACACCTTTGAAGCTCGTGGCTATTCTGCGTGGGATCCTACGAGTCCAGTTTTTATTATCGACGACACGTTGTGTATCCCAACCATTTTTATAGCATATACTGGCGAAGCCCTCGATTACAAGGCTCCTTTGCTGCGTGCCCTCCATGCAGTGGACAAAGCTGCGACAGATGTCTGTAAGTTCTTTTATGACGACGTAACAAAGGTACATGTGAATCTGGGTTGGGAACAGGAGTATTTCCTTGTTGACGAGGGGCTTTATTCAGCTCGTCCTGACCTATTGATGACTGGTCGTACGTTGATGGGACATGAGAGTGCTAAGAACCAGCAGATGGATGACCATTATTTTGGCACCATCCCTGATCGCGTACAAGCCTTCATGAAAGATCTTGAGATACAGTCTTTAGAACTTGCGATTCCTTGTAAGACGCGTCATAACGAAGTGGCACCCAATCAGTTCGAGTTGGCTCCAATCTTCGAGGAGTGTAATCTTGCCGTTGACCATAACATGCTGCTTATGTCGTTGATGAAGAGGGTGGCACGCAAGCACGGCTTCCGGGTCCTGCTTCATGAAAAGCCCTTCGATGGTGTCAACGGTTCGGGTAAGCACAACAACTGGAGTCTTTCCACCGATACGGGTGTCCTGTTGCATGCCCCGGGCACTACTCCGGAAGAGAACCTTCGATTCATCACGTTTATCGTTGAGACGCTCATGGCTGTCTACAAGCACAATGGACTGCTCAAGGCCAGCATTATGAGTGCTACCAATGCCCATCGTTTGGGCGGCAATGAGGCACCTCCATCAATTATCTCGAGTTTCCTTGGAAAGTATGTGTCTGACATGCTCGACACCATAGAGCATACTTCCAATCTTATGACTCAAGACTCGGATCTTTCGCGTGAGATAGACATTCCGCAGATTCCTGACCTCATTGTCGACAATACCGACCGTAATCGTACGTCGCCCTTTGCATTCACTGGCAATCGTTTTGAGTTCCGTGCACCTGGGTCGAGCGTCAACTGCGCATCTGCCATGATTGCGCTGAATGCAGCAATGGCAGAAGCTCTTCAGTCGTTCAAGGATCGTGTTGACGATAAGATAGCCGAATACTCCAAGAAACCGGAGTATTCACCTAATTCTGGCCATACGGCTAAGTTCCACGCTATCATTGACGTGCTACGCGAAGACATCGTTGTCTGCAAGCCCGTTCGCTTCGATGGCAATGGTTACTCCGACGAATGGGTAAAGGAGGCAGCGCGCCGTGGATTGGATGTGGAGAAGTCGTGTCCGGTAATCTTTGAACACTACCTCGATGAATCTACAATCCGTATGTTTGAGAGTACGAAAGTGATGAATCGCAAGGAACTGGAAGCTCGCAATGAGGTGAAGTGGGAGATGTACGTGAAAACCGTTCAGATTGAAGCTCGCGTGCTGGGCGATATGGCCATGAACCATATCATCCCTGTGGGAACCCACTACCAAAGTCAGCTCATCAAGAACGTTCAGGGCATGAAGAGTGTTTTCAGTGAAGAGAAGGCCAATCGACTGTCGGCTCGCAACATGAAATTGATAGAAGAGATTGCTGAGCGTACGGAGCGCATTGAGCAGTTGGTTGAAGAACTGACGGAGGCTCGTCGTGTAGCCAACCGAATTGGGGATATCCATCAGCGTGCCATTGCCTATCATGACACCGTCTGTCCTAAGATGGAAGACATACGCTACGAGGCCGACCATCTGGAAATGATTGTGGAAGACGGGCTGTGGACCCTGCCTAAGTATCGCGAACTGCTCTTCATAAGATAGCATGTCGTCGTCTCCGGCACATCTTAGATTATAGCCAGAGCCATGTCGCTACTGAGAACCATCATCTACAGCAAGGCAGAAGACCTGCCTGAGGGACTGTCGGAGGATAATTTCTTCCACAGTCGGCAATTGTTTGTGCTCAGTAAGCTGACACCTCGTCAGAAACCATACATGGTTGTAGTAGAGGAGAGTGACGGCACGGTTGTAGCTCAGATGCTTGCACTTGTACGTTACAAGTCGTCCTGGTTCCCTCCTTATCTCTACACCCATTGTCGTGTGTTGGGCGAAGGTGTCTACCTACAATCACAGTCAGCCGTTAGCCATTCTGCTCTGTTTGCTATGATGTTGCAGAAGCTCACTTCGATATTAGGGCATCGAGTGCTCTACGTCGAAGTGAGCCATCTGACTCAGAAAATGTTTGGCTATAAGGAATTTCGGGATGCTGGGTTCTTTCCTGTGCGATGGATGAGCATCCATAACTCTTTGCATTCACATACTCCTGAGGAGCGCATTACTCCACGCATGCAGAAACGTATAGATACGGCCTACGCACGTGGCGTGGTGACTCGCGAGGTGGCTGACAATAAGGATTTTCAACATTTCATGCGTTTGCTTCGTCGGCATAACTGGTTAAAACCCAAGCGCTATATTCCTCATGAGAGTTTTTTTAGGGGATTGATGGAGAAGGGAAATGGTCGTTTGTATATTACTCATTATCATGATCATGTGATTGGTTGTTCGGCAGTAGTATATAGTGGTCGACACGAAAACATGCAGAACAATGTCTATCTATGGTATTCAGCATTTAGAAGAAAGTCGTATGCGTGGCTGCATCCGGATGAACTGACGATATGGCACGCAATCAAGGATGCTCATCGGCGTGGTTACGACCACATCTGCTTCCTTGATGTTGGCTTGCCTTTCCGAAAGAATCGCTTTAGGGATTTCATCCTGAGATTCGGTGGCAAACCTACAAGTACCTACCGTTGGTTTCGTAGCTCTATCGGATGGGCCAATCGTTTGTTGTCTTGGTTTTATCGTGATTAAGAAGACAATAAATAGGCCTACCTGACGTTATTATCTTGATGAAATCGAACATGACACGGTTAATGCTAATGCTTGTTATGCTGATGACGAGTACATGGTTGATGGCTCAGTCGTTCACATTGAAGGGCAAGGTTGCTGACGAAGACGGTAACGCGCTTGAGTTGGCCACGGTGTCGTGTATCGAACAGGCTGCCGTAGCGATGACAAACTTGAAGGGTGAGTTCCAATTGACGTTGCAGTCGAAAGATTCAGTCGTTGTTAAATTCTCAATGGTAGGCTACAAGACGCGTACCCGTGTACTACGAAATCCAAGAGGTACCCAGACATTACAGATTCAGATGTTTCCCAATCAGGAACTTGGCGAGGTGATTGTAACTGAGAAACGCCGTCAGACCGATCAGATGGAACAGTTGGATCTGAAAGACTTGAAGTCAGTGCCTTCGACTTCTGGCAATGCCGTTGAGGAAATGATTCAGCAGCAGGCAGGCGTATCAACCCATAACGAGCTGTCCAGTCAGTATAATGTGCGTGGCGGGTCCTTTGACGAAAACTCAGTTTATATCAATCAGGTAGAGGTCTATCGTCCGCTTCTTATCCGTAGCGGACAACAGGAGGGACTATCTGTCATCAATCCCGACATGGTCGAGAGGATTGGGTTTTCGTCTGGAGGTTTCTCGGCTAAGTATGGCGACAAGATGTCATCGGCACTCGATATTACCTATAAGCGACCGAAGCAGTTTGAAGCCTCGGCGATGGCTTCGCTGCTTGGTGCCAGTGGCTATGTAGGCACAAGTGGAAAGCATTTCTCTATGAGTCATGGCCTGCGTTACAAGACCAACAGATACCTTCTCGGCTCCCTCGAAACGACAGGAGAGTACAAGCCGAACTTCCTTGATTATCAGTCTTATATCACGTACGAGCCAAATAGCAGATGGACGCTGAGTTTCTTAGGGAATATATCTGAGAACCATTACAATTTCAAACCCAAGGATCGTGAGACCTCTTTTGGAACGATGGAAGACGTGAAGTCGTTTCGTGTCTATTTCGACGGACAGGAACAAGACATCTTCCGTACGCTATTTGGGACGGCATCCATTACACGTCATTTCGGTGATTCTACCAATGTGAAATTGCTATGGTCGGCATTCCACACCAAAGAACAGGAGACTTATGACATTCAGGGACAGTACTGGCTTGATGATACACAGTCGTCAGAGAATCTTGGTGTGGGCACCTATATGGAGCATGCTCGAAACTACCTGACGGCTAACGTGCAGAGTCTGAAGCTCATTGTCGAGAAGAAGTTTCTACGCCATGAACTGGAAACGGGACTTACAGTCAAGTGGGAACATGTGAAAGAGCAGAGCCGTGAGTGGGAAATGCGTGACTCGAGCGGCTACTCCGTCCCCCATAACGGGCAACGGCTTGACTTGATATACACACTCTCCTCACAGAACGATCTTTCTTCACGTCGCACCGAAGCCTATATACAGGATATCTTCAGATGGACGGGATCTGGAGGTGAAACCTTCTATACGTTGAACTATGGTCTTAGGTTCGCCCATTGGTCGTTTAACAACGAGGCTATAGTATCCCCCCGCGTATCGCTGGCAGTGGTTCCTTCGTGGAATCAGAATGTGACATTGCGCTTGGCTACAGGCCTTTACTATCAGGCACCTTTCTATAAGGAACTGCGTGATACGGTTACTGTAGGTAGTGTTACGGTTGCCAAACTCAACAACCACATCAAGAGCCAGCGTTCACTTCAGTTCCTGGCTGCTATGGATTATCGCTTCCGGATGAATAACCGTCCCTTCAAGTTCACTGGTGAAGCTTATTACAAGGCACTGTCCAACCTGATTCCTTATAATGTGCAGAATGTAAAGGTGACCTACTATGGAGAGAACCTTTGTTCGGGCTATGCCGCTGGCCTCGACCTGAAGCTATATGGAGAATTCGTTCCAGGTACTGACTCATGGATATCATTTTCTCTAATGCGTACACAACAGAAGATGAACGGTGTGTGGGTTCCTATGCCTACTGATCAGCGTTATGCTGTGAACTTCCACTTTACAGATTATTTCCCGGGAACAGAACGTTGGAAGATGACGTTGCGTCTGGCTTATGCCGATGGCCTTCCCTTTGGTGCTCCCCACCGTGGATTGGAGGGACAGAACTTCCGTGCGCCTGCCTACCGTCGTGCCGATATTGGTATGAGCTATTTGGCCTACGACCCACAACTCACCTCTCGCCACTTACCTATAAAAAGTATCTGGCTGGGACTTGACTGCCTGAATCTTTTTGGTATCTCTAATGTGAACAGCTATTATTGGGTTACTGATGTGTCGAACCGCCAATGGGCTGTTCCCAACTATCTGACGGGGCGACAAATTAACGGAAGAATCATTATAGAATTGTGATTTCTGTTAATTACGGATGACTCTTACCATCCGCTTTCTGACGTATATGGCGTTTTTTTATTAAATAAAGCCAAAAAAAGCGCTTGTTTCATATATCTTTTGTACCTTTGTAGCAGTTTTTAATCTTAAACTTTTAAGTAAATGAAAATTTCGCACATTGAGCATCTGGGCATTGCCGTCCAGAGCATTGAGGAGAGCCTTCCGTTCTTCAAGGACGTATTGGGCTTAGAGTGTTATGCAACCGAAGTAGTCGAGGACCAGAAAGTGAAGACTGCCTTCCTGAAGTGCGGTGAGGTGAAGCTCGAACTGTTGGAGCCCACATCACCCGAGAGCACCATCCAGAAGTGGCTCGATAAAGGTAACAAGGGCGTTCACCATTTAGCCTTCTGCATTGAGGACGGTGTGGTCAACGCACTGGCTGAGGTTAGCGAGAAGGGCGTGCGTCTTATCGACCAGGCTCCCCGCAAGGGTGCTGAAGGCCTGAACATCGCCTTCCTCCATCCGAAGAACACCTGTGGCGTTTTGACCGAGCTCTGTGAGCATCCTGAGTAATAGATTCAATCGAAATAACGTAAAAACGAAATAACGTAATAACAAACATAACAATGTCAAAGCAATTAGAAAAGATTAAACAGCTCATCGAGAAGCGCGAACAGGCTCGTCTCGGTGGTGGTGAGAAAGCCATTCAGAAACAGCACGAGCGTGGTAAGTACACTGCACGCGAGCGTATAGACATGCTCCTCGACGAGGGCTCGTTCGAAGAGTACGACATGTTCAAGGAGCACCGTTGCCACAACTTCGGCATGGAGAAGAAACAGTTCCCTGGCGATGGCGTGGTGGCTGGTAGTGGTACCATCGACGGCCGTCTGGTATTTGTTTTCGCACAGGACTTCACTGTTCATGCAGGCTCTCTCAGTGAGACCATGAGCCAGAAAATCTGCAAGGTCATGGATATGGCTATGAAGATGGGTGCCCCTGTCATCGGCATCAATGACTCGGGCGGTGCACGTATCCAGGAAGGTATCAATGCCTTGGCTGGCTATGCTGAAATCTTCGAACGCAATATCCTTGCCTCTGGTGTTATCCCCCAGATTAGCGGTATTTTCGGCCCCTGTGCCGGTGGCGCTGTCTATAGCCCTGCACTGACTGACTTCACCCTGATGATGGAAGGCACGAGCTATATGTTCCTTACCGGCCCGAAGGTTGTGAAGACCGTCACAGGCGAGGACATCGATCAGGAGCACCTTGGTGGTGCCAGCGTGCATGCCACGAAGTCGGGTGTTACCCACTTCACTGCCAAGACTGAGGAAGAAGGCATTCAAATGCTGAAGACCCTTCTTTCCTATATTCCTTCCAACAACATGGAGGTGGCTCCCCGCAAGAAGTGCGATGACCCTATCAACCGCATGGAGGATAGCCTGAACGAGATTATCCCTGAGAACCCCAACGAAGCCTACGACATGTACAAGGTTATCGGTGCTGTGGTCGACAACGGCGAGTTCTTCGAGGTGCAGCCTAAGTTTGCCAAGAACATTATCGTGGGCTTTGCCCGCTTCAACGGCCAGAGCGTTGGCATCGTGGCGAACCAGCCCTCATGTTATGCCGGTGTGCTCGATGTTAACGCTTCGCGTAAGGGTGCCCGCTTTGTACGTTTCTGCGACGCCTTCAATATCCCCATCGTTTCGCTCGTCGACGTTCCTGGGTTCCTGCCCGGTACAGGCCAGGAGTACAATGCCGTCATTCTGCATGGTGCCCAGTTGCTTTACGCTTACGGTGAAGCTACCGTGCCCAAGATTACTGTAACCCTGCGCAAATCGTATGGCGGATCTCATATTGTGATGGGTTGTAAGCAGCTGCACACCGACCTTAACTATGCATGGCCGTCGTCTGAGATTGCTGTGATGGGTGCTGCCGGTGCTGCTGCCGTGCTCTATGCCAAGGAGGCCAAGGCCAAGAAGGAGGCTGGCGAGGATGTGAAGGCCTTTATTGCTGAGAAGGAGGACGAGTACAACGAGCTCTTCGCTAATCCTTATCAGGCAGCAAAGTATGGCTACATCGATGATGTGATCGAGCCGCGTAACACGCGCTTCCGCATCTGCCGTGGTCTTGCCCAGCTTGCTACCAAGCGCGATGCCCTGCCCGCCAAGAAGCACGGAAATATTCCCATGTAATTACAAGATGCTTATGAATAAGAATGAGATTTATGCAGCCATTGCTCTTGCCCTGCATGAGCATTTAGGCAATAATGTCCACGATATTGAGCCGGGCATCATTACGATTGCTGAGCGCCAAACCCAGTGGAACGGCTATGCTCAGACCATGACTGCTCACCCCTAAATCACAAAGAACTATGAAAGAATACAAATATACTATCAACGGAACGAAGTACGAAGTTGCCGTTGGCGACATCGAGGAAAACATCGTTACTGTCACCGTGAACGGTGAGGAGTATAAGGTCGAAATGGAGAAGGAGCCCGAGCCCGAGAAGAAAAAGCCGGTACTGGGCAAGCCTGCCGAGAGTGCTGAGAAGTCCGAGGACGCAGGGGTTGCTGACAAAGCATCAGTCAACAAGAATGCTGCCGTCAAGGCTCCGCTGCCTGGTGTCATCACCGAGATTAAGGTCAACGTTGGCGACGATGTACAGGCAGGCGACACCGTCATTGTGCTCGAAGCTATGAAGATGGCCAATGCCCTTCAGGCTGAAAAGGCCGGTAAGGTAACCGCTATCTGCGTGAAGGTTGGCGAAACAGTTATGGAAGACGATGCTCTCGTGGTTATCGAGTAAATGCATCTTCTCCTTGTGATTCCAAGGAGAATAACCGAAAAGCTAGCAGGAGGACGCACGTGCGCCCTCCTGTTTTCGGTTGAGCAAGGTTGTGTTTATCGTTTTGCCATAACAACTTGTTTTACCGTTCGCTTCATACTTCTTTGCCCAACGAAAGAGCATCCTTTGCATTTCGCATCACTAGCAGTTTACCACAAAATCATTAGAATAGTTGCATAATTAAAAATTAAGTAGTAATTTTGCATCGCTTTGAACAGAGAAGTATCAACTAACTACTGAAACAAATACTTGGAAACGATGAAAAAACTTTATCTGCTATTGCTGCTGTCGATGATGTCGTTTGGCGTGGTGCATGCCCAAATGCGTTGTGTTCAGAACTTGAATTATGGATGGAGATTTCATGCTGGAGACGTTGCTGAAGCTGCGTCACCAAAGACCGACGACAGTGCATGGCGCGTGGTCGACGTACCCCATGACTTCCAGATTGAGCAGCCTTGGGTAGCTCCTTCAAGCGATGAGAAAGCTGATAATGACGATCCTGCCGCTAATATCAAGAGCCGGCTGTCGAGCCGCGGATTCAAGGAGATGGGGTGCGGATGGTACCGGCTACACCTGACTCCGTCCGACACGCTGAAAGGCCGTAGGCTATTGCTGCAGTTCGACGGAATCATGTATGTTGGCGATATCTATTTGAACGGAGATCGAATCGGTGGGACAGATTATGGATATGTTGGCTTTGAACTTGATGTTACAGACAAACTGAAGTTTGGTAAGGACAATGTGCTGGCAGTGCTGGCAGACACTCGCGAACCCAATAATTCCCGTTGGTATACTGGAGGCGGTTTGTTCCGTGATGTGCGTCTCGTGTCAACAAGCAGGGATGTGTTCTTCGAACGTCATCCACTCTACATCACTACGCGTAATAATAAATATGTGTCGGTCTCTGTAGAAGTGACCACCCGTGGAAAAGACAAGAAGATGCCTGTCAGCGTGTGTGTGTATGCACCAGATGGTCAGCAGGTCTATGAGGGGAAGGATGTGGTATTACGTAATACACCGTCACGTACCATCGAACAACAACTTCCTGAGATAGAAATAGTTAATCCGCAACTATGGGACACCGACCATCCCTACCTCTATACAATGGTGGTGACGCTCTACCGAGAGAACGGTACTGTTGCCGATGAGGTACGTTCACAATTCGGCATTCGAACGATAGAGACTGGCGCCGACTTCGGTTTGAAGCTGAATGGAAAGAAAGTGTTGCTGAAGGGTTATGCTAATCATCACTCCTTAGGTGCTCTTGGTGCTGCTGCCTATCCTCGTGCCATAGAAAAGCGCATCCAGCTGATGAAACAATATGGGATTAACCATATCCGTACTTCGCACAATCCCTATAGCCGCGAGTTCATAGAATTATGTGATAAGTACGGCATTCTGGTCGTTGACGAGTTGTACGACAAATGGACGCGACAGCATACCGGAGGGCGTGTGAAGTTTCAGAATCTATGGCAGGATGACGTAACCGAGTGGGTGAAACGTGACCGTAACTCTCCTTCAGTGGTATTATGGAGTTTAGGCAACGAGCTTCAGCAGGATCCCAACCAACCGTATAATGATTACGGTGTAACGATGTATAAGTTGATGCGTCAGCTTGTGGCCCGTTATGACTCTACGAGAAAAGTTACTGTGGCCATGCATCCGCGTTATCGTAACTGGCAGACAGATTCCTTGCCTTGTGACCTTGCACGTATCACCGACATCCAGGCATACAACTATCGTTACATGTACTTCCCCGGAGACGGAAAACGCTTCCCCTGGATGACGTTCTACCAGAGTGAGGCCTCAGTGGCAGCTATGGGTCAGAACTGGTTCGAGATGGAACTCGACAAGGTGATGGGGCTTGCATACTGGGGAGCTATCGATTATCTTGGAGAAAGTCAGGGGTGGCCTGCCAAAGGATGGAACCAAGGTGTATTCGATATTGCGCTGAATCCCAAGCCTAAAGCGTTTTTGATGAAGAGTTTCTTCTGCCCTGACGAGCCTGTAGTACACATAGGCGTTATCGACAGGAAGGGCGACCAGATGTGGAATGGCGTACAGACGGGTAACGATGGTATGAGCGACCACTGGAACCGGGTGTTCGGACAGAAACTCTCGCTCTATACCTACACGAATGCAGAAGAGGTAGAACTATTTCTTAATGGAAAAAGTTTAGGAACGGAGAAGAATCCTACTGATCCCAAACGCCGCAATCAGATTCGTTGGGACAACATTGTCTATGAGCCAGGCAGTTTAGAAGCAGTAGCACGTAGCGGTGGTAAGATCGTAGCTCGCCATCGCATTGAGACTACGGGTGAGGCTGTACGTTTGGTATTAACGGGCGACCGTCCAGTTACTACTCGCAAACAGAAAAGTGAAGACTTGTGGAAAGCCGACGGGATGGATCTTTTGCACGTTCAGGTGCAAGCAGTTGACAAGAAGGGTAGGGTGGTGAAGACTGCCACTGACGAGATTCAATTCGAAGTGAGCGGTGATGCTCGCATCGTAGGCGTCATCAGCGGTGACATCAACTCTAACGAACTAACGGTAGGCAACAAACGTTCTCTCTTCAATGGAACTTGTACCGTTATACTGCGTGCAGGTCAGAAAGCAGGCCCAGTAACCCTTTCAGCTTCGGCATTAGGGATGAAGACAGTGAGATATGTTACCCAACTTTCATATTAAGCAGTTATGGATTGCATATAAATGTGCTTTCTATGTTTAGATTAGTTAAAAATGTCAATATTTGCATGATTTTGAAAAAATATCCGTTAAAAAGCTTGCGGCATTGAATAATTATGCTTACTTTTGCAACGTAATAATTTATAGAAATGAAACAACAGACAAATACATATTGGTGGCGCTGCTCAAGATACTAAACTGTCGTGAGAAGCTGGCCTTGTGTATATTTTAACACAAAACTAAACTGAAAGGCTCGTCGTTCTTACGGCGAGTCTTTTTAAGTTAAGAATAGTATAAAAGTATACAGATTAAGCTAAGAATAGTATAAAAGTAAACAGATTAAGCTAAGAATAGTATAAAAGTAAACAGATATGGGTTATTTAGTAGATGAAAAAGGTTTTTACGGAGATTTCGGTGGTGCCTACGTACCCGAGATTCTCTATGCTACGGTGAGGAATCTGCAGGAGCAGTACTTGCCGATTCTGGAGAGCCGCGAGTTTCAGGATGAATACATGTCGCTGCTGCGCGACTATGTGGGGCGTCCGTCGCCACTCTATCTGGCACAGCGAATGAGCCAGAAGTACGGCTGTCGGCTCTATCTGAAGCGTGAAGACCTGAACCACACGGGAGCACACAAGATCAACAACACCATCGGCCAGATTCTGCTCGCTAAGAAGATGGGCAAGAAGCGAATTATTGCCGAGACGGGAGCCGGACAGCACGGAGTGGCAACGGCTACGGTATGCGCCTTGATGGATATGCCCTGTGTTGTGTATCAGGGAGCACTCGATGTGGAGCGCCAGCACGTGAACGTGGAGCGCATGAAGATGCTGGGTGCCGAGGTGCGCCCCGTAAAGACGGGTAACTGGACGTTGAAGGACGCCACCAACGAGGCCATACGCGACTGGTGCTGCCATCCTGCCGACACCTTCTATATTATAGGAAGTACCGTAGGCCCGCATCCCTATCCAGATATGGTAGCACGCCTGCAAAGCATTATCTCGAAGGAGATCAAGGAGCAACTGCAGGAGAAGATTGGGCGCGACTATCCTGACTACCTGATGGCTTGCGTGGGTGGCGGAAGCAACGCTGCCGGTACCATCTATCACTACATCGACGACGAGCGGGTGAAGATCGTCTTGGCTGAGGCTGGAGGACAAGGAGCCGACACAGGCCATACTGCCGCTACCATTCATGCAGGACGGATGGGCATACTACATGGTTCGAAGACGCTGGTCATGCAGACTCCCGACGGTCAGATTATCGAGGCAGAGAGCATCTCGGCTGGTCTCGACTATCCCGGCATCGGCCCCATGCATGCTAACCTTGCCTCGCAGCATCGCGCCACCGTCTACTCCATCAACGACGACGAGGCCGTGCGTGCCGCCTACGAGATGACGCGCTTAGAAGGCATTATTCCCGCCTTGGAGAGTGCCCACGCCGTAGCCGCCCTTTCGAAAATGAGCTTCCAGCCAGACGATGTGGTGGTGCTCACTGTCAGTGGACGAGGTGACAAGGACGTAGAAACCTATTTGAAGAACAAAGAAATGGCAGGAGAATATGGAAACTTTTAATTTCACTACATCATCGAAAACCATCCTCGCTGACCTGTATACGCCTGTCGGTGTGTATATGCGGCTGCGCGACATCTATCCGCAGAGCGCCTTGATGGAAAGCTCTGACTATCACGACAAGGACAACTCACGTTCCTTCATCGGCATCAACCCCATTGCCTCGGTTGCCGTAGCGCATGGTATAGCAACCGTGAGTTTTCCTGACGGCAGTCAGGAACAGCACACCATTGATAACAACTACGGAACAGCCGAAGCCATACACGCCCTCGTAGACCGCCTGAATGTCACAGGCGACGATGCCTCGTTGTGCGGACTCTACGGCTACACCTCGTTCAATGCCGTGCGCTATTTCGAGAACATCGACGTGAAGGACGAGACGATGGAGAAAAACGATGCCCCCGACGTACTTTATATATTATATAAGGTGGTGATTGTCTTCGACCATTTCAACAACCTGTTGAAGATCGTGACGCTGGGTGAAGAAAGCAACATCGACCAGACGCTGAAGGCCATGAACAAGGCTAACGTGCAGGCCTATGACTTCCATCCGGTGGGCGACGTACGCTCAACGCTTACCGACGAGGAGCATAAGGCAAACATACGTCTGGGCATCAAACATTGTCTACGCGGTGATGTGTTTCAAATTGTACTCTCGCGCCGCTTCATCCAGAAATACGAGGGCGATGATTTCCGCCTCTATCGTGCGCTGAGAAGCATTAACCCCAGTCCCTATCTGTTCTATTTCGACTTCGGCGGTTTCCGCATTTTCGGCTCGTCGCCCGAGACCCATTGCCGCATCACAGCTGACCGTCGTGCCTACATCGACCCCATTGCCGGAACGACGAAGCGTACGGGTAATGCAGAAGCCGACCGTCAGGGTGCCGAGTATCTGCGCAACGATCCGAAGGAGAATGCAGAGCACGTAATGCTTGTGGACCTGGCGCGTAACGACCTGAGCCGTAACTGCCACGACGTGAAGGTCGACTTCTACAAGGATCTGCAATATTACTCGCACGTCATCCACCTGGTAAGTCGCGTCTCGGGACAGCTCGACGACGCTGCCGACCCCATCAAGGCTTTTATTGACACCTTCCCAGCCGGTACGCTTAGTGGTGCCCCGAAGGTTCGCGCCATGCAGCTCATCTCGGAATACGAACCGCACAACCGCGGAGCCTATGGTGGCTGCATCGGTGTGATTGGTCTTGACGGCAGCCTCAATCAGGCCATCACCATCCGCACCTTCGTCTCGCGTAATGGCGAGCTCTGGTTCCAGGCAGGTGGTGGCATCGTGGCCAAGAGCAGTGAGGAGTATGAGCTGCAAGAGGTCAACAACAAGCTCGGTGCCCTGCGCCGTGCGATACTAATGGCAGAAAAAATGTAGCATCGGATTGACACGGATAAACACGGAGAATTATGAAAATCGTTATCATAGACAATTACGACTCGTTCACTTATAATCTGAGTCATCTTGTAAAGGAACTGGGTGCCGAAGTCACCGTTCTTCGCAACGACCAGTTCGAGCTTCCCGACTTGGAAGTCTACGACAAGATTATCCTTTCGCCCGGTCCTGGCATCCCGTCGGAGGCAGGCCTGCTGCTCGATGTCATCAAGACCTACGCCGGCAAGAAACCTATTCTGGGTGTGTGTCTCGGCCATCAGGCCATCGGCGAAGCCTTTGGCGGAAAGCTTGAGAACCTGAGCGAGGTGTTTCACGGCGTAGCCACCGAGGGCACGCAATTGGGCAACGACCCAATCTTTGCCGAGCTTCCCAGTCGCATTACGATGGGCCGCTATCACTCTTGGGTGGTATCGCGTGAGGATTTTCCCGCCTGCTTAGAGATTACCGCCGAGAGTGATGAGGAACAGATTATGGCCTTGCGCCACAAGACGCTCGACATTCACGGCATTCAGTTCCACCCCGAGAGTGTGCTCACCCCACAAGGAAGAATCATCATTAAAAACTTTATAGAGTTATGAAAGAAATCTTAACCAAGCTATTGAATCACGAGGAGCTATCCCGTGAGGAAATGAAACAGATCCTGATTGGTATCACCCATAGTGAATATCCCAACGAGCAGATCACCGCCTTGCTCACCTGTCTGCAGATGCGCGGTGTGACTGTCGACGAGTTGTTAGGCTTCCGCGACGGTGTGTTAGAGACGGGAGTGCATGCTCCGCTCGACTGCGACCGCTACATCGATGTTGTGGGAACGGGAGGCGACCGCAAGAACACCTTCAACATCTCCACCACCTCATGCTTTGTTATTGCAGGTGCCGGTTACAAGGTTGCCAAGCACGGCAACTATGCAGCCACATCGACCAGCGGAGCGTCAAACGTCATTGCCCATCACGGCATTCAGTTCACCAACGACATCGACAAGCTCAACCGCTCCATCAATGAGTGCGGCATCGTCTATCTGCATGCCCAGCTCTTTGCCAGCGCCATGAAGTTCGTAGGTCCTATCCGCAAGGCCCTGCAGTTCCCCACCATCTTCAACCTGCTCGGCCCCATCGTCAATCCCAGTCAGCCGAAATGCCAGTTGCTCGGTGTGGCCAACCTCGACCAGATGCGACTCTACAATAATGTCTATCAGAAGCTGGGCATCGACTACGGCATTGTGAACTCCATCGACGGCTATGATGAGATTTCACTCACAGGCGACTTCAAGGTGACAACCAACCAGTACGAGCGCATCTTCCATCCCAAGGATCTGGGCTTCGACATTATCAAGCCCGAGGAACTCGTTGCCGGTGCTTCGGAGGACGAGGCCGCCCAGATTTTCGACGCCGTGCTGCAGAACCGCGCCTTGCCCGGTCAGAAACAGGTGGTGATGGCTAATGCTGCCTTTGGCATTCAGGTGTTGGAGAAAGGACAGAAGAGCATCGAGGAGTGCATCGCCATTGCCTGCGAGTCGATTGAGAGCGGACGCGCCTGGAAGACGTTCGAGAAGTTTGTGGAACTAAACAGCTAACCTCATGGACATCCTTCAGGAGATTGTTGCCCACAAGCACGAGGAGCTGGAGCAGATGCTTGCTCCGAAACCCTCGATGCGCCAGGCTCTGCTTGATAGTGATAGCGGCATCATTGCCGAGTTCAAGCGTCGTTCGCCGTCCAAAGGCTGGATTAAGGAAGAGGGTAGGGCAGACGTCATTCCCCTTTCCTACCAGCAGAACGGTGCCGCCGCTCTGAGCATCCTCACCGACAAGCACTACTTCGGTGGTCACGACGACTTTATCCGTACGGCTCGCCGCTCGGGTGTGACCATTCCTGTGCTCTACAAGAACTTTGTCGTCAGCGAGCTGCAGCTTTACGAGGCGCTACTTTGCGGTGCCTCTGCCGTACTGCTCATCGCTGCGTGCCTCACCAAACAGGAGTGCAAAACACTCCTGCACACTGCCCATCAGCTGGGCTTGGAGGTGCTGCTTGAGATGCACTCAAACGAAGAGCTGGAATATGCTGACTTGGAGCCTGATATGTGCGGTGTCAACAATCGAAATCTCGGCTCGTTTGTCACCGATGTTGAGAACTCTTTCCGTCTTGCTGAACTGCTTCCGAAGGATGCTGTGAAGGTAAGCGAGAGCGGCATCTCCCGTCCTGAGACCATACACGAACTGCGTCAGGCAGGTTTTCGTGGCTTCCTTATCGGTGAAACGTTTATGCGCGAAGCCGACCCTGGACAGGCTTTGCAACAGTTGATCAGTAGAATATGATAATTAAGGTATGTGGCTTGCGCGAGGCCGACAATATTCGCGAGGTCGCGGCACTCGGTGTCGACTGGATAGGGATGATTTTCTGGCCAAAGTCGCCCCGCTTTGTGAGCATGCTCCCCATACGTGCCGGCCTCCTGCCCGACGAAGCTCCACTCTCGCCGCTCACATCGCTCCTCGCCCCCAAGAAGGTAGGTGTCTTTGTCGACCCTACGGCTCAGGATGTCATCACACGTGTGGTGAGTTGCGGGCTTGACATTGTTCAGCTGCACGGGCATGAAACGCCTACGCTCATCCGTAACCTGCGACGCACATTAGGTGACGGCATCAAGATGATGAAAGCCATCAGCGTGGCTGAGACCGACGATGTAGCGACGTATAAGGCGTATGCCGACTGCGTGGATTACTTTCTCTTTGACACCAAGTGCAAGACGGTGGGTGGCAGCGGCGAGCAGTTCGACTGGAGCGTGCTTCAAGCCTATGACGGTGACGTGCCTTTCCTGCTTAGTGGCGGTATAGGGCCTGACGACGCCATGCGTGTGGAAGCCTTCCATCATGAGAAATGCTTCGGCATCGACCTGAACTCGCGCTTCGAGACTGCTCCTGGCGTGAAGGATGTAGCCCTGCTCCGACAGTTTATCAATGACCTCAAGCATCCATAAAAAAACGATAAGACAATGAATAAGATCAATCAACTTTTCTCTCAGCGACAAGACCGCAAGCTCCTCTCGCTTTATTTCTGCGCAGGAGCACCCACGCTCAACGGCACAGCCGACGTCATCCGCACCCTAGAGCGTCGCGGCATCGACATGATTGAGGTGGGCATTCCCTTCAGCGACCCTATGGCCGACGGCCCTGTTATCCAGGACGCTGCCACCACTGCGTTGAAAAACGGTATGACCCTGCAGACGCTCTTCGACCAGTTGAAGGCCATCAAGGACGAAGTGCGCATCCCGTTGGTGCTGATGGGTTATCTGAACCCCATCATGCAGATGGGCATCGAGCGCTTCTGCCAGCAGTGTGTGGAGAGCGGTGTCAGCGGCATGATCATCCCCGACCTGCCTTTCAAGGACTATATGGACGAGGTGAAGCCTGTGGCCGACCGCTACGACCTGCGCGTCATCATGCTCATCACGCCTGAGACCTCGGAGGAGCGCATACGCTTCATCGACGACCATACCGACGGCTTCATCTATATGGTTTCGAGTGCCGCCATTACAGGTGCTCAGAAGTCGTTCGACGAGCAGAAGCAGGAATACTTTCGCCGTATCAACGCCATGCATCTGCGCAATCCGCGCATGATTGGCTTCGGTATCTCGAACAAGCAGACCCTTGAAAGTGCACAAGCCAACGCCGCCGGTGCCATCATCGGCTCGAAGTTCGTCACCCTGCTCAGCGAGGAGGGAAGTGCCGATGGCGCACTCGACCGTCTGTTCAAAGCCCTTTCTGAATAGATGAGAACCGAACTGGAACAGTTGGAGCATCGCATCAACGAACGTTTTGTCAAGGCCTTTGCCACCTATCGGCTCCTCGAGGACGACGACCACGTCCTCGTAGGCCTTTCGGGTGGCAAGGATTCGTTATGCCTGTTGGAAATGCTTGCCCGTCGTTCGCGCATCAACCATCCCCGTTTCAGGGTTGAGGCTATCCATGTGCGGATGGAAAACATCCGGTATGAGAGTTCCACCGATTATCTGCAACAATTCTGCGACGACCTCGACGTTCCCTTGCACATTGTCACTACCAGCTTCGACTCTCAGTTGTCAGTTACCGATCCTCAGTTCAAATCCAAGCCTCCCTGCTTCCTTTGCTCGTGGAACCGTCGTAAGCAGATGTTCAACCTGGCTCAACAACTGGGTTGCAACAAAATAGCCCTTGGCCATCATCAGGACGACCTTATCCATACCGCCTTGATGAACCTCACATTCCAGGGGCGCTTCGGCACGATGCCTGCACGTCTACAGCTGAGAAAGATGCCCATTGCCATTATCCGCCCTCTCTGCATGGTACCTGAATCAGACATTGCCCGCTATGCCGAACTGCGTGGCTATGAGAAGCAAAAGCTGCTCTGTCCCTACGAGCATGACACCCATCGCACCTCGGTTGTCCGCTTGTTTGAGGAGATGCAGCGGCTGAATCCAGAGGCCCGTTTCTCTGTCTGGCGTGCCCTTGCTGACAGCGGCTTGCTTATCGAAGATTCTTAAAAAGAATTAATTCGACGCGCTATTCATTGTTTGTCGGCACATTTTTTGTAATTTTGCTTGTTCAATACAACATTAAGATGATGAAAACAGGCAAAATTATTCTTCTGCTGTCGATGTTCGCTGCTGTGCTGCCTGCATCTGCACAAAAGAAGAAAGTCGTTGCAAAGAAAACCCCAAAGGTCGAGGCTCCTGCAGAGAATCCCCGATTCACAGAGATGCTTTCGGCTACCCAGAAGGTAACCTTTATCGATAGTGTCGTTGTTAGTCGCAACCAGTTGCTTGATGCCTTCTATACCAACCGGGAGGAAGGAAGTCTCAGTACGTACAAAGATTTCTTTCACGCCCCTGGTCAGGCAAGTGACATTGTCTATGTCAACGAGCTGGGCAACAAGTGCGTCTTCTCCATGAACAACGGCAATGGCGGCATGCGTCTCTATTCCTGCGATTTGCTGGCAAACGAGTGGAGCACGCCCGAACCGTTGAAGGGACTTGAAGAAGACGGCCTTACCGATATGGGCTTCCCCTACATGATGCCCGACGGGCAGACACTCTTTTTCGCAGCACGTGGCGGCAGAGGCCTTGGAGGCTATGACATCTACTATACGCGTTTTGATGCTGAGAGCGGACGCTTCCTGAAGCCTGAGAATATCGGATTGCCCTTTAATTCCGAAGCTGACGATTTTCTCTATGTCATCAGCGAGCAGGATTCCATCGGCTTCTTCGCATCCAGTCGCCGTCAGCCGGAGGGTATGGTGTGTGTCTATACGTTCGTTCCCTCTGCTACGAGGAGTGTCTACGATATCGATGCCATTGGAGGCACGGCCATCCGTCGTTTCGCCAATATTGCCCAGATCAGCGACACGTGGGGCAACAACCGTCAGCGCACAGCAGCCCTGCAGCGCCTGGAGCGCCTGCGCCAGTCGTCTGACATTGCACGCCAGAAGCGCAATGAGTCGAAGGGCAGCTTCACTTTCATTGTCGACGACAAGACCGTATGCCGTTCCTTCAACGACTTCCGTGACCCTGACAATGCCTCACGTATGCGTGAATTGCTTTCCATGCAGAAGATCTACGACAATGTCTCCGCAAAGCTGCTGAAAGACCGCAATGACTATCCCAACGCCTCGGTACTTGACCGCAACCGCCTGTATAGCGAGATACTTGAACTCGAAGAGCAGCAGCACCGGCTGGCGCTGCAGATACAGTTCCTCGAGAAAGAAATAAGAAACAACGAATTGTCTAACTAAACGCCTATTACTATGAGTCAAGCTAAAACATTCGCCCCCTCCGAGCTGATCATCAACGAAGACGGCTCATGTTTCCATCTGCACCTTAAGCCCGAACAGATGGCAGACAGGATTATCCTTGTGGGCGATCCAGCCCGAGTAAACACCGTTGCCGACCACTTCGACACGAAAGAGTGCGAGGTCAGCAGCCGTGAGTTCCACACCATCACGGGTACCTACAAGGGCAAGCGCATCACCTGTCAGAGTCACGGCATCGGCTGCGACAACATCGACATCGTAGCCAACGAGCTCGACACCCTTGCCAACATCGACTACGCCACGCGCGAGGAACGTCCTGAGCACCGTACCCTCACTATGGTACGCATAGGCACTTGTGGAGGCCTGCAGCCCTATACGCCCGTAGGCACCTTCATCGCCTCGGTCAAGAGCATCGGCTTCGACGGTCTGCTCAACTACTATGCCGGACGCAACAACGTCTGCGACCTGGAAATGGAGAAAGCCTTCTGCGAGCACATGCAGTGGAATCCCATCAAGGGCGCCCCATACGTGGCTGTTGCCGACAAAGCCCTCATCGACCAGGTGGCACAGGACGATATGGTCAAGGGATATACGGTGGCTTGCGGTGGCTTCTATGGCCCACAGGGACGCGTGCTCCGTGCCGATGTTCTCGACCCTGACCAGAACAAGAAGATCGAGTCGTTCGAATATGACGGCATGAATATCTGCAACTTCGAGATGGAGTCGTCGGCCCTTGCCGGTCTTGCCTCGCTGCTTGGCCATCGTGCTATGACCTGCTGTATGGTCATTGCCAACCGCTATGCCAAGGAAATGAATACCGAGTACAAGAACAGCATCGATACGCTCATCACCAAAGTGCTCGACCGCATTTAGGTTTGAGGTTTGAGATTTGAGGTTTGTGGATACCATTTGTGCATTGGCAACTGCTCCTGGCGGAGCGTTAGGAATCATAAGAATCTCAGGTGCCCAGTCACTTGAGATTCTTTCTCATGTGTTCAGTAAGGACCTCACGCAGGCTCCCGCCAACACCATTCATTACGGCCACATCATCGACAATTCTCAAACCTCAAAGCTCCTCGACGAAGTGCTGGTTTCCGTGTTCAAGGCGCCCCATTCCTATACGGGCGAAGATAGTGCCGAGATCAGCTGTCACGGCTCCGCTTACATATTACACAGGGTGTTGGAACTACTTGTGCAGCACGGCTGTCGCATAGCCCGCCCAGGCGAGTACACCCAACGGGCCTATCTCAACGGCAAGATGGACCTCAGCCAGGCAGAGGCCGTCGCCGACCTTATTGCCTCCAACAACCGCGCCACCCACCAGATGGCCATGAGCCAATTGCGTGGCGGCATCTCCACAGAACTGTCTCGATTAAGAGAACAGCTGCTGAAGCTCACCTCGCTCCTTGAACTAGAACTCGACTTCTCCGACCACGAAGACCTCGAATTTGCCGACCGTAGGGAGCTGTCGGCACTTACTAAGGCAATTGATACACACATCTCGCGCCTTGCCCATAGCTTCGAGACGGGACAAGCCTTGAAACAAGGCATTCCAGTAGCCATCGTCGGCAAGACCAACGTGGGCAAATCCACCCTGCTCAATCGCCTGCTGAATGAGGATCGTGCCATCGTTTCGGATATTCATGGCACCACACGCGACACCATCGAAGACACCATCGACATCCAAGGAGTGACTTTCCGCTTTATCGATACCGCGGGCATCCGTCAAACCACCGACAAAGTAGAGCAAATAGGTATCGAGCGTACCTATGCTGCCATCGAGAAAGCCCGCATCGTCCTCTGGCTCATCGATGCGAAGCTCGACTCAGGCGATATTAAAGAAATGGAAGAGCGATGTAAAGGCAAATCGCTGATAATCATACAGAACAAGGTCGACAAGCATACAAGTCAAACCCATGAGGAACTGTCCCTCAACCTTCCTCAATCCGCTCGTTTCTTGGCCATCAGCGCCAAATATGGTACAAACCTCGACGAACTGGAATCTATCATCTATCAGGCAGCCGACATCCCCTCGCTTTCCGAATCTGATGTCATCGTCAGCAGTGCCCGTCACTACGATGCGCTGGTACGTGCTCACGAAGGCATCGCCCGCGTTCTCGAGGGCATGAACCAACATTTAAGTGGCGACCTCCTTGCCGAAGACCTGCGCCTCACCCTCGACATCCTTGCCGAAATCACCGGCGGCCAGATAACCCCCAACGAAGTCCTTGAAAACATCTTTCAGCACTTCTGCGTGGGAAAATAGAATACGATTAGCGGTTATCACTCGATATTACTCGATATGACATAAGCCGTTTAATATCAAGCATTTCCACACTCGCAATATCATCAGCGTTAATCGTTGGTGATATTTTTTTCGCTCATTTTTGTACGTTATTTGTACGTTTGGGAAAAATCCCAACGTTGGCAAATGCTAGCTCAATGTCTCCGACTGGCACGCATTGGACACCATTGGATTGCTAACCGATGTCCCCACGTGGCACACATTGGACACATTTGGACACTATTGGACACATTTGGACAGACAACAGGAGTAATAACTTAC
>JAFZIL010000079.1 GCA_017554385.1 Prevotella sp. | reverse complement strand
TTCTGTGAACTACTCCATTCAGGAGTATGTCAATGACTGTATCTACACCTTTGTGGATGCCGCCAACAAGAACGACCTGCCTCACCCCAATATCATCACAGAGAGCGGTCGCTCATTAGCTGCCCACCATTCCGTGCTTGTCATCGATGTACTGGAAACAGCCTCTCTGCCAGAAATGCCAGAGGAGTTTGAGCCTGATGAGAATTCTCACCAGTTGGTGAAGGATCTCTACGAGATTTGGGACAACCTCTCGCCCCGTAACGTGCTGGAGGACTGGCACGATGCAGAGCAGATACGCGAGGAAGTGCTGGACCTGTTCTCGCATGGAATCGTCGACCTGAAGACGCGCGCCGAAATTGAGGCTATGTACTGGAGCGTGTGCCATGAGATCCACGCCTTGGCCAAGAACCTGAAGCACGTGCCCGAAGAGCTGATGAACATCGACAAGCTGCTGGCCGACAAGTATTTCTGCAACTTCTCCCTGTTCCAGTCGCTGCCTGACTCGTGGGCCATCGACCAGATGTTCCCCATCATGCCCATACAGCGGCTCGACGAGCGTCCCACACGCAACGCCACCCTGCAGGACATCACCTGCGACTCTGACGGCAAGATTGCCAACTTCGTGACCAACCGCCACAACTCCCACTCGCTGCCCGTCCACACGCTGAAGCGCAATGAGAACTACTACCTCGGCGTGTTCCTCGTCGGTGCCTATCAGGAAATCCTCGGCGACATGCACAACCTCTTCGGCGACACCACCGCCGTCCACGTCTCCGTAAAGGACGGCCACTACCACATCGACCAGATCTTCGACGGCGAGACCGTCGAGGAGGTGCTCGAGTACGTGCAGTACAACCCAAAGAAGCTCGTTCGCCAGCTCGAGATATGGGTGACGAAGAGCGTCAAGGAGGGTCGCATCACGCTTGAGGAGGGCAAAGAGTTCCTCTCCAACTACCGCTCCGGCCTCTACGGCTATACCTATCTTGAATAACCCCCTCCACCATCCACCATCCACCTTTAACTCTCCACCATCCACCATCCACCAATAATGAACGCCCCTCATCTCTCACCTCGCAGCATCACCCTGCCCAACGATGTGCAGGAAGTGCCCAGCCTCGCAGCCTTCATAGAAGAAATCTGCGAAGCCCTGAACCTCGACATGGGCACGACGATGCAACTGAACCTCGCCATGGAAGAAGCCGTGGTGAACGTGATGAACTATGCCTATCCCGAAGGAACAGTTGGCGACGTGACCATTGAGGCCCAGTGTGATGGTGCCCGCCTGATGTTTGTCATCACCGACAGCGGAAAGCCTTTCGACCCTACCGTTGCTGCCGAGGCCGACACGTCGCTCGGTGTCGACGAGCGTCCCATCGGAGGACTGGGCATCTTCCTTGTGCGCCAGATCATGGATGAGGTGGAATACCAACGCATCGAGGGACGTAACGTGCTCACGTTACGCAAACAGATAGGCTGAGCATTTCCGACGGTTTTTCACCCTAAAAGCACCCGACTATACTCATGTACAGTCGGGTACTTTTTTGGTGTTTCATCAGTTGTCGTATTAAAGACATTACTCCGTTCGAGTAATCACGATCTTTTTCCCATTGTAGATGTACATTCCCTTGCGGGTAGGCCGCTTGTCGAGCTTCATGCCGTCGAGGGTGTAATAGCCGGAGAATGAAGAATGAAGAATGAAGAATTTGCTTCCGCATCAAGTATTCCCGTCGTGACATCGTTGTCATTGCTGAAGTTCAGCTTAAAGGCACGAATGCTGTTGGGCATTCAAATCATCTTCATCGAGAGCCCAGAGGTCTAAAAAGATAGAACCATGATGGCCTGTACATACATCTACAAAGCCGAATGGGTCTTTTGCCCACGACGGGGCTGTTGTCACTAACAGGAACAGCAGGGTCAGAGTAAATACCTTTTTCATATTGATGTTGATGATTGATTCTTCGGTTTTCATTTTGTTTCGTTTCTTTTTTCTGATGTCTCACTCATCTTGTGACACTTCGGCAGCCGACGACCGACGGTCGAGCGAACTTTCCAGTCTTCGCAGCTTTTCGCGTAGCTCGATGTTCTCGGAGATGAACTTCTCCAAGTGGACGTTGCTGTCGTTGATGCGCCAATGCTGATAGACAATGACGACCACCAACGTGAGAATAACCATGACAACGGCTACTCCCAACGCTACTGCTAAGATGAATGATGTTTGCATCGTTACCATTAGATAGTTTTGCTTAAGGTTGATGGTTGATGTCACTCCATCTGGGTGCAAAATTACGAAAAACCTGCGAAACGGATGTCTCACTGGCGGGAAAAAATGTCTCAAATCTGGGAAAAATACGATTTTATTTACATGCGAAAGTCACTCGGTTTCGTTACATACGGTTTGTAACGCCGTTACAAATAGTCTGTAATGCCATTACAAATATTCTGTAACGGCCTCTGCTCTCGCTGCTTGGCGAAATTCACTGCAGGTCATGCCGTAGGTATTACGGAAGAGGCGGGCGAGGGTGGCGCGGCTGGGGATGCCTGAGAGCTCGCCGATGAGCGATATGGGGTCGTCGGTGGTCTTCAGCAGACGGGCTACGTTCTCCAGACGGTATCGGGTGATGAAATCGGTGACGGTCTCGCCATGCGAGCACTCGCGGATGGCCTGTACGACGTACTTGGCGTTGGTGCCTAACATCTGTGCCAGCGTGTCGCGGTTCAACGTCTCGTCGATATAGGGCTGACGCTCGTCCATGAGCGTACATAGTTGCCGGAAGAGCTGCTGCGCTGAGGTAAGACTGTCTTCGGGCTGTGCCTGCAATGCCTTGCGCTCCTCTTCGATGGCCTGTTCACGCAGCTTCATCTGCTCGTAGAGATGTTGGTTCTTCTTGGCCAGCACTCTGTTGTATTTCCTTGAGCGCCAGAGCAGATAGCCAATAAGCAGGAGAATGATCACGAGGGCGACAGCCATGACACGGTGTAGGGAGACCTTAAACCGTAAGTTCGTCAGTTGCAGATCGCGCTCATGTGTCTGGTAGACGACGGCCAGCTCGGCGGCATCGTTCTGTTTCTGCCAGGCGAGGGCAGAGTCGATGGCGGCACTGATATTGTCGGCAATGACCAGCGCATCGTCGTTGCGCCCGGCCTTGCGGTAGGCCGTATAGCGTGGTGAGAGGCGAGAGGCAATGATGTCGAAGGTCATCTGTGCTCCGTCAGTGGCTATGTAGGTGCTGTCGATCTGTTCGTACCAGTAGGCGGCCTCGTCGTAGCGTCCGGCAGCCATCAGGTAATCGGCTGCCTCGGTGTAGCCCCCGGCTTCGAAGATGCGGGTGTGGGGGACGGCGGCGTAGGTGGCTGCGGCCTCGTCGGCATGGCCCGTTGCTTGCAGGTAGCGTGCTTGCTCCAGGGCGATATGGCCTTTGTATTCCTCTATGAGCATGGAGTCGCCCACCTGTTGATAGTGGTCAAACGCCTGTTCGCAGCGTTCGAGCCATTGTTGTGCGCCCTCTACGTCGCCCATATCGAAGTAGAAGGAAGAGATGTTCATGCAGGTGATGGTGAGGTTGAACCTGTCGTCGGCCTTGTCGTCGGTGATGGCCTTCTGTATCTCGTAGGCCTTCTGACAGCTGCGCCGGCAGGCATCCCACTGGTGGAGCTGCAGGTAGCAGTGGGCCATGAGCATAGTCAGGGCCGACTCTGTGCTCTTCGGGAAGTCTTGATTGTCTTCTGCCTGGCCCAGCAGGTCGGTGATGACGCCCAGCGCTCCCTCAGTATCGCCTCTGCTCGAGCGCAGGTATGCCCAGCGGAAGCCTGCATCGGCATAACTTGAATAGTTTTGAGGTTTGAGGTCGGCACGATAGCCTTCGTATGCCTTTCTGTAGTAGTGTTCGGCTATGCGCCTCTGCCACCCCCGGTCGTAAGCAAAGGCCCGCCAATTGTCAGCCTTTGCTGTGCTGATGATGCGGGCCTTTTCCATGCTGTCGATGACGGCCAGGGTGCGGTTCATGTCGTTTGCCTGGCACGCTTCGTCATATCGCTGCTGCGCCACCTGCGCCATCTGTTCGTCAGTTCTGTTGCCACAGTTCGTGCAGGCGGTGAGGAATAGTAAGGAGGTTAGAGGTATTAAGAAGAATTTCTTGCTTAGTGATGATAAAAAAACAACTTGGTACAAATAATTAATGGAACACGAAGATACGAAGATACGAAGTTTTTCGTTCTCGTGAAATAATCTTCCTTTCTTCGTTTCTTCGTGTTTAGTTAAAATCATGCCCACTTATTTTATACGATTACCTAGCAAGCGACCAAAGGTCGAGCGAGGGGAAGTCAAGGGACAAATGTTTATTTGGAGGAGCTATTCTTCTACTATTTCCTGCACGAAGTCTTTCCAGTAGCTTGCCGAGGCGTATGCGTCCTTGCAGCCCTTTGGCACGTAGAGAGTCGCATTCTTGTAGGCGGGATTGAGACCTTTATACGCTACAGTAGGCGGTGTCGTGGCCTTGATGTGTATCTCGGTGATGCCATCGCAATTCCAGAAAGCATATTTAGCTATTTCTGTCAGCGTACTGGGCAAATAGAGTTTCGCCAGTTCGCTGTTGGTACTGCATGAATACTGTCCAAGGTAGGTTACGCCTTCTGGAATGGTAAGACTTTTGACTGTGAGTCTGCCTAAAGCACTGTAGTAGATGGATTGTACTGTAGTGGGGATGGTAACGGAGGTGATACCAGTACGTTTGTAGGCACAAGTATTACCTAATGAAGTTACCTTCAGATGGATACCTACACCTATCTGTTCCGGAATCACCAGCTCTCCCGTGAAATTCGATGGAACGCTTTTTAACTGCACTTCCTCGTTCGTCTTGGTTACCTTGAAGGAGAGCGTATAGCCGTTCACTTCTTCCTTCAGCGTCTCTCCCTCGGTATAGATGTTGTCCAGATCGATCATAATCTGATCAATCAAGGTGCTGCTGCCGTCGCGCTTCAGTCCGAACACTATCTGCCCCCGGAATCCCTTTTGATAGAGTTGTATCTTCATACCGGTGATACTGTTCTTGAAGGTCTGGAACACGGCACAGGCGTTGTCCGAACCATTGGCTGTGGCTTCGGTAGAGGTGAACAGGCGAGCCCAACAGAAGCAGGCAGAGTTATTGCCGTAGCTTTCCTCGATAAAGTTGTCGAGATAGCTGGTATATTGCAACTGCGACATGCCTTCAGGAGCGGTGCCGTAGTCGTAGATGACGTTGTTCCACCTCATCTTATAGCGGTCGGGGGTATTCAGCTCGAAGCTGATGTCGTGCTTGTTGTCCTGAGTGACGAAAACGTGTGTGCTGTAGTCCCAACCTTTCATCTTTACAGTTTCGTTCACCACGTTGAAGCTGGCTTTCAGTGTGTAGACGCCCGAAGGATTCTGCACTTTCCAGAGCACTTGCTCATCGGTCTGGCAGGTACCCTTCAACAGTTGTGGTACCCAGTCTGCACTTGTTTGATCTTTAGTAGTGGGCGTATGGCCATTATGTTTCCATGATACGGTTTTGTTGGCATCGGTGCCTTCCGTATATGTTGTGGTCAGGTCTTTGGTGCTCCAGCTTGTCGAGGTACCCCATGTCAGTCCTGATGATTTGGAGTATGAATTGGTGTGGCTTTCATTGTAAGATGCCGAAAGGCTAATGGAGGGGCCTGTGAGTCCAACAGATGCCCCCGTGGAAATCCCGATAGAATATCCATCGCTGGATCCAGTGGTGACGGAGGATGAGCCTCCGGCAGAGGTACTACCGGAGCTGGTACCGTTCTCGTTGAGAGGGCCGGCAGACATGATGACCTTCGTTCCTTTGCCTGCAAGCCACATCTTCGTGTCAATACGCTTCATCCAGGCACCGCGAGCATTGTTGTAGTCGCCATCGCCATATCTGGCTATCCAACTAGAAGTATAAGCAGTAAAAATTTTGTTGTTCATCGCGGTAATTCTCTGCCGGACTTGATAATATTCAATGTTGTCACCAAAGTCGTAGGCACTATAGGCGGTATACTGCGCCTTGAGGGCAGAATGTATGGTTTCGATTTTAGAATGCACTTTACCCTGATATTGGTAGTCAAACACGAAGTCCTTGGTCTGTGCGCTCATCAGGTCGCTGATGTCGGCATTGCCGGCGCGGGTGACAGCCTGTGCAAAGCTCTTCAAGTCGGCACGGGTCTGGGCATCTTCCTTGCCCTGATGGTTCAGCCAGTCGGCCATGGCATCGGCCTTGTTTCCCCATTCGTAGTCGTTCTGTGGCTGCTGAGCTTCGGCTTCGGCATCGAGGGTCGATGCAGCGTTCATGATGAACAGCTCGTTGCCGCCACACTGTGCGAAGCCGTCGAACATCACAGCGTTCTGTTGCTCTTCGGGCCAGGTGTTCACGTGCTCCCAGTCCAGCTCCGTGCCGTTCACGGTAGTGGCACGTGTCTGTGCCGTCTGCGGCTGGCTGGCCATATAGGCATTGCGCACGATGTTGGCCATCTTGCGGCGTGCGGGTGCAGCTGCCGGCGAGTCGTAGCCGTGGTCGCCATAATAGTTCTCAAGTTCCAGGAGCAGATAGCCCATGACATAGATCTGGGCCCAGTCGTAGAACTCGCGGAACGTGGTCTGCGTCAGCACCACTGATGCCTCTCCCGACTCCGTGCGCTGAATCAAGGTCTTCAGCTCTTCGGTGTCCATGGCGTTCATCTTGTTTACTGCCACGGGGTCGACAACGAAGATGTCGGCATCGATGGATGAGGTCATCGTACCCCGCAGGCGCCGTCCTAAGGCCTTGCCGAACTCATCGTCATAGTCGCCAAACAATACATACGACTTGTCGGTGGTCACGCTCAGCGCGTCCTCGGTGGGTGTCTCTTCCAGCTCGACGGCATTATTCTCAGACGTAGTATTGTCGTCGTCTTTGTCGGTACAAGATGTCACACACATTGGCAGGGCCATAGCTATCGCTGCGGCCATCGCCCATTGGAATAGTTGTCTTGGTTTCATATAATGAAGTCAGGAGAAGTTAAGGGGAGTTAGGGGAAGTTAGGGGAAGTCAGGAGAAGTTCTTGCCTTGCAAGCGACCAAAGGTCGAGCGAAGGGGAGTTAGGGGACAAATGTTTTGCTGGTAAGCGGGGAATAGCTGAGTATTGTCCCTAAACTCCCCTTAACTCCCCAAAAAACTACTTCACGAGTGCTGCTCGTGCTGCAACGATGTTGTCCTTGGCCTCGGCGAGCTGGGTCTTCAGCTGGTCAACAGAGATGGCGTTGAGGACGCTCAGGGGAGCGATGGCCTGTGCCACGGGCTCGATGTCGGGATCGTAGGCAGCGAGGCGGTTGACGGCATCGATAAGCAGGGCTACGCGATAGGTGACGTTGGAGGCGGACTCATCGTCGAAGACGCCGATGAACTTCTCCTCGTTCTGGTTCATGACGAAGAGCTCCTCGACGAGGGAGGTAGCTGCGAGCTGCCAGAAGTAGTTGATGCGACCGTTCTTCTCCATAGCCTCATAGAGGTTCTGCGTGGTCTCGTAGATGGTTTCAGCATCTTCCCACTCCTTGAACGAGGGATCGTTGATGTCGGCGAGCAGCTTCGAGATGGATTTCTCGTAGGCCTCGGTGGGCATCTCATACAACTCGGCAATCTTCTTGTCGACGCTCAGGGCGCTGACCATGCGGTACTTCTCAGATAGGGTAGCAGCGTTCTCGGCAACGGCAGGATCGAGCAGATAGTCGGGTTTCACCTGCTTCTCGGCATCGGTGAGCTGGATGCCGTCGTCGCCCTCCTTGAGGATGGGGAGCTGCTTGAGCTGACCAACGGCCGAAGCCAGGCTGTCGAGTTCGAGCTTGATCTTTGCTTCTACCTGCTCCTGCTCGAAGCTTTTCTCTTCGCCAGTCTCCTGTGCGGGCTGAGCATTCTTGTTACCTCCACAAGCGGTGAAGGCGATAGCGGCGATAGCCACTGCGAAAATTGAAAGTTTCTTCATTGTTTTGTTTGGTTTTTTAATTGGTTATTAATGTAATGATTATTGTTCTTTTCTAAGGAAACGACCGGGGCAGTCGGTGAGCAACAGCACCGTGGCGAGGATGCACATGAGGAAGATGATGCCCATGTTGAACCACAGCGTCTTGATGTGGGCCGACCCTACGACCTTCTCACTGCTGTAGAAGGGCGCACGGCCTATGTGGCTGAGCGGTGTGAGATAGACGATGGCGGCGCGGGGCACGACATAGTCGTCGATGACCTCGACGGCATGCTGCTGCGAGACGCCGATGACGAAGTCCTCGAGACTGATGTTGAAGTTGTCGCGCTTCAGCTCGAGCAAGGCGTCCTTGCCGTTCTTGCGGATAAACGACGACACCATGGCGTCTTTCTTCATCGTTGCCTTGTTGCCACGACGGGCGAGGGTGTCCTCGGCCTGCTTCATATACTGATGGAGCGAAGCGTAGGACTCGTCGCCCTGATAGGGCTCCATGCCGCAATACTCGGTAATGACGGGGAGGTTGGTACGGATGACCTGAAGGTGATGCGGGTTGACCTCCTTGCCTCGGCGGGCCTCGTCGTTCATCGTCTCCAATTGCGACTCAAGCTCGTAGAGGAAGGCGGCATTATAGAACTGGTTCTCGTACTTCTGCTTGTCGACCTCGAAGAAGGGTTTTTCGTAACGGTTGTCGGTAAACGAGGTGACGGCGAGCGCCTCGTAGCTCCAGCGCGAGGGTATGATATCGCCGATGAGGGGCACGTTGCCGGTGGTGCTACCGGGTGTGAGGTCGCTGAAGCTGACCACGAGTCCGCAGAGCAGAATCTGGGGTATGAGCAGCATGGGGATGCTGATATAGATGGCTACTACGGAACTGAGGCACTGCGACAGGAGCAGACCTGTGAGGTTGGCCAGCAGGGAGGTCATAAAGAGGATGAACCACCACACGCCGAAGAGCCCGTGAAGGCCCATGATGGTGTTGCCAATGAGGATGAAGAGCAGCGTCTGCAGAAGCGAGAGGGCTGCCATGAACACAATCTTTGACCAGATATAGCTGCCGTAGGACAGTTGCAGGAACTTTTCACGCTTCAGCAGGGCCCGGTCCTTGATAATCTCCTCGGCACTGCCGCTCATGCCGATAAAGGTGGCGACGATGACCGACATGAAGAAGTAGCTGACCAGGTTCTTGTTGTCCATCACGCTGTAGCCCTCGGGCGGCGCATAGCGGGTGAGCATGGCGCATACTACAGCCAGCAGCGGTGCCTCGAGCAGCGCGATGAGCAGGTACTGCATATTGGTAATCTTCGTACGGAAGTTGCGATGGATGAAGATGGCAAACTGACGTAGCTTGCCCGGCTTGCGCTGGTCGGAGGGAGGGAGGGTGAGGGTGGAGGGTGGATGGTGGAGGGTGGATTGGGGACGGTTCTTCAGATAGAGCTCGTGCCACTCCTGTGGCGTGGTCTTCCGCTCGTCAGAAATCTCACCACTATTATTTAATGCCTTCTCATCGATGATGTTCAGCACAATCTCCGGATTGACGTTGCCACAGGTGGGACAGGCGCTGGTCTCGGCGTCGGCATAGCAGGCAGCCTCCTTGAAATAGGTGATGGCATCGATGGGGTTGCCGTCGAACACGGGATAGCCACCTTTGTCGAGCAGCCACAGGCGGTCGAAGAGCTTATAGACGTCGCTCGACGGCTGGTGGATGTTCACCACGATGAGCTTGCCCTTGAAGGTCTGCTCCTTCAGCAGGTTGACCACCTTCTCGGTATCGGACGATGACAGACCCGACGTAGGTTCGTCGAGGAAGAGTACTGCCGGCTCGCGAATGAGCTCAAGCGCAATGTTCAGTCGCTTGCGCTGACCGCCAGAGATATATTTGTTGATGGGCGAGCCCACCTTCAGGTCCTTCGCTGCGTCGAGCCCCAGGTCCTTCAGCGTCTTCATCACACGACGGTCGATCTCGGCCTCGCTCATGCCCGCAAAGCAGAGGCGGGCGGTGAAGAGCAGATTCTGATAGACGGTGAGCTCCTCGATGAGCAGGTCGTCCTGGGGCACGAAGCCTATGAGATCCTTCGCCCCGGGCTCGCTGATGTCGTGGCCGTTGATGGTGATGGTGCCCTCCTGCGGCTTAAGACTGCCGTTGAGGATGGAGAGGAGCGTCGACTTGCCCGTTCCAGAGCCACCCATGATGGCCAGCAGCTCTCCGCTGTGGAGGTTGAAGCTGAGGTTGTGCATGCCGTTGTCGCTGTTGGGGAAGCGGAAGTTGATGTCGCGTCCGCAGAACTCCACACGCTGTACGTCCTTGCCTTTCTTGCCCGACTTGCGGTTGTAGGCATCGAGTATGGTAGAGTAGTAGACAGGATGGCCGTCCTTTCCCTTGAGCACGCTGCTCTGCTGGAGCACCTGATAGGAACCTGAGAGCACAGGAACATCGTTGAGCAATACGGTCTCGCTACCGGTATAGGTAAACACGATGACACCGGTAGCAGGGATGATAAGCGTCTTCAGCTGACCGTCGAAGCCGTCGAGCTGGTGGAGCATCACATGGGTTGAAGGCTTGCCAGCCACGAAGTTCACGAAGTCGCGGAACAGGTGGCCGTTCACGCCGAACGTCTCGGCCATCACCTTGAAGATGGTGTGTACGCGATCTTCCTTCACACCGCAGAACTCCATGAGTCGCAGCAGCAGCATCTCGGCCTCGGTAGAACGGATCTTACCCTGCAGGTTCGAGCAGATAGAGGCCACGGCCTGTTCGGTATCAAGGTCATCGGTCATCTCGTAGACACCCCGCATGTCGCTGTAGAGATCCAGGTAGCTGTCGATGTTACGTATGCCGAACTGATGACGCAAATAGCTGACGAGCATGGCTTTTGCCCGCGTTTCATCGACCTGCTCCTCCTTGCCGAACAAGGCGAACAGACTAAGGAAACTGGAAAGAATGATGTCCGTCATCGTGTTGATGTAATACTATAGCCCAGTGGGTTGGTTAGATATTTGTCGGCAAAATTACGAAATAAATGTTTAAGTCATAGAAAAAAATAGTTAATAACATAAAAAAAAGCCTTTCAGAATATTTATTCTTACTTTTTGTGTGGCTATTTTTGTGGAATTAATTAACTTTGCAACATAAAATGACATGGAGTCAACAAAATCATTACAAATAATTCGAACGCGATGAAAACAACAATTGAAGAAAAAGATGGCAATCTGATTGCATTCCTGAACGGCAGACTTGACACGGCAGCAGCTCCCCAGACAGAAAAAGAACTGGCCCCGCTCTACCAGAGCGACGGACGCGACGTCGTCCTTGACTGCAGCCAGCTGGATTACATCTCTTCGAGTGGCCTGCGTATCTTCTTAGCCATCCTGAAGAATGCCAAACCCAAGGGAAGCCACGTCTTCATCACCGGACTGAACGACGAGCTGCGTCAGGTGTTTGCCATGACCGGCTTTACCAACCTGTTTGAGTTCAAATGAGCTCGCTGTCTCCACATAGCGAGATGCTCATGGAGCAATACCGTGAGCACTATCCTCAGTTCTGCCAGTTGTCGCAGCAGGTCTATGACCAGCTGTGCAAGGTGTTTCGTGAACAGGGCATCGAGCTTAACTCCATTGAGCATCGTGTCAAGACGGAGGCATCGCTGGCCGGAAAGCTGGAGCGCAAGGGTGACAAATACCACACGCTCGAAGACGTCACCGACCTTGTGGGTCTGCGCATCATCACCTTCTATACCGACGATGTCGACAAGGTAGCAGCCATTGTCAAGAGTCTTTTCGTCGTCGACTGGAGCAACTCGGTCGACAAGCGCAAGCTCCACGAGCTGACCAGCTTCGGTTATAACTCCCTGCACTACATCTGCCGGCTGAAGGAAGGACCGCTGAGCACCATTCCCTTCGAGCTGCAAATGCGCACCGCCCTGCAACATGTGTGGTCGGCCATTGAGCATGACATCGGCTATAAGGGTGCGGTGAAGCTGCCGCCAGAATACCGGCGACAGTTCAGCCGACTGGCAGGCATGCTCGAGCTGGCCGACGACGAGTTCAGCAGACTGCGCACCACGATGACCGACTATCGCCGGCAGGTGCAGGCACTTGTCAAGAGCGGACAGCTCGACGAGGTGCCCCTCTCCACCGACTCGTTCAACAGCTATCTGGAGCTGCATCCCTTCGAACGGCTCAACAGGCGCATAGCTGCCGTCAATCAGGCTGAGCTCTATCCCGCATCGCTTGCCAACTTCCTGCCCATCCTTGAACACTTCGGGTTTGAGTCGCTGGGCGATGTGCAACGCTTCGTCACCGAGAATGCCGAGGATGCCTATCAGTTGGCACTGTCACAGCTGGCCGTCACCGACCTTGACATCCTTTCTTCGAACGTAGGTCTGCAGAATCTATGCCTCGTATATGTGCTCAAGAAGGGGGGCAATCGCGACGATCTCATCTACATCTACGACAAACTCAACGGCCAGCAATCTTCCAATGGCATCTTGGCCGATGCCATTCTTCAGCAAGCAGCCACGCTGCCCTTTGCCAGCCACAAGAAATAATCATGAAAGAACGACTAACCATAGTAAAGGTGGGCGGTGCCATCGTCGAGGACGAAGCACAGCTCACCGCTTTGTTACGTGACTTTACTGCCATCGAAGGACCGAAGATCCTGGTCCATGGCGGTGGACGACGTGCCACGAAGGTGGCCGCACAGCTGGGTATAGAGACCCAGATGGTGGGTGGACGCCGCATTACCGACGGCCCGATGCTCGAGGTGGTGACGATGGTCTACGGCGGACTGGTCAACAAACAGGTGGTGGCCCGTCTGCAGGCGCTCGGTGTCAACGCCATCGGGCTCTGCGGTGCCGACGGCAACATCATCCGTTCGCACAAGCGGCCACTCAAGGATGGCATTGACTTCGGCTTTGTGGGCGATGTCGATGCCGTCGACGGAAAGACGCTCGCCGCCCTCATCCGTGCCGGTCTGACACCCGTCATCGCACCGCTGACCCACGACGGTCAGGGCTGCATCCTGAACACCAATGCCGACACGATGGCTTCGGAGACGGCCCGTGCCTTGGCTCCCGACTTCGACGTGACACTCATCTACTCGTTCGAGAAGGCTGGCGTGCTGCGCAATCCCGATGATGACAGCTCGCTGATTCCCGTCATCACCCATGCCGACTTCGAGCGTTACCGTGCCGACGGCACTATCTCCGGTGGCATGCTGCCCAAGATTGAGAATGCCCTGGCTGCCGTTGATGCCGGTGTCGCACGCGTCATCATCACCCTGGCCACCGCTATCGACGGCCAGCACGGAACGGTTATTAAGGTTTGAGATTTGAGGTTTGAGGTTTGAGATTTGAGGTTTGAGGTTTGAGATTTGAGGTTTGAGGTTTAGAAATAAGAATATCCATAGCTTTGCGGCTACCATCGGCTTCTTTGACGGTGTCCATCGCGGCCACCGCTTCCTCATAGACTGTCTGAAGGAGGAAGCCAGGCAGCGGGGGCTTGCTTCGATGGTTGTCACCTTCGGAAACCATCCGCGGCAGGTACTCTGTCCTGACTGGCATCCGCAACTGCTTTCCACACCCGAAGAGAAAGAGGAACTGCTACGCCAGACGGCCATCGACCGCCTGGTCTTCCTGCCTTTCGATGCAGCCATGTCGCAGCTCACCGCCCGCCAGTTCATGGAACAGGTGCTGCGCGACCAGCTCGGTGTACGACTATTGCTTACGGGCTACGACAACCACTTCGGACATCGCTCCACAGAAAGCGAAACCAAGTGCGAGGGCTTTGCCGACTATCAGGCATACGGCCGCGAGTTGGGCATCGAGGTGATTGCTGCTGAGGCGTTTACCGAGGGAACGTTGCGCTACAGCTCCTCGCTCGTGCGCCGACTGCTTGCCGAGGGCGATGTCGAAGCCGTCCGCAACTGTCTCGGTCGGCCCTACAGCCTCACCGGAAGCGTGGTCCACGGTGAACAGATAGGCCGTAAGATAGGCTTTCCCACCGCCAATATCGAGGTCTCGCATCCCTACAAGATCATCCCCCGCAATGGCGTCTACGCCGTCGCCGTCCACATAACTCCCTCTACCCACCATCCGTCACCCTTACGAGGCGTCATGAACATAGGCCATCGACCCACGTTCGACGGACACCGCACCACCCTCGAGGTACATATCCTCGACTTTGACGGTGACCTCTACGGACAGACCATCACCGTCAGCTTCCTCCAGCGACTCCGAGACGAGCGCCACTTCGACTCACCAGCCGACCTCATCCGCCAGATGCAGCAGGATGTCGCTGGGATTTCACTCCCCCTATAAAAAACATGTCCAACGCTATCCTTTTCACCATCATCTTTGCCGTCATACAGTTTTTCACGTCGACGGCCTTCATCGCCGCCAGCCGACTGTTGGGCGGTGACGGTACCCTCACCACCGACATGCAGATACTCTCTGCAGCCGCAGCCTCACTCATCACCATCATTGTTTTTTGCATGACCCGATGGGCACAGCCCACACGCCAGTACATGCAGTCGCGCCCTTGGGGCGTGCTGACGTGGAGCGTAGTGGCCGCGTTAGGAGCCGTGGTGCCCTCGATGTGGCTACAGGAACAGCTTCCAGAGCTGCCCAACATCGTTGAGCAGGAACTGGGCGACATCATGATGCATCGCGGTGGCTACTTCGTTATCTGCCTTTTGGCACCGGTAGCCGAAGAGCTCGTGTTCCGTGGTGCCGTGCTACGCTCGCTCCTGGCATGGAAGCCCGAAAGAAAATGGATAATGATTATGGTCTCGGCTCTGCTCTTTGCTTTGGTACATTTCAATCCTGCACAGATGCCTCATGCCTTTATTATCGGTCTGCTCCTCGGATGGATGTACCAGCGCACAGGCTCCATGGCACCCGGCATTGCCTACCACTGGGCCAACAATACCGTGGCTTATTTGCTTTTCCGTATGTATCCAGACCCGTCGTTACGCCTTGTAGACATCTTTAGTGGTCAACAGCGAACCGTCGGTGCCGCCGTCATTTTCTCGCTCTTCATCCTCTTGCCCGCCCTCTATCAGCTCCATCTGCGCATGAAAAGAGTGGTTTCTTGAGCTATCCTACTGTACCTTCGAGCGAGACGCTGAGCAATTTGCGTGCCTCGACGGCAAACTCCATGGGGAGTTTGTTCAGCACGTCCTTGGCATAGCCATTGACAATGAGGCCTACGGCCTGCTCGGTGGGTATGCCGCGCTGGTTACAGTAGAAGAGCTGGTTCTCGGAAATCTTCGAGGTGGTGGCCTCGTGCTCGAAGATGGCGGTGGGGTTGTGGACATCCATATAGGGGAAGGTGTGGGCTCCGCACTGGCTGCCTAAGAGCAGGGAGTCGCAGGAGGAGTAGTTGCGGGCGTTCTCGGCAGTAGCAGCGGCACGCACGAGTCCTCGGTAACTGTTCTGCGAGTGTCCTGCAGAGATGCCCTTAGAAATGATGGTCGACTTGGTGTTGCGCCCTATATGTATCATCTTCGTGCCTGTATCGGCCTCCTGGTAGTTGTTGGTCACAGCGACGCTATAGAACTCAGCGGTGCTGTTGTCGCCCCTTAAGATACAGGAGGGGTACTTCCATGTGATGGCACTACCGGTCTCGACCTGCGTCCACGAGAGCTTCGAGTCCACGCCGCGCAGGTCGCCACGCTTGGTGACGAGGTTCAGCACACCGCCTCGGCCGTTCTCGTCGCCGGGGTACCAGTTCTGCACGGTGGAGTATTTTACCTCGGCACGGTCCTTGACAATGATCTCAACGATGGCGGCATGCAACTGGTTCTCGTCGCGCATCGGGGCGGTACAGCCCTCGAGGTAGGAGACGTAGGAGTCGTCGTCGGCCACGATGAGCGTGCGCTCAAACTGTCCGGTATTACGGGCGTTGATGCGGAAGTAGCTGCTCAGCTCCATAGGGCAGCGCACGCCACGAGGAATATAGACAAAGGAGCCGTCGCTGAACACAGCGCTGTTGAGCGCGGCAAAGAAGTTGTCCTTGTAGGGAACGACGGTACCGAGGTACTGGCGCACAAGGTCACCGTGCTCCTTGATAGCCTCACCGATGGAGCAGAAGATAACGCCCTTTTCGCGGAGCACCTCCTTGAAGGTGGTCTTCACCGAGACGGAGTCCATGATGGCATCGACCGCGGTATTGCCAGAGAGGGCAAGGCGCTCCTCAAGGGGGATGCCGAGTTTGTCGAAAGTCTTCTCGAGTTCGGGGTCGATTTTCTCGGCGGCAAAACCGCCGGGCACACTTTTCTTTGCCGTGGGGTCGGCGTAGTAGCTGATGGCCTGGTAGTCGATGGGGGGCACATGAACGTGGCCCCACGTGGGCTGCTTCTGCTGCTGCCAGTAGCGGAAGGCTTTCAGGCGGAACTCGAGCATCCACTCGGGCTCGCCCTTCTTGGCCGAAATGAGCCGTACGACATCCTCGTTCAGACCCTTCTCGATAATCTCCGTATGTACATTGGTAGTGAAGCCGAACTCGTACTTCTGCTCGGCCACTTGCTTTACAAATTCATTGCTACTGGTTTCCACAACTACTATAATTTGGCTGCAAAGGTACGAAAAAAAGGCGGGAGACAAAAATTTCCCACCTTTTTTTTATAGTATGGGGCAAATGGGGCTTATCAGGCCAATGGGGCTCATGGGGCCTCTGAGACTTATAAGGCAAATTGGGGTTAGCGGTTAGGGCTATCCCAGATGTAGGTCTCGGTGCAGTTGACGGTGTGCGTCAATGTGCCCACGCTCAACAGGAAGTCGCCCTCTTCAAGCGTCCAGCGACCGTCGTAGCCCACGAAGGCGAGATCGGCAGCAGGCAGCTGGAAAGTGACGGTGCGCTTCTCACCGGGCTGCAACTCAATCTTCTCAAACCGACGCAGACGGCGACCGTCAGGCACCATCGAGGCGATGAGGTCGCTGCTGAAGAGCAGCACGCTCTCCTTGCCAGCACGCTGGCCGGTGTTGGCGACATCGACGGAGATGGTGAGGGTGTCGTCCTTGGTGAAGCGGGACTTGGCGGCAGCGCTCGGCCCTTGGGACGATTTGCCCTCGACGGCAAAACCGTCGAGCACAGTGACTTGCAGGTTACTGTATTCGAAAGTGGTGTAGCTGAGACCGTGGCCGAAACCCCACTGCTGGGTGATGCGGGCGTTGTAGTCGTAGGCACCCTCCATCGTTCCCGTTTCCTCGCTCTTCTTGAAATCGTAGTTGGTGAGCGAGTTGATCTCACTGGGATAGGTGAACGGCAGACGACCGGAGAAATTATATCGGCCAGAGACGAGCCCTGCCAGTGCGTCGCCACCATAGTTGCCAGGCAGCATGATGTGGATGACGGCCTGAGCCAGAGGCTCGATGTCGGCAATGATGCGCGGACGGCCCTCGTTGAGCACGAGGACGATGGGCTTGCCCGTCTTAGCGAGGGCCTTCACCAGGTTGCGCTGGTTCTCGGAGAGCGTGAGGTCGGTCAGGTTACCGGGCGTCTCGGTGTAGCTGTTCTCACCGATGCAGGCCACGATGACATCGACACCCTGTGCGGCACGCACTGCGGCAGCGATACCGTCGGTTGTTGCGGCAAAACCGCAACACGCACTTTCCTCCCAGTATTTGCCCGTCTCGTTGTAGGTCACGCCCTGACAGAGACGCACGTTGTCCTGTCCGAACTCATTGCAGAAAGCCTCGTAGATGGTGTTATACTGTCCGGCAAACTCGTCGGTGCGATGGCCCTGCCACGTGTAGCTCCAACCACCGTTCAGACAGCGCATCTGGTTGGCGTTGGGACCAGTCACCAGAATCTTCTTGCCCTTCGCCAGCGGCAACAATGGCACAGCCGATTCTTCATTCTTCATTCTTAATTCTTCATTCTTCAGCAGCACCATGCTTTCGACGGCACCTTCGAGGGCAAGCTGTGCAAACTCCTCGCCACCGAACTTCGGGTAATCGGCCAGACGCTGCGTGGGATGGTTGAAGAGGTCGAGGCGGTACTTCATACGGAGCACGCGGCTCACGGCATCGTCGATGCGGTTCATGGGAATCTTTCCTTCGTCTACCAGCTCCTTCAGCAGGATGCAGGCATCGACGCTATAGGGTTCCATGATCATGTCGATACCGGCATTAATGGCAATGCGAAGGGCATCCTTCTTGTCGCGTGCCACCATCTCGCGGGTGTAGAGGTTGTTCACGTCGGCCCAGTCGGTGATAAGCACACCGTCCCATCCCGTCTGCTCCTTCAGCCAAACGGTGAGCAGCTCGCGGTTGGCATGAACGGGCATACCGTTGACAGATGCCGAGTTTACCATGATAGAGTGGGCACCCGCCTTGACACAAGCAAGGAAGGGGGCAAAGAACTTCTCACGCAACTGGGCAGGAGCGATATAGGCCGGCGTACGGTCCTTGCCCGACCAGGGCACGCTGTAACCCATATAGTGCTTCAGCGACACGGCCACATGCTGCTGGTCTACGTGGTTGGGGTCCTCGCCCTGGAAGCCAAGCGTCTGTTCCACTCCCATCTCAGCGTTGACATAACAGTCCTCGCCGAAGTTCTCATAGAAGCGGGGCCAGCGGGCGTCGCGTGCCAGGTCAAGGGTAGGACTGAACGTCCAGGGCACACTCACAGCACGGGTCTCATAGGCAGTGGCCTCGGCACTACGGCGGGCAATGTCGCGATTGAACGTTGCAGCCACATTGATGTTCTGCGGGAAGAGCGTACCCCCCTGCGTATAGGTGGAACCATGGTTTTGGTCGAGACCAAAGAGGCAGGGAATGCCGATGTGCTCCATCGAGAGCCGCTGGATGTCGGCAATAATCTCCTCCCACTGCTCTGCCGTCGGGGCACAGGTGTTCGGAGCGTTCAGGATAGAACCTATCTTGTATTTCGAGAAAAGAGTATCAGCCTTAGCAGGATCGATGTGGAACACACCTTGCTCGTCGTTCGTGCCGAAGAGGTCGGTGACAAGCTGCATCATCTGACCGATCTTCTCTTCGAGCGTCAGCTTGCTGAGCGTCTCGGCCACCTGCGCCTCAATTTCGGCATCTCGGCCCTGAGCGGCCTCCTGCCTATTGCAGGAAGCCGCCAGAAGCGTCAGCAATCCTAAAAACAATACCTTTTTCATCCTTCTTACTTTGCGTAAGTAACCTTAGTCAGTTTGTAGCCGTAGCCTACAATCAGCATACCGCCGCGCTCGTCGACAATAGCCTTGTTGGCTTCAGTATAGGTAAACTCGAAGGGGTTGGGAGTATCAGCGCTGAGGTCGAACTGTGCTACCACCTGATCCTCGGCATTGTCGCCCCACCAGGGGGTGGTGACACGCATGGCGTGGTAACCGTCGGGCATATCAATCATCTCGTAGTACATGTTGATCTTTGCACCCACAGGCACAGCAGCCATCTCCTCGGCAGAAATCTGCACATTGCTTTCGCCCCAGTTGATATCAACACTTCCTTGCCAAACGATTGTTTCAGCAGGAGCAACGTTTTCAACAGCCAGTACCTTGGTCAATTTGTAGCCGTAGCCTACGATCAGCATACCGCCACGCTCGTCGACAATAGCCTTGTTGGCTTCGGTATAGGTAAACTCGAAGGGGTTGGGAGTCTCTGCGGTGAGGTCGAACTGTGCCACCACCTGATCCTCGGCATTGTCGCCCCACCAGGGGGTGGTGATGCGCATGGCGTGGTAACCGTCGGGCATTTCAATCATCTCGTAGACCAACCGAATCGTAGTACCCACGGCCACGTTTGCCAAAGCTTCAGCACTTACAGTCACATTAGATGTACCCCAGTTGATATCAATATCGCCTTCCCAAAGCACGGTCTCCTTCACACCCGGATCCACGTAGGCCTCGCTGCTCACGGTGAACAAGCCACAACCATAGCGCATACCGGATTCGTCCTCGATGCTGACCATGTATTCGCCTTCCTCCATCGTAGGAATGTCGAAGGTGAGTTTGCCATTGGCATAGGACACATTAGAAGCTTCCTGTCCACCGATGAACACCTTTGTAACGTTTTCTACATTAGCACAGTCAATCGTCTTCGTCGTCCCGATGGTGAGCCAGCGCGACTTAGCGTCACCAGCCAGTTCAGGATCACCGGCAGCAGGGCGAACAACAAGCTTACAGGTACGTGAGGTGCTCTTACCCTTCACAGTGGTAGCCACGATCTGCAGGATGTGGTCGCCTGCCAGGACGGGCACGTCGATGGTAAGGCCATCGGCCACCTGCTGGCCGTCGATGAACCAGGTAACGGTAGTGTAATGTACGGGCGTAACCATCACCTCATAGGTAAAGTTAGTGGTGCGCTCAATGTTCTTGATCACAGCAGGTTCACCGGCACTGCCCTCAGGGAGGTCAGTGTTCAGGATGCGCGGATCGTCGTCCTCGCCAGCCGTGAAGAACGGGTCTTCGCTGGATGAGCAGGAGACGAAGCCACAGATTACGCAGATTGCGCAGATGGATTTGAATATCTTGGTAATCATAGTTATTACGTTGTTTCGTTATTACGTTATTTCGTTGTTACTTCACGTTAATATCGCTCTTGTCCCACCAGAGACGATGATGCCAGTTGTCTACATACCCCTTGTCATCCGTATCACCCATGCGCTCTACTGCCTCGTCGCGGTTGGCCTTGTTGTAGCTTTGTTCGTCAGTAGGATAGCGCAGACGGGTCGGCGTCGTCAGGTCGGAATCATAGGTGAAGCCATCAAACTTATCGAGTTTCGTGCGATCCATCAGCACGGGATAGTCAGCACGACGCAGGTTGGCCCATGCCTCGTTGGGGTTCATCATGTGCAGTATCCAAGCCTCGGTGTTGATGGCCTCACGAGGATTGGCTGCAAGCGTACCCTTGGCCAACTGGGCTGCGATATAGCTTTCAATCTCGGTGTCGGTGATTTTCTTGTCTGCCTGTAGATAGTGGGTGTTCAGCATCTGCATAGCATCCTTGACACCAGCGGTGAAGTGGGTCTCCACGTCCCCACTGACATTCCAGCCCTTACTCTTGGCTTCAGCCAGCAGGAACTGCACCTCAGCTGAAGAGATAAGGAAGCCAGGACGGTCGGGCATCTCGAAGTCGATAGAGAGGAACGGACGCATCATACGGGCTGGATAGTTGTTGCCGTCGAAACCGGTCTCAGGATAGGTGTTCACCAACTTCTGGAGAGTGGGAATCTCGCTGGTAGCAGGAGCGTTGACCCAGTTGTTGTACCAGGCAGCACCAGGATTGCAGGGCTGCACCTTCTCGCCAGCACGCTTCAGATAGGCGATGACCTCGTCGGTCACATCCACGTTCCACTCGCGGTCGGGCTTCACCTCGGCACGCTTGGTGTTAATGTAGTGACGACAGATACGATAGAGGCGCGGGTCATTGTTGTCCTGCATAAGGTTGAAGAACGTTGCACAGACAAACGTGGGCGACGTGGGGTCCTGACCGTAGAGTATCTCACCGAGGGCGTTCACGCGGAAGTCCAGGTCACGGGCTCCATCATACAGCGTGAAGGGGCTGTCGGTATAGATAATGTAGGCGTCGTCGGCTGCGGTGGAGATATAGCCTCCATCGGCTGCCAGCGCCTTCTCAAACTCCTCCTTCGCCTTCGTGGGGTTCACGTCGCTGATGCGCATGGCAAAGCGCAGGCGCAGCGAGTTGGCATATTTCTTCCACATGTCGGTGTCGCCACCCATGCTGGTCACGTCGCCGCTGATGCGGTCGCTACCCGTGCCCAACTGGTCGACACAGGCTGCCAGCTCTTCGAAGAAGTAGTTATAGATGTCTTCCTGCTTGTCAAACTTGGGCGTGGCAATGCCGCTGATATAGGCCTGACCTGCCTCCGAACAGGGAATGTCGCCGTAGATGTCGGTCAACACCGACATCACGTAAACCTTATGGATGCGCAGGGCGGCATTCACATTGGGCATCTCAGCCGAATTGGCAATGGCATCGACGATGTTCTTCACTCCCACAGAGTACAGCTGCTGCCACACATGGCTCATCTCGCTGTTCAGCGCATACACGCTGCCGGCATAGTTCGTCACGTTCCAGCCACCGGCAAAGTGCTGCGTGAAGCCCGTAATATAACTACGGTAGGTATCCATCATGCTGAAGTCGCCATAGGTCTGCAACAGCGATGTTGTCAGCTGCGAGTTTGGGTCTATCGTCACCGATTTCGTCTCGTCGGTGTTCAGCTCCTCCATATAGCTGTCGCTACAGGAAAACAAACCGCAGATTACGCAGATTGCGCAGATTGACTTAAATATCTTGGTATTCATAATTCTCAATGTGTTTATTCTAAATGCGGTAGCAAATTATTCACTTTTCACTATTCACTTTTCACTATTCACTTTTCACTATTCACTTTTCACTATTCACTTTTCACTTTTCACTGTTCACTTTTCACTTTTCACTTTTCACTATTCACTTTTCAATATTCACTTTTCCCTTAAAATTTCACGTTTACGTTGAAACCATAGCTACGACGAGAGGGCAGCGAACCGTACTCTAAGCCCAGACCCGAGGTGTTGTAGCCGGAGTCGGGATCGATGTTGGGGATGTTCTTCCAGACAATGAACGGGTTACGGGCTACGAACGAAACGCTCAGACCCTTCACATACTTGCCCAACCATGTCTCGGGGAAGGTGTAGCCGAACGTGATCTCACGACACTTCACATAGCTGTTGTCATAGATAAACAGACTGGGAACGTCTCTCGACACGCTCTTCCAATAGGACTCGGGGTTGATGGCGATATCGTTCGGGCGGTAGGTTCCGTCGCCATTGTCGATGACGCCCGGCACAACATAGCCCTCACACTTGCCGACAAGACGCCACTGGTCCAGTGTCATGTTGGCTGCTTTGCGGTTCTCCTCAGAACGATACCACTCTTCGCGGCCTTCCAGCGTCTCCGTAGCCTTACCGGTCTCAAAGGCCGAGCGCATCGACATCGAGTAGAGGTCGGCACCCACCTTCACGTCGAAACCGGCAGAGAGACGGAAGTTCTTATAAGTAAAGGTAGAATAGAAACCGCCCGTCCAGTCCCAGGAGGCGTTACCTATGGTCTTTGGAGTCGCCTCAACCTCCGGCATTCCGGTGATGGCGTTCACTATCACCTGACCGTTTTCCGTACGCTTGAAGTCCTTACCTACAATGGCACCGTACTCCTCGCCCACGACAGCCTTCACCTCGACGTCGCACCAGCTGGCTGCCTCCAGCATCAGGTCGTCCATACCGTCGACCAGCGCGTTCACCTTGTTGATGTTCTTCGAGAAGTTCACACCGGCATCCCACGCAAAGTCCTTATACTGGAGCACTCTTCCGTTCAGGGCAATCTCTATACCCTTGTTCACAATCTCACCAGCGTTCACCAGACTGTACGTGTAGCCCGAAGAGGCTGCGGTGTGCAGCGGGATGATCTGGTCCTTCGACACCTGGTTATAGTATGTCATGTCCAAGCCTAAACGACCATTGAAGAACTTCATCTCCAGACCCAGCTCATACGATTTCGTCATCGTCGGCTTCAGATCCTTGTTGGGCTGCCTGCTGTTGTTGATCATGCCAATCATATAGCCACTACCATACGAATATTTGCCGGTAGAGTAGTTCAGCGCCAGCTGGTATGGGTCAGTATCGCTACCCACCTGTGCCCACGAAGCACGCAGCTTACCGTAGTTGATGAGCTTCTTGTTCTTGATCCATTCCGAGAACACCACGCTTCCAGAGAACGACGGATACACATACACGTTGTTGCTTACAGGCAGCGTCGACGACTTATCGCCACGAAGCGTAGCCTCTAAATAGTAGGTGTGCTGGTAGCCCACGCTCGCACTGCCGTACAGCGAGTTGATCTGCTTCTTATAGGCATTCTGCTGCACGTTCTGCTCAGCATAGTTCATGATGGCTATCACATCCTTCATCTGCTGGTCCGTACCAGTGAACACGTCCGTCTTGTTGTCTACCCTGAAGATGTTGCCACCCAGCGTAGCATTGAAGTCGAAGTCACCCCACTGGTTATTGTACAGTGCCAGCAGCTCCGCATTCAGCGTATTGTTGTTGAAATGCTGGTTCTGCAGCTGACCTGCCAGCTTGCCCGGCGTGGTCTTCGCAATGAAATCCTCAAAGGTCATGCGGTTCATGTCCGTACCCACTGTACCCTGAATCTTCAGGTGCTTGTTCACGTTCCAGATGGCCTTCGCCGTCATGCGCAGTACGTCCTTCGCCGTCGTGTTCTCGTTCTTGTACAGGTCCCAGTACGGGTTCTTGTTATATTGGTCGTTGCCGTTCCAGTTAGCATAGTCGCCCTCACTCGTCTCGTAGTTCTTCAGCCACGACTGGTTATACGTACTGGCCAGCGTCATCAGGTTCTTACCCACGTTGCTCTGCGAGTCGCCCAGTGCTGGACGGTTCTTCACGTCCTCACGCGTGTAGTTCACCGTGAAGTCCAGGTCAACAGGACCTGCCGATGTATTCACGCGCAGGTTGAAGTTGTCACGACTCATGTGCGTCTCCGGCAGGATGTCCTTGTTGCGCATGTCGGTCACCGAGAAGCGTACGCCGGTTTTGCCGCTGTTCACGCTCAGGATAGCGGTGTTCTGCGCCGTCAGACCCGTGCGGAAGAAGTCGGAGGTATTGTTCGGGTACATCAGGAACGGGCGCTTCTCATGGTCGAAATACTCTACCTCAAAGTCGTCGGCCTTCGGACCCCAGCTCGAGTTCGTGCCCGAAGTGGCCGTAGGAGAGTACTGACCGTTATAGCCCATACCGTAGACCTGCTGCAGGTCGTCCCACTTGGCCAACTGCGTATCGATGGTCAGCGAACCGTTATACTCCACACTGATCTGATCCTTCTCGGCCTTCTTCGTCGTGATCAGGATCACACCATGCGAGGCACGGCTACCGTAGAGCGCAGAGGCGGCAGGACCTTTCAGCACCGTCATGTTCTCAATATCATCGGGGTTGATGGCCGAGATGCCATCGCCCAGGTCGTAGCCTCCCTCAACGCCAGCACTGCCGAAGTTGGTGTTGTCCAAGGGCACACCGTCAACAACGTACAGCGGCTGGTTGTTGCCGCTGATCTCGGTGTTACCACGCAACAACACACGGGTAGAACCCGAGGCACCACCAGCCGTGTTCTGAACGATTAGACCGGCCACCTTACCCGAAAGGGAGTTGATGACGTTGGTCTCCTTCGCCTTCGTCAGCTCCTCGCCCTTCACCTCGGCCAGACCATAGCCCAAGGCCTTGCGCTCGCGCTTGATGCCTAAAGCGGTCACCACCACCTCGCTCAGGGCGGTGCTCTCTTCCTGCAGCACAATCTTCATGCCGGCAGCAGCCTTCACCGTCACATCCCTGTAACCTACGTAGCTGACCACCAGCTCAGTGCCGGGAGCCACATCGAGACGGAACTTTCCATCAAGGTCGGTCACCGTACCCTGACTCGTTCCCTTCACTTTCACACTGGCACCGATGATCGGCTCCGTGCCGTCGGTCACCGTGCCATACACCTTTGCCGACTGCTGCTGCGTCTCCTGAACGCTTGCTGCAGCCGAGGCCGATGGTATGACAGCCGTCAGCATAAGTCCACTGACAACTGCCACACAAGATAATCTTTGATAATTTTTCATATAAGGTAAGTTTGTAAAAAATGTTATTTCAATTCCTGACTGATCTCCTTCATCTTAGCAGTGGTGAGCGGATATATCCAGATGACCAAAGCCATCACCGCAGCAATCACAGCGGGTATATAGCTCATGGTGAGGCGCATGCCCAGCAGCGCCGTTTCGGTCTGCTCCGCAGCGTTGGGCACCAAGCCAAAGGCATCGAAAAGCAGAAGCACTGCCGAGCCTGCAATGGCACCACCAAACTTCTGGGCCATTGAACCACTGGAGAAGATAAGGGCCGTAGACGACGTGCCGTTCTTCACGGTCGAGTAGTCTGCCACGTCGGCATACATGCTCCACACCAACGGACTCACAATGCCGGTAAACAAGCTGATCAGAACCTGAAGCAGCAACATCGTCATAAAACCTCCGTTGCTCACCGGCACGTAGAAGAACAGCACACTGAGCACACCCATGGCAATGGCCGAGGCAATGAACGTCGTCTTTTTGCCGAAGCGCTTGCTCAGGGGAACGGCACTCACCACACCCACCATGTTGCACACCTCGCCAACGGCTAAGAACAGGCCTGCGAAGAACAGAAACTCCACGACACCGAGGTCGATATGCGCGCTCTCGCCAATATAGTACTTAAAGTAATAGGCCACCGTCGCACCACGAACGGTATTGAAGAGGTTGGTACACATGGCGCCTGCCGTGATGATCCACCACGGGGCGTTCTTCAACAGATGCTTGAAGTCGCTGCCCAAACCGGCCGTCGGCTTCACCCTCACATGCTCACGGGTCAGCATAAAGCTACCCATGAAAAGCAGGAAACACACAGCGGCAATGACAATCATCGCTCCCTGCCAGGCATCGGCCACGTTGTCAACAGGTGCCAACGGCTGGTACTTCGTAAAGAAGTCGCACAGCGGCTCCCACGCAAAGAGAGCAATGAACGAGCCACCATAGGCAAAGAACATACGATAGCTCGAGAACACCGTCTTCTCCTGCGAGTCGCTCGTCATCACACCAAGCATCGAGGCGTAAGGCACATTGATACCCGTATAGACGGTCATCATTAAAATATAAGTAATGTACGCGTATACGAGCCGTCCCTGATTGTCCCAGTCGGGCGTGGTGAATAGCAGCACGCCAGCGATGGCAAACGGAGCTGCAAACCACATCAGGTAAGGACGATACTTGCCCCAGCGCGTCTCCGTGCGATCGGCAATGACACCCATCATCGGGTCGCTCACCGTGTCCCAGAACCGCGTCACAAACATCAGCGTAGCTGTCTGAGCTAACGACAACTGGAAGATGTCACTATAGAAAATGGGAAGATAATAGGAAAATATCTTCCAAAACATGCTACTCGACATGTCGCCCATGCCGTAGCCTATCTTTTCACTTAGCTTAGCCATAGTCTGTTACATCATTACTTCTACTACATGTTTTCCGGGCGTGGCCGGAATAACCGTGTGCTCGATGGTTTTGCCATCGATGGTAATCTGCCGCACACCGCACTCCTTGCCATCAGGATTCTTCACGGTGATGTCGAACGTGGCATCGCGGAGAACGCGGTGCACAGTGAACTCCTTCAGCGTAGAGGGAATACAGGGGTCTATCTCCAAACCGTCGTAGGTGGGACGTATGCCGAGGATATACTGCGTGATGGTCAGCCAGTTCCAGGCAGCCGTACCCGTGAGCCACGAGTTCTTGCCCTCACCAGGCTTTGCGGCATCCTTGCCAGCCACCATCTGACAGTAGACGTATGGCTCTACCTTGTGCAGCTGCTGGTCTTTGATCCATGCGGGACATATCTTCGTATAGTGCTCCCAGGCATCGTTACCGCGACGGGCCACAGTCTCGCCGATGATGACCCACGGGTTATTGTGACAGAAAATGCCGGCATTCTCCTTGTAGCCTGCAGGATAGCTGCTGATTTCGCCCATCTCAACGTAGTAGCGGGTGAAGGCGGGATGGTTCAGCACCATGCCATGCTCCGAGTCAAGATACTTCTTACAGGAGTCAAGGGCACGATCGACCATTCCTTCCTCAAGTCCGATGCCTGCCATCGTGCAGAAGCCCTGGCTCTCGATGAAGATCTTGCCTTCTTCGTTCTCGTTGGAACCAATCTTGCCCCCGTAATAGTCATAGGCGCGTAGGTACCACTCGCCGTCCCAGCCGTGCTTCTTCACTGCCTCCACCATAGCGTCGACGCAGCGCTGGGCGCGATCGGCCTCACTGTGTTTTGCGATTTTGTCGCAAAGCTCCACGTACTGCTTGCCCGTGAGGACAAACAAACCAGCGATCATCAGCGACTCAGCCTTCGAGCCTTCGCTCTGGTTCTCGGTGGTCTGGAAGCTCTCGTTGGGATCCCAGGAGAAGCAGTTCAGGTTCAGGCAGTCGTTCCAGTCGGCTCGTCCGATGAGAGGCAGCATGTGCGGCCCGAGGTTCTCAATGACGTGGTTGAACGAGATTCGCAGGTGCTCGAAAAGGCTGACCTCCGTACCAGCCTGGTTGTCGAAAGGCACCATCTCGTCAAGAATACTGAAGTCGCCCGTCTCTTTAATATAAGCCACGGTGCCGAAGATGAGCCAGCAGGGGTCGTCGTTGAAGCCACCACCAATGTCGTTGTTGCCACGCTTGGTGAGCGGCTGATACTGGTGATAGCAGCCACCATCGGGGAACTGTGTCGAGGCAATGTCGATGATGCGCTGACGAGCGCGGCTCGGCACCTGATGGACAAAGCCAACAAGATCCTGATTGGAGTCGCGGAAACCCATGCCACGCCCTACCCCACTCTCGAAGAACGAGGCCGAGCGCGAGAAGTTGAAGGTAATCATGCACTGGTACTGGTTCCAGATGTTCACCATGCGGTTCATGCGCTCATCGGTGCTCGTAACTGTAAACTTCGACAGCAGTTCGTCCCACATCAGGTGCAGTTCATCGAAGGCAGCATCGACAGCTTCAACAGTTGAAAAACGTTCCATCACTGCATGCGCCTTCTCCTTATTAATAATAGTACGGTCAAGGTCGCCGAGAGAGGTGATGAGGCTTGACTCGACGGGTAAACCGTCGGGAGCAAACTTCTGCTCCTGCTTATTCTCGGCATAGCCCAACACAAAGATGAAATCCTTCGACTCACCGGGTTGCAGCTCCACCTCGATATAATGCGAGGCGATGGGGCTCCAACCATGGGCTACCGAGTTGGCGGACTTGCCGGCAAGGACGCACTGCGGTGCTTCGAGCCCATTATAGAGACCTACGAACGACTCGCGGTCGGTGTCGAAGCCCTGAGCCTCAGCGTTGGTCAGTGCATAGTAAGCATAGTGGTTGCGGCGCTCCTTGTACTCAGTCTTATGGTAGATGGCGGTAGTCTTGACGGCAGAACCGTCAAGCACACTATTCTCAATTTCTACTTCACCCGTCGAAAGGTTACGCTGGAAGTTCTCGCCATCGGTGGCAGCATTCCATAGGCACCACTCAGTATAGCTGAACAACTTTAGGCTCTTAACGCTGTCTGTATGATTCGTCAGCGTCAACTTCTGCACTTCAGCCCATGTCTTCAATGGTACGAAGAAGAGCACGCTGGCCTCTACGCCATTCTTACTGCCCGTGATACGGGTGTAGTTCATACCGTGGCGGCACTCATAACTGTCAAGCGGCGTTTTACAAGGTTTCCAGCCGGGAGACCAGAAAGACTCACCATCCACGATATAGAAATAACGACCCACATTATCCATCGGCACGCTGTTGTAGCGATAGCGGGTAATACGGCGGAACTTGGCGTCCTTATAGAAGTCGTAACCGCCAGCCGTATTAGAAATCAGACCGAAGAAGTCTTCGTTGCCCAAATAGTTGATCCAGGGAAACGGCGTAGCCGGGTCTGTAATGACGTACTCCCTGTTCTTATCGTCGAAATATCCAAAAGTCTTCATTTTCACTTATCCCTTTTCACTCTTCACTTTTCACTTTTCACTCTTCACTTATCACTCTTCACTTTTCACTCTTCACTTATCACTCTTCCCTTCCATGATACCTTTCAGTACCCAGTCGTTCTTCACCTTCATGCCAGCTTTGCGGTCGAAGATGCCGAACTTCTCCTGTCCGTTGCCAAACGCGTTGTTGTCCCAGACGAAGGTTGAGAATCCACGCTTACGGGCCTCGCTAACAAGGAAACGGCTATAGTAGGTGGCGTTCTCGTGTTGCAGGTCGGCCTGACTACCCTTCGTATGGTCGGTGACACCCCATTCGCCGATAACAACGCCCAGACCCTTGTCACTCCAGGTGTTCACCACCTTGTCAAAGAAGTCGGTCATTGTCTTCTCGTTCTCCTGCGGCACCTCGCCATACTGTTTGTACTGGTCGCCCCAGAAATAATACTTGCAGTTTCCAGCATAGTCCCACGGCGTATAATAGTGGAACTCCACGCTCATGTAGTTGTTGTCGTTGCCCTCAGTATCGGTGGGAATGATAAAATCACCGTCGTAGAGTCCGAAGTCGGGGTTACAAACGTAGGTCTGCACGATGAGGTGACGCTTCTCGTTGTTTCCGCCTGTGGCACGCACCACATCGATAAAGGTCTGGTTGTACGAGTTCTGTACTGCTAAGTTCTCTGCTGCAGGCTTGCCCCAATTGTCCCGGATATGCACCTCGTTGGTACCGGCAAAGGCCACGCGGTAATCGTAGCTGGCAAACTCACTGGCAATGTTCATCCACAGCAAAGCCAGCTTCTGGTTGTTCTCGTCTTTATATGTATAGGTGGGACGACCCTCCAACCACTTGTCGTGGTGGGTATTGATAATCACCTTCAGGTCATACGACAAGCACCAGTCCACCACTTCCTTGATACGCGCCAGCCAAGCCTTGTCGATGCTCATGGCCAAAGGATTGGTGATGTGGCACTGCCAGCGCACTGGGATGCGGACGGCGTTGAAGCCAGCATCCTTCACGGCCTTGATAGTCTTCTTCGTCACCGTCGGGTTACCCCAGGCTGTCTCGGCCTTAATGCTGTTGTCTGGCATGCCAATCTGCATTGACTCACCGTCCTGGCCGGGAGCCGAGCACTCAAACTGGTTACCAAGGTTCCAGCCTACAACGTCCTGGTTCCACTGTTTGGCAGTAATCGCCTGAGCGGATTGTTGCACTTCGTTTGCTGACTGTCCATCTACCGACTGTTCTGCTGCCTCTGTCGTACAGGCAGGAATGGTTAGGAGAATTCCTAATCCGACAAGAAAACTGTTAATCATCTTCACTATTATTTGCTTTATTGTTTTAGACATATTTTAGATTTTTGTGGTGCAAAGTTACTGTTTTCCTTGCTGCCAATGGTTTGATAGCATACATAAAAGGTTTCAAAACTGACAAAATCACGTTTTGAAACCTTTTACAGTCAGATATTATACCTATATCAGCAATATTTCGAGGGCGACAATCCGAAATACTTCTTAAACACAGTGCTGAAGTACTTGGCATTATCAAAGCCGGCAAGGGTGGCTGTTTCGGTAACCGAATGGCCACTGCGCAGCAGGGCGGCAGCACGCTCTAAACGGATGACGCGGATGAAGTCCTGCGGCGACTTACCCGTATACGACTTCAGTTTGATATAGAACAGCGTACGGCTCATGGCCATCTCACGACACAGACGGTCGATGTTGAAGTCGGAATCGGAAAGGTGCTCCACCACCATCTTCGTTACCTTGCCGATAAATTCAGAAGACTCTATGGCATCAGGGGCATCAAGGATCTCCTGATTATCCGGAGTTTCCGGAACTACCGGGATTGGCGAAGCTTCCGGATTTTCCGGACTTTCCGGGGCTTCCGGGATTGCCGGGGCTTCCGGATTCTCCGGATTATCCAGAATTTCCAGGACTTCCGGGATTGCCGACATCTCCGGAGCTTCCAAAGAGCTCACCACCAAGCGCATATACTTGGTATGTAGCTGATAGACCCTCCAGGCACCAAAGAAAGCCAGAACAACTAAGCTGATATAAACCACCCACATCCACCATGAGTTCCACCAGGGCTCTGCCACGATAATGGTGAGTTCCACTTCGTCGAGCACAGCTCCACAGGTTCGGCTGACGCTGCGCAACAATAGCCGATGGGTGCCTGCTTCAAGATTGGTGAAACGTATGTACTGCAAATCGGAAGGTGTGCTCCATTCGCCCTCACCAACCTTGTACTGGTAGACAATGTCGAACTGGTTGCGCAGGTTGATACTTTCAAAGAAGAGGTCGAAAGTGCGCTGTGTATAATGCAGGCGCAGTTTCTTCTCCTTCAGCATGGAGTGGATGCGCTCGTTGAACAGCTCGCTGTCATCATCAGTACAGCTGACGCCGAGGATGTTTAGACGCGCCTCGTAATTGATCTTCTGGATGTTGTCAGGATTAATAATCAGAGCTCCTGTACTGGTGCCATATAGAACGTGGTTGTTGCGCATGTTGACTACCGCACGTGCCGAGTACTCTCGCTCAATGCCATAGCAGTAGTTGACATCGACAACCTGGTCGTTTTGGGCAACGAAAGAGAGTCCCCAGTCGGTAGCAATGAGCATCCTGCCTTTGCAGTCCTTGTCGATGCTGGACACCGTGTTTGAAGGCAGTCCATCAGCAGTGGTCAGCTGGCGACAAGTATTCTTCTTCAGGTCATAAATATAAACGCCACCGCCGTCAGTACCTATCCAGAGCTCATCGTTGTCATTGACGAAGAGCGTATGGATATACTTGTTAATATCGTCAGGATTGGCCACCGAGTAGTCCAGCTCGCCAACCGCATCCGTTTCGGGGTCAATGAGACGGATGCCGTTAGCAGTGCCTACGGCAATCTTTCCGTCGGGAAGCTGCGTGATGTCCTGCACGTTGTTGATAGGATAGTAATGTACAGTCCCCTCACGACCTTTCTTTACCAACTCGCCGTCAAGGCACCCCATCCAGAGACTACCGTCGCGGTCGTAGAACAGCTTGTAGACATGGTCGTCCTTCAGAACGCCATCCTTCTTGGTATAAAGCTGGCGCGAAGCACCGTTCTCCCTAATCTCGTAGACGCCCTTGCCATAGGTGGCGGCAAGCAACGTCGCGTCGGGCGTAACACACAGGCTCAGCACCACTGCGCCCTGGCAAGCATGAACCCACTGTCGCGTCAGCGGATTATGTAGGCTGACACCGTTGTCGGTACCCATGACAAGCATACCGTCGGGCAACTGGGCCACACAGTTCACGTGGTCATTCTGAAGCGACTGCTGGTTGTCGCGTATATGCTGGAACAGCGCAGGCGTACTGCCCACAGGACGCGCAATATCGATACCACCGGAATAGGTGCCAATGATGATGTTTTCCCATGAATCGCGCATCACAGCATAGACACCGTTGCCGTGGAGCACGCCCTCTTTGCCTTCATTGGCATCGAAGAGCAGCTCTCCTTCATACATGCCCGATGCCGATGGCTGGCGTCGCACTTTGTAGACTCCCATGCCATCGATACCTACCAGCATCGTCTCGTCGTTATAGGGAGTGATAGAGCGCACGGGGTTGCTGATGTCTTTGACCAGTAACCCGTGCTCAACGAGGGTTCCGTCCTCACCGGGTGTGAAGATGCGCAGGCCGTTAAGGAAGCCGCCTAACCACACCTTATTATATATATGGTCATAGTAGCCGCTCTCCACATTGTAAGTCAACAGCGTGGGCAGCTTCATGTCGGCCGACGGTACGCCCCCGTTCTTGAGGGCATAGCCCAGCACACCGTTGCGCGTACAGAAGAGCAGGTGGTCGCCAGTGGGCACGATCGTGTTGACATAGACATTCCTCACCACGGGCACAAGCTTCTGGCCATGAGCAAAAAACACTCCTTCGCGCATGGCCAGCCACATGCCTTCGCGGGTGGGCAGGATATCGTTCAGGATAACATCGCCATGAAACTGCTGCGTAAGGTCGACAAAAGCCCGGAACATGTCCTGCACCTCATCATAGACGAAAATGCCGCCTTTGTTGTCAAAAGCCATCAGCAACGAATCGGCACTCATCGACAGCTTCGTTATCAAACCGGCATTATTGCTGAACAATCCTAAATTGCCCATCGCGTAATGACGGATGCTTACACCGTTATAGCGCTCAACGCCTTTCTTCGTCGACCACCATAACGCACCGTCATCGCTCTGGAGCAGGGAGTAGACACGCTCGCTCAGCATGCCTTCGCCCTGACCAAGATGACTGTAGGTGAAACTGTTCACATCCTGGCCACCAATGCCCAGTACCTGTGCTAAACCTGTCGAATGTACAGCGAGAAGCAAAAACAAAAGGAGTGCAAATAGCCTGTTCATAACCTAATGTTAATGATGGTGCTGGTATCTGATGGCGAGCATCGTCAGATCGTCGCTCTGCTCGGCCTCGCCCACAAAGGCATGAACGGCATCGGTCATGCAGCGAACCATAACCTCGGGCTGGTTTCCACTCCTGGCCAGCAAACTTTCAATCTCCCTGATAATGCGCAACTGCCCGAACTGCGCATGGGTAGCATCCTCAGCCTCGTTCAGACCGTCGGTGAAGAGGAAAATGGCTGATTGCGGCTCTAAGACCGTCTCCTGAAGGGTGAACTGCCACTTGGGCATAACACCAATAGGCAGGTTGGGATGAACGTTCAGGAAGACCGGACGCTGGGTTGTGGCAAGGATGATCAGTGGCGCGTTGTGACCGGCATTGCAGTATTGCAGCTTGCCATTCGCCAAATCGAGCACACCCACAAACAGTGTGACAAACATGTTCGTGTCGTTAGACTCGGACTGGACGTCGTTCAGGGCTGTCATGATCAGGTTCGGATCGGTGACGTGAGCCGAGATGTTGCGGAATAACGAGCGCGTCACAGCCATGACCAGCGATGCAGGCACACCCTTGCCCGACACGTCGCCGATGCAGAAAAACAGGTGCTCGTCGCGAATGAAGAAGTCGAAAAGGTCGCCACCAACGTCCTTGGCCGGCGTCAGCGTGCCGTAGATGTCAATATCGTCGCGCTCAGGGAATGGAGGAAACGTCTTGGGCAGCATCGACATCTGAATGTCGTGCGCTATCTTCAGCTCGCTCTCTATAGAAGCCTTCGAGGCAGTGGTCTCCTTCAATTCCTCTATATATTGTCTCAGCGAGTGCTGCATCTGCTCGAACGAGTCGCGCAACAGCCGTATCTCGTCGTTGTGCTTGATGCGGGGCAGCGATGTCATGAAGTTTCCCTTTGATACTTCATCTGCCGATTCGGCCAGCTGTCTCAAAGGCTTGGCGGCATTCTTGATGACAGATTTTCCCACGAGACGACCTATCAACAAGGCAAGACCGATGAGTATCAGTAAGATGACTGCAATGAAGATGGCAAATCCGTCAATCATGAATCTGGGCACCACAAGTCCGACAGACCAGCTCGTATGCTCGATAGGCCTGTAGAACAAATAGACATTGGAGGAATTGAGGTCGAAGAATTCAAAATGGCTTATATCGTTTTCATCGTCCGTGTAGGCGCCTTTTTCACCTTTTACCATCTGGTGTCCCACGTAGTCGTCGATGGTGTCGGTAGTGGCCTTGGCCATTTCGAAATAGTTGTTCTTGATAGCGTAACTACTGTCAGGATGAGCAATATAAGTACCATCATGGTCGATGACAAAATTAAAGCTACCCAACTCCTTCAACTCCCTGAAGCTACTGACCGTTACCTCATCATCTGAATCGTCGTATGCGGCCTGGTCGGTTTTTACCTGAACGTGGATGGAATCTCTCTTGAGAATCTGTCCCTTCATCAGCCGACCGCTGAATCTGCTTAGCGACATGTCAGCACCGAGAATAGCAACCGTTTTTCCTTGCTTGTCGTGAATGGGAACGATGAAGGAAACCAATGGCGTAACGGTATCGCGAGAATCAAAGAAAGGCTTTGACCAATAGATGGTGTCGGCTTTTATTGCCTCTGTAAACCACTCAGCCTTTAAGTAGTCTTGTTTGGCACTACCAATGTTACTGCTTACAATCTTACCGTCGGCACCCTTTATGGCATAGGGACAAAACCAATGGCCCTTCTGCGGATAGTAGTCGGCCACAAAGCTGAGACCACAACTGCGGATATGAGGATTCAGCTCAACCACCCGGTGCATGATGTCGTACATCTTGTCGGGATTGTTGAGGTTCTCCTCTATTTCCGGCACATGATTATACGTGCCCACATAGACATCAGAGAGTATGCGCCTGACCCTTTCCTCGGTCACCTTCAGGGTTTTCTCGTAGAGGTCGAATTCTTCCTCTTTAAGAGCTTCCTCTGCTACTATATAAATAAGGTATGATGCAAGAGCCATCACGACGAACTGGGCAATACCAATCCGTCGTGTCAGCCTTCGATAAAAAGGTCTTAGCTTGCGCTTACTCCTCATCCTACAGTTTTTGTTCGACTTCAATCTCAGTGAACGTCTCAATCATGTCGCCCACCTGAATGTCGTTGAAGTTCACCAGCGAGATACCGCACTCCAGACCAGTGGCCACTTCCTTCGCGTCGTCCTTGTAGCGCTTCAGCGCATCGATGGGTGCAGTGTGCACCACGATACCGTCGCGGATAACGCGCGCCTTGTCCTTGTTGTGCACCTTGCCTTCGGTGACGAGACCACCGGCCACAGTGCCCACCTTCGAGATCTTGAACACCTGCTTCACCTCGATCATGCCGCTGACAACTTCTTTCTTCACCTTGTCAAGCATGCCCTGCATGGTGCTCTTCACCTCGTCGATGGCATCGTAGATGATAGAGTAGGTATTGATCTCCACGCCTTCGCGCTCGGCCAGACGGCGGGCGTCGGCACTGGGTCGCACCTGGAATCCAACGATGATGGCTTGCGAAGCGCTGGCCAGCATGACGTCGTTCTCCGAGATTTGGCCCACGGCCTTCGAGATGACGTTCACCTGGACCTTCTCGGTCGAGAGCTTGATGAACGAGTCGCTCAGGGCCTCGATAGAACCGTCGGTGTCGCCCTTGACGATGATGTTCAACTCATGGAACTCACCCAATGCGATGCGATGCGACAACTCGTCGAGTCCGAGCTTCGTCGTGGTACGCAGGCTCTGTTCGCGCTGCAGCTGCACACGCTTGTTTGCAATGTCGCGTGCCTCCTGCTCAGTATCCATGACATGGAACGAGTCACCGGCAGTGGGTGCTCCGTTCAGACCGAGGATGATAGCGGGCTCAGCAGGCCCGGCACTCTCGATACGCTGGTTGCGCTCATTGAACATGGCCTTAACCCTGCCCCATGCTGTTCCAGCGATGACGATGTCGCCCTGACGCAACGTACCGTTGCTCACAAGCACGGTTGAGACATAGCCGCGACCCTTGTCGAGACTCGACTCAATGATAGAGCCGGTAGCCTTGCGGTTCGGATTGGCCTTGAGGTCGAGCATCTCGGCTTCGAGCAACACCTTTTCGAGCAGCTCCTCGACGCCCACGCCCTTCTTTGCCGAGATTTCCTGACACTGGTACTTGCCGCCCCAGTCCTCGACCAGCAGGTTCATGTTGGCCAGATCCTCGCGGATCTTGTCGGGGTTGGCACCGGGCTTATCAATCTTGTTGATGGCAAAGACCATCGGCACGTTGGCTGCCTGCGCATGGGCGATGGCCTCCTTCGTGGTGGGCATCACAGAGTCGTCGGCAGCGACGATGATAATGGCGATATCGGTGACCTGGGCACCACGGGCACGCATGGCGGTGAACGCCTCGTGACCAGGTGTGTCGAGGAACGTAATCTGACGACCGTCGGGCAGCTCCACATTGTAGGCACCGATGTGCTGGGTGATGCCACCGGCCTCACCGGCAATAACGTTGGTCTTGCGGATATAGTCGAGCAACGAGGTTTTACCGTGGTCCACATGTCCCATGACGGTGACGATGGGGGCGCGGTTGACGAGATCGTTCTCGTCGTCGGCCTCCTCGGTGATGGCCTCCTGCACTTCGGCCGATACATATTCGGTGGTAAAGCCGAACTCCTCGGCCACCAGGTTGATAGTCTCGGCATTCAGGCGCTGGTTGATGCTGACCATGATGCCCACTGACATACAGGTGGCGATGACCTTGACAACGGGCACGTTCATCATCGTGGCGAGCTCGCTGACGGTCACAAACTCGGTGAGCTTCAGCACCGTGCTCTCAGCTGCCTGCGACTCCATCTCCTCACGCATGTGCTCGGCTACGGCATCGCGCTTCTCCTTGCGGTACTTGGCACCTTTCTTCGTCTGTGTGGTCTTCGACGTGAGGCGGGCCAGCGTCTCCTTGACCTGGCGTGCCACGTCCTCCTCATTCACCTCGATGGGCTTCACCTGCTGGCGGTTCTTCTTGTTCTTCTTGCCGCCCTGCTGGTCCTGACGGTGAGCACCGACGTTATCGTTGAAGTTCTGGTTGCCTCCCTTGTTCTTCTTCTTGCCGCCCTGTTGCTGCTGTTGCTGCTGTTGCTTGGCAGCAGCCTCAATGTCGACCTTCTCCTTGCCGCTGTGTATGCGCTCGCGCTTCTTCTTCTCACCGCCTTGTGCGCCTTGTGCACCGCGCATCTGGGCAGCTTTCTCCTCGCGCTGCTTGCGCTTCTCCTCCTTCGACTTTTTCTTAGGACGGGTACTCTGGTTCAGCGCCGACAGATCGATCTTGCCCAGCACGTTGACCTTCGGAGCCAGCTTGGCCTCGCTCTTCAGTGTGAAGATTTCGGGACCGGCTGAGGCAGCGGGTTCTGGTGCTTCTTCGGCTGCGGGTTCGGCTTCTGCTTCAGGCTCATCAGCGGTAGCGGCTTCTTCAGGCTCGGCTGACACGTCATCAGGCTGCTGAACTGGTGTCTTCTCGACCTCAGGCTCGGCCTCGGCAGACTGCTGAACAGCAGACTCCTGCTGCTGTGCAGGCTCAGCGGACTTCTCTTCGGTCACGTCGACTCTCTCAGACACTTTTGTTTCCTTCACGACCGTACTCTCGGCAGCGGGTAGCGGCTGTTGTTTCGGCTCGGCTTTCTTCTCTGGCTCAGCTGCTTCTTTGGTAGCAGGAGCCGCAGGCTTGGGCTTGCCAATGTTGTCAAGGTCAATCTTTCCCAAAGGCTTGAACTGCTGGCGCTGGGCCATCTCTTCTTCGGTTTTGGTCTTGACCACCTCGGGCTTCTTCTCTTTCTTCTTAGGGAAGAGAGCCGAAGCCTGAGTCTTCACGTCCTTGTCGCCCTTGAACTCGTTGAACAGTGCCTGATATTGCTCGTCACTGATCTTGGTGTTCGAGGTGGCGTCGTCGCGAATCTCGCCCAGATGATTCTTCTTCTTTAGGAAATCAACTGCCGTTTGAAGTCCTATGTTCAGTTCTGTTAATACTTTATTTAATCTTATTCCCATAATTTAAGGTAAAAGTGAATAGTGAAAAGTGAAAAATTTGCTTCCGCTCTTCTTTACTATTCGTCCTTTTATTCAATGTAATTATTTCTTTATTCTTTCTATATAGAATAGCGGAAGCAAATTTTTCACTTTTCACTATTCACTGTTCCCTTATTCGAATTCTGCCTTCAATACTTCGAGAAGATGGTCAACGGTCTCCTCTTCCAGGTCGGCTTTCTCGATGAGCATCTCGCGCGGAGCGTTGATGACAGCCTTGGCGGTGTCGAGTCCAATGGCCTTGATGGCATCGATGACCCACTGGTCGATCTCGTCGCTGAACTCGTCGAGGTAGATATCTTCGTCGTCGGCCTCGCCCTCGTTGACCACACGGAACACGTCGATGGTGTGCTCGGTAAGCATCGAGGCCAGCTTGATGTTCATACCGCCCTTACCGATGGCCAATGAGACCTCTTCGGGTTGCAGGTAGACCTCAGCCTTGTGGTTGGCCTCGTCGAGCGTGATGCTGGTCACCTTGGCAGGCGACAGGGCGCGCTGGATGAAGAGCTGCACGTTGTTCGAGAAGTTGATCACGTCGATATTCTCGTTGCACAGCTCGCGCACGATGCCGTGTACGCGGCTGCCCTTCACGCCGACACAGGCGCCTACGGGATCGATACGATCGTCGAAGCTCTCGACGGCCACCTTGGCACGCTCGCCCGGCATACGTGCCACGCGACGGATGGCAATGAGACCATCGTTGATCTCGGGCACTTCGGCCTCAAGCAGACGACGCAGGAAGTCGGGACTGGTACGCGAGAGGATGATACGCGGATTGTTGTTCTCGTTCTGAACCTCCTTCACCACGGCACGGATGGTCTCGCCCTTGCGGTAGCTGTCGGCAGGAATCTGCTCGCTCTTCGGCAGATGGAGCTCGTTACCCTCATCATCCATGAGGAGCACTTCGCGCTTCCACATCTGGTAGACCTCGCCCGAGACGATGGTGCCCACCTTGTCCTTATACTTCTGGTACAGGGCATCGTGGTCGAGCTCCAAAATCTTCGAGGCCAGCGTCTGGCGCAGGTTCAGGATGGCGCGGCGACCGAACTTCGCAAAGTCAACGGGTTCGCTCACCTCTTCGCCCACCTCGTAGTCGGGCTCAATCTTCTGGGCGTCAGCCAGCGAGATCTCTTTGTTCTCGTCCTGGACCTCGCCGTTCTCAACCACGATACGGTTGCGGTGGATCTCAAAGTCGCCCTTGTCGGGATTCACAATCACGTCGAAGTTCTCGTCAGAGCCAAACATCTTAGCCAGCACGTTGCGGAAACTCTCCTCGAGCACGCTCACCAACGTGGTGCGGTCAATGTTCTTCGTCTCCTTGAACTCCTGGAAGGTCTCAAACATGCTTGGACCTTTCGCGTCTTTTCTTGTTGCCATAGTTTCTATTCGGGCTTTTTCTTATTTTTGTTTATTAATATTATTAATTGGTTGTCTATGTGAACAGCGGAAGCAAATTTTTCACTTTTCGCTATTCACTATTCACTTTTCACTTTTCACTATTCACTTTTCACTATTCACTTTTCACTATTCACTTTTCACTATTCACTATTCACTTTTCACTTACTTAAACGCCAGCAGATAGCGGGTGCTCTTTACTTCGTCCATCGAGAACTCGCGGTCAACGTCGACCTGCACGGGGCGCTTCTTACCCTCGGGCACCTGACGCTCTTTCGTAGTGACAACAAACCGTGGGGCATCGACGCTTTTCAGCACGCCCGTGGTTTTCTTGCCGTCTTTTCCAATAACTTCCACATCATCGCCCACGTGGTTCTCATACTGCTGAGCCACCTTGAAAGGCTGTCCCAGGCCGGCCGAACCCACTTCGAGTTCGTACTCGCCCAGCTCCTCGCCCAGACGCTCCTGAAGGAAGCGGCTCAGCTCGGCGCAGTCCTCAATCCACACACCGTCGGCATTGTCAATCTCGATGGCTATACGGTCGTCGCCGCCGTCCATCTGAATGTCCACCAAGAAGTAGTCGCCATTCTGCAACCACTCCTCAACCAATGTTTTTAAATTCTCCTTGTTAATCATTTACACATCTTGGTTTATAACAGAAATGAGGGGCTCTTGTCAAGCCCCTCATTCCACTGAACGGTTGCAAAGGTACGCATTTTTCCCGAATTGCGCAAGTATTTCGACGAAAACTTGCATCTGCACACCTATTTTTCTTCTTTTTACGGCTGCAACGCTGAATTTTCGAACTATTCGAACCTCAGACCGGGTGCGTGGTCTATGAAAGGTACGCAGAAAAAACAACGATGTTCAGTTTTGGATAAATAATCTTCAAAATCACGCAAGATTGACTTTTTCTTAAAAAAAAAAGAGGTAATTCAAAGAAAAACATGTATCTTTGTAACTAATTTCAAATTACCTATAACTAAAACAATGAGAAAATGAAGAAAAAGGCGTTTATGTTGAACTTTCTTGTCATTGCGATGGCAGCAACGGCAAGTTTTAGCCTCACATCTTGTGGAAGCGACGACGACGACGACAAAGGCACCTCTTCCGGTCTTACTGGCTGGTATATCCGGCAAGACCTGAAAGGCAATGTTCTCGACAGTTGGGCTAACAGTTTCGATTTTACTTTTAACATGCAAGGTGAGATTATCGGAAAAGGTAAGGCATGGCCGTGGGACGGTGAAGAAATAAACATGACAGAGTGGAGTAGAGACATGGTAACCACTGTCTACTTTATACCAGACAATGAAACTTTTATAAGGTATTATGCCGGATACTACAGAGAAAACGCGCCTGCAGCGGGTAACAAGACACTCCTGTACAGATTCAGCTATGGCAGCCTTGGCACACTGGGGCTTTATGCTGAACATACTTACTACTATACTTACTGGAGAGAGGGCAACAAGCTGTATACGACAGAAGACGGATGGACTGTCTATACCATCACCCCCTCGGGACTGATTCCCGACGGTAGTTCCTTCGCCTTTTCAAAATTCGACCCCGACGAAATCTACTAAAACCATAATATGAAAAGACTGAATATTTGGAGCATGTTGATGCTCGTGGTAACGATCCTCACCCTGACGGTTGCCTGCGGCGATAACGATGGTGACGACGAAATAGTAAACAGCGACAACAACCAAGTTGCTGCTTTCAACGTAGTAGGTACCTGGCGCGTCCATTATATGTCGAACGACCCCAACCGTGGTGAGGTTTACGACTTACTCACATTCAACAGCGACCATACGGGATACCTTATTGAGGAAGTAGGCTATGGAAGCGACAAGCCCGATTATTACACTTGGTCTCAGACCGGCAATACGATCAGGGTCAAATATACAGCTGATGAGAGTGTGGTGGATATTATCCAGATAACACAAGTCATCGACAACAACACCGTCGAAATAACAATAACTCATCGGAACAAGCAGAAAAGCTATATATGCTATAGGCACAACGGTGACTACACCCCTGACAACGGAAACAGTTCAAACAACGACTCCATCAACAACCCAATCACTGTCGCTGAGATATACAAAATCGTAACGGCAATGCCCAAGGACGAAGTTTCCGTATACCCTTATTGCGTAAAGGGCAAGATCTGCAGCATCAAGTACCCTTTCAGTGTTGAATATGGTACATCGGTATTCAACATCTCAGATACCGGATATACAGGTGATAAGGTGTTTACCGTCTATGCCACCTACTACAAAAGCCTCGGACAGAAATGGGTAGAAGGCAACAGGCAGATTGCCGTTGGCGACGAAGTCGTAGTCTATGGAAAAGTTGTCAACTATCGTGGTACGTCACCAGAGTTTGCTGAAAATGAGAGTTATATAGTTACCATCAACGGCAAATAGCTGTTTACACGGCTCATCGCCCGGCTTTGTTGAATGAAAACAGGGGCTGTTTGACCTGCTAACAGCCCCTGTTAGGACACCAAACAGCCCCTGTCAGACCCTCTGACAGGGGCTGTTTGCAACCCAACGGATACTTCTTTGCGAGTCAATAGATGAGTCCACTTTAAAAAGTCCGAACATGAGAAATCTGAGAAGGACTCTGTGCGCAGCCTCCCGTTACGGCAGTATGTGGACTTTTTAAAGTGGACTCATAGATACTTCTTCGCAACTCAATGTATATCCGTTGTACGCAGATTCAGAGAGGATAGTCCTCGAAAGCATAGAGCACGGTGCTCAGATAGCGCTCGCCCGTGTCAGGCAGCAACACCACAATCTTCTTACCCTTGTTCTCCGGACGCTTGGCCACCTGGATGGCAGCATAGAGGGCTGCACCTGCGCTGATACCCACCAACAGTCCCTCAGACTGAGCTATCTCGCGTCCGGTGCGGATGGCATCGTCGTTCTCAACATCAAACACCTCGTCGATTACCTCAGAATTGTAAGTCTTCGGCACGAAGCCTGCACCGATACCCTGAATCTTATGAGGACCGCTCTGGCCACCGTTCAGCACGGGGCTCGACTTCGGCTCCACGGCGATGATCTTCACGTTGGGGTTCTGCTCCTTCAGATACTTACCCGTGCCGCTGATAGTACCGCCGGTACCCACGCCACCGATGAAGATGTCGACCTTGCCATCGGTGTCGCGCCAGATCTCGGGACCTGTCGTGGCATAGTGCTTGGCAGGGTTGGCAGCGTTCTCAAACTGTTGCAGGATGACGGCTCCAGGGATAGAGTCGCGCAGTGCCTCGGCGGCGCGGATGGCACCTGGCATACCGTCCTTACCAGAGGTGAGGCGCACCTCAGCACCGTAGGCCTTCACAAGGTTCCTACGCTCCACACTCATGGTCTCGGGCATGGTAAGGATAAGATGGTAGCCCTTGACGGCGCTCACCAGGGCCAGTCCTACACCTGTATTGCCGCTTGTGGGTTCGATGATGGTAGCTCCGGGCTTCAGAATGCCCTTTGCTTCGGCATCCTCAATCATCGCCAGTGCGATACGGTCTTTCACGCTGCCGCCGGGGTTGAAAAACTCTACCTTTGCTATCACTGGGGTCTCAAGACCCTTAGCCTGTGAATACTTGTTGAGCTCCAGAAGTGGGGTGTTGCCGACGAGCTCGGTCAGCTGCTTTGCAATCTTTGTCATAATCTTATCCTTTTAAATTTAATAAATAATGATTTTTCTGTTTGGGGGAGCGACAGCAAATTATATACTTTTCACTCTTCACTTAGTTTGACGGTGCAAAGTTACGGCGTTTTTCCCACTCCCACAATCCCCTTTATATGTCATTCTATATACCATAAGTTTGGTATAATGCTGTTTTGGGTAGTTTGACAGCTTTTCCGGCTGTCTTCTTGACCTCTGCTATCCCCCAAATATTTAATGCTACCAGAATAAAAATGGTAGTTTATCCGCTTATCCTACACCTAATACTGATTATCAATCTGTTACGTGCAATTTATCCGCTATTTATCCGCTATCTATCCTACACCAAAATAATTAGGAAAAAACTTACATCCACTTTTTTTCGTATCATTGCATAGGGCATGCAAAGCGTCCCAACGGCTGGGACAAAGTGTCCCAATGGGTGGGACAAAGTGTTCCAATGGGTGGGACGTATTGCCTTTGTGCTGATTGGTGTAGCAAGAATTTTTACCTACACCATACCTACACCGTTACTTACACCCTGCAAGTTACTGAATAACAGAATGTTGCTTCTAAGATGTAAGCAGTGTAGGTAAAAATCAGAAAAAAAATAATTTTTTCGGCAACTTCTTCAAGTGTGTAGGACTGCAAGTTGGCAGGACGGTCGCGCTCTACGTCGAGCACGTGGAGGTCTTCGTTGGCCAGATAGCTGATAAAGGTACCGTCATCGCGCTCCATCCCAACCATCTTGAAAGGACGCGGCAGTTCCTTGGTCAGCTTGGGAAGTACCGTCGCCATGTAAGTATGGCACTTAGCTGAACACCTGCCTTCACCTCGGTCTTCGGCATGGTGACGGTCAAGATGCCGTCCTCCACCTTGGCAGAGATCTGATCTTTCACGACATCATCAGGCAGCGTGTAGCTCTGCTCGTAGTTCGAGTAGCTGCGCTCGACCAAAGGTCGCTTCGCTTGCGAAGAACTGCGGCGCATTAGTCAAGTTGGCGCGATATTTAAACTCGATTAAACTATGCTGCCAATCCTTTAAACTCGTTTAAACATTGGGGCTTCACAATAGATATAATGCTATTGCGGCACAGGCTTCGGCATCGGCCAAGGCATGGTGATGGTTTTGCAGGTCATAACCACAGGCAGCAGCAACGGTTTGCAGCT
>JAFZIL010000078.1 GCA_017554385.1 Prevotella sp. | reverse complement strand
GAGTGTAGAGTTCTTGCCTTGCAAGCGTCCTTCGGCCGAGCGGGCTACCGCACTGCCTTTTCCTGAGGCAGTAGCCTGAGGAGCGGTAGCACGCTCGGCCGAAGGACGCTTGCAAGGCAAGAACTCTACACTCTCCACTCTACACTCTACACTTGCCATATAATCTTTCGGCAATACCACGTCCGAGTCGAGCACAATAAGCCACTCGCCTTGGGCACGCTCGGCACCGTAGTTACGGCTCTGGCCGGGACCGCTGTTCTCCTTATAATAGTAGTGCAGGTCCAGCTGCCCTGAATACTTATCACAGACATCCTTACAGGGGTTCTTCGAGCCGTCCTCCACGATGATTACCTCAAAGTCCTTCATCGTCTGCTGACACATGCTCCGCAGCAGTTCGTCGACTTCTTCAGGGCGGTTGAACACTGGCACTATAAACGAATACTTCATCTCTGCCTAACTATTGTTTCTACCTTGTTTGCTATCACACTTTTATTCTCCGGTATATTTTCCGACGAAGAGTATGACGCCCGAGCTGGCCTCGTGGATGAGGTAGACAAAAGGACGGTTGGCATGGAAGTCGGCCTTGACCATTTCATCAGGCGCCATTGAGGTAGCATCCATCTGAGCGACTGTCACGGCTGCCATCTTCGAGCCTTCTTCGTTGACCTCGATCTTGGCTTTCTGACGCATCATGGAAATAAAGACCGGCACATCACACATATTCAGGATCTCGGCCTTCTTCGGGTTGAAAGCCTGCTGGATACCCATTTCCTTCAGCATTCCGACAAGTGATCCGAAATCATTCGTATCCGTCGAAGTCTCGAATCGCGGCAGCTTCAGGTCTACCTCTGCTTCCCTATAGCCCATCAGCGGATTCTTGTCGTAGTCTGTCAACCATCCTTCTTTAGCCAGGATGCTGATCACGTCGTCGGTGGTCTTACCTTCCTCGGGCAACAGCACAGTCATATTCCACAGACCGCTTCCGTATGGCATGGTGACGGCTGCGTAGTCGTCGGTTTTCATGTATCCGGTCATCACGTTCTGATGCATCAAGGGTATCTGCTTGGTGCCAGTGGGAGTGGCGAAGGTTTCCGTCTTCGTCTTACTGGGGTCGAACTTTGACATCCAGTTGGCCTTGAAGTAGATGGCATTCAGCAGATAGGACACCGCATCTGGATCCACTTCGTTCAGAATGGTGGGTATCATGCCTTGCGTCTTCTCGTTGCACCAGCCGTTGATGTAGCCAAGCGTGGCGGGCGAAGAGAAGTCGAGGGCCTCGGCCTTGGCATCGTAATACGTCTTCATGTCCTTCAGGAACTGGTCTCTCAACGTGTAAATCTTATTGAGAAAGATGGCATTGGCAATGGTCAACTGCACGTTCTCGTCGACCTTCGGCAGATTGTCAATCAGGTTCTTGCAATAGCCGTTCACCGCCTGGATGCCTCCTTTGTGGAAGCCGAGCGTCTGCTCCAGTTCCTGCTCGGTCTCGCCTGAAGCAGCATCGTTCACCATGGCCAGCACATAGGTAATGCTCAGTGGAGAGCAGACGAAACCCTTGCCGCTGTTTACAGCTTCGTTCATAGTTTTCAGGAAGCTAAGCGTGAAGCTGTTGTTATCGTTGGCAAACACCTTCTGCGCTGCCGACAAAACCACAGGTGTGGTTCTCGGCAACATGTAGACCACATCGTCGGAGTCGTTTTTCTCTACGTCTCCGTCGTCGTCTATTACTTCTTCGGTATTGTCCTTCTTTTCTTCTTCCACAATTTCTTTTTTATCCTCCTCATCGTCAGAAGCGGACGAACACGACGGCATCATGCAGCATGCAACGATTGCCGATAACAAAAAAAGACATTTCTTCATAGCGGAATAAGTTTTCTATTTAATTAATGTATATAGTATATAACACGAAAGGGGAAAAAATATTGTGTAGCAAAAAGAGATAAATAAAGAGGGCATGCCAAAAACATGACACGCCCCCATGATCATAGAAAGGGTATTTCTTATTACTCCTTGGCACGAGCCAGGTAGCTGCCGTCACGAGTGTCAACCTGAATCAGGTCGCCCTCGTTGATGAACAGGGGCACGCGTACCTCGGCACCGGTCTCAACGGTAGCGGGCTTCAGCGTGTTGGTGGCGGTGTCGCCCTTGATGCCAGGCTCAGAGTGGGTGACGCGCAGGATGGTCTTCACGGGCATCTCAGCATAGAGGATGGTACCGTCGGTGGTGTCGCTCACCACTTCCACGATGTCGCTCTCCTTCATATACTCATGACCGATAACGAGCTCGTTGTCGATGGGAATCTGCTCGAAGGTCTCCTGGTTCATGAAGATACGGCCCGACTGGTCCTCATAGAGATACTGATAGGGACGGCGCTCGATAATCACATCCTCGAGCTTCTCTCCGATGTTGAAGCGGCGCTCCAGCACACGGCCGTCGCTGACGTTCTTCAACTTGATGATCATAATGGTGTTACCCTTACCCGGCTTGCGATGCTGGAAATCGATGCAAACCCAAATGGCGCCGTCCATGCGAATGGCGGTGCCTTTCTTAATGTCTTGTGAATTAATCATACGGATTATAAAGTGATAAATTATTGAATTCCGAGTGCAAAGGTACAAAATTATTCTTAATTCATAATTCATAATTTTTTAAGAAAAACTTGCGTATTCCAAAAGATTTGCGTAATTTTGCAGCCCAAATCGAAAGATTAGTACTAATAAATAAAGAATCATTGCAATGAAAAGAACATTTCAACCGCACAATCGCCGCCGCGTGAACAAGCATGGTTTCCGCGAGCGCATGGCCACCAAGAACGGCCGTCGCGTCCTGGCTTCACGCCGCGCAAAGGGTCGCAAGAAGTTGACTGTTTCTGACGAGCGCCACGGTAAGTAAGCTTCGTCCGACACAGACAAAAACGGGATGTAGCTGAGAGGCTGCAGCCCGTTTTGCTTTTCTACACATCTGTTGTGGCAACAAGTTTATACTAATGAATAACTACTAACTACAAAAAAATGACAAATAACAGACTTCTCTCCATCTGCATTGCATGGATGCTGCAGACGCTTGTGGCAATGGCTTCGAATGTTGTGGCCAACGAAGGTGCATGGTGCTGGTTTGCCGACCCGCGCGCCCTGCACTACGAGAACACCGCCGGAACTATCAACGCCACATACTTAGGCTATATCGACGTGCACGGCAACGTCATGGCCACGCAGTACGACTGGGTGAAAAGCCGTAAGACCGACGTGCTCATACGCAGCTATTTCCAACCCGACGACCACAACAACCCAACGTTCGTGGTGCTGCCCGACGAGCGTGTGATGATCTTCTACACCCGTCACACCGACGAGGCGAAGATATGGTACCGCATATCCCGGAAACCCGGTGACATCACCGCCCTTGGCGACGAGAAGTATCTGACCACGGCCAACAACACCACCTATCCCTCGCCTTTCATCATGAGCGACGACCCGCAGCACGTCTACCTCTGCTGGCGCGGCATCAACTGGCACCCCACCCTCGCCCGCATCACCATGCCCGATGCCGACGACAACTGCCAGTTCGACTTCGGTCCGAAGCAGATTGTGCAATCCACCGGTGCCCGTCCCTACGCCAAATATGCGAGCAACGGCAAGGACAAGATCTACGTGAGCTACACCACCGGCCATCCAGACAACGAGATGCCCAACTGGCTCTACTTCAACGTCATTGACATCAACGAGGGCAACGGCCCCATCCTGCGCGACCTCAACGGCAAGCAGCTCAAGGTCATCAGCGACGGACCGTTCAACGTCTCGAAGACCGACTCCTATGCTAACCAGTATCCCGCTACCATCGTCGACAAGACGGCAGGCATCCGCAACTGGGTATGGCAGATCGTACTCGACCAGGACGAGCATCCCGTCATTGCCTATCCCCATATCGACGACGCGAAAACCTCGCACACCTACTGGTATGCCCGCTGGAACGGCTCGGCGTGGAAGAACACCTGGGTACAGTATGCCGGCCACGCCTTCCACCAGAACTGGAACCAGACCGAGCGCTGCTATTCAGGCGGCATGACCCTCGACCCTGATCATATTAATGATATGTACGTGAGCATCCCCACGAAGGACGGACAGTACAACAAGGACGGCGTCTACGAGATCTGGCGCTACACCATCGATGACGACGGCACGGTGGCCTCGTCGGAACAGATCACCCATGACTCGCCGAAGAACAACGCGCGCCCCTTCGTCATCCCCGGCTCGAAAAACTCACCCCTGCGCATAGGATGGATTCAGGGCGACTATTACTATTGGATGGTGAACAAGAACTATCCGAAGGGCTACCCCACCGCCCTGCACTGCGACTACGACTGGCAGGAGGAGCTGACCAAGGAGAGCAGCGAAGACGAGGACCCGCGCGTGGACTGCATCTGCCTGTCGCCGAACAGGACGGTCACGATGGCCTTCGAGCTGAACGCAGCAAAATACGAGGGTACGCTGTTCACCATCAACCACTATCAGGAGGGCGACGGTGGTATCGTCTACAGCATCAATGCCACCGACCAGTATCCAGAGATCAGCATCAACGGCAAGGTCTACCGTAGCCAAAACCGACTGCTCACCAGCGACAACTGGGCCTACAACAGCACCGGCACCAGTGGTGACAACCACCCCACGAAGCTCTCGACAGTCATCATTACCCTGACCTACGACGGCGAGGTGCTCACCATCTACCGCAACGGACTCGTTGACCAGGTCATCGAGGACAAGAACCTGCCAGGTGGTACCGTCGATACTTATGGCGAAGCCAATAACCACAGCTGTCTCGTGCTGACCGACTACTACGCCTGCTGCTCACCATTGACCGTACAGGCACTGGTGGAACAGGCCAAGGCAGCTATCAGGGCTCAGCACAACCAGAACCTGCCGCGCGAGCTGCAGAACGGCGGCTTCGAGGGTAGCTACGCCCCGATGGAGGGCAGCGGCGTCACAAGCGACCGCGCCATCTACGTGCCCGAAGGCTGGACTGTCGACTACACCTCGCGCAACGAGAACGACCTCACCGCCCTGAAGACGGGCGACCTCTACTTCGACCGCTTCTTCGGCTCAAAGCCCGCTCCCTCAACGGGTAGCCAGCAAACCTACTGGGTGCGCCAGAACTGGGGCACCTCCACCATCAAGCTCTGTCAGGAACTGCTCTTACCCGAGGGCGAGTACACGCTCACTGCCGACGTATGGAAGAGCGGACTGGGCGGCGATGTCTATGTCAACGTGGTGACGCAGGACGGACCCTCGCTCCAGGCACCTTCACTCGACAACAAGGAAGAGTGGCAGCAGGTGACCCTCGACTTCACCAGTGACGGTATAGCCTCAACCACCATCCAGCTCTCGGCCATGCACAACTACAACGGCTCGGAGAAGATCATCGGCTTCGACAATGTCGTGCTCACCTCCAAAGGGGTCGACGCCATTGGCGATGCCACCCTCCCCACGACGAGACGCAGCGTGACCACCGATCTGTTGGGTCGCTACGTGACGGGCAGCCCACACAAGGGTGTCTACCTGCGAGGCAACAAGAAATATGTCGTCAAGTAAAAGCAACATGAACACTCTTTAGGGAACACAGGACATTTTCGGCTTCATGCTTGCTGGTTTGGTCGTCCAGGATGCCATTGGGTAGTACTGTCCCCAGCCTCGTACACAAATAACATTATCAAATATCCGCTTATCCTACACCAAATACTGATTTCCAGTTAGTTACATACAAATTATCTGCATTTTATCCGCAATTATCCTACACCAATATCTTTCCTCATTTCTCATTTGGTTATGCGTACCATCCTCGCTCCTGCACAGGGGCTGTTTGATGTCTTAACAGGGGCTGTTTGCCTTCGTCCGAACTGTCCGGACTTTTGTCCGAAGCGTTCGGATTTTTGTCCGAACCGTTCGGACGGCATGTTTTCAGCATAAATGGACACGGTTATAGAATATTGAGCAACTCACCGAAGCGCTCAATATGAAAGAGGCGGTCGTGGTCGAAGGCATCGGTATGCTCCAGTTCCCACGTGACGTGGAAGGGGATGTGGACGGCCCAACAACCGATGGCGAGGGCTGGGGCCACGTCGCTCTTCAGTGAGTTGCCTACCATCATCATTTCGTGGGGCTTGACCTGCAGGTGTCGACAAAGGTCCATGAACTCCTTCTCGCCCTTGTCGCTGGTAATCTCCACATGTTCGAAGAAGCCTGCAAGCCCCGACCGCTCGAGTTTGCTCTGCTGGTCGAGCAGCTCACCTTTGGTGAAGAGCACCATACGACGGCCCTGACGCTGCAGGGTGATGAGCGTCTCAAGCACCTCGGGGAGCGGCGTAGTGGGAAACTCAAGGAGCGAATAGCCCAACCTGAGGAGGTGGTCGATACGCTCGGCCGTTATCTCATAATTGGACACACGCATGGCGGTCTCGATGAGCGAGAGGGTGAACGCCTTCGTGCCGAAGCCTAACAACGGCATGTTCTTGCGCTCAGTGGCAAAGAGCTCGGTGGCAGCCTGCTCACGGTCGGTCCACGGCTGCAGCTCGTCGTAGAGTTGCTGCATGACGCGTTCGAAGTGACCTTGGCAATCCCATAGCGTGTCGTCTGCATCGAAAGCGATGACTTTTATGGTGGAGGGTGTCATATTATATCTTGTTTGAAAGTGCAAAGTTACTAAAAAACGAGGGGAATGCAAAAGAAATGCTTGCTTTTCTTTTCATTTCCGAGTGCTGGTAACTTCGCCCACTTGTTGGCAAAGTTACGAAAAATATCCGAAAAGACGGGAATTGCTTTGTTTTTTTGAAAAAAATGCGCTTTCTTGTTAAATTTCCATGAGGTTCTTCGTTATATAAGTGTAATGACACAACAAGAGTTCACATACAAAGCCACCGAGACGCGGGCAAAGGCCGTGTCGATAGCCGAGCAGTTCGGGTATTCCCAGGACGATGCGGAGGACATTGCGCAAGACGTGATGCTGAAGCTGTGGAACCTGCACGAACGGCTCAACGACGCGGCTCACCTGAAGGCTTCGGCTGTCATCACCACGAAACGGGTGTGCATCGACCGGTGGCGCACGGCACACCAGTATGCTGAGATTGCCGTCACAATGCCGCTGATAGATGAAGACTCGCTGCACGACCGTTTGGAATACACGGAGCTGGAACATTGGATAGCCGAACAGATAGACCGTCTGCCTTCTACAGCGGGAATGGTGCTGAGGATGCGCCAGCTGGAACACCGCGAGTTAGGCGAGATTGCCGACATCTTAGGCATACAGCAGGCATCAGTATCCACCCTGCTCTCACGAGCCCGCAACGAATTACTTAACAAGCTAAAGAAGAGGAACCAACAATGAAACAACAGTACGACAAACAGGAAATAGCCCACTTGCTCAGCAAGTTCATGGCTGGCGAGACCAGCGTTGCTGAGGAAGAGGTGCTAGCACAGTACTTCCGCACCCATGAGGTCGACGAAGATTGGGCAGAATATAAAGAGATGTTCGCGATGTTCGACAACGGACAAGTGGACATTGAGCCGGAAGCCGACACGAACAGCCAAAGGCCGATAGCCAATAGCCAAAAGCCTGAATCGGTTCCACTGGCTGTCAAGGAGAAGCCAAAGATAGTCACACTTAGATGGCTGATGGCTGGTATCGCTGCAAGCATCGCCCTGTTGTTGGTGTTCTATCTCGGAAGAAGCACCGCTGAGCAGCCTACATGGGTGGCAGAGAAAACCGTAGAGGCCTCCCCCCACCTGCACCCTGCCCTCACAGGAGGGGAGTCACAGCCCGAGCACGAAGCCATCATCCCCACGGAGAGTACAGAGCAAGCTGTCGTGGCTCAAACGACATCAACTAAACCTCAGATTACTAATACGAAGGTTGCTCCAACAGTGGTTCCCAAGGCAAACTCTGTTTCATCAGCCGAGGACCTTGCCAACTGTATTGCACGTCTCGAAGCAGAAATGGAAAAGCTTGACGACAGCGTCAGTTCGGCACAGGTGGAAAGACTCATCGCCGCCGATGCACGGCTGCAACAGATGGTCAACCGCATCGTAGGCAAACAGGTCGAACAGGCCTTAAACAAGATTCAGAACGACAGTACCACAAATTATGTTAGCTTTTAAAAATTAAGAATTAAGAATTAAGAATATGAAACCGATTATTATTATCATAGCAATCATGCTGATGCCCATCAGCACAACCAGTCTCCATGCTCAGGAGAACAAACACGCACAGGCCCTGCATACGGCCTTCAGAGAGACACTCGACAAGAGGTTTCCAAAGAATATCTCGTCCCGATGGATACCAGGCAGCAAGGACAGCCTCAGCATCATCTATACAGCCCTTGACGGTGGCGGTCTCGTACCCAAGAACAAGATTCATGTGGTGCCGCTGGGAAAGGGCAGAGCACACATAGGACCTAACTACCTCGACGGTTGGAGCTTCGAGTTCCGCAACGTGCCCGACGACCCCAACCTGCCCTTGCGACAGATTCTCGACGCCTACGACAAGCAGTCGCCTTTTGCCGCCAGCTACTACAGCTATGTGGCAGGCGACGAGCAGGCCGTCTTCCCAGGTGTCAGCATCGCATACGGTGAAGGTGGTGAGACCTTCCCGCTACAGCTTCACCCGACCATGAATGTTCGCATCATCGGTTTCAAGGACGATGACGGCTTCCGTTCCACCTATCTGCTCATGTGGAAGAGTGAAGAGGAGGAGAATGCCGACACCAAGCACAAGTACTATGCCACGGGCGGTATCATGTACGAGTTCCACTGTCCGAAGCTCAAGGCTACGCCACAGATCAAGTCCTACGATGACGAGGAATACCTCGACCGTAGCAACACAGCCCTAAGCGTGGCGCAGAACATGCTGTTTGACATCCGTAAAAAGGAACCCGAACGTGCCAAGGCCCTCGACACCGACACGCTGGCCGAAGTCTTCCAGTACAATTTCATCAAGATGGCACAGCAGCTTTACGACGAGCCCAGGACGTTCAACCTCAAGACCAGCTACGAGGCACTGAAGGCGAAGGTGTGGCTCATGACGGGTATCGGCAACACCGCCACCCTCACCGAGCAGAAAGCCATCTGCTATACGCTCAACAAAGAAGTGGAGAGCTACCCCTACATGCTCTCTTGGCGTCAAGCTGAAGAACTGATGAACATGACCAACGGTATCGCCAACGACATGCCCGACGACCTGAAGCAACAGGTCAATATCGCCCAGATGACCATCAACGCGCAGCGCAACCTTACTGCCGACATCGACAGTCTGAGCGACAACGACCAGGACTACCTGAACCGTAACCACTGGACCGTCATTCACCAGCCCATGGATTATCATCGCGAGGACATGTTTACCGCTCGTGGCGAACACTATACCGCCGACCAACAGACGGGCTATCTCCATGTGAAGCGCGAGAACTATGGCAGCGGTCTCCGCATTGAGAACACCCTCAAGAACCTGTGTCCTGGGCGCTATCGTGTATCGGCTGTGGTACGTGCCAAGAATACCGACAGCGGTCACTCTGGACTGCTCGTCTTTGCACAGGTAGGCGACCAGACCGTACGAAAGGAGATTCCTGCCGATGGCGATGCGGGTGGCAACGTGTGGTTCTCCGCCCTCAACCGCTTCTCTAATCGTGCCAACGCCCACGAAGGTGTCCTGGCCCTCGACCTCAACAAGGCCTCGGCTCACGGCGGACAGGGCTACGGTTGGAACCGCATCTACCTCGACGACATCACCATTACCAATGAGTCTGGCAACAGCAACCTCACCTATGGCGTTACCTTAGCTCCCGATGTTGCCCTGAACTCTGCTGAATGTAGCAATTGGTTCTCCGCCTGCGACTTCATCGTAGAAAGGGTCGGCGACTAAGAGAGAACAAGTTTGTGCTCCAAAGAAATCTGCGCTTTTTTTCCGGAATTCAAATATTTTGTTTATATTTGCACACAAATTGCGACGAAATGATGAATACACGGAACAAAAGAATGCGACTCTTTTTCGCGGCAGCGATGTGTCTGCTGCATAGTACGCTTTGGGCACAGACCAGCTTCAGCGAGGCCACTACCCTATATCTGCTGCACAGCAGTGGCAACCATTTGGAGATGGGCAGTGACGGCGGAGGATGGATCGAGTCATCGACGAAGTCCAGTCCGCAGCAGATGGTAGTAACCCCCGTAGGGCAAGGCTACTACACCATTCAGGTGGCTGGGCAGCAGAAATACCTGACGAAAACGGGCGATTGGAACTCGACGTTCGGCACTGACCCTTCGGCTGACGAGGCCCTATGGGCCATTGAGCAGACCATGAGCCAGTATGTGAAGCTTCGCTGCAAGGCCAACAACAAGTATCTGGGCACCGACAGCAACGACGGTCATCAGAAGGTCTATACCAACAAGGACGGTGCCGACATGAAGCACCAGTGGTATTTTGGCGAGAAGGTGAATGCCGCACCACCCACAGACACCCTCAGCTATATGGTCCATCCACAACTGGTGCGCCAGCATGTCGACGGCTGGGGCGTGTCGCTCTGCTGGTGGGCTGGACAATGCGGCAAGTGGCCGGACAACAAGATTGACGAGATTGTGGATTGGCTGGTCAGTCCCACTGGGCTGAATTATAGTCATTTCCGCTATAATATCGGTGGTGGCGACGATCCTGAAAACAGAAATTGCGAGCCTCATCACATGGGAAAGGGCAAGGGGCTGCGTGCCGAGATGGAGGGCTTCAAGGACTTCAGTGGCGACGAATACCATTGGGACCGCGATGCCGCCCAGCGCAAGATCATGCTGAAGATACGCGAGAAGCGGCCTGACGCCGTGTTCGAAGCCTTCAGCAACTCCTGTCCTTACTATATGACCTACAGCGGCTGCGTCAGCGGCAACACCGACGGCGGCAAGGACAACCTGAAGCCTGAATACTATGAGGAGTTTGCCCATTATCTCGTAGATGTCTGCAAGCACTATAAGGACGAGTATGGCATCGAGTTCAAGACGCTTGAGCCGTTCAACGAGTCGGTGACGGGTTTCTGGTATGCCAACGGCCCGCAGGAGGGCTGCCACTTCGACTACCAGTCGCAGATTAACTTCATCCGCGTGCTCGAACCCATCCTGCGCGAGTCGGGGCTCAACACCGTTATCTCGGCTTCCGACGAGACCAACGTTGGTCTGTCTGTACAGGGTTTCACAGAGTACATGAATGCCGGTGTGATGCCTTTGGTGGGTCAGTGGAACACCCACACCTATTCGGGCAGCAATCACGACCGCGCCCGTCTGGCCTCGCTGGCACGTCAGAACGACGTGCCGCTTTGGATGAGCGAGACGGGTTCCGGTGGCAATGGCATCGGCGGCAACCTCAGTCTAGCTCAGCGCCTCATTGATGACATGCGCTACATACAGCCCGAGGCATGGATTGACTGGCAGTATATGGAGGAGGCCAACGACCAGTGGTGTACCATTCGCGGCAGCTTCGCCAACCAGACCTACTCGAAGGTGAAGAACTACTACGTGCGGCAGCAGTGCACCCGTTTCATCCGTCGGGGCTACGACATCGTGACCTCGCTCTGTCCGCAGTCATTGGCTGCCGTCAATGCCAGTCGCGACACGCTGGTGCTCGTGGCACTCAACGAGGGAGCGAAGACCGTTCACGACATCGACCTGTCACTCCTTGGCGAACTACCCGCGCTCAGTGCTATCAAGGCCTACCGCACATCGGCCAACGAGAACCTGATCAGCACGAAGAGCGGCATCAGCATCAATGGCAACAGCCTCAGACTCGTCATGCCTGTACAGTCCATCGTCACGCTCGTCATCCCCATTCACAGTACAGCCGTCGAACCGCAGGAGCTGCTGCGCGACAACTGGGAGTATCTGATCATTCCCCGAAATGAGAACAACCGCGCAGTAACGGCAACTGCAAGCAAAGTGACCATTCAGGACATTGACTATGGTGACGCACAACGCTGGACGCTGACCAATCAGGGCGACGGCACCTACGGCCTGCAAAATGCTCTCGGCCTGCGTCTTACGGCCCATCGCAACAACAACAGTTCATCGCTCACTGCACAAAAGAGTAAGGCCAGCGAGCAAGGCTTCTATATTGACCCCGTTGACCAGCCCTATTACAAGATCCTGGCCAGCAAAGGGCGCAGCCACGGTTTCGACCTGAGCAACGAGTCGACAGCTGCCGGCACAGAGGTCACCATCTGGCAATATCAGGGCACCAACCCTGCACCTGTCCATCGCCAGTGGATGCTCTTCCCACTATCAGCTCTACAGCAAACCGATGCCATCGCCGAGCTGACGACCCATCCTGCTCCAGCCTTCTCGCCATCTTCTGCCTTCATCTACGACCTCTCTGGCCGCCGCTATGCCACCGGATGCAAACTGCCTAAGGGCATCTACATTGTCCAAGGACGGAAAGTGGTGGTGCGCTAACGTAGGAATATGGAAAAAGAAAGAACAAGCGTAGCATGCGGCATTGCCTTGTCAATGCGAATGATAGTGGATAGTGGATGGTGGATGGTTGTCCTCCTACTGATATCACCGACGATGAAGGCACAAACGATGACGACAGGGGAATGGCGGCTCGTCTGGAGCGACGAGTTCGACTACAACGGCAGACCCGACCCTGCCACATGGAACTACGAAGAAGGCTTTGTACGTAACCATGAGGACCAGTGGTACCAGGCCGACAATGCGTTCGTCGAGGACGGGTTGCTCGTGATTGAGGCACGGCGCGAACAGCGACCCAACCCCACCTACAACCCCGATGCGCACCACTGGGGTGCACAGCGACCCACCATCGACTATACCTCGGCCTGCATCACGACGCAGGGCAAGCGCTATTTCCGCTACGGACGCCTTGAGGTGAGCGCCCGCATACCCACAGCGGGCGGTGCCTGGCCTGCCATTTGGACGCTGGGCGAGGGAATGCCATGGCCATCGTGCGGCGAGGTGGACCTGATGGAGTACTACCGCATCAAGGGCGTTCCGCACATCCTTGCCAACGCGGCGTGGGGCAGTGACAGGCGCTTCGAGGCGGTATGGAACTCGCGGCGCGTGCCCTTCACCCACTTCACCAAACGCGACCCAGACTGGGCACAGCGTTTCCACCTCTGGCACATGGACTGGGACGAACAGCGCATAAGTCTCTATCTCGACGACGAACTGCTCAACGAGATTCCGCTCAGCCAGACCGTCAACGGCAGGATAGGACGACACACCAATCCTTTCGAAGGACAACAGTACGTGCTGCTCAACCTCGCCTTGGGCGGGGACAACGGTGGAGAGATCGACGACACAGCCTTCCCCATGCGCTACGAGATAGACTACGTGCGCATCTACGATTATGAGAACAGCTCCTGGAGCACGTCGACCGAGCGCAGTTCGGGGAAGTCGGGCAGGTGAAGCCGATAGTACGTGAGTAAGAGTTGGAGGATGCGCTGACGTTCGCTGCGGCTCAGACGGAAGAGATGCATCGACACATAATCCATGCGCATCAGACGTTTTATGTGGCGAGCCTCCTCAGGCATGAGGAAGTCGGCATGCACAGGCGGGTGCTCCGTGAAGGTCGCGGCACGCAGGTCGAAACAACAATTGTCATCGTCGTGGTCGAGGTTCGGATAGAAACCCAGGAAACGCGAAAGGCGCATGAGGAACACCAGGTGGAAGTTGGCAAAACGGTCGCGGCAGCTGTCGAGCCATTCGATGCCCGACACCACATAGTCGAACAGCGGCTCGTTCTGCTGCTCACCACGCAGGGCGTGATAGAGGAAGTCGGAGAGAAACAGGGCAATGGCGAGCTTCGAAGGGTCGGTGTGCAGCGATGCCAACGGCTGTAGCAACGAAACCTCGCGCAACTTCTGCAACTGTGACTGCGGGCGAAAGTCATACTCGATGCTGAGCAGTGTCAGCGGTTGGAAGTACTGCTTCTTCATCCGTCCCTTCGCCGAGCGCGGCAACGACACGATGAACGACACCCGACCATGGTCGCGAGTGAACAAATCGACGATGGCACGCTGGTCGCCGTATTTCAGGGAATGGAGCACAATAGCCTCTGTTTTCGTCAGCATAGAGGGGCAAAATTACGAAGAAAAATGAAAAATGAAGAATGAAGAACAAAGAATATGTGGACGATATAGCAAAAAAAAGTTAAATAAACATTACCAAACTGGAAAATCTTCATTCTTCATTCTTTATTCTTCATTAAAAGTTGTAATTTTGCACCCGCATTTGAAAATGCTGGTCCCTTCGTCTATCGGTTAGGACGAGAGATTTTCATTCTCTAAAGAGGAGTTCGACTCTCCTAGGGACTACAAAAACTTAAATCCGCCATCTGCGCAGCGATGCGCTACCAGCACGGAGCTGGGAAAGGGTGACGGAGGATTTTTTTGATAAGCGGCTTCGGTTGCCGGTCAGGAAATCCGCCCAAGGCAATCCTTAGAGATGTAAGACCTATAAGCTTTAATTATTAACTCTTTTCAAACATTTCAAAAAAATGGCAAACCACAAATCATCGGTGAAGAGAATTCGCCAGACAAAGACAAGAACACTGCACAACCGCTACTATGCAAAGACCATGCGCAACGCTGTTCGCAAGCTGCGTGCCATGACCAACAAGGAAGAGGCAGTGGCTCTCTATCCCAAAATTCAGAAGATGCTGGACAAGCTGGCTAAGACCAACATTATCCACAAGAACAAGGCAGCTAACCTGAAGTCGAGCCTCGCTCTGCACATCAACAAGCTGGGATAAGCATTGTCTACCAGATACTACAGGCCGTTCATTGCATTGCGCAATGAGCGGCCTGTTGCTTTTTATGGGCTAATGAGGCCTATGGGGCGAATGGGACTAATTGGACGAATGGGGCTAATTGGTCCCGTGAGCCCGATAGAGTACCAGCTTCACCTCTTTGCTTAGCATCGAGGAGAAGAGCATGGCGCCCTGACGATTCAGGTGTCCACGGTCGTAGAACAGTTCCTGATGACCAATGAAGTGGGGGTCACGGAAATGGTCGAAGAGCGGCAGCTCGTGTTTCTGGGCAAAGTCATGGAGGAAGCCAAACACATCGTCGTCGGTGCAGACATACATAGGCGAGACGGCGAGCATCAGCCGGATATGGTGCTCACGGCAAGTGTCGACGAAGCGCGTCAACAGCTCGATACGCTCGGCATCGGGCTCGAAAGGAAACTGTTCGGCCTCGACGCCAGCAATGTCGATGATACCATCCATCGGTCGCCAGCCTTTCAGCTGTCTGTCCATAGGTCCCCAAGGACCAGCCAGCAGGTTGGGCAAGGAGCCCGCATATCGGTAGACATGCGACAGACGGTAGGGCCAGTAGCTGCCAGCACGTCGCAGCATCTCGTCGCAACCCTCGCTCATGCCACAATAGGGAGCCAGCGACCCCGCCCGCTCAGGACCGGAGAACGGCAATGCGAGCCACTCGCTGGGGTGCACCTCGAGCACGATGACCGAGGGGGTATAGCGGCTGAGGATATTGCTCAGCAGTCCGTAGTGGTAGTAGATGTTCTTGATGCCCCAGTCACCAGCGTTGAAGCACGACACGCCTAACTCCTGTTCGAAGATCGCAGGCACATAATGGTGCAGACAACGCGAGCTTCCCATGAACAGCACTGAGTCGCGCGTCTGGCTGCACGAGGCACTGACCTTGTATTCATCGGTGGCGTTAGAGTGCTCGTAGAGCGCACTGAGAACAAGGCCCAGCGTACGATCGGCCACGAAGAACAGCAATGCCGTCATCAGTATGGTTGTCAGTAGCTTTTTCATCTTGATCAGAGGTCAGAACTGGAAATAGATGAACTGGTTGTTATCGAAGATGCCGAAGAGCAGGATGACGATGAGCTCAGATGCCACAGCCAGCTCCCAGCGCCATCGCTCGGCCCATGAGGGCAGCCACCATCGTTTCTTCGGCAGCCATTCATCTTTCACGTCGGCACAGACAAGGATAAGAAGGCATATCAACGCGTTGACCATCGTGCTCATGTCGATGAACAGTCCTCCGTGCCAGCCTGTGAACACACGCTGCACGATGTGGCAGACCTCGCCCATTGACGGTGAACGGAATACCAACTGGCCCACCGTCACCAGCAGGTAGGTGCCTGTCATGCGCAGGACGAACGGCCACGTGGGCAGTCCGTGCTGCCCCACCTGCACCTTCTGCTTGCGGAAGAACTGTCCGCTGAGCATCAGCGGTACGAACAGCAGTCCGTGGTAGAGTCCGAAGAAGAAGAACGTCCAGTTGGCTCCGTGCCACAGTCCTACGAAGAGCATGTTGAGGATGATGGCGGCGCAGGTACCCCACAGTCCCCAATCGCGCAACTTGATGTTGCAGGGCATGAAGACATAGTCGGTGAGCCACGACGTGAGCGACATGTGCCAACGACGCCAGTATTCGGCCACGTTCGTAGCGAAGAACGGACGACGGAAGTTCTCGGCCACCTTCAGTCCCATCATCTGCGCCACACCGATGGCCATCTCGCTATAGCCACCGAAGTCGGCATACATCTGCAACGGATAGAGCAGACTGGCCAAGAGAATGGACACGGTGGAGTGATGGGGATAGTTGTCGAGCACCGCACTGATATAGAGATCGAGGCGGTCGGCCACACACATCTTCATGAACATACCCCATAGCACTCGCCGGAAGCCCGCCATCAGCGCATCAGACTGGAACAGACGTGCCTCGCGCAACTGCTTGAGGAAGGGTTTCGGACGGTCGATAGGACCGGAGAGGATGGTGGGGAAGAAGGCGATATAGTTGGCAAAGTCGAGGATGCCACGCTCGGGCGGCATCTTCCCGTGGTAGATATCGAGCACATAGCTCATCAGCTTAAACGAGAAGAAGCTCAGGCCCACGGGCACCAGAATCTCGATAGTAGTCCAGGAGAGGTGCATGCCCACAGCGTTGGCAGCCGCCACAAACGAGGAGGCGAAGAAGTTCAGGTACTTGAAATAGAACAATGCTCCCACGCCCGCGACGACTCCTATGTTCGTCAGCCACGCGGCAAGGCGCATTCGTTCGCGGTCGAGGGCACGCCCGATGCCTGCTCCCAAGAGCCAGAAGGCTACGGTCATCAGTGCCAGCAGCCCCGTCATCCACAGGTCTATCTGGGCATAGAACCAGTAGGAGCACACCAACAGGAACAGGTTCTGCCACCAGCGGCGCTGCTGCAACAGGTAGTAGAACACCAGCACCACCAAGAAGAACCACAGGAAAGCCAGCGAGTTGACAACCATCGCGCCCTACCCTATTTTCTTTTCGATGCAGTCAACAAGGTCGCCCACGTTGTCCCATGACAGGATCTCACGCGAGGTGAACTTCAGGGCGAACGCCTTTTCCAGTGCCACCACAATCTGCACGTGGGTCAGCGAGTCCCATTCCTCCACATCGTCGGCCGTGGTCTCATCGGTAAGCACAAGGTCGTCCAGTTCCAGTTCGTCGCGGAACACATCCTGTACGCGTTCCAGAATCTCATTTCTTTCCATGATATATGAGTTATTTGAGTTTAGATTCTATAAGTTTAGGTGTTTACCACTCGTAGCCGAGCTGCCGGGTCATCCGGATGACGGCACGCATCTTCTCTTTGGAAAACTCGCCAGTGACCGACGAGTGGGTGCCGATGACGACGAAGCCCCGTTGCCGATAGGCCCTTTCGAGCAAGCTACGCATCCCTTCCATGTCGGTGTCGCTCGTCACCCAGAGCCGTCCCCACTGCTTCATGCTGCTGTCGGGATTCACCACATGGGCGCCCGTCACCATCTTGCAGCCCACCTCCTTCACCACGCGCCTGACAGCACTCGTATTCGAGGCATGTGGCGGTACGATGACCATACTGAGCCTTAGGGTGTCAACACCGCGCTGAGCCAACACGCGACGGCACTTCTGCAGGTCGTTCCTAATCATCGTCTCGCTCCAGTCACGCCACGACTCATGGTTCAGTCCGTGCAGAGCGATACCGAAACCTTCCTGCTGCCAGACGAACAACGAGTCGGCTACGCGGTCAGAGAGCTTTGCCGGACAGACGGCAAACGTCGCCTTCACATGCAGCTCGTCGCACAGACGTTTCACCGCAAACACGCCCTCGCCGCCGTCATCGTCAATCCACAAGCACCGCGCCACGTCGGCATCGTGCTTGCTCAGCGCATCGATGAGTGCCACGTAGAGCGTCTGCTTGGTAAGCGGTCCCGTCAGGACAGGCGCCCGCCACCACAGCACTGCCGCTGCAAGGAGAAGGCCGACAGCTGCCCAGACGATGTATTTCATGTTGCAAAGATAGCCATTTTTTTCGTTCCCACGGCATTTTTGAACAGAAAATTAGCTCCTGCCCTTCATAATGACATAGATGATGACGGGTGCTCCCATGAGCGGCGTGACGGCTCCAAGAGGTATGACGCCGTTCTCGCCGGGCAGGAAACATACGATGTTACACAGCAGGGCCACAGCCGAGCCGCAGAGGATGGTGGCAGGCAGCAGCACACGGTGGTTATCGGTCTGGAAGAGCAAACGTGCTATGTGAGGAACGGCCAGTCCGATAAAGCTCACCGGTCCGCAGAACGCGGTGGTAATAGCCGTGAGCAAGCCCGTAGCCACGAGCAGCAGGTTACGTGTACGACGTACGGAGATGCCCAGGTTCTCGGCATAACGGTCGCCAAGCATCAGGGCATTGAGGGGTTTGATCAGCAGCAGCGACACCGCGATGCCAGTCAGGGTAACGCCAGCAAATACCGGCATGTGACTGGTGGTCACACCACCAAACGAGCCCATGCCCCAGACCATATACGACTTCACGCCCTCGTCGGTGGCAAAGAAATTCAGCAACGAGATGGCACTCGACGACAGGTAGCCTATCATGATGCCGATGATGAGGAGCATCACGTGGCTGCGCACCATCGTCGAGAACACAAAGATGATGGCCATCACTGCCATCGCTCCCACAAAGGCTGCCATGATGACAGCCACGAAACCGCTCACGCTCACCGTTCCTACCGACATGCTGCCGCCAAGCAATAGCATGACGAGCGCCACACCCAGACCAGCTCCGCTCGAGATACCGAAGATCGAGGGGTCGGCCAGAGGATTACGGAAGGCGGTCTGCAACATCAGTCCACTCACAGCAAGGGCACCTCCACACAAGGTGGCAGTGACGGCTTGCGGCAGTCGCGACTCCATGATGATATAACGCCATGAGGGTTTGATGCCGTCGGCATCGCCGAAGAGTATCTGCAGCACGTCGGCCACAGGTATCCTGATGGCACCGACGAGCAGCGAGAGAGCGAAGAGCACGGCGATGAGCAGTGCCAACAGCGTGAGCGAGAGTCCTTGGTGGGGTTTCATGATAGGCCTTAAAGTTTTTTGTAGTAACGCAGGGGCGACAGTCCCTGCAGGTCGGGATGAAGAATCTGGATGAAGTCTTGCAGGAGCAGGTCGGGACGGAAGGGCGACTCCTCATAAAACATCGAGGTGGCGACGTTGCAACCATATAGTTCACCCTCACGGACAGGGCGCAACTGGCTGTAGCCCGGCTGCTCGGCGAGCAGCTGCTGACGCGTGATAGGCTGCTGACTGTCGTAGCGGAACAGCCACACGTCGGCATCGCCCGAGCGTTCGAGTACAGTTTCGAAAGGCAGGGGCAGGCTACCGCTGTGCTCGTCTTGCGCAAAAGGATAACTGCCACGGGCATCGCTCAGCATCCGTCCGATGGTCGACCGTCCGCCAGGGACATACCATACGCTGCCCGTCTGCTTGTCCATGAGCACCGTGCGCGTTACGTGCGACGTGGCGGCAAGGGTCTTCAAGGCGTGATAGCTGCTGTCAACGAGGGCAAAGAGGGAGTCGGCCTCGCGCTCCTTGCCGTAGAGCATACCATAGAAGCGCATCCACTCGGCACGTGCCAAGGGCGACTGCTCCATATACTCGGCACACTCTATGAGCGGTATGCCCACGTCCTCCAAGCGCCCGTAGCCACCTGAGTTCTCGAAGGGTGACAGCAGGATGGCATCGGCTCCGGCATCGATGATCTTCTCGACCAAAGGGTTCATGCCGTCGCCACAGTCTACGAGCGTGCCGTCAGCACAGCCCTCGACCACGAAGGGTACCTTGATATATTTGCTGTCAGCCACACCAGCCACCTGCCTCTGGGCAGCAAACTGGTCAGCAAGGGCAGCATGAACGCTGGTGAAGATGATGCTCCGACGCAGCGGTGTGCGTACGACCGTGCCCTGGGGCAGCTGTGGTGACAGTGGCTTATCATAGGGAACGAGCACATACGTATGTAGCGTCTTGCCCGTCTTCCAAGGGTTGTCCACTCGGGCAAGGGTATAGCCATCGTGGCGCTCGACATGGATAAGACGGGCGTACTTGAATGCTATCGAGTCGGTAGCTTCGGCATTGCCTGTCGCATGCCTGTTTCCGCAGGCACAAAGCGACAACAGGAGGAGGAGGTTCAGCAGGTGTTTCATGCTTAAAAGGTGATGTCGAGGCCGATGGCCGCATTGCGGCCCGGCATCGGGTAGTTCAGGATAACGTCGTATTGCTGGTCGAAGAGGTTGTTCACCTCGGCAGTGATGCGGAGGGTCATGGGACTTTTAGGGCCAACAGGGCTAATGTGGCTAATAAGGCCAATGGGCTGGAAGCTCACCGAGAGGTCGCTGGTGTACCAGGGTTGCATGTGGTTGTAGGCCGTGTTCTCCTGTTCGTTCCAGCGTTCGCCAGTATAGAGGAAGCTGTAGTTCAGCGTCCATCTCCGCCAGTCCATGCCCATGATCACGCTCCCGCTATGGCGGGGGATATAGGGTATCTGGTGCCGGTAGTAGGGTGTCTCGGGGTCGGTCACGTCGCGAGCGTCCTGGTAAGTGTACTGGCCACGGAGCGTCGCGACCAAGTCGCGACCTACGGCAAACGAGACGCTGGAGGTGAGGTCAAAGCCCTTGATGTTCACCTCGCCCAGGTTGAGCATCGTCCAACGGAACTGCTGGCCCTTGGGATAGGCGATGATCTTGTCTCTCACCTTGTTATAATAAAGGTCGGCGTGGAGGTCGAAATGGGTGATGGTGAAGGGTTCTTGCCTTGCAAGCGACCAGAGGTCGAGCGGAAGGTGGAGGGTGGAGGGTGAAGGGAAGTGGCGGTCGATGACAAGGCCAACATCGTACTGCGTAGCTTTCTCAGGCAGTAGTGAGGCGTTGCCGATGTCGGTATAGTACAGGTCGTTGAAGGTGGGCATGCGGAAGCTCTGCTTCACATAGGCCCTCAGCGACAGCCACTTACCCCGCAGGGGATAGAGGTTGGCAAAGAGGGCGGGGGTAAAGCGGTGGAGGGTGGAGGGTGGAGGATGGAGGGTGGAGGTTTGAGATTTGTCGTTGATGAGCGTGCCGACGACGCTGCCCTGCACCTTCAAGTGACGGTAGTCGATGGCGGTGGCGATGGAGAGCATGTGGGTGAAGCGTGTGGGCCATGCGAAGTTATAGGTGTCAGCGCTGAGCTTGTTCCAGCGCAGGTCATAGCTCATGCTCGCGCTCCATCCAGGCAGCAGCTCCAGCACGTTGGCCGTCGAGAGGTAGGCCTCCTGCTGTCGGTATAGGTTGTCCACGGGCAGGCGGGTGCTGTCGCGGTTCACGTAGTGGGTGCGGTAGAAGGCGTACTTCGCCAACCACTGGGTGCTGAACCGCTCGCCCACGCTCTTCTGTAAGTGGGCCTGTACGAAGGTGTTCAGGTCCTGCTGTCGCTCACCCCGCATCCACACGTTGTTGACGATGGCACCAGGAATGCCTCGTGCAGAGTTGTATAAGTAGCCCTTCAGCTGCCAGGCACCCTGCGTCAGCAGCCCGTGCAGGTTTACCTCGGCCCGCACGGCCTGTATATCACCGTTCTGGCGGGTGGCGGTGGTGTCCCATGCCGTAGTGCCGTCAAGGTTCTTACGGTGGTAGCGGAACTTATACTTGCCGCTGGCCATGAGCACCTCCGTGTTGGCACTGAGGCTCAGGTCCTCGTGGAAGCGGTGCTCATAGAGGGCCGACAGACGCAGCAGGTCGCTGGCACCGTACTTCGCCCGCAGCTTCCAGTTGGTATCCTTCCCCACGGTGAAGCGCGGTGCCCTTGTACGGATGTAGACCGACGAGGCCGAGGCGAAGTCGCTGGCGGGCTGGAAGATGGCACTCTTCTGACCGTTGAACAGCGTGATCTCGTCGACATTGTCGAGCGAGAACTGCCCTAAGTCCACCTGTCCGTTCTGCGCGTTCCCCAGCACAATACCATCGTAGCTCACCGCCAGATGGTTTGTTCCCATCGACCGCACATCGACGGTCTTCACGCCGCCCACGCCGCCATAGTCCTTCAGCTGTACGCCGGAGAAGTAGCGCAGGGCGTCGGCCACGCTATGACTGCTCAGCCGCTCCAACTCCTCACCGTTAAGCTTCTGCGACGGCATGACCTCACGGAACACCAGCTTCGATGTCACCACCACCTCCTTGACGTGTTGCAGGGAGTCGAACCGTCCCGACTGTTGCTGTGCATGCGCAGTAGCTACGGTCAGGATAGCAAGGAAAAAGCTTAAGGCTGCTCTATTCACTATTCACTTTTCACTATTCACTTTTCACTATTCACTTTTCACTATTCACTTTTCACTCTTCACTATTCACTTTTCACTTCACCACCGTCTTGCGACCGTTCTTGCCAGGCAAGCGTCCGTCGGCCGAGCGCACGATGTAGACACCCTTGGGCAGCGTGTGCAGCGTCTTGATGGTGGCATCGCGACTGACGAGGATACCGTCGAGCGTGTAGATGGTCATCGGCGTGTCAGCCATCTGCTGACTGATACCCGTTGTCGTGCTGATGTTCACGGCGTAGGGGCTCTTGCGGCTGCCCACCACGTCGCTGACGAACGTCAACGTCTCGGCAGCGCTGAAGGTCTCGCCTGTCTCTGCCGATTCCACGATGAAGCTGATGTTCACCGGCTCGTCGCCATAGACCGTGAGGTAGTGGTTCTCTCCCACAAACTGGCTCACACCACGCAGCTCGTCACCGGCGTAGGCATACACCGTGTACTGACTGCCGGGCAGCTCCATGCCGTCGCGGTAGATGCGGGCGGTGATGTTCATCGTCGAGGGATACTGGTGAGGATCGACGCTGGAGGTTTGAGATTTAAGGTTTGAGATTTGAGATTTAGCCATACGGCTGCCGGCAGGTGCCTCGGTGAAGTCGAAGGCAAGCGTCTTCTGCGTGGCCGACTTGTAGAGGTAGCCCTGGCCGGGAGTCAGCTGAGCGAGCGAGCCAGCCCAACTACCATTGGCATACTCGGAGAAGCCCTCCTGCGCAGCGATATAGTCACCCTCCTCGGGATTTACGATCGTGCTGATAGGCTGGTTCTCAGACGACGGGTAGCCCATCCAGTTCCATCCTTTCTCAAGCGACAGGCCGTTCTGGGCAACATCAACAAGATGTCCACGGAATGTGCAACTGAACGTGCTGGCAGCCTGCACCTTGTAGCTCTCAGCAGGCTGCAGCGACTGCAATGGGCCTACCATACCCAACTGAGGGTCACGAATGAGCTCGTTGGTCTGACTCAAGATGCGGTTGCTGCCGTTGGCAATCGTAGCCAGGTCGATGGGTTCCTGGAGGTAGCCAGACACCCAGTTCCATCCACGCGTGAACCTCAACGTCTGGTAGTAGTACTCGCGCAGGAACGAGGCTTTGACGTCAAGCTCTTTGTCAACGGTGAGCGAGAGGGTGGAAGGCGAGGTGATGGCAGCTCCATCGACAATCCACTCCTTGAAGGCATAATCGTAGGCTGGCACGGCAGTCAGTTCAATGTTGGTGCCATGCTCGTAGATACCTGTGCCCGTACCGCTGACAGTTCCCATTGTCTCATCGGCAGAGGCGATGTTGACCATATACTTCTTCTTCACGAAGTTGGCCACCACATCCATATCGCCAAGAGCGGTGGTGGTGTACTGCGGGTCGGTAGATACCGTCTCGCCATTGAGCGACCAACTGCTGAACTCATAGCCTTCGGCAGGCTCGGCGGTGAGCACGACGGTAGAGCCATAGGTAGCTGTCTCGTCATCATTGGCGGGTGTCAGTAAGCGCGAACCGTTGGTGTCTTCCTGCGTACCACGCGACACAGTACCTGAGTTGGCAGGATAGGTCGACGTGAGCAACTGCACGAGTCCGCCGCGATACATCACCCAAGCAGCCTGACGCCCGTTACGACCCTGGAAACCCTCGTGGTCGGTAATGTCGGCAGTAGCTACGGTGAGCACATAGTAACCGTTGGGAAGGTGGAGGGTGGAGGGTGTAAGGTGGAGGGTGAAGGCGGTGTTGTCATCGGTAGAGATGGCTATCTGCGAGATGTCCTGCTTTGTGCCCTGAACGACAAGCGTCAGGTCATCGGCAGTGAACGTAACCGGATCAATGGCCTTGTTAAATCGAACAGTAATGTCATCGACAGGCTCAGTAGCTAATGTGCCATCAGCAGGTATGCCCTCAATAGCCGCAATCTCAAGCAATGTTTCGGGCACTGGCTCAAACGTCAGGATGTAGGTTTGCGCTGTGCCGTCGGCAAAGTTGTCGGCAAGGTGTAGCCGATTCTCATAGAGCCAGTCCTTTCCGTCGCGCAGGGTACGGTCGGTCTGCCAGAAGTTCTGTGCGGACAGGGCCGTACCATCACTCTTGCGCACCACCGACGTGATGGTAGCCAGTCCGTGGGTCGGGTCGGCCACGCATCCATAGTTCCAACCAGCCTCAGCAGGTACGACGGTCACCTCGCACATGGTGGCCGATGTCTTCGTTGCCTGCACGTTGGTGCTGACAGCTACGGGCATCACATCGCCATTGGTCAGATAGAGCATGTCGGGCAGGTCCTCGGCATCGGCCACATCGTTGACCATAAAGCCACGCAAGGTCTTTTCGCCATCGGTAACCTCCAAGCTGTGAATCAGCTCATGGATGGTCACGTCGCCTAACAGAGAGAGGTCTGGATTGCCGTAGCTGGTCACATGGGTAGCCGTGACATTATAGTTGATGAAATGGCCCAGAAGCGACGATTGCAGCCACCATTGTCCGTAAGCCTGCTCGTGAGCAGCAATCGTACCGAAGTCGTTGGCAATCGACTGTCCGAAAGCAAGGCTTGCAGGTTGTCCGTTGACTTGCGAACTTAGGAACTCGAAGTTGATGTTCAGTCCCTTCTCGTTATCAATAATCTCAGGTTGCTGCGTGGTCATCCTTACGTTTGTAGCATCGCCATTGCCCACATTATTGATAAGCAAGGCAAACTCAGCAGGCACCGTCGGCTCCACCACATCGAGCGTCAGCGGATCATCGCCATAGATGTCGCGCTGCATGAAGTAGGTGAGATCGAGCACTGGCGAAGGCTTGACAGTAAGGGTCACGGGGTAGAGGTCACGCTTGGTAATGCCGGAGCCGTCGTTGAAGGTGAGCACGCCACCGAAATCGTAGTCAACGACATGATTGGGGGCTGCATACTTCGTGGGGATGAACTTGTAGGCAAAGCTTCCCGTCTGCCCGGCCCCAAGCTTGTAACTGCCGTCATCAGCTTTTACAAAGCCTTCTGCACTCTCCAGTATGATTTCCATCTCACGACTGGTGGCGACAGTACCATTCTCGTCGGTAGCCGTTATCAGAGCCGAAATGTCGGTGAGCTCGTTGTCGGTGGAGTTCTCGATGACAAGCGTTCCGAGGAATGCCTGACGAGTGAACACCATCTCCTGTGAGAGCTGCATCTTCACCTTGGCGCAGACGTTGCTCTGTTTGCTGTTAATCACCTCGGCATCGGCATTCATACTTTCAATCATATCCTTGTAGTCCACATAGCCTAAGTCCCTGATGCGCGACTGCCACAAGGCCATACTGTCAGCTGCTGCATCCAGCTTCGCCACGTCGCAGTAGTTGTCGCTGCTGACGGTCTGTCCGTCGCGCAGACGGAACGTGTTGAGCTGTCGCTCAATGAAAGTACGGAGATTGAAGTCGTACCAGTCTGCCGTTTGCTGCGGTAGCAATGAGACTGACATGCCGCAAAGGTCATCAATACTGATGGTATAGAGTGTACCCTCATTATGCAATTGACCCATCAGCAAAAGTATTTCGTCCATGCTGGGCATCAGCAGGTTGAAGGTCTCTGAGTCGTCGCTCAATTGCGGAGCGTTAGCCAACATTTCATAGAAATTGTAAACAGATTCACTCAGATTAATAAAAAGATACAACCGGTCGAGATAGCTGTCACGAAGCGATGGCGATGAGCTGTTAGCCATCTGTCTGCTGGAAGCAGGATAGGGATGTCTGTTTGCCGCTTCTTCAAAAGCACACCTCCATCTGAACTTGGGTTCTTTCACCCATTCTGTTGTAAGTTTTTCGGGTAATGCGCACACCATCATGCAAGCAACGGTACTTACTATCTCCTTAATGGTTTCAAGATCAACAGGTTCTATGTTATAATACCTAAGCTTGGGTTCAGGACCGACGTCGCGGGTTGGCCAGTCTTCTTCTACATTAGCTGGCGGCATGGGCTTCACGCCTGTTGGCTTACAATTTCTCATTAAGAAGTAGACTGTTTTGACCCACCAAGCGTCACGGTGGTTTTTGCACACCCACTGCCAGTTGAGATACGTGTCTTTTCCACAGATATATTTAATGTTGTCATCAGCCATTCGGCGCGATGCCGACGGCGAGTCATCACGTGTGACAAGCACGGGGATGGTCTGCGACTGCTGCGGAGCAAGTTCAAAGCCGGCATAGGTGTCAAGCGGAGTAAACTTGAATCCTTCTGCCTCTGGCAGACCGATACAAACGTTCTGGGCTGCGATGAGACCCTTGTTGGTCACCACGATATGGTAGAGTAGCGGCTGTCCCTCCTCCACACTATACAGGTCGAGCGTGTCAGGAGCAATCATTTCCATCACAGGAACGGGCACTTGTGTCTCGTAGTCCACTTCCGTGACAATCTCGTACTGGTCTTCTGTGGTCGTTTCCACTACGTTCCAGCTAATGCTGATAGGTTGATAGGAAATGGTGGCCAGATGCTCATTCGTCTGACCAGGGCTCACCAGTACGTTCTGCATATAAGAGCTATGCTTGGAAGCAGTGACATAAAGGGTATAATAGCCCTCGGGCACGTCGCTGAACAGCACACTACCCTCATCCTGGGTGACGGCTGAATAGAGCACGTTACCCGTGCTATAGTCCTTCAGCGCAACGGTAGCACCACTGACGTATGGATGCTCACCAGCGGCATTTCCGTATATGGTATTCTCATCCTCAACAAGTACCTTTAGGTTTCCATTCTGTTCACCCACGACCTTCAGGTTATAGTTAATCAACTTACCGTCGGCGTTCTCACAGTTGATGGCAATGCTTCCGCGCTGAATGACGTTGACGTCAAGTCCTTCAGGATTGAAGCAAAGACCCACGACAACGCTGTCGCCCTGTTCCAAAGAGGAAATCTCGGCTGGTGTAGTAAGCGAGAAGAACTGCTGTCCACCAGGCACCATGACGGTGATGCGCCCAGTTGCCCCCTGCCCCGTATTGGTCAGCGTGACAGGAATGACAGTAGGTTTGGTATTGCCAATGTTCGCATTGATATTGGTCCGGTCAATCTCAAGTCTTCCCTCCTCTACATTGGCAAAGCAGTGAATCACAAAGTCCATAGTGGTGCCCTCGTCACTGCTCAGTGTGACATGCACCACTTCCCACGATCTTGTGGTCGAAGCCACATCAGAGCGAAGGGCCAACTCTATTGTTGCCTCACCATTACCATCAAGCTCTGCGAGCACAGGAGCAGTGACATCATAATGCCCGGCATTGTCGGTTACCGTGGTCTTGATATTGTGCAGGGGCAGGCTACTCAGGTTCTTGATGGGCACACTGATATTCTCAGTCTTACCCACCGTCACGTATCCCTTCAGGTAAGCTGCCGACGTACGGGCCATGCCATAAACATGAATCGTTGCCTGAGCCTCTACAGCTTCTTCGCCAGGTACACAAGCACCGACAGTGAAGTCGCCACCCATACCCACAGGCAACGTATATTCGGCTGTAAAGTTACCGTTTGCATCGGTTGTAGCCGAAAGCACTTGACGCATACCATAGCAAATAATATATGGTTCAACATTTACGTTGGCAGCGTTGCCCTTGATGGCCGACACATGACCGCTGATTTTCACCGTTTCGCCAATTTGATATACAGTGCGGTCGGTGGTTACACTGAAGTCAAAAGCAGATGCAACAGCCAAGGGAACTGACAGCGAGTTGTTGTACGTCTGAAGCTCGGCAAACGCAAAGTCCCGGTTACACTCCACACTGACAGTATAGTCCCCAGGAATAGCAGGAGCTGTCATATTCAGCGTGACCACCTTCTCTTGCATAGGAGCAATGGCATCAGCAATGGTCATGGCGAGTGTCTCACCTGCAATGCTGATTACAAAGGTGCTACGTGCTGGTATGTCAGCCACACCGTTATTGGCTATCGTGACATCGACCGTATAGCAGTCTCCTACCATGATATTATCAGGAGTGATGGCAATAGACTTCACCGTCATATCCGGCAGGGTCTGATCGGTAATCATCACCCAGCATGTGCCAGAGGAATAACCGTCGGTCTGAGCTGTAAATACTACGATGTGGTTGTCATTGGTAATATCGTTCGTCTTGGAGACAACATCGATATTCACCAACGACTCTCCGGCAGGTATGGTAACCATGTGGTCGTAAGTCAGCTGGTCATCGTAATCGCTCGACAGTTGCACGCTGATAGCGGCATCGGTAGCGGTGTTTCGGGTGATGGTAAGCGTCGTTGTGTCACCTTCCTTCACGGTCGTTGCACTGGCTGTCACCGAAAGTGCAGGACCATCGTTGTCAAGCACTATGAGCTGTGTGCTCACTGCGCCTGCTGCATCGCCAACAACCGAGCAATCGCATGTCGACATATAGACCGCTGCCGTAATGGTATAAGTGCGGTCACCGTCGACCTGCATATTGTCAACAGGTCCAAAGTTGAAGTGTACTTCCTCTACTCCCTTGGCCAGTTCAAGGGTCTGGTTGCCGAAGTAAAGTCCTCCGTTAGAATCGTCAGAAATCTTCACAGTGATCTTACTATCAGTGTTGGTAGTGCGGCGCAGCACACCTATCACGGACACAGGACCGGCATTCTCCTGTACGGTCGACGGGGTGAGCGAGAGTTCGAGCAATGGCAGGTCATCGTCGTTGAGCACGACAACCACTTCGCCCTTATTATAATTGGTGGCCGAAGCGGTGAAGGCGGTAGAGAGCTGGATCGAGGGGATATCGTCGTTGATGGCGGTAACATCGACCGTTACCGAGCTTTCGCCCGCAGGAATGGTAACCTGCGAGGGGAAGGTGAAGCGACGGGGATTCTCGCAACTGAGCGTCACCACGATAGGATCAGCAGAAACGTGTGTGGTGGTGATAGTCAGTTGGAAGGTCTCTCCTTCATTCAGTGATGATTTCGAGGCAGTGACTTGCAAGTCGGGATACTCGTTGTCTATAATGACAAGCTGCTGCTCTATCTTGTCGTAGCCATTGCCCTCAACAGCGATATTGATGATGGAATCGGTATCGAGCACATCATTATCGGTCAAGGTCAGATAGAAGACACGAGCAGACTGACTGGCCGGAATAGTCACCGTGGCAGGCACGCTGAGACGACTGTCGGTGGTGGTATGGAGGTTGAACACCTGTCCCAGGTCCCAGCGACCACTGCGGCTCAACCGGGCAGTGATGCGCTTGCTGCTGTTCTCCTCGACCCTACTGGGTTGCAGTTGCAAGGTCAGCACCTTCTTAATGATATAAGAAGCTTCGCTGCTGCCGGTATTGTTGCCCTGGGCAGACTGCGACTCGCCCGTCTTCTCGCCAGGTACGAGCCGCACTTGTAGCCGTGCGTCGCCGTCGATGCCTAACAGGGCCGGAATCACCACTTCGGCCTGACGGTTCACGGTGGCACCAGCCTCTAACGTCTGGTCATAATAAGTGGTGGCAACGAGCTTGCTCACGCTACCATCCTCGCTGACGAGCGACAGCTGCTCGGTCCAGCCTCCACCGGTGGCCAGCCCACCGACGTTCTCTACGACCCATGATGCACGGACGGTGTCGCCAGGTGTGATGGTCTGCTTATCGAGCACGATGCTCTTTACCGTCAGGTCGGGCAGTTTCGTGATACTGATAGTGCCCGCCTGCATGCCGGTGACGACGTTGTCGCCGGCAGCGTCGCTCAATACGGCACCATTGACGGCTACCGTGTACTCACCACCCTCATCAAAAGTCGGGGAAATGTAGATGGGAATGTATAGCAGTACGCCCGACTGTCCGCGAACAGGACGGTTGGTGGGTGAGACGAGCACTACGCGGTAGGTATCACCGCTGATGTAGCGTACGGTGACCACATGGTCGTCACAACGGTTGCTCAGCGTGGCCGTCTCATCGGCAGTCATGCCCTCAGGTAGCTTCAGGTCGAACTGCAGTGCCACGATGTCGCTGCTGTTCTCTAAGACCACTGGCAACTGCGCCTCGCCTATCTGTGCAGTGATGTCAGGCACGCTGATGGTGTTGGCGGTCTGTGCCTCCATGCTCAAGCCCATCAGGGTCAGGAGCATCAACAGTATATAGCATCTCGTATGTTTCATATCTTTGCGTGTATTATTTCATTGTACTCGATTTCTTCTCAATGGTCTTGTTGCCCTCACGGTCGATGGCAATGGCGCGGTCGCGTCCGATGGTCATTCGGTAGACAGCACCGTCACTGCCATCACCCGGCGTGGCCTCGACACCCGTGGTCACACCACCTTCGCCCGTGGCGGGAATGAGGCGGGCACTCTTGTCAGAGAGTGTGACGCGTGTGACCATGCCCTGTGCCACTCGGCCCAGCGTCGTAAAGCCTGCGGGCAGGGTAGCGCCACCCAGCGAGTAGCCGATGATGCGCACGCCTCCTTGCTGCTGCTCAAAGCGACAGGTGAAGCCCACCTGCTTTAACGCCTGAGCGATGACAAACGTGCCTGCTCCGCTCACCACGATATCGAAGGCGGCCACTGGCACACTGCTGCTAAGCACAAGCTGACCGTCGGCAACGCTGACCGTAGCCTGGCCCTCGCCGCTCTGTTCCAAGCGTCTTGAACCGCTAGCCACCTCGTCGCCACTGCTGCTTTCGCTGACATTGGCCATCAGCAGATCGACAAGCTTCACCACATCCAGCACATTGATGACAGCGTCGGTCTTCAGGTCAGCAGCGGTGAAGTTGATCGGGCTGTTGTAGTCCAGATCACCGACAATACAATTGATGTCAGCCTGAAGGTCGAGCACGCTGACCTCGCCGTCGAAATTGCTGTCGCCCATGTCGAAAGTCAGCTTTACAGGGAAGTAGTGCCCTTGGTCGGTCGAGGCGTCTACCACCTCACCATTCTGTCCACGGAAGGGGTAGTACTCTGATGCCTGCCACACGTAGAAGCAGCCGCCATCGAGTCCGCAGGTGGCCTCCCATCGGCCTTTACCATTGAATATGAAGGCGTCGTAGTTTGTTTTACTGGTCAGATAGACGCGACTGATATATGGAGTGTAGGCCTGTGACGTATGGTCGTAGAGTAAGATACTGGGCAGCTGGCTCAGTTCTTCTGCCGAAAGCTGTCCGGGATGGAGACTGACTTCCTGGCTGATGGTCTGACCGAAGATGCTCAGGTCGGTAACCTTATCTGATATCATAGGCGACACCTCGCTCAACCTGTTTTCAGAGGCATCCAGATACTCCAGATTAGGCAGGCTCTGGGCAAAGAGTCCCAGATTACCCGACAGCTGGTTGCCACTAATGTCGAGTACGGACAGCACCGGACCGTTGGCAGGCAGTTCGAGGGCAAAGGCCTGCATGCCTGTGCCGATGTCGCCAGTCAGTTTGTTATAGCCCACATGAAGCTCCTCTAAGTAGGGTAGCTTCAGCAGGTCAAAGGGGAAGGTGCCGGTAAGGTTGTTGTTTGAGAGGTCGATGCCTATGATATGACCGTCGACAACAGTCACATAGGGCAGATCCTCGGCAGTCGGCTCGTCGGTATTGGTATTCCACTTGGTATACCATGCATCGGTCGAGGGCATGGCAGCGTGGGCAGCCTTCAGCAGTGCCAGCTCGTCGGCATTGATGTTCAGCGGCTTCGTCACATCCTCCACGTCGGCAGTCTTCACAATGGCGATATAGTCGAAACCAGCATTGGCATGACCACCCATAAAGCTCACCTTAAGCGGGCGGTCGCTCCACAGAATTTCATCCTTCTCATAGAGATTTGTGTTCTTGGTGACCAGGTACATGTAGTAATCCTCGTCGGCACCGTTGGTGAAACAGACGTAGAGTGGTGTCTCGCTACCAGGGACGGAACCACCGACATAGATATGATACTGGCCAGAAGGCAGGGTGGTAACCTCCACCTTGTCAGTAGCGTAGGCACAGGCAGCGTTCGAGCACCTGATGACCATGTTACCGTTGCTGCAGGCCGTCATGCCGGGTAAGTCCTCGGCCTCGGCAACGAACACGGGGTTCTCATCATAGTAGCTATATGCCTGATTGACCACTACGTTGTCCGAGGTCATCGATACGGGCACGCGGAACTGCTTGTCGGCCACGCCGCCACGCTGTGCATCGGTGCGCCAAAGGATGTTGTTGTGGCTGATGAAGCGCTGATAGGGCTGCAGGAACTCGTCGTTCTCAAAGCGTTCGCCGGTAGCCAGCTCCTTGATCAGATTGCCATCCCCGTCAACGGCGTTCAGCGTGTATGTCCACTTTTCTGCCTCACGGAAGGTGAGCGTCACCTCGTTGTGTGTAGCATCGTCGGTGGTCTCGACAGTCGTACCCGATACAAAGATATACTTCTTGGTTCCATCGTCAGAGAGAAAATCGGCCTTCAAGTCATCGTCAGCGGCATACTCTATACCAATAACAGTGTTTACCACCTCATCGTCCTTTATGGCATTGCCACTGCCGTCAACATAATGTACAGTGCATGTAGTGGGTTCCAGTTCGGGCACCTCACCGTTTTTCACAGGACGCACCACAACGTTGTCGATGGCGAAATTGGCCGAGTAGCGCGCAGTAGCGAAACGCATTTGTCCCAGTCCACCCTGTTTGCTTGAACCGAAGATCACGCCCATGGGGAACACATCGTTGCCGCTACTTTTGTCGACAATCGAAAGGAAGGTCAGCTGACCACTGCGCACAAGCTTCACAGTGCACCAATTGATATCGGTGATGGTCTTATACCTAACATCACCCGAATTTGGCAGTGTAACCACAGTCGACCGTCCATTAATCTTCCAGTCTGCGCTGTTGGTAGCACTACCTGTCAGCGTAAGCACCCCATCTTTATCACTGCCGTCAAGGATAACAAACGAGGCGGCTCCACCATTGAAAGCATTGCCTAACTTCAAATCCATCTGCAGCACGTAGTCTTCGCCCTCGGGCACGACGTTCTTTAGGGACGTGCTACTCAAGGTGGTGCCGTTGTTGTATCTTGTATCCTGATTGACGCTTAGGTAGTGGTTGCCACCGTCAGTCATGATAACAGGAGTGTATCGTCCATTTGTTGCGGTAGTCCAGTCAATCACCTCATTCTCATAGTCAATGACTTTCCATGAGTCCGGGTCAACCTGCTCCTGGCCCTTCTCCAGGCACACCAGACGGAAACGCGAGAACGACATCCAGCAGTGCAGTCCTTCGCTGACGCCACGCACACCCAGTGTGACGCTCTTTTGCTCATTGACCTCAAAGCGGACGAACTGCATATTCCATCCACGGTCGAACACGCCGCCACTACTGCCTATGCTGGGGAACGTTGCCGTGGCATCGTCGGCAAACAGGGTGACGGTGGCACCGCCCGAACGGCCAATGGCCGAAAGCAGGTAGGTGCCCTTGTTCAGGGTGACGTTCTGCGTGAAGCTGACATCCCAACCGGTGTTGCTCCAGTCGCCACCATCGAAATAGTTATGCGTGTTGTTGCCAGAGGCATCGGTCCATGGCTCGTTACTCAGAATGCCGATACCGCCACCGGAGCCGTTATTGCACGTGGTGGTCCATCCGCTCGTTTCGTTGTTGGAATCGGGATTAGTGATGTAGGAGGTGATATTCTCGGCATCCTCCACACCTTCGGCTAAGGCGTTCGACTCGGCTATCTCGCGGTAGGTCTGAACGAACGACAGTGCCTCGGTGCCGTTCTTCGGCTGGCTGGCAGCCTCCGTGCTGAGCTTCTGACGCAGCTCTGTGCTGGCATAGAGATAATTGTCTACGCTGAGGTTGGCACGTATGGTGGCGAGGTTGGCATAGGCAGTCCTAACGCTGGTGAAGGCCTGGGTGGCCTGGCGCAGAGCCTGCGCGGCAGCGGTCAGGGCATCGACGCTCTGCTCGGGGTTCTCGTAGAGGGCAAGTGCCTGCTGCAGGGCGGTGCGCTCCTCGCCAGTGATGACATCGTTTGCCTGGTCCTCGAAGGCTGTCTTAGCGGCAGTATATGCTTCCTCGAAGGCTTCTATATATGCTGTCAGGTCTACATTGTCCTCACTATAGGTCAGCAGGAAATTACTAAAGCAGTTCCAGCGGGCAGTGCCCTCGCCTTCGGTAGTGCCGATGCCGATGCGCAGGGTCCCGTCGGTAACCTGTGTGGTGACGACATTATCGTAGTAGCCCTCTGCGAATGCAGCCTCGGCAGCATCCTGGGTATTGGGCACCATGGTGCCGTCGGGCAGGGTGACGACCCATCCGGGATAGCTGACCCCAGATCGTGCACCGTCTACCTGACTCTTCACTGCCACGCGGTCGTTGTTGGCATAGAGATAGGTCTTGATCTCGGTCTCTGCTGCCTTGTTGTAGCTTTCAATGGCTTCGTAGGGCCGGCAGAAGGCGCTGGCCTTCAGGGTGTAGTAGCCGTTGGGCAGTGCGCTGAACTCCTGACAGATGTTGAAGTTTGTCTGGAACGCCTCGGCGGTGTTGCAATTTGTCGTGGGCATGTTACCGACCTGATTGTTTTGCCATCCTCCATAGCCTCCAGTGAACTTCGGACTGAGGATGATGTTCTTCCCTGCTTCCAACAGCTGCCTATAGGTGTCGGTACGCGCTTGAAGCAGTGCAGCGGCAGTGGCAGCGGCATCGTCGAGGAGAGACTGATACTGGAACGTAGCATCGACCTCGGCACAGAGGGTCTTGAGCTGCTGCAACCGACGACGTTGCTGGATGGTCTCGTCGGCCATGTACTGAGCATAGTCGTCGGCACTCACCAAGTACCAGTCAATGTAGTGGCCCATTGCGTCGTTCAACAGCGGTGAGAGCTCGTTGTTGTGGATGTTGGCCGTGATATCAATGCCTGTGAAGCAATCAGGATAGTTGTCTTGGTTAAGACTGGGATTGATATCGTTAGCAACAGCCACGCCTATGCGGTAGTAGTCGTTATTTTGGGTAATGGCCCATCCGTAGTTGGCTTGGTTCCTTAGGTCGGTCCACACGCTATACTCGTTGTCGAAGAAAGCATTGTACCAAGCACCGAGCCTCGGCAGATAGTTGGACAGGAGATAGATGCCATTGGCTTGCTTGACGAACTTCACGGGAACGCCTTCAAAGCCTACGCAGGCCCGGGTGTACCAAGAGTTGGCAGCGGTGTAGAACATGCCGGTGCCCACGTTGTAGAGATAGAACTCAGTGTCCTCGGCAAATTCGGAGGCAGCGGGCTCAACCAATGAGGTTTGAGCTTTTACCATGAGGCTGCCCGTCAGTAGCATAAGGATGACTGCAAGGGCGGTCATGGACGTCCGTCGACCTGTTGTTTTTATGAAATGTACTATCATAGTAATGTGTTTTAGGAATTTTGGGGCTGACAAAGGTAGAAAGAAAAAATGAAACAGCCAAAAAATCAGACAAAAAAACACTGCCAACAGTTACGTCAGCGGTGCTCTTTTCACTTACAAAGCGGAAGCAAATTATTCACTCTTCACTTTTCACTCTTCACTTTTCATTTTTCACTCTTCACTTTTCACTCTTCACTTTTCACTCTTCACTTTTCACTCTTCACTTTTCACTTTTCCCTTTTCACTTAACCACCGTCTTTCGTCCATTGACGATGTAGACACCCTTCGGTAGCGTGTGCAGCGTCTTGATGGTGGCATCGCGGCTGACGAGGATACCGTCGAGCGTGTAGATGGTCATCGGCTGGTCGGCCATCTGCTGACTGATACCCGTTGTCGTGCTGATGTTCACGGCGTAGGGGCTCTTGCGGCTGCCCACCACGTCGCTGACGAACGTCAACGTCTCGGCAGCGCTGAAGGTCTCGCCTGT
>JAFZIL010000077.1 GCA_017554385.1 Prevotella sp. | reverse complement strand
CCGCGAATCATGTCAACGACATAGCGCATCTTGCGCGGAGAAGAAGGACAGCCTTTCAGCTTTGCAAAATACTGTGTCTTAAGAGCTGCTTTTCTCTCTTCAGCCTTAATATGTTTTCTTGCTCCCATTTTAATTCTTAATTCTTAATTCTTAATTTAATTATCCCGGGGCATTACTTCTTATTACCGGCGTGACCACCGAAGCGACGTGTGGGTGCGAACTCACCGAGCTTGTGTCCAACCATGTTCTCAGTAATGTAGACAGGGATGAATTTGTTACCGTTATGAACTGCAACAGTGTGTCCCACGAAATCGGGGGAAATCATTGATGCTCTGGCCCAAGTCTTCACGACGTTCTTCTTGCCGCTCTCATTCATGGCGAGAACTTTCTTCTCGAGAGAGACGTTGATATACGGACCTTTCTTTAATGAACGACTCATAATTCTTTCAGTTTAAACTTCGTGATTACTTCTTGTTAGCTCTTTCAATGATGTACTTGTTTGAAAGCTTCTTCGGTGCGCGTGTCTTCAGGCCCTTAGCGTACAGACCCTTACGCGAACGAGGATGTCCACCGCTCTGGCGTCCTTCACCACCACCCATCGGGTGATCGTGCGGGTTCATCACCACACCACGGTTGTGCGGACGACGGCCGAGCCAACGCGAGCGACCAGCCTTACCCGACTGCTCAAGGGCGTGGTCTGAATTACCGACGGCACCAACGGTAGCCTTACAAGCAGAGAGCACCTTGCGTGTCTCTCCTGAGGGGAGCTTAATCACGCAGTAGGCTCCCTCACGAGAAGTCAACTGAGCAAAATTACCAGCCGAACGAACGAGCAATGCACCCTGACCGGGACGGAGCTCGATGTTGTGAATCACCGTACCCACGGGGATGTTGGCCAGCGGAAGGCTGTTGCCAATCTCAGGCGCAGCCTCGGCACCCGACATCAGCGTCGTGCCAACTTGCAGTCCATTAGGAGCAATAATGTAACGTTTTTCACCATCTGCGTAGAAAAGAAGTGCAATGCGAGCCGAGCGGTTGGGATCGTACTCGATGGTCTTAACTACGGCAGGAACACCATCCTTCTCTCGCTTGAAGTCGATCAGACGATACTTCTTCTTGTGGCCGCCGCCCATGTAGCGGACGGTCATCTTACCGGTGTTGTTTCGACCACCAGTAGAACGCTTACCGTAAACGAGAGACTTCTCTGGCACGGATGCAGTAATATCCTCGAACGTGCCAATAATCTTGTGTCTTTGACCCGGAGTTACGGGCTTTAATTTACGTACTGCCATTTCTTATTATTATTCGATATTGCTGTAAAAATCAATTTCATCGCCCTCCTTCAAAGTGACGATTGCCTTCTTGAAGGCACTCTTGTGTCCCTTCACGAGACCAGCCTTGGTATAGCGCGACGAGCGCTTGCCGGCATAACGTACGGTGTTGACATCCTCGACCGTGACATTATAGAGGTCTTCCACTTCTTTCTTAATCTCAAGCTTGTTAGCCTCCGGGCGCACAACGAAGCCGTAGCGGTTGGGCTGCTTCTCCGTAATCTTGGTCATCTTCTCAGTGACCAGGGGTTTTATGATAAATGCCATGTCTATTTACTATTTGACAATTTACAATTTATTATTTATCTCAGCCCAGGATGCCGTTGATGGTCTCCAGCGACTTCTCGGTAATCACGAGCACGTCAGCGTTCAAAACTTTATACGTGTTCAGCTTGTTTGCCTCCAGCACCTCGGCCTTCTGCAGGTTACGAGCCGACAAATATACGTTTTTATTTGCATCCGGCAAAAGGAAGAGAAGCTTCTTTCCGTCGACTTTAAGATTTTTTGCAATATTTACAAATTCTTTAGTCTTAGGTGCCTCGAAGTTGAAATCCTCAACGACGACAATGGCATTCTCCTGAGCCTTGTAGGCCAGAGCCGACTTACGAGCAAGAATCTTTACTTTCTTGTTCAGCTTGAAGCTGTAGTCGCGGGGTTTCGGACCAAACACGCGGCCACCACCACGCAGCAGGGGCGAGTTGATGTCACCATGACGTGCGCCGCCGCCGCCCTTCTGGCGTCCGAGCTTGCGGGTAGAGCCGCTGATCTCGCTGCGCTCCTTCGACTTTGCATTGCCCTGGCGCTGGTTGGCCATAAACTGCTTCACGTCCAGATAAATCACGTGGTCATTAGGTTCAACGCCGAAGATGTTCTCGCTCAGAGTCACCTTCCTTCCGGTCTCCTGACCGTTGATCTTCAATACACTAACTTCCATTTTACTTCTGAATTAAGACGGTTGAACCATTGCAGCCGGCGCAGCTACCCTTCACAAGAAGAAGGTTGTGCTCCGGAATCACCTTTAACACCTTCAGGTTCTGCGTTGTCACGCGGTCGCCACCCATGTGGCCACCCATGCGCATTCCCTTGAACACCTTAGCGGGGTAAGAACAGGCACCGATAGAACCCGGCTTGCGCAGACGGTCGTCCTGACCGTGAGTGCTCTGGCCTACACCACCGAAACCATGGCGCTTCACAACGCCCTGGAAGCCCTTACCTTTCGAAGTACCTACAACGTCGACGAACTCTGCATCAGCGAAAAGCTCCACGGTGATAGTATCACCCAGGTTGTAGTCCTCGTCAAACTTGAACTCGGCCAAGTGGGCCTTCGGAGTTGTGCCGGCCTTCTTGAACACGCCCATCATAGCCTTGGTGGTGTTCTTCTCTTTCTTCTCACCGAATGCGAGCTGGACGGCCTTGTAGCCATCCTTCTCAACGGTCTTGACCTGTGTCACAACGCAAGGACCAACTTCGATAACAGTGCACGGCACGTTCTTGCCGTCGGCACTGAAAACGGATGTCATTCCGATTTTCTTTCCTAATAATCCTGGCATTTCAGTTTTTGAATTAAAAATAAAAAAATGTTGATATTCTTGTTCTTTTTAAGCGTCATCTCGCTTTCTAATGCTCACAAACACACTTAAAAAGAGAATCAGTCTATTTCCGCTTTTGGAAGCTAAACCGTTCTTTTTCAGGGTATTGATAGCTTTTAGCCAGCGCAATAACTACTTTTGCGGGTGCAAAGGTACACATATTATTCTATATACGCAACCCTTTGTGGTAATTTTTTATGATTATTTAACTTCTTGGTTAATCTAAAGTAACAACCCAGTCATCAGAGAATCACAAGATTTTTACAAAAAAAGGTTGTAGTCTCCATTATTTTTCCTATCTTTGCACACCGAGTTAGAAACTCGACTTATTAACAAGAAATAATCAAAAGGAAAATGGCTAAAGCAATAAGGAAAGCGATGACCAGCCTGTTGGCGACAGGACTGGCAGTGCTGATGAGCGGATGTAACACAGCTACAGACATGGAACAGCAAGTAGATGAACTATACGAAAGGATGTCGCAGGAAGAGCGCATCGCACAGTTGAGAAGCATGTATATGGATGACTTGTTCGACGAACAGGGACAGTTGGACACAGTCAAGTGCCGTGAGCTGATACCCTACGGCATCGGCCACTTCTCACAGTTCTGCATGCAACAGCCCAGAGACCCAAACGAGCTGCGCGACCGTGCCGCCGCTGTACAGGACTGGCTGATTAACAATACGCCCAACGGCATCCCGGCGCTGTTGCACGAAGAGGTGCTCTCTGGTGTGAACACTCTGGGTTCCACCATCTATCCCCAACAGATAGGGCAGGCCTGCTCGTTTAATCCCGAACTGGCCGAACTGAAGACCCGCCAGACGAGCACTGCCCTTCGTAAGATGGGCGGCATTCTGGCGCTGTCGCCAATGGTAGACGTTTGTCGCACGCCTTCGTTCAACCGTTTGGAGGAGTCGTATGGAGAGGACGGATACCTGTCTGCCGTGATGGGTGTAGCTTTTGTGAAAGGCTTGCAACAGGAAGATTTGAAAAAGGGTGTGGGAGCCTGCTCCAAGCACTACCTCGGCTATGGCGGTGGTGGCGATGCCGACGAGAAGGAGTTGATGGAGGAGATACTGCTACCCCACGAAGCCATGATCCGACTGGCTGGCAGCAAGTGCGTCATGCCCGGCTATCATGCCGTCCATGGAACGAAGTGTGTGGCCAACAGCGAGATCCTGCAGGACATCCTTCGCGACTATGTAGGCTTCGACGGTATGGTGGTGAGCGACTATACCGCCATCGACCAGCTGCCTTTGGAAAGTGAAAAGGGAAAAGAGGAAAGTGAAAAAGGGGTTGTGATGAAGGCGGCCGCGGCCATCAATGGCGGTAACGACGTCGACTTCCCCTTTGGTGCCAACTACCAGCACCTGCAGGAAGCCATCGACCTGGGACTGGTAAAGCCTGAGACGCTGGAACGAGCTGTGAAGAACGTGCTGCGCTTTAAGTTCCGTGCCGGACTCTTCGACAAGGATGCCTACCTGTATAGCACTGAGGACATCAAGCTCGACACACCGGAGGAGCGTCAGACCGCCTACGACATTGCCACACAATCCATCGTACTACTTGAGAACAACATCCTGCCACTGAATAATTCGCTCATCGAGCCACGCTCAGTGTTAGGGAAGCGCACTACCATCCTCGTTACTGGTCCTAATGCCAACTCCATCTGGGCCATGTGCGGTGACTACACCTATCCGGCTATGTCGTATTTCTGGAAAAAGATGGAGGACGTGGCCGACCGCGACAATCCTCATATCGTCAAGCTACTCGAGGGTATGACGGCCCGGAAGCCTGAGGGCGTCGACATCCTATACTCACGTGGCTGTAACTGGACCGAGGAGATAGAGACCAAATACGGCGAACTGGGCGACGAGCGCGCATGGGAGTATGATATCCTGCATCGCAAGGTCGACTCTGGCGAGAAGGCCGACAAGGAGGAAGCCCTCGCGATGGCCCAACAGGCCGACGTTATTATAGCTGCCGTCGGCGAGAATGTGATGCTCTGCGGCGAGAACCGCGACCGTCAGAGCCTCCGTCTGCCTGGCAAGCAGGAGCAGTTTGTCGAAGAACTCATCAAGACGGGCAAGCCCGTGGTAATGGTGATGTTCGGTGGCAGGGCACAGGTGGTTTCCGGACTCGCTGAGAAGTGTGCTGCCGTCATCCAAGCCTGGTATCCCGGTGAGGAGGGCGGCAATGCCGTGGCCGACATCCTCTATGGCAAGGTGTCGCCATCGGCCAAGCTCTCTGTCAGCTATCCCAATACAGAGATCAACGAGCCTCTGTGCTACAACAATCCCTCGCCCGTGGCCGTTCATCCCTCGCTCAGCGCCCCCGGTCCCATCCTCGCCACTCCAAGTGTCCAGTGGCCTTTCGGCTATGGTCTGAGCTACACCACGTTCGAGTACAGCAACTTGAAATTGGCTGGCGAGGCATCAACGAGCGACGAAAGCGTCAGCCTGTCATTCGAGGTGAGAAACACTGGCAAGATGGCTGCCGACGAAGTGGCGCAGATCTACCTGTCACCCACAAGCGAAGACCAACATATCCGCCCCATCCAGCTTCAGGGCTTTGCCCGTGTGCCGCTACAGCCTGGCGAGAGCAAGACGGTCAAGATACAACTATTTATTGAACAGTTCGGTTTCTACAGTAACGACGGTCAGCGCCAATGGAACATACTGCCGGGCCAATACGTAATCAAGGTAGGCTCTTCGTCCGTCGACATCAAGTTGCAGGAAAAGATCACCCTAAAGGGCGACCCCATTCACAAACCAATACGCGATCATTATTTCGCGAGATGGTAGACATTCTCAGCATTTCTCTATGGCCTTGTCTCGTCGCAGAAACAGACTGGCAAGGATGGTGCCGCTGATGCTATGCCAGGCACAGCTGATGGCGCAGGGAAGCACCGATAGGGGCTGAGCAGCGAAGAATGTTCCGGCAAGCACGGTGGCCAGTCCGGCGTTCTGCATACCCACCTCGATGCTGATGGTGCGCTTCTTGGCAGTATTGAAATGGGCAAGCCGACCGGCAACATAGCCTAAGATGTAGCCCAGCGTGTTGTGACAGAAGACGACGGCAAACGTCCAGAGGAAGAGTCCGAGGCCGCGAGCCACGAGATCGTCATGCACGGTGCTGATGACTCCACCTACGATACAAGCCAGACAGGTAACGCTCAGACCCGGCATGAGCGACTGTATGGTAGGAAAGCTCTTGCGGTTAGAATAGGTATAGTTGAGGAAACAGCCTATGGCCACAGGAATTATCGTTACGATGAGGATATTGAGGAACATGCCGACGGCATCAATCTCGATAATCTCGCCTGCCGTCAGTTGCATGAGCAGGGGCGTCATCACAGGAGCAAGGAGCGTAGAAGCACAGGTCATGCCCACAGAGAAGGCCACGTCGCCCCGACAGAGATAGGACATGATGTTGCTCGACACACCTCCCGGACAACAGCCTACGAGCAGGATACCCAGAGCCAACGCCGGTTCGAGTCGAAACACACGTACCAGCAGGTAGGCCACGCAGGGCATGATGAAGAACTGGGCACAGGCACCGACGAATATGTCTAACGGACGGCGCGCCAAGATGCGGAAGTCGGCAGTGGTCAGAGTCAGTCCCATGGTGAGCATGATGATGCCGAGGATGACGGTCTGCGTGGTACCGCGTACCCACAGAAACAGGTCGGGCACAAAGAAAGTGAGCACGGCAACAGTCGTCACGAATAGCGACGCGTGTTGTGCCAACACACGGCTGACCGACTGGAGTGATGGTATTATCTGCATGATTACCTTTTTTAAAACATGCAAAGGTACACATTTTTCTGCAAAAAGATGCAATAATTAAAAAAAATGATGTACCTTTGCCCGCTGAAACACAATCATCTTAAAACTTTCAACTATGAACTTGAAAAACAAAACACTTATTTTCGTTTGTATGGCAACCCTGTTGTTCGCTCCGCTATCGTCTGTGGCAGCCGACTACGTGCCTAAGATTATCTGTGGCGTGGTGAAGGCCGATTCGTGGACTTTGGAAAACAACAAGGAGGGTATCTATCAGCTCGAAGCGAAGGAGGGCGGACAGCTCACCGCGCTGAAAGAAGGGCGCGACGTGTATCTGGCCCCACTCGGCGGTGCCGTCTACCAGGACGGGATGATGTACGGCATCCACTTCAAGCAGGAGTACGACCCCTACGACCAGGCTAATACCTATACCATCTACAACGTGGCCTACGACATGCAGACATGGACCCGCACCAAGGTACAGGCCCTGAGCAACATGTACGGCAACCTCATCTCGTCGTGCGGCATGACCCACGACCCGGTGACGGGGAAGAACTTCGGTATCTTCTACAACTTCAACATGAACTACGAGGTCATCAACTGCAAGCTGGCCACCATCGACTTTGTCAACACTGAGGCCTCGGGCGCCCCGAAGAAAGAGATTATCGGCATCGTCGACACGCCGTTCGCAGCCATCGCTGCCAGCGACAACGGCTTACTCTACGGTGTGGGCAAGGACGGATGGCTCTATATTATAGATAAGGTGTTGGAGGAAGAGGCCACCTCGGTCATGGTCTACCCGCTCGGCGACCTGGGCATTGAGGACATCTCGACCTATCCCAGCTCCATGACCTTCGACCCCCGCACGAAGAAGCTCTACTGGAGCTACGTCACCACAGCGGGAAAGAGCCGTCTCTATGAGATCAGCTACGCCATAGGCAGTGTTGGAGCCACGAAGCTGATGGACATTCCCGACAATGCCTTCCTCGTGAACATGTATATCGCCCCGATGGCAGCTGCCGACGACGCGCCCGCTGCCGTCGACGGTCTGACTGCCAACTTCCAGAACGAGCAGACCACGGGCACCGTCACCTTCACCATGCCCACGCAGACCTATAGCGGCGATGCGCTTTCCGGCGAGCTGACATACGTCGTCTATGCCGACGGCAAGCAGGTGGCTACGGGCATGGCTCAGGCCGGAGCCCAGGTCGAGAAGACCGTCTCGGTAGACTCTGAGGGTAAGGACGTAGAACTGAAGGTGACCGCTAAGAATGCCGGCGGCGATGGTGCACCAAGCACGGTGACGCTCTACATAGGCCGCGACACGCCACTCACGGTGACCAACCTGCAGCTGAGCTACAACATGGAGACCGAATATATGCGACTGACATGGGAGGCTCCCACCGAGGGCACTCACGGCAAGACGCTCACCCAGTACAACCTCTCGTATAACATCGTGCGCCAGCCCGACAATGTGGTCGTGGCCGAAGGCACCAAGCTCCTTGGCTTCAACGAGAAGATCGAGAAGACCAGCGAGCTGAAGAGCTATTACTACGAGGTGGTAGTGGTCAACGGAGCCCATCAGAGCGACGTGGCCGCCTCGAACAAGGTCATCGTGGGCCAGGCGCTCGTGCCGCCCTTCGACGAGAACTTCAAGACGCAGCAGGGCTTTGACCGCTTCACCGTGGTCGATGCCAACAACGACGGTAAGCAGTGGAAGCGCATGCATAAGTTCTATCAGTACAGCGGAACTACCGTAGACTACGCCCAGATGGTGGCCAGCTCGACCGTTGCCGACGACGACTACCTGCTCACGCCTCCTCTCCAGTTGGAGAAGGGTGGCATCTACGAACTGAAGTTCACGGCATCCAAGAACTACAGCGACCGCAAGTATAACCAGAAGATGCGCGTGCTCGTAGGTCCTGCCGGTGAGTCGCCTGCCGACTATTCCATGGTGAAAGACGAGTTCGACATAGACGATGTCAACCTCGAGGAGTTTATGGCCGACGTCAACATTACTGCCGACGGTGTCTACCAGATAGCCTTCCACGCCATGAGTCCCGCAGGATCCGATGCACTTAACATCGACGAGATTCATCTTGCTGCCTCGCTCCTCGCCACGTCGCCCCAGGCTGCCACCGACATCCAGGCTACTGCCGACGCGCAAGGCTACCTGCGAGCTACCGTAAAATGCACGGCTCCGTCGAAGAACCTTCACGGCGACGACCTGACAGCCATCAGCCATATCGATGTGATCAACATCGATGGTCAGGTCCTGGGTACGCTGGCCAACCCCACTCCGGGAGCACCGTGCACCATCGAAGCCACGAACCTGAGCAACGGCATCAACACCTATTATGTCGTGGCCTATAACGGCAACGCAGCCGGAGCAAAGGCACCGTTCGAGCTCTTCGTAGGCCAGGACTATCCCACAGAGCCTACCGACGTAGCACTTGCCGACGACGGCACCGAGGCTGTGCTCAGCTGGAAGGCACCAGCCCAAGGCCTTAACGGGCTCGCCCTTAACCCCGACCTGCTGACCTATAACCTCTATGAGATCTCGGCCGACGGCTACCCCACCCTCATCAAGAAGAACATCACGTCGCCCTACCATACCGGTGTGACCACGACCACAGGCGACCAGCAGCTGCTCTACTACGCCCTCGATGCCCAGAACACGGCAGGTGCCAGCGAACTGGTGGCCACCAACAGCCTCGTTGTAGGCAAGCCCTACGAGCTGCCTTATATCGACGGCTTCGACGGGACGAACCAGAGCTTCGTATGGATTGAAGGTGACTACGCCGACTGGAACATCGGACGCGTAAAAATCTCCAGCGACGACGACGGCTATGCTATGGGCTTCGAGCCTAACCGTGCCGACTACGGGTTCTACAACCTGGGCAAGGTCTCGCTGGCAGGTGCCACGAAGCCCACGCTCTCGTTCGACTATTATGCCATGCCTGCCACCGACGTAGCCACGCTGAGCATCGCCATCGATGCCGACCAACAGGGCAACGAGGTCGTCATGAAGCAGATTGACTTCCAGAAAGAGACGCAAACGGAGTGGAAGCACGTCGACATCGACCTCAGCCAGTTCCTCCAGAAAGACTATATCATCGTGAAGTTTGCAATGGTCAGCCTCAGCTCGGCAGCAAATCCCACGACCATCGTCTTCGACAATGTCCGCATCGAGGAAAACGACCCGACAGCCATCCAGACGGTAACAACCGCCGACGGCGACCAAAAGACCGTCAGCCGTCTCGACGGTGTGAGGCTCACCGGCACCGGTTCGCTTCGCAAGGGCATCTATATCGTAGGAGGACGCAAAGTCGTCGTGAAGTGATATAACAAGCTTTTGGCCCGCAAACAGCCCCTGTCAGGGTATCAAACAGCCCCTCTGAGCACATCAAACAGCCCCTGTTTGACCTTCAGACAGGGGCTGTTAGCTACCCAATCAGCCCCTGTTTCCAAGCTGGTTTTGGGTTGTTGGGGGGCACATGGGGGGCGCGTTTTTAGACGAGGTGTGCCCCCCGCAATTACCCATATACAAAGGAAAAGCAAGCAAAGGGGGCACAGGGGCACACCTTTTTTAAGACATACTGAGCAGTGCGCGGTACTCTGAGCCATCCTGATAAAACTGGTCGTTGCTGCACTTTTATATTTTATTTCTACACCTCTGTCAGCAGGAATGCCATATACATAGGCATGGTCAGCAGCTGACCACTCCTACCAATATTATAGTCACCCATCTTCAACGCATTAGTAACATGGTATTCTCTGGGTGTGTACCACAAGTGGTTTGTGAGAGGGGTAGCCCAACCATGATTGGAGTACGTTTTCTATCTTACGCCTGAACATTGTTACACGTTTTCGTATCGACTTTTATAGACGGTTAGCACATTTTCATACCGACTTTCTGCGCAAAGTTACACATTTCCAATGAAACAACCAAGGAAATTTCTATTTTTCTGAGCTCTCCTGGCTCCTCGTAATCATGGGGACAGGTTTTTGATTGATTTTTGAATCCCTGTGATTTCCGTGCATTCATGGTTTATTCGTGAGCCATTCGTGGATATTAATGTTCAAAAAACTCATGTGCTTGCTGCTTAGGCTTTTTTGTTTGACACGAATTTCCATTAATTGCCCATTAATTTTCCATTAACACACCGTTCGGAAAAGACTCAAACCGCCAAAGGATTCGTTCAGGAAACGATCATAAAGAACCGTCCCCGCTGCTCCTGTTTTTTATAGGTTTAACTTATGTGTACTATCCTTGTCATTTATCAAGTTTTCTATTACCGTGATTAGTTCTTTGGCCGGCTGGACAAAAGTCAGCAACTCGTCTTTCTCCACGGAGAACTGGCAATTGTAATCTCCTTTTTCTCTTAGTTGTTCCATCCTATGGAGAAAAGCACCAAGACGGTCCTCGACAATGCCAGCCTTGATGAAGTGCTGTCCGAACTGCGTGAGCATACCCGAATGGCGGCGACTTGCAAGCCCTCTATGTATGAAAAGTGCTTGGACAGCATGGAAGCAGGCATAGTAATATCGGTTTGCAGCTATATCCCACTGCTGCAAATCACACATCATTTCGGCCTGCTGCATGAAATGGTTGGCTTTCTCCATCTGGAGACTGACCATCGTATGTCTGTCAATATCGCTTAAACTCATGTTAAGTAAATACCGTCTTGTTGAACGCTATGATAGAAAGGTGTAATCCGGCTCGCCTCCCATTCCTTTTTGGTGTACATAATGGGATTGATGTCTGCTCCCACATCCCAGCCGAGCTTCGCTATAGGATAGGTGATGTTGTCATAGTCTTCAGGTAGCAGCCGTTCTTTGTCTAATATGATGAGAATGTCCCAATCAGAATCAGGGCGCTCGTCTCCACGTGCTTGTGAGCCGTAGAGAATAGCCTCCGCCTTCTTTGGAAGACACAGCAATAGCGTCTGCCTAATATTGTCGAGAATTCTTTTATCCATATACTTACTTCCAGGTTGACATCGGGGATTTCAAATCCCCTCTATCATCTGCCCCCACTGCTGGCTTTATGGGTTATACATGTTTGTCAGTTGCAAAATTAGTGAAAATCATTGAAAGTAGCAAAACATTTGTGGGAAATCTTTGGCGGTGTTGCTAAAGATCTTTTTCCATAATCATTGGGACAGGTTTTTGATTGAATTTTGAATCCATGTGATTTCCGAGCATTCATGGTTTATTCGTGGATCATTCGTGGCAATTAATGTTCAAAAACTAATGCGCTTGCTGCTTAGGCTTTTTTGTTTGACATGTTTGACACGAATTTCCATTAATTGCCCATTAATTTTCCATTAATACACCGTTTGGAAAAGACTCAAACCGCCAAAGGATTCGTTCAGGAAACGATCAAAAAGAGTCCCTGCTGATCCTCTGATTCTCCCACTGATGCTATCAAAAAACGCAATTCAATCAAAAACCTGACCCCAAGATTTTTGGGGATTTTATTATTCCGGCACGTTCAAGCAGGGGAACCACACGGGTAGCCAGCTGACGCTTACTATCATCTTGCTCGGAAAGATACTCCAATTTTAGGTCATCGTGTCCTTCCAGCATGAGTTCCATAAGATGATCGTCAATAAGACGTATGTCGATTACACCCTTGTCGTTAGCTCCTTTCGATATGACGTAGCACACTTGTTGCTTCAAGTTGTCATTTACCGAGATGGCTGTTCCAATGGCACCGAACATCATACCTACCTGTGCCCGATTCATGGCCTTCTTTCCTATCAGCCGGTTGACAATCAGCAGACTGCGATTACCTATACGGATAGCTCTTACAAAACCATTACCAAAGCGTGTTCCCTCAAATCGCAGGTTCTGGCAGTTCACGTAGAGGGTGTCACCCTGCATCACTACAAAAGCATTTTTCTTAAGGTACTTGTCTGTGGCTTTTTCTCCAGTCGAAAGACCATAGTCATTTCCTCCTATCCAAAACTGACGGCTCTTACTGTGATGTTTTACATATATGGTATCTATTTCTGTCCATTGGTCTGCTGTGAAGTTTTCGTACGACTCACAATAGCGGCATTGGCAGCAAGCTGTCGTTGCATAGGTTGCTGTAAACAGAAATACAACTACCCTCTTTCGTAATGTCTGTTTCATTTCCGGATTCCTTTCACACCTATTATTATTGTCTTATTTTTATCTCTAAAACGGAAGTTCTGGTCAGATCATCCTTGCTAAAGCAACATTCCTACCCCAAGAGAGAAATAACTGTGGGAGCCGTCGCCGTTTGAATTCTTGTTTATCTCGGTGAGTCCTATGTTATACCGCGCGTCAACCAGGAAAGAGTCGCCAAATCGAAAGGAAAAGCCCACAGGCAAGGTAACCCCAAAGGTATTGAAGTTGTCAAGTTCTTTACTGCCACCGTTCAACAGGAAGTCGGCTTGAATGCCGACTTTAAGACTTAGACGGCCATTGACCATGGGATGCACGCAGAGCATCGCTGGCACATGCAAGCGTTTCATGACATACTCATGCGTTATACGGTGGTTAGAATAACCCATTAGTCCCCCACCACTTGTAAACGTCTCATCAACAGATATGCCCTCAAGCGAATAGATGACTCCCAACGAAACACCGGCATTCGCTTGAAAGCGGTACTCACCCTCTATGCCTGCTCCAAACTGTAGGTTCTTTTCAGTGCTTTTCGAGAAATAGCCTACGTCCGTGTGAGTGGAGTATGGGCTGTAGGTAAGAACAGCGTAGGGGCTAATCGATACTCGCCCCACCTCTGCATCCTGACCCTTGACTTGAACTTGTGCTCCTTCTTCCGACTGCTGTGCAAAGGCAGCACTACCCGTCAGACTGAGCGCAACTGCTAAAAAAAAGCATATTGTCTTCATAATCATGTTTTTTATGTTCCTCATCTCTGTCTTTCTTACAGTGGAATCGCGGGGACAGGAAAAATGATGCGTTGAATCAAACGTCCCCAATGATCCCTATTCACTTTTCCCTTGCCACCATCTTCTTCCCATCACGGATATACAGCCCCCTGGCGGGAATGCCGGTGAGGCGACGGCCCTGAAGATCGATGGTGGAAACTGGCTTCGGTGATGACACATGACTGATACCGTTTACTACAAGGTCGTTCAGGTCTGCCACGTAAACACCAGCCGAATCATGGTCGTAAAAGGTAGCTGATTGACCGGCATCGGTGGCTACATCAAGATATGTATAGTAGTCCTGACGATTCTCTGCCGGGTTCAGGTAGTCTATCAGCATGCCGTTGGAGTT
>JAFZIL010000076.1 GCA_017554385.1 Prevotella sp. | reverse complement strand
TGACTTTCTCAAAACTTTTGCTTAACTTTGCAGCGGAGTCCACAATGGCCTCCTTGCAAATGCCCGTATATTGGTCGAGTGCTTCTGATATTTTATTCATTACTTAGTGTTGTAACGGACTACTAAGTTACTGAAAATCAGACACTTGACCAAATTTTATTAGTTATATAACGTTAATGTAACTCATTGATTTTTAGACGATTAAATGTAAAATTAACTAAGTATTGATAAATATAATCTTGTGCAAAATATGCTCAGTAGTTTCACCTCTGTCAGATATCTGCAACGTAGGCTTTTGTGGATTATCATTATCTACAGATACATTGCGACCTGCATTTTCTATCAATCTAGGAAGCAGATCCTTGAACTTGGAAAAAGCGACCTTTTTCAGCCAGTAGCCAAACGTACTGCGCCACTCGAAAGCAGCCAAGGCATGCCAAGAGCCATCCTTGCCTTTGATATGTATGAAAAGCTCATTGATACAGTCATCAAACCAAAAGTTCTCTTGAGTAAAGTATCTGTACAGGCTGTTTAAGAGAGGGGCATAGCGATCGTGGAGCAGATAGACAGCAGCCTCTTCGTCGTGAGGCTCTGCCAATATCTTCTCGACAATCTGCTTGTCCGAGAACTTGGTATAGTCTAGTTTATATTGCAGTTCCATTAAATGAACAGTTTTAGGTTCGTTACTTAATTCGGCTGTAAAATTACTGAAAAAAAACGAAATGGAATCATTAGTCAACAAGAAAAAGTAGTGATGTTGTGCTAAATATTGTTAATACGATGTCGTGACAAACTTTGATTAAGAGGAAAAACTGTATATTTGCAAATAATTCTAATAACTAAGCTTATGATTACCAACACTAACTTCGCCAATCTTGAACCAATCATCGATTATCTGAAATCGGTGCCTTATGATGTGAGCCGAACGAAGCTATACAGCGCTTCCGAACTTTATGGGGGCTACAACCCGGAATTGCCTGAGACATACTTCAGTTGCTACGACCAGCTGACATATAAACACTATCTCTCCGAGAATAAACTGACCAACAATGTCAAGGAATCGATAGCACGAACGCTTCACGATCAAGGGATGTATATTGCCATAGGTGAGTTCTTCCGCGTCCACAACTATCTGAAGTGTATAGGTGTCATGGGCGGTCATGCCTTATTGCGAACAGATGAAATGTATCGCCAGATTGTCTTTCTCAGCAAACAACTGACTGAGCAAGGGTTCTTTATGCTCAGCGGAGGAGGTCCCGGGGCTATGGAGGCTACACATGTCGGTGCATGGATGGCAGGCAGGAACAACGATGAAGTGGAGGATGCACTTCACATCTTATCTGCTGTTCCTTCGTTTAATAAAGACAATAATAATGCCTGGCTGTCAACGGCCTTCAAGGTGATAAGCAAATATCCCCAGGCGAAGTATGAAAGTCTTGGCATTCCCACATGGCTCTATGGCCACGAGCCATCAACACCCTTCGCTACACATATTGCCAAGTTCTTTGAAAACAGTATCCGCGAGAACAATATTCTCACCCTTCCGTTCGGAGGCATCATTTACACACCTGGCAGTGCCGGGACTATGCACGAGATTTTCAGGGATGCTGAACAGAACCACTATCTGTCATACGGCATCTCTAGCCCCATGATATTCCTTGGTACCAAGTTCTGGACAGAGGAGATGCCTGCTTACCCACTCCTCCAACAGCTTGCAGCAAAGGGTAAATACAAGAATCTGTCTTTAACCCTTACGGACGACACTGAGATAGTCATACAACAACTGTTTGACTTCCAAAAACTGGCTCAAGAACAACCGAAGGGGTTCAGCCTTTACTAATATTTCGCTCTACCCAAGCACTTCTCAAGCCCAATCCAGGAAGAAGGCATAAGATCGGCAAAACAACAAAATTTTTTGCGATAATACGAATTTTGCCTATATCTATACACTAAAATTTGCTGAAATAACGATAAATAGAGGTGATACGAGCGTTTTCAACTATACATAAACCCTACACTAACCCTACACTAACTCTACACTAACTCTACACTAACTCTACACTAACTCTACACTAACTCTACACTAACTCTACACTAACTCTACATAAACCCTACACTAACTCTACATGCTTAGGAGGTGTATGAAATGAAGCTGGCGAGAATAGTTCTCGTGAGTGACGAGGATAGTTCTCGTGCGCTCGTTGAATGCTTCGTTGGGATGTGACGGAGGCTTCGTTGAGGTGCGACGGAGCCTTCGTTGAGGTGTGACGGAGCCTTCGTTGAGGTGTGATGGAGGCTTCCTTGAGGTGTCAAACAGTATTCCTTGGGAAGTCAAACAGTATTCATTGCGAGGCAAAACAGTATAGTTGGGGACACTAAACAATATACTTTTGTGATGAAAACAGTATGAATCGTGTAGAGTTCATGTAGAGTTAGTGTATAGATAGTGTAGAGTTTATGTATAGATGAAACCTCTTGAAAAGCTTTTAAATAAAGGGGATTTGATGTGTTTTTATGTAGAGTTGATACTAAATTGTATTTTTCTTTGTCAAATTCTTTGAAATTTCGCAAAATTTTTGTACCTTTGGAACCAAAAATAGAGAACGATTATGAAAAAGGTATCTGTACTGAAGATTTCGAGAAACAAGGAAGTGGTGAACCGCATGGGCCTGAAGGAACTTGCTGAACTGATCCGTTCGGGTGAGCAGAAAGAGGACGTGAAGAAGCTGCGCTCTATGTACCACATGATGAAGACGCGCCGGCTGGAGGACGGTCAGCTGGAGGTCTCGGATGATATGCTGATAGGTTTGCCGCGTATCTGCTTCGCTGCGGAGCTGAAGAACCAGAAGGGGAAACGGCTGATGGTGGCGTATAATGGGCTGGTGGTGCTGGAGATGAACGGGCTGAAGAGCTACGAGCAGGCCGTCGGGCTGCGCAACCAGGTGAGCCGGATGCCGCAGACGCTGATGACGTTCCTCGGGGCGTCGGGAAGAAGTGTGAAGGTGGTGGTGAGAGGAGAGCTGTTCGAAGGAAAGGAGGACAGCGGGAAACTGCCGAAGGATGTAGTTGAGGCCCGTCAGTTCCACCGTAATATCTACGCGACGGCGCGTCAGGCGTATCAGTCGCAGTTCGGCATCGACATCGAGTTCTTAGAGCCACGACTGGACAGGACGGTCTACCTGAGCAGCGATCCTGAGGTGTATTTCAATCCGAAGGCGGCGCCCTTCTATGCCGACACGACGAAGCCGGAAGAGGAGCTGCCGGTAAGCATCACCGAGGAGAGCAGTGCCCTGATGCCGGGTCGTACCGTCGAGCGCACATGGCGACTGAACTGGCTCTTCATCGTTGAGGACGTGCTGGGGCACTACTTCGAGCTGCCTACGGAGGAACGGTTGGAGCAGATGCTGATGCAGATAGCCTCGCGCTGTCTTGACGAGGGCATCTCGATGGCACGGGCACAGGTGATGACGCTCGAGCACCCCGTATTCCGTTCGGATGAGCTGCTGGTCAGAAAGACCTTTTCGGCTGTCTATGCCGTGACGCTGCAGGAGGATTACATGAAGAAGCACAAGATACGTCCGCTGAAAAGCATCCCGCAGGAGACGCTGATGACGATGAAGACGGAGATCTTCCTCAACCAGAACTTCGACATGCGCAAGAACCTCCTGACGGGCGTGGCCGAGTATCGCGAGAAGTACAGCGAACAGCAGGAGTACCGTCCGCTGACAGAGGAGGTGCGCAACGATATGACCATCCGTGCCCGTGAGCTGGGTCTGAAGTCATGGGATCAGGATGTGTCGCGCTTCATCAACTCCACCCGCATCGAGCAGTACGACCCCGTGAACATGTGGTTGGACAAGCTGCCAGAGTGGGATGGGAACGACTATATCGGGGAACTGGCGAAGCGCGTTCCTACGAAGCAGCCCCATTGGGAGATGTATCTCAGGCGCTGGCTCGTGGGAATGGTGGCCCAGTGGCGTGAGAGCGACAAGCAGCTGACGGGCAACTCCCTGACTCCCTTGCTGATAGGTCGTCAGGGCTGTGGCAAGACGCGCTTCTGCAAGATCATCCTGCCGCCAGAGCTGCGCGACTACTACAACGACAAGATCAACTTCAAGAACGAGTTCGACCTGAACATCGCCCTGACGTCGTTTGCGCTCATCAACATCGACGAGTTCGACAAGACCACGGCGGGCCAGCAGATCGTGCTGAAGTACCTGCTGTCGTCAAGCGACGTGAAGTTCCGTCCGCCCTACGGCAAGACCATCAAGCAGTACCGCCGTTACACCTCGTTCATCGGTACCACCAACCAGATGAAGCCCCTCACCGATCCCACCGGCTCGCGCCGCTTCGTCTGCGTGGAGGCTACGGGCATGATTGACTTCGAGGACAACGTGAACCACCGTCAGCTGTTCGCCCAAGCCCTCTACCTCTTTAATAATGGTGAGCGCTACTGGCTCGATAACGACGAGATAGAGGTGCTGATCAGCGAGAACGAGAACTACCAGCGCATGAACGACCTGGTGGAGATGGTTGGCGAGACCTTCCGCAAGCCCCGTGCCAACGAGGGCCGCTGGTGGAGCCTGAACGACGTCAGCGCCCTGCTCTCCGTCCGCTATGCCAACTTCGACCCAAAGACCAGCTTCATCAAGATTGGTCTCGCCCTGAGCGACAGCCAGTTCCGTTTCGAGAACCGGCGCACGACGAACAAGATGGAGTACTGGCTCGTGGAGAGGTGAGGGTAAGCAGCGGTGTTTCCGTTTATCAGAAGCGGAAGTCCAGTTCTACGTCTATGAAGTTGTAGTTGGGACTGGCTAATGAGCGGTCGTTGACGCGGGCGTACTCTGCGTTCAGCTGCAGGTTCTTGGTGAAGAAATAGTTCAAGCCCACCTCGTACATGGTCTTCGACGAATCCCATTCCTTGACTTTGCGGTAGGTCTGGTAGCGGGCCTTGGCATGGAGCTTCGACTTCACGACAGGCACGATGCCGAAGGCATACCAACCGTCGGCCTTGTCGCCCAGGGAGGCGTCGGCACCCATTCCCTGCGAGTGCAGGTACTCGGCGCGGAAGGTGTATTCGTCCTTGTCGTATTCGGCAGAGATGGCGTAGCGGTTCTTCTCGCCCACAGCGGCACGGCTACCCGTCCATCCGAAGGCACCGATGCGCACGCCTGCAATAGGCATGACCCAGAGGCCGCCGATGATGTCCTTGCGGTTGTCGGCATCCTTCGAGTTGATGCCTTCACCATTGTAGACGCCTACCTGATAGTGTAGGAGACGGCGTCCGTTGGCATTGGGGAAGAGGTCGCCCTGCACCTGAATTCCGATGTCGCGTCCACCGGATGACTTCTCGCCTGTACGGTCGCCAAAACCTGAGAGGGCGTTGATGACGTTGGCGTATGAATACCATCCCTGCGTGATGGGGTGGGTGGGGTTCTCGAAGGTGAAGGCGCGCTTGAACTGTCCCGCACGTATCTTGAACTCCGGATATTTCCTCCATTCTGTGTAGAGGTCGACGAGCTGTACGGTGGGCTCGCCGGGGCCCTTGACGTTAGTGCCCTGGATCTGGGCGCGCCAGTCGAAGTCGCCTATCTTGCCGTCGAGGATGAAACGTGCCAGTCGCAGGTTGATGCTGTTGGTGTGGTTGTCCTCAGGGTCTTGACCTTGATATTGTATCATTCCATAGCCGCTGAACTTGATGTTCTTTACCCATGCAGGCACTTCGATGGTGGTGCTCTCGTTGGTGGTCTGCACTTCCTGTTCTTCTGCATCTGCGGTGAATGCGAAGCCCGCTGCCATGAGGGCCAGTGTCAATAGTCTTTTCATTTTTCGGTATTTTTTCGTTAGTGAATAATAGATTGTCTGCTGAAATGATGTGGCAAAGATACGAAAAAAAAGTGAATTGTCCTACGTTTTGGTAAAAAAATGTTGTGTGCCGTACTTTTTTATATGGTACGACACACGTAAATAATACGGGCCAGCCACTCGTTGTGTCAAGTGGCTGGCCCGTAAGGAACCTTTCGGGAAAGGAAGGGTAGGGGTTATTCTGACAGCTGGATGTAGAAGCCGCTCTTCTTGCCCGTGGGGTACAAGCCCTTGATGATGAGCACGGGATCTTTCGAGGTAGAGGCTTCCTTCACCACCTCCTGCAGGTCGTCGAGCGAGCTGATCTTCACATCGTTCACGGTCTGGATGATGAATCCCTTCGGCACGCCGGCATCCTTCATCTTGCCGCCGTTCACCTTGACGACTTCCAGGCCATAGCTGATTTCGAGCTGCTTCTTCTGTGCTTCGGTCACGGGGCGGAAGTCGGCACCGAGCACGTCGAGGTCGGCATTCTTCACTACCTTGGTGTTGCCCTGCTCGTTGCGCAGCGTCACCTGCTTGGTGTGCTTCTTCTTGTTGTGCAGATAGGTGATCGAGACCTTGTCGCCCGGGCGCTTCTGTGCGATGATACCGCTCAGGTCACCGAACTTCGTCATCTTCTGGCCGTCGACCTCGGTGATGACGTCGCCCTTCTCCAGTCCGGCCTCTTCGGCAGCACTGTTCTCCACGACCTCGGCCACATAGATGCCTTCCATAGTGCCCAGGTCAACCTCGTTGCCTTTCTCCTTTTCGCCATCGACGTAGTTCTTCACGTCGGTGCCGCTGATGCCAATCATGGCGCGCTGCACGGTGCCATATTGCTTCAGGTCGTCGACCACCTTGTTCATCATGGCCGTGGGGATGGCGAAGCCGTAGCCGCTGTAGGAGCCTGTCTGCGAGTAGAGCATGGCGTTGATGCCGACCAGCTCGCCACGGGTGTTCACCAGTGCACCGCCCGAGTTGCCGGCGTTGATGGCAGCATCGGTCTGGATGAACGACTCCACGCCGTTGGCACCGAGTGTACGTGCCTTTGCCGAGATGATGCCTGCGGTGACGGTGTTGTTCAGTCCGAGCGGGTTGCCGATGGCCAATACCCACTCACCGATCTTCACGTCGTCGCTGTTGGCAATCTTGATGGCGGGCAGGTTCTTGCCGTCGATCTTGATGAGTGCCAGGTCGGTGGTCTTGTCGGCACCGATGATGCGTGCCGAGTACTCTTTGTTGTCGCTCAGGGTGACGGTCAGCTCGTCGGCACCGTCGACCACGTGGTTGTTGGTTACGATATATCCGTCGGTCGAGATGATGACGCCCGAGCCCGTGGCAGTCTTCTTCGGGGTCTGCACCTTGCGCTCACGGGTGCCGCCCTGGCCCTGTCCGCGTCCGAAGAAACCACCGAAGGGATCGCTGAAGAAATCCTCGAACGGGTCGCTCTGCACCTTTACCGTCTGTATCTTTGAGTTCTGCACATATTTAATATGTACGACGGAAGGCAGGGCCTTCTCAGCTGCGTAGGTCAGGTCTACGGGTTGTGCGACAGCCACTGCTGTCACATGGTCCATTTGTGGAGCACCATTGGTGGCTGCACAGGTCTTGTTGAAAGCTGCTACCGAGAAAACAATGGCTACGACGCTCATGCCGCTCACCAAATAGTTTGCAATCTTTTTCATACTTCGTTCTTATTTGTTAATAACTATTTTACTGTTGAAAGTCGTTGATGCAAATATATAGTCAAAATGTCGGAAACCGTCAATTTGTCATATCTTTTTGTCGCAATTTAACAATTCAAATTTTGCCTTTAAGGTCTGTTTGCGACCCTAAAGGCAAAATTTACATTCGTTTAATCACTTAATTTTAATGAATTTTTGCGGCTTCCCTGATGATGTCGGGAAGTGCTGTTACTATGACTGGAACTTGTTGCGGTGCTTGGCGTTCTTCGATTTCTGCGGGGCACTGTTGGCCGGGCTTCCCTTCACGCCCCGGTACTGCTGCCATCGCTGGCGTATGCTCTTCACGTAGCCGTGGGTCTCAGAGCCTCGCATGTAGCCGTGCTTCACCAACGGGTCCTGGTAGTACTCTGGCTCGGCAAGGTGCAGTACGTAGAACGACACGTCGTCCCAGCGGTGCGGGTTCTTTCCGTCGCGCTCTGCCAGTGCCATCGCGTCGCGTATGTGGAAGAAACCACCGTTGTAGGCAGCCAGCACGAAGTCCTGCCGTTCGCGCCGTTCGCGTATGTCGCTGAAGTGTCCTTCCAGCTCTTTCAGATAGCGGGCAGCCGCTGCGATGTTCTTCTCCGGGTCGTTCATGTCGCTGCGGGCCAGTCCTAAATGGTCGGCTGTCGACGGCATGATCTGCATCAGTCCCTTGGCACCTGCCCACGACTGTGCCATCGGGTCGAAGGTCGACTCCTGATAGCACTGTGCTGCCATGAGGTGCCAGTCCCAGCCGATGGAGCGGCTGTACTGCTGGAACAGTCCGTCGTAGCGCGAGATGATGCCGCCCTGACGGTTGAGCATGGGTGCATAGACGCGGCGCTTCACGCCTCCGCCTTTCAGCAATCGCTGTTCCTCGCTGCGTACGTTGGCGAGCATGTCCGGTCGGTACCATTCCTTCAGCGATGCCGTGAGCATCTGCTTGGTGCTGTCGACCATCCATCCCGGGCTCAGTGAGTCGGCTGTTAGAGGAAAGGCGATAACGTCGGCCTCGCCCGCTTCGAGTCGGCTGAGGAGCTCGGCAGTGTCGCGACACAGCTCTATGCGCAGCCTGACACCCAGATGGTCGGCCCATCGCTGGCAGAGCATGGCGTGGGCACCCATCGTCCTGCCGTGGTAGTCGTAGTAGGTCTCCGGGCCCGACAGCGTCAACGCAATCAGCTCGCCCGAGCGTTCGATGTCGTCAAGGTCGAAACTGCTTGTGTCGTTCTCCTCTCCGATGACACCTCCCCAGGGCGTGCTGATCTTCTCCTGTTGTTGCCTGCCGCAACTCAGGATAAGGAAAAGGAGTATAAAAATGCCAAAATGTTTCACTTTTATTCAATTTTCGCTGCAAAAGTACGCAATTTATTGCACAATTGGGAATTTTTGCGTAATTTTGCGCCCAGTTTTTCAGATATTTATCATTTACCGTTTGAATTATGTTGAGAATTGCGATACAATCGAAAGGCCGTCTTTTTGACGACACGATGAACCTGCTTACCGAGGCCGACATCAAGGTGAGCGCCACCAAGCGCACGCTGCTGGTGGGAGCCAAGAATTTCCCACTCGAGGTACTCTACCTGCGCGACGACGACATTCCACAGAGTGTGGCGTCGGGTGTGGCCGACATCGGTGTGGTGGGCGAGAACGAATATGTGGAGCGTGGAGCCGAGGCCGAGATCATCTCGCGCTTGGGCTTCAGCAAGTGCCGTCTGTCATTAGCCATCCCGAAGGAGGTGCAGTACGAAGGTTTGGAGTGGTTCCAGGGTAAGAAGATTGCCACGAGCTATCCCGTCATCCTGAACAGCTTCCTGCAGGAGAAGGGCATCAAGGCCGAGGTGCATGTCATCACCGGTTCGGTGGAGATCAGCCCAGGTATCGGTCTTGCCGATGCTATCTTCGACATTGTCAGCTCGGGCTCAACGCTTGTGAGCAACAACCTGCGTGAGGTCGAGGTGGTAATGCAGAGCGAGGCGCTGCTTATTGGCTATCCCGACATGAGCGAGGAGAAGCGCCTGATCCTGGATCAGATGCTGTTCCGCTTCCAGGCCGTTCGCGAGGCAGAGGATAAGAAATATGTACGCATGAATGCTCCGAAGGCCCGCCTGCAGGAGATTATCAACGTGCTGCCGGGTCTGAAGAGTCCTACGATCATCCCGTTGGCCGACGATGAATGGTGCTCCGTTCACACCGTGCTCGACGAGCATCGCTTCTGGGAAATCATAGGACAGCTGAAGGAGCTGGGCGCCCAGGGTATCCTCGTCACACCGATAGAGAAGATGATTCTTTAAGTGATGATAAAATAATAACTTGGTACAAATAATTAATGGAACACGAAGATACGAAGATACGAAGTTTTTCGTTCTCGTGAAATCATCTTCCTTTCTTCGTTTCTTCGTGTTTAGTTAAAATCATACCCACTTATTTTTATACGATTACTAAGAAAACGTGTCCGACGGTTCGCCCGTCGGAATCGGTTAAAGAAAAAAGGAATAAACACATGAAAGTATATCGTCATCCAGCACCTTCATTGTGGGACGAGATTTTGTCTCGTCCACATCTTGATACTGCTCAGCTTCACGACACCGTTGCCGCCATCCTGGGCGATATCAGAAAGCGCGGCGACGAGGCCGTACGCGAGTATGAGAGCCGTTTCGACCATGCCGAGCTGACCACGCTCGCTGTGAGCGATGCCGAGTTTGCTGAGGCTGAGACACTTATCAGCGACGAGCTGAAGGATGCCATCCGCCTGGCACATGCCAATATTGCCAAGTTCCATGAGGCACAGCGCTTTGAGGGACAGCAGATAGAGACCCAGCCGGGTGTCACCTGCTGGCAGAAGAGCGTGGCTATTGAGCGGGTGGGACTGTACATCCCGGGTGGAACGGCACCGCTGTTCAGTACCGTTCTTATGTTGGCTACTCCCGCCCGCATTGCCGGTTGCGGTCAGATAGTGCTCTGCACACCCCCGAACCGAGAGGGTAAGGTACATCCCGCCATCCTCTTCGCTGCCCGCGTGGCTGGCGTGAGCCATATATATAAGATAGGTGGCGTGCAGGCCATCGGTGCCTTGGCCTACGGTACGGAGTCGGTGCCCAAGGTCTACAAGATCTTCGGCCCGGGTAACCAGTATGTCATGCAGGCCAAGCAGCAGGTGTCGCTGGGCGATGCTGCCATCGACATGCCTGCCGGCCCCAGTGAGGTATGTGTCATTGCCGATGCGTCGGCACGTCCCGACTATGTGGCTGCCGACCTGCTGTCGCAGGCTGAGCATGGCATCGACTCGCAGGTGCTGCTCATCACTACCAGCGAACAGCTGCTCTCCGACGTACAGGAGCAGGTGGCGCTTCAGTTGGAACGCTTACCACGTAAGGAGATAGCAGCTAAAGCCCTTGACAACAGCGTCAGCGTGCTTGTCGCTTCTGCCGGCGAGGCCATCGCCCTGAGCAATGCATACGCTCCCGAGCATCTGATCATCCAGACGCAGGACTATGAGCAGCTGGCCGCCCGTGTGGTCAATGCCGGCAGCGTGTTCCTTGGTCCCTACGCCTGTGAGAGTGCCGGCGACTATGCCAGCGGCACCAACCACACCCTGCCCACCCACGGCTATGCCACTGCCTATAGCGGCGTAAACCTCGACAGCTACTGCCGCAAGATCACCTTCCAGCACCTCACCCGTGAGGGTGTCCGGAATATAGGCCGTGCCGTAGAGCTAATGGCCGAGGCCGAACAGCTCGACGCCCATAAGAATGCGATGACAGTTAGATTAGCTGAATAATTTCACGAATTCACCGAATGTAGGGGCAGGCCCTGTGCCAGCCCAAACACCGGCCACGGCGTATATCATTGCAACAGCGCGGAGCAGTGGCCCTACGGGCCATCGGGCTGGCACGGGGCCTGCCCCTACATTCACGCCGTCCCGTTTCAATTAAAACGTATGATTCGAGATGTCTGACGAACTCCTTCCTTCTCGCCGTAACAGCCTGCGCCTACAGGACTTTGACTATTCTGCGCAATGTTGCTACTTCATCACCATCGTCACGCAAGGGCGTGTGTGTCGTTTTGGCGATGTGAGGGATGGCGAATTGGTGCTCAATGCTTCGGGAAGGATGGTGGAAGATGCCTACCAGCAGATGTTGCTCGCATTTCCCGGACTGATGGATGTGGCACACGTGATAATGCCCAATCATGTTCATATCCTTTTATATAACGGTAGTGAAAGCAGTTTAACTGATGCAATAAGGTGGTTTAAGAGCAAGACGACCAATGAGTATATAAACGGCGTGAAGGAACAGGGATGGACACCCTTCGATGTGAGATTGTGGCAGACACGTTTCTACGATGTCATTCTGAGGAACAACGTTGCATATCAGTATGTGTTGAACTACATTTACAATAATCCGATGCGGTGGGTGTTTGACCGACTGAATGAAAGTGCAGATTTAGCGAACGCCGATGATGTCGGGAAAGAACTGCGACTGATGAATTGGTGAATGTAGGGGCAGGCCCTGTGCCAGCCCGTACGCCGGTCACGGCGTTCTTCGCGCGTATATACCGCCTTGTGGTGGTGCGGGCTGGCACGGGGCCTGCCCCTACATTCGCACGAGTGCGTGGTAAAGAAGTGTCGCCAGTATCCTTCTTTTCTTAGTTTTTAGAAAGAACATTTGGCTGTTTACTTGCTTTTTTGTAATTTTGCAACCGATTTGTAGGGGTATGCCGTAGCGCTTCCTACAAAATAGGAATAAAAATACAGAAGTATAGAACGATGAAACCACTTGCAGAATTGCTCCGTCCCAACATCGCAGTGCTGGCACCCTACAGCTCGGCCCGCGACGAGTATAGCGGGCACGAGGCCCACGTGTTTCTCGATGCCAACGAGAATCCTTATAATGCACCCTACAACCGCTATCCCGATCCCTTGCAACGCGAGCTGAAGCAAGCCATTGCCCGTGTGAAGCAGGTGCCTGCCGACTATATTTTCCTGGGTAACGGCAGCGACGAGGCTATCGACCTGCCATACCGCTGTTTCTGTCGTCCGGGTGTCGACAACGTGGTTGCCATCGAGCCTACTTACGGCATGTATCGTGTCTGTGCCGACATCAACGATGTGGAATACAGGCCCGTTCTGCTCGACGATAACTATCAGTTTCGTGCCGACGAACTGTTGGCTGCCTGCGACGAGCATACGAAGATTATCTGGATTTGCTCGCCCAACAATCCCACGGGTAACAGCCTCGACCGCAACGAGATACTTAAGGTCGTTGACCAGTTTCAGGGCATCGTCATCGTCGACGAGGCCTATATAGACTTCTCGCGTCAGCTGTCGTTCCGCTTTGAGCTGAAGCAGCATCCAAACCTCGTGGTGCTACAGACCATGAGCAAGGCATGGGGATGTGCAGCCCTGCGCCTCGGCATGGCGTTCGCCTCGCCCGACATCGTACATATATATAATAAGGTGAAGTACCCCTATAACCTGAACTTGCTCACCCAGCAGCAGGCCATGAAGGCCATCTCCGACACTGTGTCGACCGACAAGTGGGTGCGCATGATTCTCGGTGAGCGCGGCCGTCTGGTTGAGGCCTTTGCCGAACTGCCCATCTGCCTGAAGGTCTATCCCACCGACGCTAACTTCTTCCTGGCTCGCGTAACTGACGCACAGGCCATCTACGACTATCTGGTAGAGCGTGGCGTTATCGTCCGCAACCGTACCCGCGTGCAGCTTTGCCACAACTGCCTCCGTGTCACCATTGGCACACGGAGTGAGAACAGTGAGCTGTTGGCTGCCTTACGGCAGTACAATGCATGACCCGTTATCGCTGTAACAGGGGCTGTTTGTGTGGCTAACAGGGGCTGTCAGCGGGTCTGAGAGGGGCTGTTTAATGACGTAACAGGGGCTGGAACGTGATGTCCCAGCCCCTGTTAACTTGTTGATGAGCATCTGTTGCCCTTAGTAGTTCTCGGCTTTTACTTGGAAATAAGCCTGCGGATGGTTGCAGACGGGACACTCCTCGGGTGCCTTTTTGCCGATGACGATGTGTCCGCAGTTGCTGCACTGCCAGATGACGTCGCCGTCCTTGGAGAACACGCGCTCCTTGCGGATGTTGTCGAGCAGCTTGCGATAACGCTCCTCGTGCTCCTTCTCGATGGCAGCCACGCCCTCGAACTTCTCGGCAATCTCGTCGAAGCCCTCCTCGCGGGCCTCACGCGCCATGCGGGCATACATGTCGGTCCACTCGAAGTTCTCCCCACCTGCGGCAGCCTCGAGGTTTTCCTCCGTACCCTTGATGGCACCGCCCTCAAGCAGCTTGAACCACATCTTGGCGTGTTCCTTCTCGTTGGCAGCCGTCTCTTCGAAGATGGCTGCTATCTGCACAAAACCGTCCTTCTTGGCCTTCGATGCCCAGTAGGTGTACTTGTTGCGTGCCATTGATTCGCCTGCAAAAGCCTCTTGCAGGTTCTTTTCAGTCTTTGTTCCTTTCAGTTCCTTCATTTTTCAGTTTATTTGTTGTTTGTGGTTATAAATCGTTTGCAAATTTAACATTTTTCTTGCGTTTTTGCAAGAAAACAGCGAAAAATGTAGTTTTTTTATAATTTTATTTGCACAATACGGGCGAAATGTGTAATTTTGCAAACTGCAAACTGAAGAGTTGGCACAAAAAAGAATCCTTCGAGATACCGAAACAGCTAAATGCAAACATGGTTGATAGAATTAACTAACTATTTTAAATCACTGCTGTCCAAAGAAAAATTTCTAAGGACTTCTAATTAGTTAATATTCAATTTGTTATGACGGTTTGTAAATTTTTCGATAAAAATTTCGTTCTGTTGGATATAGTACTTATCCAATTTAGACTCGTTA
>JAFZIL010000075.1 GCA_017554385.1 Prevotella sp. | reverse complement strand
TCGGTATTCTCAACGAATAAATCATTCATTGTCAATACTTTCTGGAATTCATCACTGTGCAGGTTTTCCTTCATGCCCCATGTCGTTATCAACACCGTTTGTATGTTGTACCTGGTGTTTTCCTATTATTTTATCCATGTGATGAATTTTTCTGCAAAGTTAGAATATTATTTTCAAAGTGTCGCCAAAGTTTGTGATTTTTAACAACTTTGGCGACACTTTACATACTGTTTTTATCTATTTTCGACCTTTTTTCTGCTATTTCCCGTTCATCCAAGCCATCAGTTCATTGATGCCCCAAATCACCGACACGATAAGAACGGGCATGCCAGCCAGCAACCAGAGGAAGACCAGATCGTCGTCCATATGTTGTTTCCTGGTGTAATAGCCGAGAACAGTAAAGACTACCAGCGCCACCTTGTCCAAAAAATGGTACGATGGCTTTGACTTCTTTTGCAGTCTCACCTACGGGCAAAAATAAAAAAAGGTGCCCTCGTGCCCCTTTTGCTTGTTTTCCCTTTGTATATGGGCATTTGCGGGGGGCACATCTTGCCTAAAAACGCGCCCCCTACGTGCCCCCTACGTGCCCCCTCTTTCCCACCAATGACCCAAACAAGCTTGTAAACAGGGGCTGATTGGGTCGCAAACAGCCCCTGTCAGAAGGTCTAACAGGGGCTGTCAGTAGCCTTGACAGGGGCTGTTTGCGAGCTCAACGGTGCTGTTCCTACAAGCTTGCGGTGTAGCGTTTCTACGAGAATAGTTCTCGCTTGCTACGAGAATAGGTCTCTTTTTGGGTGTCAAGCAGTATCTTTGACAATGTCAAACAGTATCTTTGATGATGCCAAGCAGTATCTTTGACGATGTCAAACAGTATGTTTTCACACCAAGGCAGACCTTAAGAATACAAGGAAAACAAAATACTTTCGATTTCTTTGCCGTGAATGTAGGATTTTCGTTTTTTTTCATTACCTTTGCACCCGAATTGCAGAAAGAGAACATTAAAAGCAATATAAAGTAATATGGCAAAAGAACTGAAAGATTTGACAAAACATGCCGAGAACTATTCTCAATGGTTCAACGACCTCGTAGTGAAGGCAGATTTGGCCGAACAGTCGGCTGTGCGCGGATGTATGGTCATTAAGCCCTATGGCTATGCCATCTGGGAGAAGATGCAGCAGCAATTAGACAAGATGTTCAAGGAGACGGGTGCACAGAACGCCTATTTCCCCCTGCTTATCCCAAAGTCGTTCCTCTCTAAGGAAGCCGAGCATGTGGAGGGTTTCGCCAAGGAGTGTGCCGTGGTGACCCACTACCGTCTGAAGGCTACGGAGGATAAGAGCGGCGTCGTTGTTGATCCCGCTGCTAAGCTCGAGGAAGAGCTGATTATCCGTCCTACCTCGGAGACGATTATCTGGAACACCTATAAGAACTGGATCCACTCGTGGCGCGATCTGCCCTTGATGTGTAATCAGTGGTGCAATGTGATGCGCTGGGAGATGCGTACACGTCCGTTCCTGCGTACTTCGGAATTCCTCTGGCAGGAAGGACATACTGCCCATGCTACACGCGAGGAAGCCGAAGCCGAAGCACAGCAGATGCTGAAGGTCTATGCAACGTTTGCCGAGGAATGGATGGCCGTGCCGGTTGTGCAGGGCGTGAAGAGCGAGACCGAGCGTTTTGCCGGTGCGCTTGACACTTACACTATCGAAGCCATGATGCAGGACGGAAAGGCTCTCCAGAGCGGCACCTCGCATTTCCTGGGTCAGAACTTTGCCAAGGCATTCGATGTGACCTATCTAAATAAGGAGAACAAGCCCGAATATGTCTGGGCTACTTCGTGGGGTGTCTCAACCCGTCTCATCGGTGCTCTTATTATGACCCACTCTGACGACAACGGTCTGGTGTTGCCCCCGCGTCTTGCCCCCATCCAGGTGGTCATCATCCCCATTGCCACCAAGCCCGAGCAGATGGAACTGGTAAACAAGGAGGTGACGCCCATCATCGAACAGCTTCGTAAGAAGGGCATCACCGTGAAGTTCGACGATGCTGACAATAAGCGTCCAGGCTTTAAGTTTGCCGACTACGAGCTGAAGGGTGTGCCCGTGAGATTAGTGCTTGGTGCACGCGACTTGGAGAACGGAACCATCGAGGTGATGCGTCGCGACACGTTGGAAAAGGAAACCCGTCCGTTGGAAGGCATCGTAGAATATGTGGAGCAGTTGCTCGACGACATTCAGAAGAATATTTTCAAGAAGGCCCGCAAATATCGCGATGAGCGTATCTACGAGTGCGATAACTACGAGGAGTTCAAGGAGCGCATCAAGGATGGCGGTTTCTTCCTCTGCCACTGGGACGGCACAGCCGAGACCGAGGCTCAGATCAAGGAAGAAACACAGGCCACGATACGTTGTGTGCCTTTCGGCGTAGAGCAGACACCTGGCACCGACATGGTGAGCGGCAAGCCGTCGAAGGCCCGTGTCATCATTGCCCGCAGTTACTAATGGTGTAGAAGCGGCTTGTCCTGTTGAAAAACAGGGCAACGCCGACTGCATTGACTATTGCTACGCACCAGAAAGCGGCAGCATAGCCCAGGTGTTCGGCAATGATGCCACCTGCGAGAATCCCCAATCCCATGCCAATATCCCAGGAGATGAGGATGGTGGAATTGGCAGTGCCTCGTTCATTGTGGTGGGCCATGGCTATCATCATGTTCTGGAAGGCGGGCCACAGATGGCCATTGCCTAAGCCGATGAGCAGGGCAGAGCCATAGTAGCCCACAGTGATGAGCAAAGGTGAGGACATCGGGGTAAGACTGTCGAGCGTCGGAGCGAGAATGAAAATGGTATAGCCTACGAGCGATATAAGCATGCCGATACCAGCATGATGAGTCAGACGGCCTTGGCGCAGCGACTTGCTGCCTTGCAACCGCGAGAGAATGAGTCCTACGCTGCATAGCAGGAAATAAGTGCCGGTGCCGCCGGTAAAGCCTAATTGCTCTTTGCTGTAGATGGCCAAGTAGTTGCTCAGTACGCCGAAGCAGAAGCCGAAGAACACCATGTTGACTGCCAAGAGCCAGCCGCGCAATAGAAAGAAACGGTCGAGGCTTAGTTTAGAGTGTATAGTATAGAGTTTAGCGTTTGCTACCGCGCCAGAGTTGTCCTGTGGAGCGGTAGCAATCTTTTTTTTATCCACTCTACATGTTGCGCTTTTGTTCAGTTTTACGGTGGCATCGACGAGGAGGCCGGCAGTAGCCACGATGAAGGCTACCCAGAAGAGCAGTTCGAAGCTGTGGGTCTGATGATACAGGAAAATGCCAACGGTAGGTGCGATGGCCATGGCCAGGTTGTTGCTCAGACCGTAATAGCCTATGCCTTCATTGCGGCGCGAGGCTGGCAGCACATCGATGGCCACGGTAGAGTTGGCCACCGTCAGTGCCCCGAAAGGTCCGCCGTGAAGTGTGCGCACTATCGTAAATAATAATAAGGTGGAAGCTGCCAAGTATCCGGCAAAGAAAATGGAGAAGGCTGCAAAGCAGACCATCAGCACGGTCTTACGGTTGAAGGTGTCGACGATGTAGCCACTGAAAGGGCGTACGAGCAGGGTGGTGATGGTATAGCCAGAGAGTATCAGGCCGATGACGTCCTTTGTGGCATGGAACGTCTCACTGAGATAAAGCGGAAGCAGGGGTGACAAAACATAGAAGGCGAAGAACAGCGAGAAGTTCGCTGCCATCACCTTCAAATAGTTGCTGTTCCAAAGACGCTCCATTCTTAGTCAGCCGACTCGAACTCGCGCAGGAAACGGGTGTCGTTTTCCGAGAACATGCGCAGGTCGCTGACACGGTATTTCAGGTTGGTGATACGCTCAACGCCCATACCGAAGGCATAGCCGCTGTACTCCTTGGAGTCGATGCCGCAGAGTTCCAGTACGTTCGGGTCGACCATGCCGCAACCCAGGATCTCAACCCAGCCAGTATGCTTGCAGAAGCCGCAACCCTCGCCACCGCAGATGAAGCAAGATATGTCCATCTCTGCACTGGGCTCGGTAAAGGGGAAGTAGCTGGGGCGCAGACGAATCTTTGTGTCGGCACCGAACATCTCCTTGGCAAACGAGAGCAGCACCTGCTTCAGGTCGGTGAACGACACGTTCTTGTCGATATAGAGGCCTTCCACCTGATGGAAGAAACAGTGGGCACGAGCGGTAATAGCCTCGTTGCGATAGACACGGCCGGGACAAATGACGCGGATGGGAGCGGTAAGCTTGCCGTCTTCGGTATGCATCTGCTCCATCACACGGGCCTGTACCGACGATGTGTGCGAACGCAGCAGGATGTTCTTGGTCACGTCGTTGGGATGCTGGCTCACGAAGAACGTGTCCTGCATGTCGCGGGCGGGATGGTCGGCAGCAAAGTTCATCTTAGTGAACACGTGAAGGTCGTCTTCCACCTCGGGACCGTCGGCAAGCACAAAGCCCATGCGGCTGAAGATGTCGATGATCTCGTTGGTGACGATGGTCAGCGGATGGCGTGTGCCTAACTGCATGGGGTAGGGGGTGCGGGTTAGATCGATGGCCTCGTCGCCGCCTTCCTGTGTCTGGCATTCCTCACGCAGTTGGTTGATACGTTCGGTGGCCAGCGTCTTCAGTTCGTTGATCTTCATGCCGATGGTCTTCTTCTCGTCGGCAGCAACCGAGCGGAAGTCGTTCATCAGGGCCGTAATCTCGCCTTTCTTGCTCAGGTATTTCAGTCGCAGCTGTTCTACCTCGTCAGCGTTCTTTGCGCTCAGCGTCTGTACTTCTTTCAGAAGTTGGTCAATCTTATCTAATATCATATTTGTTATGTATAAATTGCAATTTCGCGTGCAAAGGTACAAAATAAATATGAACTACCAACACCGAATTGCATTTTTTCCCCGAAATATTTGTCTAACTCAAAATAAAAGTGTAATTTCGCACCGCAAAACTGAACAAAGGTTTCATATTAAATAAACATTCAAAAATTATGAAGAAGTATAACTTCAATGCAGGCCCGTCGATGCTTCCCCGTGAGGTCATCGAGGCCACAGCCCAACAGTGTTTAGACTTCAATGGTTCAGGACTCTCGCTGATGGAGATCAGCCACCGTGCAAAGGATTTCCAGCCCGTCGTCGACGAGGCTGTAGCACTTGTCAAGGAGTTGCTCCAGGTGCCTGATGGCTACTCGGTGATCTTCCTTGGAGGTGGTGCCTCGCTTGAGTTCTGCATGATTCCATATAACTTCCTCATCAAGAAGGCAGCCTACTTGAACACAGGTGTGTGGGCTAAGAAGGCTATGAAGGAAGCAAAACTGTTTGGAGAAGTAGTAGAGGTGGCTTCTTCTGCTGATGCCAACTACACCTTCATCCCGAAGGACTGGACGGTACCCGCTGATGCTGACTACTTGCACATCACCACTAATAATACTATATATGGTACGGAGATCCGCAAGGATCTTGATGTCAATGTGCCTCTGATTGCCGACATGTCGTCGGACTTTATGAGTCGTCCTGTTGATGTTGCCAAGTACGATGCCATCTATGCTGGTGCTCAGAAGAACCTGTCCATGGCCGGTGTGACTATCATCATTCTGAAGGACGAGAAGCTGGGCAAGGCTCCACGCGAGATTCCCACCATGCTCGACTATCGTACGCACGTCGACAAGGGCTCTATGTTTAATACGCCTCCTGTGGTGCCCATCTATTGTGCATTAGAGAATCTTCGCTGGATCAAGCGTCAGGGTGGTGTCGAGGCTATGGACAAGTTGGCCAAGCAGCGCGCCGAGATCGTCTACGGTGAGATTGACCGCAACAAGCTCTTCGTAGGTACAGCTAAGGAAGAAGACCGTTCGCTGATGAACCTCTGCTTCGTCATGGCTCCCGAATACAAGGAGTTGGAGAAGGACTTCCTCGACTTCGCCGTCAGCAAGGGAATGGTTGGTGTGAAGGGTCACCGCAGTGTAGGCGGCTTCCGTGCCAGCTGCTACAACGCCCAGACCATCGAGGGCTGCAATGCACTCGTCGCCTGTATGAAGGAATTTGAGGCACAGCACTAATTAAGAATGAAGAGTTAAGAATTAAGCGTTATGAAAATTCTTGTTGCAACAGAGAAACCGTTTGCAGCAGCTGCTGTCAACGGAATTAAAGCAGAAATAGAAGCTGCCGGCAATGAGCTGGCCCTGTTAGAGAAATATACTGAGAAGGCACAACTGCTTGACGCCGTGAAGGATGCCGACGCGCTGATTATCCGTTCAGACAAGGTTGATGCCGAGGTGCTTGATGCTGCAAAGCAGTTGAAGATCGTTGTTCGCGCCGGTGCTGGTTACGACAATATCGACCTTGCTGCCGCTACAGCTCATAAGGTGGTGGCCGAGAACACCCCTGGCCAGAATGCAAACGCAGTGGCCGAGTTGGTGTTTGGTCTGCTCGTGTTTGCTGTTCGCCAGTTCTATAATGGTAAGGCTGGTACTGAGCTGATGGGCAAGAAGTTAGGTATTCTCGCTTTTGGAAATGTTGGGCGCAACGTGGCTCGCATCGCCAAGGGCTTTGGTATGGATATCTATGCCTATGATGCCTTCTGTCCTGCCGATGTGATCGAGGCTGCTGGCGTACACGCCGTGGCTAATCAGGATGCCTTGTTCGAGACTTGCGACGTAGTTTCACTGCATATCCCCGCCACACCTGAGACCAAACAGAGCATCAACTATGCCTTGGTGAACAAGATGAAGAAAGGTGGCATTCTTGTGAACACTGCCCGTAAAGAGGTTATCAACGAGCCTGAATTGCTGAAGCTCATGGAAGAGCGTCAGGACCTGAAGTTCGTGACTGACATCATGCCCGATGCCAATGCAGACTTCCTGAAGTTCGAAGGCCGTTACTTCTCGACTCCGAAGAAGATGGGCGCACAGACCGCTGAGGCCAACACCAATGCCGGTATTGCTGCCGCTAAGCAAATCAACGCCTTCTTCAAGGATGGCGACACCCGTTTCCAAGTCAACAAATAAGCGCAAAATGAAGTGGCTTGAGATTATTGCCTGTGTGGCCATCGTGATCATCGGTATATTTATTTATCGGAATAAAGTGAATTCGAATTAAACATTTGCACGCTTCTGGAGTCTAATATAGCAGGAACAAAACCAAAAACTAAACATGTTGCACCTGCGATATTCGATTTCCTTATTCACGGTGATTGTGTTGGGCTTGCTACCTATTAGCGCCCAACAACGTACATTATCGGGCAGAATCATTGATAAGGAAGAAGGAAAGGCTCTTGCCAAGACCACCTTACAACTTTACAGATTAGAAAAAAAAGACACCACGTTTGTCGGAGGAACATACTCTGACGAACGTGGTGCTTTCGTGTTTAATAGTGTAAGATCTGGAAGCTATCTGCTGAAAGCCACCTATCTTGGTTATAAGCCATTAGTGCGTAATGTGAATGTAAGCAGCCGTACAACAATTTTAGGTGATCTGCTTATGGAGGTTGACGCAGTTCTTTTGAAGGAAGCTGTAGTTACAGCTAACATACCTAAGATGGTCATCAAGGACGATACGGTCATTTACAATGCCGATGCTTACCGTGTTCCTGAAGGTTCTGTTATCGAGGCTTTGGTTGAGGTGTTGCCAGGTGCAAAGATTGATGAAGACGGAAAAATTAGCATCAATGGCAAAGACGTTCGAAAGTTCAAGTTAGACGGGCGTGACTTTATGACAGGGAACAACGATGCTGTGATGAAAAACCTCCCTTCTTATGTCATCGACCAAGTGAAGGCATACGATGAAAAAAGTGACCTGAGCCGTATGACAGGCATTGACGATGGCAATGACGACTTCGTATTAGAGTTTGTTACGAAGCGCAGTGCCCGAAAGGGATTGCAGGCTAATCCTGATATTGGCTACGGCACCGACCAACGCTACGGCATACGCCTTACGGCCATGAAGCCTTTTGGTGCCATGCGATATACGTTCATGGGTAATGCCAATAATGTGAATGACCGCAACTTCAGCGGACGAGGCGGGCGAGGAAGAGGCAATAATAACGGTCAGCGTGAAACGAAGACTGCCGCACTCGATGTAAGCTATGAGAACAATAAGAACCTGAAAGCCAGTGGTCGTGTGACCTGGAACCGCAGCGATGCTGACAATTGGAACCGTACTGGGTCAGAGAACTTTGTGAACACCCGTGGAGGTGCCTTCTCTAATAGTATTAGTCAGAGCTATTCGCGGGGTAACAACTGGACGGGTAACATGAACTTACAGTGGCAGGTCGATTCGATGACAAACCTGTCGTTCCGTCCTAATGTCAGTTTCTCTACCAACGACAACCGTTCTTTCTCAACGTCTGCTTCGTTCAACGCTAATCCTTTCGATTATGTTACTGATGCACTCAGCGCCGAAAGTCGTAAATACATGGATAGCCAAGGGCTGATTGTGAACGACCGTCAGAACAAGTCGTTGGGCTATGGTGAAAGCAAGAACCTCAGTTCAGAGATGCAGCTATATCGTCGTATCGGCAAGAGGGGACGCAACGTAGCCATCAGCGGAAGAATCAACTATAGCAAAGGAGACAACCGCAATGCCAATCTGTCTGCCGTACATCTCTACCAGACACTTAATCAGTTCGGTGAGGATTCTATATATCAGACGAACCGCTACACTATCTCTGGCAATAATAGCTTCGGCTACTCTATTGGTGCCACTTACACCGAGCCCTTGCTCTCCTTCCAGCCGACTCCTGCTCCAGTGGACTCTACTCGCTCCGCCATTTCCCAGCAGAGAAATCGCGGGCCTTTTGGCGCTAACCGCAATCAGCGTCGCGGTTTTGGAGCGCAGGGCCTCTTCTTGCAGTTGAACTACCGCTTCAACTACAACCACCAAAAGAACGATCCGTCAACCTACGATTTTCCTGATTACAGTGATCAGGCTTTCCTTGAAGCACTCAACGACTATCGCGAATGGACAGCTCTCTTTGGCTTCCTCGACAATCCCTATGAGATGTATCTTAGCGATCGTTTGAGCCGTTATTCCGAACGGACGGAGTACGGGCATAATGCCGACGTACAGTTACGCTATGTCCGAGAAAAGATAAATATGAACGTGGGTGTCAATATCCAACCACAAAAGTCGCATTATATTCAGCAGTATTTGGGTGTACCCGTTGATACCGTGCGTACAGTTACCAACCTCTCACCTACGCTGAATCTGCGCTACCGTTTCAACCAGCAGACCAACCTGCAGGTTCAGTTGCGAGGACAGACGCAGCAACCAAACATCACTCAGCTACTCGATATATACGATGATACAAATCCTCTGAATATTTCAATGGGTAACCCTGGGCTTAAACCGTCGTTTACCACTAACCTGCAGACGAATTTCCAGAAGCAGCGTGCGCCATCTTTCGTTGAGGACAGCCTTGGTATGCAGATTCCTAAGGCGCAACGACATTGGAGTTACAACATGAATGCCCAATTCCAGCGCACATCTAATGCCGTTGGCAATATAGTGACATATAACGAGACTACTGGTGGACGCATTTCGAGACCAGAGAATATCAATGGCAACTGGAGTGTCAGTATTGGCAGTTCGTTCAATATTGGTCTTGACACACTGAACCGATGGGACATCAGCGGTGGTATCAATGGTAGTTATCGCCATCAGATAGGTTATGTGAACCTGAACCGTACCGCAGAAGCTGATAGAAACACGACTCATACCTACAACCTCTCGCCCGACATGTCGCTTAGCTTCCGGAACAAGTGGCTCAGCTTCTCGCTCAATGGTCGTGTCACCTATGCACGAACTGAGAACCGCCTACAGGCATCGCGTAACTTGACTACTTGGAACTACCGATACGGTGGCAACACGAAGATTACTTTCCCATGGGGTTCGAATCTGTCCACAGACTTTCATGTCTACAGCAAGCGTGGCTATTCCGACGAAACACTTAATACCAACGAACTGATATGGAATGCGCAACTCAGTCACAGCTTCCTGCGTGGTAAGAAGCTAACTGTTATGCTTCAATGGTATGATATCTTGCACGAACAAACAACTTTCAGCCGCACCGTCAATGCTAACGGATGGCGCGACCAGGAAGTCAATGCCATTACATCGTATGCCATGCTCCATGTTAGCTATCGTCTAAACTTTTTTGGCGGAAGAAACGGAGGTGGCGACCGGCGTGGCGGTTTCCGTGACAATGACTGGCGAGAAGACAACAACGGTTCCCGTGGTTGGGGTAGGGAAGGACGTTTCCCATCAGAAGAAAGGAGGTAAACACTAATCGCAGATCCTATCTGCTTTCGTGCTTACCTCCTAAGGTGCATTTATTAAGAACCAACTGTTCTGCTTACATCATGCCGCCCATTCCGGGGTTACCCATCGGCATTGCAGGTTCCTTTTCGGGTTTGTCGACGATAAGGCACTCAGTAGTCAAGAACATACCTGCGATAGAGGCAGCGTTCTCCAGTGCTACGCGGGCTACCTTTGCAGGGTCGATGATACCGGCTTTGCGCAAATCCTCGTACTCGTCGGTACGAGCGTTGTAACCGAAGTCACCTTTACCCTCGCGAACCTTCTGTACGACGACGGCACCCTCGGCACCACCGTTGACGGCAATCTGGCGCAGAGGCTCCTCGATGGCACGGCAAACGATGTTGATACCTGTCTGTTCGTCGGCATTGTCACCCTTCAGCTCGGCCAGCTTCTCCTGGGCACGGACGTAGGTGGTACCACCGCCGGCAACCACGCCTTCCTCGATGGCAGCGCGTGTAGCACAGAGAGCATCGTCCACACGATCCTTCTTCTCCTTCATCTCTACCTCGCTGTTGGCACCGACGTAGAGCACTGCCACGCCACCTGCCAATTTGGCAAGACGCTCTTGCAGCTTCTCTTTGTCGTAGCTGCTGGTGGTCAGCTCGATTTCCTTCTTAATCTGGTTCACACGGTCCTTGATAGCCTGGCTGTCGCCGGCACCGTTGACGATGGTGGTATTGTCCTTCGAAACGGTGAGCTTCTCGCAGGTACCCAGCATTTCAAGCGTAGCCTGCTCCAGCTTCAAGCCCTTCTCCTCGCTGATGACGGTACCGCCAGTCAGCACGGCGATGTCTTCGAGCATAGCCTTGCGACGGTCTCCGAAGCCAGGAGCTTTCACGGCGCAGATCTTAAGACCGCCACGTAGACGGTTCACAACGAGTGTGGTCAGAGCCTCGCTGTCTACATCCTCAGCGATGACGAGCAATGGGCGACCGCTTTCGGCAGCAGGCTGCAGGATGGGCAGGAAGTCTTTGATGTTGGAGATCTTCTTGTCGTAGATGAGGATATAGGGGTTATCCATGACGCACTCCATCTTCTCAGAATCGGTCACGAAATAGGCTGACAGATAGCCACGGTCGAACTGCATGCCTTCGACCACACCGATGTGGGTGTCGCGGCTCTTTGACTCCTCGATGGTGATGACGCCGTCCTTTGATACCTTGCGCATAGCCTCGGCCAGCAGTTCGCCAATCTCCTTGTCGTTGTTGGCAGAGACAGTAGCCACCTGCTCAATCTTGTCGTAGTTGTCGCCCACCTGCTCTGCACTCTCCTTGATGTAGTCAACGACAGCCTTAACAGCCTTGTCAATACCGCGCTTCAGATCCATGGGATTAGCACCGGCAGTGACGTTCTTCAAGCCCTCGCTGACGATAGCCTGAGCCAGCAGTGTGGCGGTGGTGGTGCCGTCGCCGGCATCGTCACCCGTCTTTGAGGCAACACTCTTTACGAGCTGTGCACCGGTATTCTCGAAGTGGTCTTCCAACTCAATCTCCTTGGCCACGGTCACACCGTCCTTGGTGATCTGGGGAGCACCGAACTTCTTCTCAATCACTACGTTGCGGCCCTTAGGTCCAAGTGTTACTTTCACTGCGTTTGCTAACTGGTCAACGCCCTGCTTCATCATTTCGCGGGCCTCAATATTGAATTTAATTTCCTTTGCCATAGCTTTCTAAATAAAGAATGAAAATTGTTATAAATGAACTATTTCTCGATGATGGCGAGTACATCGCTCTGGCGCATCATCAGGAACTTTTCACCGTCGAGTTCGATTTCGGTTCCGGCATATTTGCCGTAAAGCACTTCGTCGCCTTCCTTGAGGAGCATCTCCTCGTCTTTGGTTCCCTTTCCTGCGGCTTTGATGATACCGCGCAGGGGCTTCTCTTTTGCTGTGTCGGGAATAATGATTCCACCGATTTTCTCTTCGGCCGCTGCGGGTACTACCAACACACGGTCAGCTAATGGTTTGATTGTCATAATACCTTGTTATTTTAATTAGTTGTAAATGTTTCTGCCATCGTTTATGCGAAAAGCGTGCCAAAACGTCAATGCTGACATTTTGGCACGCTTATGTTGTCCTGTCTTGAAAGACAGTGTCAAAGATGATACTGATTATTTCACGCTTTCAAGAAAATCTACTTCTACGATGCGCAGTTCGGTCTTACCCTTGGCACTTTTCATGCGATCCATCTCGTTGGCAGCACCGCCTGCCAGTTCTTTAATCAATCCAAACTTCTTGCTGTCCTGTGCGGGTCCTACCATCCGGATAGTTAATTCCTTAGCTTTTACAGGTTTGTCGATGGTGATGTGGACATAGCCGAGTGTAGCGGGTGTAATGCCTTCCCACACCTTCTTCATTCCGGCATAAACCTCAATTGGATAGCATTTCTGTCGCCAACCTGTTAGTTTCATAGTGATCTCGCTGACAGTAGCCGGGCGTTCAAGCTGATAGGTCACCCAGGCATTCTCTTTCTCGCCGTCGCTCTTCCATTCTGTCAGCTCGTTGTCGTCAAAGGAATTGCGGGCTGTTGCTGCATTGCTGCCGCTCTTGGCATTGACGATGTCGACGCTCAAATAACTGTCTGTATAGGAAGGCGTTGCTGGTGTCTCACCACGGTCAAGCACGGGTTGCAGAGTCATTGAGGGTAAAACATCGGCAGCAGAGCTCGGTTGGGACTTCAGTGTCAGATAGGCAGGTCGCAGGCCGTCGGCACAGACTGACAGCACCACTTCGCCTGGTGTTGTCGTACTGCGGACGAGCACACGGTTTACACCACACTCGGCAGGCAGTGACATCGCGCCGACATAGTTGTCGCTGGTGTTCTTCTTGTTGGCAGAATCAAGTAGCGTAGAGTCTTTTGCTGATTGCGCATTGACCATTGAGTATTTCGCATTGTCGCGTGTGCCGATTCCACCAATCCAGCGAGCTTCGCCGTGTAAGGCAAAGTGGAGCATTGGGTCAGCCAGCGGACAGCGACGGCCCTTGCGGTCGAGTACCTCGACCTGAACAAGTGCCATATCGGCACCATCGGCCTTGAAACCCTCGGGGTTCTCGATGGCAGTAAGCTTCAGCTGATAAGGCTCGCCGGAGGTCTCAATGCTATAACGTGACGTTTCCTTCCCCTTGGTATAGGATACTGCCTCTATCTTGCCGGCTTCGAACCTCACATTCTCGAAGGTGAAGAGCCAATTGAAGGAACGTTCGCCCTTACCCATCGACTTGCCATTGACGAAGAGCTCCACCTCGTCGCCGGTACTGATGATATAGACGGGCTTGACAACAGCAGCGGAAGCTGATTCTTCACTATTCACTTTTACTTTTTCACTTTCTCCGTAGTTCCAGTGTCCGACGATGTATGTGCGGTCTTTCTCTGGAGACACCCAGCCGTCCCACATCACCTGATGGGCATAGAAGGCGTCTTTGGGAATACGCATGGCATCGACCACGCCGCTGGTGCGGTAGTTTGACTCTCCGCGATGATGGGTGTTGGTGTCGGAGAATACAATTTTCACGCCACCTGAGCTGACTCGCTTGCCCGTGCCAGGCCGTTCAAGCCAGTATTCATGCCAACGTTCCACCATCCCACGTGCCAGTGCGTCCATGTTGTGGTTGTAGTCAAGAGCCGGTGCACCACGGTAGAGCGGGCCGTCGCCCTCCTTATGAAAAGGATAGGAATACTCGTCCCAGTACTTGCGCAGGCCCTCGTCGCGGTAGTACTCCATCGACCACATGGGCTTGGTTCCGCTCTTGTTGATGTAGAGCATCTCACCACCATATTCAGCTTCAGGACGGTCGAGCATCTCGCGGCAGCCAATGGCGCGTCCTCCGTATGGGTCGTACTGGTCGCGTATTACCTTCATCTCTTCCATGTGCTCTTTCGAGATGCGGTAGTTGCCGCACTCATAGAAGATGATGCTGGGATTGTTGCGGTTGTAGATGATGGCGTCACGCATGACCTCGGTGCGCTGTTTCCAGCGTGCCCCCTCCACATCCTTCTCGGCATCGCCAGCGGGCATTGCCTGAAGGAGTCCCACGCGGTCGCACGACTCGATGTCCTGCTTCCAAGGACAGACATGCATCCAGCGTACGAGGTTACCTCCGCTCTTCGCCATGAGGTCGTTGCTGTAGTCGCTGAGCCAGGCAGGGACGCTGATACCTACGCCCGGCCATTCGTTCGACGTACGCTGGGCGTAGCCGTGAACCATTAGGCATCGGTCGTTCAGGTAGAACTTACCGTCCTTGAACTCAGTCTTGCGGAAGCCGGTGCGGGTGACAACCTCGTCGAAATCCTGATCGTTTTCCATGAGCCACGTCTCAACGGTATATAGATAACCATAGCCCCACGACCACAGGTGCAGGGGGGAGGAGGTCTGGGCTGCCGACACCGTGCGGGTCTCGCCGGGCTGCAAAGTGATGGAGTCTGACATCGTGATGAACCTCAACTTGCCTTCAAGGTCGCGCATCCGCATCCCCATCCTGAAGGTGCGAGGTTTGGTGTCGTCGTTCCTCACCTGCGACTCGGCATGAATGGTGGCAACAGGAACGTCGTGGTGGAGGCCTGCATAATAAAAATCGGTGGCATAGACATACGTGCCCGTTGTGCCCAAACTGCTATAGAGTGGCAGCGTCTGGTAGAGTTTGTCCGTGATATGGAGGAACACGTTCTTAGGCAGTCCGCCGTAGTTGGCATTGAAGTTCTTGTCGTTCCATTGGTAGCGGCTGTTCAGCACGCGGTCACGATATTGCCATGAGTTGTCGCATCGAACGGCAATGACATTTTCACCTTTCATTATATAAGGCGTAAGGTCGAAGCCGAAGGCCATGACGCCATTGTCGTTGAAGCCTACGTGATGTCCGTTCAAGTATACATCGGCACCCTGGCGGGCACCTTCGAACTCGATGAACACCTTTCCTTGTAGTTGCTGTTCTGTGAGTGTGAAGTGCTTTCGATACCAGCAAACGGTATCGGTGAGGTCGACGATGTCTTTTCTGAAGGCCTCGTCGCCGTTGAAGGCATAGGGTAGGGTGACGCCCTGCCACCCGCTGTCGTTGAAATCGGGATTGGCTGCCTCGGCGATGTCGCCCACCTTTAGCAACCAGTCGGCGTTGAAGTTCAGTTTTTTTCTCTCCGTCGCCGATGTTGTCAGCACAAGCATCAGCGTGGTCATTGCCAGAAGAAATCGATTCATTGCTAAGTAGTTTGTTGTTTTCGGCAAAAGTAATAAGAATATAAGAAAACGGACGCTGACATTCGTCCGTTTTCTTGTGTTTTTGTGCGTAAGGGCTATTTTATCTGCACATTCTTCACCACGCAGTTCTCGATGATCGAGGCATCGAAGGCTTTCTTCTCGTCGTTGACGTTGATGTCCTCAAAAGTGAAATCCACCAGGCGGTACTTGTCACTCTTGCCCACGTCGAAGAAGTTCTTGCAGTCCATCTTAATGTTGCGGATGGTGATGTTGTTGCACTGCGACAGCGGCATGTCGTCGCGCTGTTCGGGCTTGAAGAACTGTGTCCAGGGCCTCACTACGAGGAATGAAGCGCAGTCGCCTGTCATCTCTTCTACGCGCACATATTCGTAGTGCTGTGGTGTGTCGGGTCGCATCTTCAACCACAGTACGCGATTGGCATCATGTACCTTACAACGCCGCAGGACGACGTTCTTGTCGTGCAGTGATTCAGAGCCGAGTGTCATGCAGCCATGCACCCGTCCATATGTACAATCGCTAACGAGGATGTTCTCGCATGGACCGTTGTCGGGATTCTTGTCGGCCCACGTGCCTTTGCCACCCTTCAGCACTACGGCATCGTCGCAGACGCTCATGTAGCAACCGCTGATAAGCACATCCTTGCACACATCGAGGTCGATGGCATCGCTCGAAGGGGCACCCCGCTTTGGGTCTACAGGTGTCACGTTGTTTGTGGGGGCGAAGATGTAGCAGCCCAAGTAGCGCACGCGTTCACACTTGTAGAGATGGTTCGTCCAGAAGGGCGAGTTGATGATGCGCACGTCCTGCACGGTAACATCCTTACAATTAGAAATGTATACGTTGCGCGGGCGCATGGCTTCGAGGTTTGTACAGTCCTTGTTGAACTTACGGCGAATCCAGAACTCCTCCCAGTATGGCTGACCGTTGCCGTTGATGGTGCCTGGGCCGGTGATGGTGAAACCGTCGCAGCCGTCGGCATTGACCAATGCGGCAAAGTAGTCGAGCGTCTGCCCCTCCATGCGGGTTTTCAGGAGTTTGAAGTCACGGATTCGGTCACTGCCGCGCAGTTCGCCGTTCTCCTCAATGAGCAGATGGGTGCCTGGCTTGAAGAACAGGCTACCGCTTACTACGAAGCCGCGTGGAATGACCACCACACCGCCGCCTTCTGAGGCACAGCGGTCTATAACAGCCTGTAGCTTTTCTGTTTGCACTTGTTCGCAGTAGTTTTTTATGCCATAGTCGGTGACCACGTAGCGTTTGCCTAATGTGGAGACATCAACACGTGTCGTGTCACTGAACCATTGGGAAATGGGGGTGCCATCAGGCCATAGTTCGTTAGTGGAAACCTTTTTCTTGGCTTCCATAGCCACAGTGCAGAGCATAGCCAACACGAGGCATGAAATGATTTTTGTTAGTTTCATGTAGAAGTAGTTTGTAAGATATAAATAGGGTAGGGGTATCCCGACTAAAACTCTGAGGTGAAGTGGAACTGTATATGTTTGAAGTCTTGCTGAGCCATGCTGAGCACATAGCCACTGTCAGCCAAGAATACATCGCGTCCTTCCTTGTCTTTCGCCATGTATTGGTACTTACGCTTTTTGAATGCTTCCAGTTCCTGCTCGTCGTCGCTTGATATCCAGCAGGCCTTGTACAGGTGTACAGGCTCCCAGCGACACTTGGCGTTATACTCATTTTCCAAGCGGTACTGAATGACCTCGAACTGCAGCTGTCCAACAGTGCCGATAATCTTGCGGTTGTTGAACTGGTTGACAAACAACTGGGCTACACCTTCATCCATCAGCTGGTCAATACCCTTTTGCAGTTGTTTGGCCTTCATCGGGTCGTCATTCTCAATATACTTGAATAGTTCGGGAGAGAATGATGGCAGTCCGCGGAAATGAAGTTGTTCGCCCTCAGTGATGGTATCACCGATCTTGAACATTCCACCTGTATCTGGCAGTCCCACAATATCTCCAGGCCATGCCTCGTCGATGGTCGACTTGCGTTGGGCCATAAACTGCGTGGGTGAGGTGAATCGGATGGTTTTTCCCTGACGCACATGTAAGTATGGCTGGTTGCGCTGGAAACGACCTGAGCAAACCTTGCAGAAGGCGATGCACGAGCGGTGGTTGGGGTCAATGTTTGCGGTAATCTTGAAGATGAAACCTGTGAACTTCGGCTCCTCGGGCTGCACATCCCGCTCCTCGGCCTTGGTGGGACGGGGAGATGGGGCAATCTCTACAAAGCAATTCAGCAACTCTTGTACACCGAAGTTGTTCAGTGCTGAGCCGAAGAAAACGGGAGCTACCTCGGCACTACGGTATGTCTCGACATCGAAGTCGGAGTAGACACCTTCTACCAGTTCCAGGTCTTCGCGGAGTTTGGCGGCATCTTGTTCGCCAATACGGGTGTCGAGCTCGGCAGAACCGAGCTCCACACTAACCTTTTCCGTCACGCGTTGCTTATCGGGCGTAAAGAGATCGAGCTTTTGTTCGTAGATATTGTATACGCCCTTGAACTTGGCACCTTGGTTGATGGGCCATGAGAGTGGGCGCACCTTGATTTCCAGTTCCTTTTCTAGTTCGTCAAGCAGGTCGAAGGGGTCACGTCCTTCGCGGTCCATCTTGTTGATGAAGATGATGACGGGCGTCTTCCTCATGCGGCAAACGGTCATCAACTTCCGCGTCTGCGTCTCAACGCCCTTGGCACCGTCGACAACGATGATAGCCGAGTCGACGGCTGTCAATGTGCGGAAGGTGTCTTCGGCGAAGTCCTGGTGTCCAGGAGTGTCGAGGATATTCACCTTGTACTCTATATCCTTGCCTTCAGGCGTATAGTCGAACTCCATCACTGAGGTCGACACGGAGATTCCGCGCTGCTTCTCAATCTCCATCCAGTCCGAGGTGGCGGTCTTCTTGATTTTGTTGTTCTTTACTGCACCTGCCACCTGAATCTGTCCACCAAAAAGCAGAAACTTCTCGGTCAGCGTGGTCTTACCGGCATCGGGGTGCGATATAATCGCAAACGTTCTTCTTCTTTCTATCTCTTGATTTGCCATTGTTTTGATTCATTTGACACGGATTGGAGAAAACCGTGTCTACTATTATTATTGAGCAAGCAGTTTGTGAATACATACTGCGAGGCTTTCTTCCCAATAGGGGACCTCAATGCCGTAGGTCTGCTTGATTTTTGTCTTATCGAGCACGGAGTAGTTGGGACGATGGGCAGGAGTAGGATATTCAGCGGTATGCAGGGGACGTACGTGGCAGCTGGTAATGCCGGCGATGCGGTGGATGGCCTTCGTGAAGTCGTACCATGAGGTGACTCCCTCGTTCGAGAAATGGTAGATGCCAGGCTGAATGCCTTTCTCGATAGCAGTCATGATGACGCTGGCCAAATCGCGGGCGTATGTTGGCGTACCTATCTGGTCGAAGATGACGCCCAGTTCCGACTTTTCCTTGCCCAGTCGTATCATCGTCTTCACGAAGTTGTTGCCAAAGGTGCTGTAGAGCCATGCCGTACGGATAATCATCGTTCGTTGGCAGAATTTCAGAACTCCAAACTCACCTGCCAGTTTTGTAGAGCCGTAGACGCTGTCGGGACAGGGAGTGTCAGTCTCTACGTATGGAGTGTGTTTTGTTCCATTGAACACGTAGTCGGTCGAGATCTGGATAAGCCATCCACCTCGTTTTTCTATGGCCATTGCCAGATAGGCTGGAGCCTCGGTGTTGAGGGCGGTGCATAGCTGGTTGTCACTCTCGGCTTTGTCCACGGCGGTATATGCGGCGCAGTTCACGATGCCGTCGATGGCATGCTCGTTGACAAATGCCTCGATAGCCTGCTGGTTGGTGATGTCCAATTCTTCAACATCTGTATTATAATAGGTATGCTGCGGGTATTCCCGTTCCAGCAACTGCATTTCATTTCCAAGTTGGCCGTTGCAGCCGGTAATCAGTATGTTCATATTTATTTCGTTATTCAAACTTCAAACCTTCCTCTTTGTCTTTCTTATAGTAGTCGGAGAGCATACCTATGAAGGTCGACACCTCTTGTACGGCGTGTTGCGTGTTTGGTGTGACCTCTTTTTTCTGTAGGCGAAGCATCATGACGCCATAGAGCAGGTTCAGGCAAGTTTCTATCTCGTTTTCTTCTTTCCTTGCCCCACGGTTGCGCAGCTCTACGATAAATGGCAGCACTTTGTAGTAGGCTGTGCTGTAGAAGGGGAACTTGGGCGAGGCGAGTAGCTGTTGGTGTAGCTCTGCAAGCAATTGCAACGTGACGCTGTTGATTTGCAGGTGTCCCTGTTCGCGGCACCCTTCCTCGTTCATCATGCGGATAAGGTTGCCAAACCAGTCGGCCTCTTCGTCTTTCTGTTCATCGGTATAGTCGAAGCGGCTGATGTATTCGCGGCGTATGCGTGGCAGCGAACAGCCGAATGCACGTATGGTATCTTCAATCTGCCACATATACAGAAGATACTCGGCGATGTTCTGTTTTCTCAGCTCCTGTGCTATGTACATATTAGAATCTTAATAGGTTGGTCGTAGTACCGAGCAACATGATAACGCTACCGATGATGACGGCCACGCCGATAATTTGGTTGATGATGCGTATGCCGTTTTCGTCGAACTTCAGCCTGATTTTGTCGACCAGCCACGTAAGTCCCCACCACCATAGCAGTGCACCGCCCACGATGCTCAAGAAGCCCACGACCATCTCGAATGGGTGGTCGGGCAGCACGAAGGCGAATTGGGCATAGAGTGCCATGAAAAGGAATACGATGAGTGGATTAGACAGCGTGACAAGGAAAGCTGTCACGGCGTTGTAGGTCAGCGTGCCTTTGTCCTGACCTGAGCGGTGCATCTTCTTTGTCGGGTCTGTGCGATAGGTATACCAGCCGAAGGCCAGGAGCATGAGCGAACCGATAATCTGCAGATAGAACCGGTTCTGCGTGTTGTTGATGAAGTCCATGACGAAGGCCATTCCGAAGCCTGTTATGCCTGCGTAGATGATGTCGCTGGCTGCAGCACCTATTCCTGTGACGAATCCGTACCAGCGTCCTTTCTTCAACGTACGCTGCACACAAAGCACTCCGACGGGTCCCATCGGAGCCGAGGCAATCATCCCAATAAGCATGCCCTTGAAGATGAAATCCAATATGTTGATTGGCACATGAAATGGCATAATGGGTGCAAAGTTACATAAAAAAAACGCAAATCACGAATATTTCAAAAAAAAATGCTTAACTTTGCAGGAAGTTTTAAATGTAAATAACACAGAAGATATGATAAAGCTTTTTGTGCCAGGTCGTCTGTGCCTTTTTGGCGAACATACTGACTGGGCAGGTCACTATCGTACGATGAATGCCGACATTCCTGCTGGTGCTGCTATCGTTACTGGTATCGAACAGGGAATATATGCCGAGATAGAGAAGTCGAGCATCTTTGAGATGCAGAGCACGGCGACGCAGATGAGCGGGGAATGGCAGGACTTCGCTTGCCGCATGGACGAACAAGAGCTGAAGCGCATTGCCAAGTCGGGCTCCTTCTTCTGCTATTGTGCAGGTGTAGCCAGCTATATGCTCGAGTGGTACAAGGTGGGCGGTGTGCGCATCCGTATCACCGACATGACGCTCCCCATGAAGAGTGGTCTTAGCTCGAGTGCTGCCATCTGTGTGCTTGTTGCCCGCGCGTTCAATATTATTTATAAGCTACACCTGAACACGATGGGCGAGATGAACATTGCGTACCTTGGCGAGCTGCGCACTTCTTCGCGTTGTGGCCGACTCGATCAGGCGTGTGCTTTCGGTATCAAGCCCAACCTAATGACATTCGACGGTGATGAGATTGAGGTGCAGGCGCTCAAGGTAAAGCGTCATCTGTACTGGGTATTCGCCGACCTGTGTGGCAGCAAGAACACTATCAAGATTCTTGCCGACCTGAACAAGGCCTATCCTTTCCCCTCAAACGAGCAGGAGCGCATGGAGCACGACGCTTTGGGCGCAAAGAATCAGGAGTTCATCAACCGTGCCATCAAGTATATGGCCGAGGGTCGAGTCGAAGAGCTGGGCAAGTTGATGACTGAAACCGAAGAAGTGTTCAATAGGCAGGTGGCTCCGATGTGTCCTGAGGAGCTTGCTTCGCCCAAGCTCAAGGCTGTGCTTGCCGATGAGTATATCCAGAAGCTTGTTTACGGTGGCAAGGGCGTGGGCTCGCATGGCGATGGTGCCGTACAGTTTCTTGCACGCGATGCCAATACTCAGCAGCAGTTGCGCGACTATCTCGAGTCCCAAGGCATGCCAGCATATACACTCACGTTGCAGCCCGTCCATACTGTTCGTCGTGCTATCATTCCCGTTGCAGGTTTTGGTACCCGTCTCTATCCTGCTACTCGGGGGCTGAAGAAAGACTTCTTCCCTATTCCCTGTCCCGATGGAATGGTGCGCCCCGTTATTCTTATCCTGTTGGAAGAGCTTATTAAGAGTGGCATCGAGGAAATTTGTCTCGTGCTTGGGTCTGAAGAGGAGCGTCAGATGTATGCGGACTTTTTCGAGCGTCCACTGTCAGAGTGTCATTTGGCTAAGCTTAACTCGGAATGCCAAGAATATGAGAACCACATTCTTGACATTGGCAAGCGCCTTCACTACGTCTATCAACGCGAGAAACGAGGCTTTGGTCATGCTGTCTATCAAGCCGCCCAGTTTGCTCACGGTGAGCCCGTTCTGCTCATGCTTGGCGATACGCTTTATCGTACTACGACCAACAAGACCTGTGCCCTGCAACTCATCGAGAGCTATGAGCGTTACAACCGTCTTACTGTTGGCCTCTATCCCGTAGAAGTGAGCAAGGTCAGTCATTTCGGTATCATGACAGGTGTTTGGGAAGACAAGGATGCCCGCTTCCTCAATGTTACAACCCTGAAGGAGAAACCCACCGCTGCCTATGCCGAGGAGTTCCTTGGTGTAAAGGGGCCTGACGGTCAACGTGAATACTGCTCCGTTTTTGGCCAGTATATCCTGACACCTGAAGTGTTCCATCAGCTGGAGGATGATATCCGCAAGGCTGATGAGAAACGCGCTGCCCACCCTGAGGACCCAGCACAATCTGTGTCCGAAATCGAACTTACATCGGCTCTCGAGGCCGTGCGCCAGCGCACAGGCATGCTCGGTGTACGTCTGCAAGGCGAACGCTATGACATGGGCAATCCTACCGCACTCGTTGACACTATCGCTAAGTATAGCCAGGCAAACAGCTGATGAAAAGCTCAAACGTACAAACCTAAAGAAAGCCTGCCAGGAATTGTCTGGCAGGCTTTCTCTTGATAATGATGTTGTGCTTATTTTGCCCAGCGGGGGTCGCCCCAGCCCTTCTTGGCGTTGTCCTCGTTATAGGTGAAGACAGGTGAAGCAGCGCTGTAGGGAGAAGCGTTGAGCCATGTGGCCTTGTCGTCGGTGAAGAGGTTACCATCTTTCTCGACGACGTTCTTCAGGTTGTCGGCTGCAAAGTAGGCGCTGTTGCCAAAGGTGGGCACGGCAGTCTTGCTCTGGTTGGAGAAGATGGCCTTGGTGTTGGTCACGAGGTTGTTCGTCCAGGTGATGCTGTTGCCCACGAAGCGCACGTAGAGCAGACGCTTGTTGGCTGTCTCATTGCAGCAGTCGTCGATGGTGCAGTGGTCGACGGTGATGACGGGAGCTGCATCGGCGAAGCTGCCAGAAGCATCGTCGTAGCGGATGAAGTCGCGCGTGGTAGCACAGTGGTAGATGGTGCTATTGGAGAATGTCAGCACCTTGATGTAGCTCTTGCGGCAGTCGAAGAGGTCGCCGCCCTCGCAGATGACGTCGTGGATGAGACAGTTGTTGAACGTGATAGACTCGATGGTAGCCGTGACGTTGCCGTAGTAGACGCCCTTGGTGTAGTTCTTGATCTCGCAATTCTGCACGTCGAGTGCACCGTAGGTAGCGTCGGCAGTCTTGAAGTTAAACGTCTGGTCGCCACTGGTGCCTGTACCGTCGAGAACGAGTTGGCTGAGGCTGAGCGATGCTCCGTCCTCAATCTGGAAGCGTCCGTTGATGACGGGGATGTTCGTAGGATAGATGCCCTTGATGGTGAGATTCTTGTTGACCACCAGCGCACCAGCTGCTGTGTCATCACCACCGCTGATGACGTGGGTACCTCCATAGAGAGCAAGGGTGGCACCGTCGGCAGCCTCGGCAAAGATGGCCTTGATGTCATCACCCGGATGAACGACGATGGCTCCGTTCAGGTCGGCAATGGTGGTGACGCTGCGGCTGCCGCGTTCCTTCTCACCGTTAAGCAGCTTGATGGTATAGACCGTCTCAGGTGTGAGACCGTCGATGACGGCCTTTCCTGCTTCAATCTCTTCAGCGGTGAGCTGCTTGTTAGACACTACGGCACCGTTGGCATCGATGGCACGGAGGGTAGTGATGTCGCTGCCCACCTCGTCGACATTCCATGTAGCGGTGACACTGCGGTCAGCAATGTTCTCTTCCTTGAACGTCTTCAAGAACTGCTGGGCGCTGGTGCGGAAATAGACCTCGCTAAACTTGGAGTTGCGCGAGGCATCGCTGCTTGTGATGGCCTGTACACGTGCCGAATAGTCTGTGTCGTAGAGAAGACCGGTCACCTCGATACTGTTGGTCTCGGCCTCCAGGGTCTTAGTAGGCGAACCAGCGAAGGTGAGGCTGTCGTCGGCAAATACCTCGATCAGATATTTGTCAGCATGGTCGACGGGCGTCCACTGTAGGCGGGCAGATGTCGTGCTGACACCTTTGGCCTGGAAATCCACGGGCGAGAAGTTGCGGTTGAGCTGGTAGCTCGTGATCTCGTCGGGAGCATCGCTACAGCTGGTAACGACAAAGGCTCCCAGCGCCATGATGCATATTGCAATATGATTGAATGTTTTCATTGTTGTCTTTGTTTTTGATTATAATTGTCCAAGGTTACCATCGTTGTTCAGATAGCCATTGCTCTTGTCAATGAAAGTCTGCCAGATGGGCCATACACAGTGTGTGCTTGGTTTTTCGACGAACAGACCGTTGGCATAGTCGTCGTTGAGGGTCTGATTGCCGGAAGAGTCGATGAACCAGTTCTTGCTATGGAACTCGATGTCGCTACCGTAGGTTTCCTTCATTGCTGCCTTCCAGTCAGAGGAGCCATCTTCGGTTTCGCCTCTCTGCAGACCGTAAAGGATAATGGTCTCCTTATCGTTGGGGTTGATGAAGTAATAGACCTTGTCACACAGTCCGGCATATTCACCCGTGCGGCTGCCAAGGTTCAGCACCTTTTGCCTGGCCTGTTCCATCTTGGTGTCGATGATACCCCAGCGTACGAGGTCGGCCTTGCGCAGCTGCTCACCAGCAAACTCGAAGGCGCGCTGGTCGACGATGCCATTGAAGAAGGCCTCCTTGCTGGCGGTGTACGCCGTACGCAGTGCACTCACCTTAGTGGCAGGCAGCACACGGCTGAGCACAGGCTCCATGTAGGTCCATGCAGCACTGGGACCGTCAATCTCGTTGATAGATTCGGCAGCCATCAGATAGATGTCGGCCAGACGCATGTACTGGAAGTTGATGCCGTCGTCGTTGGTCGAGGTGACGATACGCTTCATCCACTCGTAGCGAAGCTTGCCGAAGTTCCACTTGTTGATGGCGCGCAGCTGCTGGCTGGCTTTTCCGTCGACAAGCTCCTTGCTCCAGTCGTAGGGTATGCAGGTGATGTCGCGACGGATGTCATCGGGATCATAGTCGTAGTAGAGGAACGGTGTGGGGCCGTTGACGCCACCCTGTGCCTGCTGTGTGTACTGGTCCTTGGCATTGTGCTTGATGCCCCAGGTGTAGAGCACGCGGCCACGACCTGCCGAGAAGGGAATCTCCCAGATGCTCTCGCCACCGGCAGTCACGTTATCTTCGCAAAGCTTGTGGAAGTTCTCCTCGAACGAACCGAGGTTGTTGCAGCCTTTATTGATGATGTCGAGACATTCCTCCTTGGCAATGGCATACATCTTGTCAGAAGACAGCTCGGGATTGTTGCTCTTGCGGAAGCCGTCGCCACGAAGGGCATAGCCACCGGCTGAAAGGGCGATGCGTGCACGAAGACCCTTGACGAAAGCCTTGCTCACGCGCTCAGTGGTCTTGGTGATGTTGTTCTCGTTGGGCCAGTAGCAATAGTCCTCTGCCTCTTTCAGGTCGGCCAGCAATTGCAGATAGATGTCATCCTTGTTGGTACGGGGCAGGTAGATATTGTCGTTGTTGTTGGGCGTGAAGCGAGCAGGAACATCGCCCCAACCCTTAATCAGGTCGTTATAGAGCACGGCACGCAGCGTCAGGGCCTCACCCAGCAGCTGGGCCATGTCCTTGTTGCTCTCGATGTTGCCATACTTACGAATACCCTCGATAGCCAGGTTGGCACGCTCGATGCCTTGATAGAACATGGCATAGGCATTGTTGTCAGTGTTCATCTGGCTGTTGGCGGGCAGGGTAGAGTAGTTACAAAGGCTCTGCTTGTCTTCGTTCTTTGATAACAATGAAGGATACGAGCCACTCGTCACTTCTACGTCGGTGTTCAAACCGTAGTAGGGCAGGAAACGTCCGCGGTAAGAGTTGGTCTCACCAAACGATACATTGATTGACATCACCTCTGCCTCAGCCAGTGCATAGGTTGAGAACATGGTCGATTCGTCGAGTGTTGACTGAGTGGGGGCGTCCAGGTCGCATGATGCTAATGTCAGCAACGAAAGCGACAATATTGATAGTTTGATTTGATTTTTCATTTTAGATACCTCCTATATGTTTAGAAATTCAGGTTAAGACCAAAAACGTACTGACGGCTCTTGGGATAGCCGGAGTAGTCGACATTAGGCGTAAGAGTGGTTCTGCGAATACAGTCGGCCTCGGGGTCGAATCCGGTGTAACCTGTGATGGTGAATACATTGTAGCAAGTAGCATAGAAGCGCAGGCTGTTGATGCCAGCTTTCTTAGTCAGGTTCTTAGGCAGCGTGTAGCCCAGGGTCAGGGTGTTCAGACGCAGGAAGTCGGCATCTTCGACAGCCCAGTCGGTGAGCACCATCTTGCTCATGTAGGGCGACCACATCGTGGTGTTGGCATTCAGCTCAGCCAGACGCACGGGATCGTTGGTCAGCAGGCCTGTAGCAGGGTCGAGATTAGTCCAACGCTCACCGTCGGCCATGATGTCGATCATGTTGCGATACTGATACTTGCTGGTCGAGGTGTACTCAATCTTGTTGGCATTGTAGACCTGGTTGCCGATGCTGTAGTTGAAGTTGGCAGCAAGGTCGAAGCCATAAGCACGGCCAGAGAGTGTGAATCCACCAAAGGCGGTCGGGTTCACGTCACCAATTGTCACAATATCCTCATTGCCGATGGTTCCATTGCCATCGATGTCGACCAGCTTCAAGGAACCGGGGCGCAGGGCTCCGATGACTGCGGTGGCATCAGCCACGCCGTCCTTCAGTTTCCAACCGGTCGAGGGATCATACGAGTCGAAGTCGCTCACCTCATAGCGTCCGGCGTTCTTATAGCCGATAATCTCACCCACGGCACTGTTGACGGCTACGTTATAGTCGTTGCCGATCTCGGTAGAAGCCCAGTAAGAGTTCCATCCGAAGTCATCCATAGCACCGAGATCCTTGATCTTCGTCTTGTTGAAGCCGATGTTGGCAGCAAAGTCGATGCCCCAGTCCTTCTTATTAATAATATGGTACGTGAAGCTTAACTCAATACCTTTATTCTCTGTTTTACCCATGTTGCGATACTGATAGTCGTAGCCAGTACCCTGTACGGGGAAGGCGATGAGCAGATCCTTAGTGGTGTTGATGTAGGCTTCGATACTACCGTTCAGCTTTCCTCCAAGGACGGTGAAGTCGAGACCTACGTTGCGGGTGATGGTGGTTTCCCACTTCAGGTCAGAGTTGGCCATGTAGGTAGAGGGGCGCAGGGGATTGGTGAATCCGTTGACCCAAGTGCGCTGGTTGGCTGTAGCACTATAGGGCTCATACTCCTGGATGAGTTGTCCGGAAGGAATGTTGTTGTTACCGGCAGTACCATAGCTGAAACGCAATTTCAAGTCGTCAAGCCACTTCTCAGCACCCTTCATGAACGACTCCTGAGAGATACGCCATGCGATTGCTGCTGAGGGGAAGTAGCCCCAGCGGTTGCCCTCGGCAAACTTCGAACTACCATCAGCACGGAAGGTGAAGCTCAGAAGGTATTTGTCCATGAAGTTGTAGTTGGCACGTCCGAAGTATGACAGCAGCTTGTCGTCAGGACTGTAGATGTCGCTGGTAGCTGCAGCATGGCCTTGAGCAACCAGACGCCATGCCTTGTCAGAATCGTAGTCGGTAGGGAAGCCTACCACCTGGTTAATGTTCTCACGGCGCTTGGTGATAATCCACTCGTGACCGGCCATGACGTTCAGAGAGTGATTGCTGTTCTTTCCGAAGATGCCCTTGAAGTCGTAGCTGACGGTGTTTGTGTTGCGGAAGCGCTCACGATTGGTGTCAGTAAGGCTGATGATGGGATGGTCGGCATATTCCTGATCGGCGTAGTTACGGACACTGTAGGCCGTCAGACCCCAGAAACGCTGGTCGTATTGGTCGTAGTAGTCGTAGCCGAACTCGGTCTTCAACTTCAGGTTCTTGATGACCTCCCATCCGAAGGCACCTGCCATGTTCAGGTTCTTGCGTTCCTTCTTTCGGTCGTTGTCCAGATTCGACTGAATGGGGTTGTAGAGGTTACCCATGTCATCGTCGGTACCGGCAGTGGGATCAAGGTTTTTCAAGGGGATGGGGGTATAGATGACAGCATACTTCAGACGACGGTCAGTGTCGTAGGTACCCGTTGCCTCGTTTGCACCGGCACCATTCACGTCGGTCATGGCGTAGCGGGCCTGGAAGTCCAGTGTAGTACGCTTGGTGGGCTTGGTGTTCAGTTTCAACGAGAAGTTGTCACGCTTGAAGCTTGAACCGAGCATGATAGCCTTGTCGTTCATGTGTGCATAGCTAAATGCATACTTGATGGTCTCAGAGCCACCATTGATGTTGACGTTGTGGTTGAAGGTATGTCCCGTGCGACCGTACATGATGTCCTGCCAGTCGTTCGACTCAACATCCTGATAAAGGTCGATGTCGCGATAGTTTCCAAAGAAATCGGTATACGACGAGATCTTGTCAGGATCGTTGTTGTTTCTGAGCAGGGCCAGCTCATACTGCCACTTGGCATAGTCGTAAGGCGAAAGTACGTCAAGGGTCTTGGCAATCTTCTTCCAGCTGTAGTAAGCGTTGTAGCTTACCTTGGTCTTGCCTTCAGTACCGCTCTTTGTCGTAACCAGGATAACACCGTTGGCACCACGCGAACCATAAATAGCGGTAGACGAAGCGTCCTTCAGCACGGTGATGTCCTCAATGTCGTTGGCGGGGATGTCGCTGATACCATCAACGGGGAAACCGTCGACAATATACAACGGGTCGTTCGACTGGGTAATGGAGCCACCGCCACGCACGCGGATCTTCACTTCGGCATCTGGCGAACCCTCAGTGGTGGTAATCTGCACACCTGGCATCTTACCCGTCAGGGCCTCGGAGGCATTGGCCACAGGCACGGCAACAAGAGCTTCGCTGTTCACGGTAGCCACTGAACCGGTGATGTCCTTCTTCTTCACCGAACCGTAGCCGATGACCACCAGCTCGTTCAGCGTTGTGTTGTCGTCTTCAAGCACCACGGTGACGGCTTTCTTTCCAGCCACACTGACGGTCTTCGACTTCATACCCACATAGGAAACGACGATGGGGTTCTTACTCTGTACGTTGATGGTGAAATTACCGTCCAAGTCGGTAATACCTCCATTGCGCGTACCTCTTTCAATTACGCTGGCACCAATCACGGCTTCGCCAGTGGCGTCCTTGACTGTTACCTTCGTCTGCGCTGACACAGAGACGACGCCCCCAAGAATGAGTGCGGCAGTCAACGCTAATCGACGAGCTTTGCGGCCCGTAGGAATTAGGTTTGTTAAACTTTTAAACATAAATAATAAATTAGTGATAGTATTTGTAGTTTCGTAAATTAGTTTTGCTTTTTTTGCGTTGCAAATTTACACTTTTCTTAAGAATTGAGCAAGCAATTCTTAAAAAAACTGCTGGACGGAGCCTGTTTTTTCCGCTCTTTAACAATCATGTTGTGCGTTTGTGCGTCAAAATTGTTCCTCTTCGGAAGTTACAACCATTTTCTTGATACCTTCGCCAGGTGTTTTGTCGGCTTCTCGTGGCAAGTAGACAGGCATGTCGGTTTGCATGGGCATAATGCGCAATTCCAGTTCGGTGGTGTTCTCCGGAAGTCGCCACAATCCGAAGAGGAACGGACGGCCATACTGGAAATTATCGGCCACGAGACGGACAGTCTTGCACTCATTTGTCGTCGAGTGGGCATAGAGGCGTGCGCAATCTCCTCGATAGTCGATGCTGAGCAGGTGGCGGCCATGCAACAAAGAAGTGTCATTGAGGACAATCTTGTAAACGGCAGCCGTCTCATAGTCGTTGTCAGAGGGGGCCTCGGCAACCTTGGCCTTGCCTTTTACAATGGTGCGCTGACTCCCTGCCTCTTTCTCTTTCTTGTATGTAAGTACTTGAATGTCACTGTTTTGTTGTCTATGGTTCAAGAATAATTGTTCTGCCTCGTCTACACTAAGCAGGTAGATGTTCTTATAAACTGGTTTTGTGGCACCTTTGGCCTTGACGTTCTTGAGCGTCTTGCCATTGCTGAGGGCGATAGTGGTGGGGATGCCCTTTACCTGCATCAGATAGATGTTGCCGTTGCGCTTGGCAACCATCTGGGCAGTGGCATAGCTGATACCTTCCATATTGACAGGGAAGATGCACATGGTACCAGAGGGGATGGTGATCTTGGGGAACTTGATGCCGCATACCTCGAAGACAACGTTGTGCTTGTCGGAGAGATGGTGCAGGCGTTCGTAGTTGTTGATGAACAGGAATGCACTGCCGTCCTTCGAACGATAGGACCATCTAAGCTCACGGTCTTCACCGAGGGCGAGGTTCTGCGGGGCAGGGAAGTGGGCCTCCATGGGTGCGAGAACTTCACCGAAGTCGTGCATGAACAGGTGTAGCGGACGGAGCATGTAGTATTGGGGATAGGTCTGTCCAAACTCCCCAAGTGGTGCCTGGAAGTCGTAGGTCATAACGGGCAGATCGTTATTGGCTGTTCCCGGTGAGGTCTGACATTCGTTCAGGGTGTGGAGCCGTCCTTCGGGGTTCGTACCTCCGTGGTACATATAGTAGCCTAAGAGGTTTGAGCCGCTACCCAGTTTCACGATAGCCATAGAGTAAGTGTCCTCAGGATAGATGTAGGGACGTCGATGATAGGCTGTTGCCATACCACCGCCAAGCTCGCAGGTAAAGTAAGGATACTGCTCGTCGCCAGCATTGACCTTGGCTTCCTGTTGGCCTAAGAGGTCGGTGCCGATAGCGGTAGACGAGCGGAAACTCTTGAAGTTAAAGGCTTTGTGATAGTTGCCTGCACATTCTTTCGTTTCCTTGTCCCAGAAACCGTCGGCATAGTCACCGTAGAGGGGCAGCATCTCGCCAAAAGGTACTGGCGTGCGTAAGTCGGGCCAGCCTGTCCGTGTATAGAATGGAAGGTCGAAGCCAATGCCGAGTGCTATCTTTTTCAGCGCCATCAGGTATTCACCGCGTCCACGATACTCGTTGTCGAACTGTGCTGCAATGACGGGACCTCCGTCCTTCCATTGCAATCCTTGTACTTGCGTAAATATCTGTTGGTAAAGGCGTTCCGCGTATTTCATGAAGTTTTTGTCTTCGGTACGCAACTTGCAGCCTTTGCTGAACATCCAATCGGGAATGCCACCATTACGCACCTCGCCATGACAGAACGGACCTAACCGAAGCACCACAGGCATCTGCTCGGACTTGCACACCTCAAGGAACTGACGCAATGACCGCTGGCCGTCCCAACGGAAGATACCTTCTTCCTCTTCGATGTGGTTCCAGAAGACGTAAGTGGCAATGATGGTCACACCGCCGTCCTTCATCATCCTTACTTCTCGTTGCCATTCATCTTGGGGGATGCGCGAATAGTGGATCTCGCCCATTACAGGACAAACACGGTGCCCGTCAACAGACAGGCTCAGTGCGTCCCAGCTGATCTTGGGCTGTGCCTGTACTTGGAAAAAAAACAAGTGGCTGATGGCAATGGCCGTCAGACACTTGCTGAACAATGCTAATGTTTTCAATTGATTAATTAGTTAATGGTAAAACTTATATCTTTGTTAGTGACTTATGCAGGTAGTGGGGGATACTTTCGCGTCCAGCCGTCCCAGCGTAACCGCATCACGCCGAAGAATGCCTCACCGAAGATGCCTCCCGACATCTTGGAGACGCCTTCCCGGCGGTTGACGAAGATAACGGGCACTTCCTTGATCTTAAAGCCGATCTTGTAGGCGGTGTATTTCATCTCAATCTGGAAGCCATAACCCTTGAAGCGGATCTTGTCGAGCTCAATGGTCTGCAGCACGCGGCGCTTGTAGCACTTGAATCCTGCAGTGGTGTCGTGCACCTTGAAGCCCGTTACGATGCGCACATACTTAGAGGCGAAATAGGACATCAGTACGCGTCCGATGGGCCAGTTGACAACGTTCACGCCACTGATATAACGGGAACCGATGGCAAGGTCATAGCCTTCGTCGGCACAGGCGGCATATAGACGTGGAAGGTCGTTGGGATCATGGCTGAAGTCGGCATCCATCTCGAAGATGTATTCATAGCCATGGTCAAGTGCCCAGCGGAACCCTGCGATGTAGGCAGTACCGAGGCCGAGCTTGCCACTTCGCTCCATGATGAACAGCCGGTCGGAGAACTCGTCCTGCATGAGTTGCTTGACTATAGCTGCCGTCCCGTCAGGCGAACCGTCGTCGATAACCAGGATATGGAAACACTTCTCCAGCCCGAATACGGCCCGGATGATTTTCTCAATGTTTTCCTTCTCGTTATAAGTAGGAATGATGACGATACAGTCGCTCTTGTTCATTGCTTTTTAGATTTCGGAGACAAAGTTACAAAAAAAGGCTGAAACTCCAAAAGATTTGCGATTATTAACGCTCATTTATTTTGTTTTCGCTTCGCTTTCCCCTTATCAGCCATAATCCGAGAAATGTCAACAGACCATTAAGCATCAGCAGCTCGTAGCCGAAATGGTAGTTGAACTGTCGTTGGCATAGCCAGTCAATGGCGTAGCAGAGGAATGGTGACAGCAGGCAGATATAGGGAACGAGACGGTCGGTAACAGGCTTCTTAGTGAACAGCCCGAAAGCAAAGAGCCCGAGTAGCGGACCATAGGTATAGGAAACGATGAGGTAGATGGTGTCTATAAGACTTTGGTTGTTCAGAGCATGGATAGTAAGGATGACCAGGGCAAAGAGCAGGCATATAGATAGATGGACCTGTTTGCGTAGCTTCTCATTGTCCGAATCCTGACAGATGTCTACACAAAAGCTTGTGGTCAGCGATGTGAGGGCGGAGTCGGCACTTGAGAACGAGGCTGCCATGATGCCAATCGTGAAGAGCAGCAGAACGGGGAGCCCTTGCTGGGCTACAAAAGCAGGCAGCAACTGATCGCCTTCGGGTAGCGTGCTGACTCCATATACTCCTGTGTACCATTGCGCCAGCAGGATGCCAAGGGCCAGGAACAACAGGTTCGCTGGTAGGAAAGCCACGCCGTAGGTACACATGTTCTTCTGTGCGTCCTTGAGGGTGCGGCAGGTCAGGTTCTTTTGCATCATGTCCTGATCGAGCCCCGTCATCACAATCACAATGAATGCACCGCTAAGCAGCTGTTTCCAGAAATAGCGAGGACTCTTCCAGTTGTCCCATACAAACACCTGACTCCGCTCGTCGGATGCAATCTTGTCGATGGCTTCGTTCAGTGACAGTCCCATCGTGTCTATGGCCTGCCATATTATCAACAGCAGGGCAGCGAAGAGACAGATGGTCTGGAATGTATCGGTAAAGACCAAAGTGCCTATGCCGCCACGCCGTGTGTAAATCCAGATGAGCAGGACCATAGCGGCAACGGTTACGGGGAATGGAACGCCAAGGGCACTTAGGACGAATTGCTGTAGAATGATACAGACCACATAGAACTTCACTGACGCTCCTACTAACTTGGAAAAGAGGAAGAAAGTAGAGCCCGTCTTGTAGGAACTCTGTCCGAAGCGATGGCCAAGATAGGTGTAGATGGTCGTCAGGTTCAGCTGATAGTAGACGGGCAGCAAGATAAATGCTACTGCTATGTAGCCCAGGATAAAGCCTATACATACTTGCAGGTAGGTCATCGATGAGGTGAGAACCATACCCGGTACGCTCACGAAAGTCACCCCTGAGACAGAGGCTCCTATCATGCCGAATGCTACCAAGGCCCAGGGAGAACGCCTGTTCCCACGAAAGAACGTGTCGTTTGTCGAATGCCTTGACGTTGTCCATCGACTGATGGAAAACAGTATCAGAAGATAGATGATGACAGTAGTAAGGACAACAGCTGCGGCATTCATGGAACGATACTATTCACGTACGATACGTTCTTATTTGATTCCCCGCTCGTTCAATGCCTTGGCATAGCGTGCGGCATTGGCAAGATGTTCGGAATAGGTGCGTGCGAAATTATGGGTGCCGGAGAAATCTTCCTTGGCGCACATATACAGATAGTCGTGGGGAACACGGTTCAGCACGGCATCGATGCCCTTCACCGAGGCAATCTTGATGGGACCTGGTGGCAGTCCTTCGTTCCTGTAAGTGTTGTAAGGACTATCGGTGTCAAGCATGTTCTTGTAGATGCGGCGTATGGAGAAGTCGCCAATGGCAAATTTCACGGTAGGGTCGGCCTGTAGGGGCATTCCTTCCTTGAGGCGGTTCAGGTACATGCCTGCAATCATAGGCTTCTCTTCCGTGTTGGCCGTTTCTTCATCGATAATGCTGGCAACGGTACACACTTCTTCAGGTGTCAGCCCAAGTGCATTGGCCTTCTGTCGACGGCTTTTGTTCCAGAAAACGTCATGTTCGCTCTTCAGTCGTTCCATCAGCTGGTCAACAGAGATGTTCCAGTAGACCTCGTAGGTGTTTGGTACGAACATCGCGGGGATGGAGTATACATCGTAACCCAGCTTGTTGCAGTAGATGCTGTCGGTCAGCGCCTGGGCTATTGCCGTGCTGTCAATCATCAGTTTCTTGCCTAATATGGCGGCAAGTCGGGGTATGGTGCGACTCTCGGGTATCGTAAGCATGAGCGGCGACTGCTGACCGTTCTTCAGCTTGCGGAAAAGACTGACGATACGCAAGTCGGGCTCAATGGCATAACGGCCACTATGCACTTTCTCATGATAGTCGCAGTGGCGTATGAGCGTGCGCAGTCCGGTGATGCCGTGTGACGATGCTATTGGGCTGAGCTTGACAAATACCGAGTCAGCATTGTCGTCATCATCGATATACACGTATTCTGTTTCGGTTTTTGCCGAAAAAGCGGTACAAGTATAATAGAATACCAGAAAGAGAAGCCCTATCAGACAGGCAGCTGCGGGTATGAGATAATACTTTGCTTGATGTTTGTTCATTCTTTTCTGATTTGTGATTATGCCAGATCGTCGCTGGTGTATCCTTTCGGCAATGGACGGCAGTTGTATTGCGAGGCCATAATCTCACCGTAGGCACCTGCCGAGCGGATGGCTAACAGGTCACCGCGGTGTGTGGCGTTCAAATCAATCTGCTTGGCAAACACATCGGTCGACTCACAGATAGGACCCACAACATCGTATGTGTCCTTCGGTTCTTCGCTTGAGATGTTCTCAATCTTGTGGTAGGCCTGATAGAGTGCTGGACGGATGAGATCCGTAAACCCGGCATCTACGATGGCAAACTTCTTCACTGCCCCTTCCTTAATATATAAGGTACGCGTGATAAGACTACCGCAAGGGGCTACGACAGCCCGGCCAAGTTCGAAGTGGAGCGTCTGTCCCGGACGCAGTTTCAGTTGGCGTGCGTAGGTGTCGAAGTAGGAACGGAAATCGGCCATTGGCACACGGTTGGGGTGCTGATAGTCTATGCCCAGTCCACCTCCTACATTAATATGCTCAACGGTGATGCGGTGGCGTTCCAACTCGTTCTGCAATTCGTTGATACGATTGCACAACGCCTGGAAGTCGCCCATGTCGAGAATCTGCGACCCAATGTGGAAATGCAGTCCCACCACCTTGATGTTCGACAGTTCCCGGGCATGCTCAATGACGGTAAGCATGTCACGCATGGCTATGCCGAACTTGTTCTCGGCAAGTCCGGTGGTGATATTGGCATGGGTGTGGGCACCGACATTTGGATTCAGTCGGAAAGCCACGCGAGCCACTTTCCCTTTTTTGGTAGCCAACTCGTTGATGACCTCCAGCTCGGGAATACTTTCCACATTGAAACAGAAGATGTCAGCGTCCAGTCCGAGGTTGATCTCCCAGTCGCTCTTTCCCACACCGGCAAAGACAATCTTCCGTCCGGGGAATCCTGCACGAATGCTGGCCTCAATCTCGCCACCGCTGACGCAGTCGGTACCAAAACCTGCCTGACGGATGGCGCTAAGCACCTCGGGGTTGGCGTTGGCCTTCACTGCGTAGTGTACAACAAAGCCTTCATGCTTCCGTACTTCTTGGTTGATGGTGTCGAGTGTCTGGCGCAATAACGCCATATCGTAATAGTAGAAGGGCGTACGCAGTTGCTCAAACCGGTCTACAGGGAATATTCCTTTCATCGTATTTCGGCCTGTGTAATCAAAATTATTAATTTCTAATTCTTAATTGAACAGGTGGTCGCTCAGGCTTTGCAGTGCGCGCTTCTTGTCTTCCTCGCGGATGAGGAACGAGATGTTATAGTTCGAACCGCCATAGCTGATCATACGGACAGGCACGTCCTTCATGGCATCCATCACGCGGGTCTCAAAGCCGATGTTCGACCAGTCAAGGTCGCCCACCACGCAGATGACACACATGCCGGTGTCGACGGTCACGGTGCCATATTTCTTCAGCTCGTCCATAATCTCGCCAAGATGGGCTGAGTTGTCTATCGACATCGAGACACCGACCTCTGAGGTACACACCATGTCGATGGGGGTCTGGTAGCTCTCGAAGATCTCGAACACCTTGCGCAGGAAGCCTGTGGCCAGAAGCATGCGGCTCGACTTGATCTTGATGGCGATGATGTTGTCCTTGGCTGCAACGGCTTTGATCTTACCATACTCGGTCTTGTTGCTGATGGTGGTACCCTCGGCTTCGGGGGCCATCGTGTTCAGCAGGCGAACGGGTATGCCGGCATACTTGGCAGGCTGCACACAGGTGGGATGCAGGATCTTTGCACCGAAGTAAGCCAACTCGGCTGCCTCTTCAAACTGTAGCTGATGCACAGGCTGGGTCTTGTCTACGACACGCGGGTCGTTGTTGTGCATGCCGTCGATGTCGGTCCATATCTGAATCTCTTCGGCACCAATGGCAGCTCCTATGAGCGATGCAGTATAGTCACTACCGCCACGCTGCAGGTTGTCCACCTCGCCGTAGGCATTACGGCAGATGAATCCCTGGGTCAGGTAGACCTGCTGTCCGGGATTGTTCTCCATGATGGCAGCAAGCTTCTCCTTGATATATACGGGATCGGGTTCGGCGTTCTTGTCTGTACGCATAAAGTCGAGCGCATTCAGCAGGACAGCGTTGATGCCCTGCTCCTTCATGTAGTTCACCACCATGTTGGTCGACATCATCTCACCCTGGGCCACGATGCTCTTCTCCTCGAACGAGGTGAACAGCTCCTTGGTAAACGAGCGCAGGTAGTTGAACTCATCGCGCAGGAACTGTCGCGTCTGCTCCTTCATCTCGTCGGTGCTGTATAGCTCTTCAACGTGGCGATCGTAGTTCTGCTCCATCTTGTTGATTACTTCGTTGGCTCCGTCGGGATTCTTCTTGTAGAGATAGTCAGAAATCTCGACCAGCAAGTTTGTAGTGCCTGCCATAGCTGAGAGTACTACAAACACGGGCTCGCCCGACTTCGTAACCAGCTGGGTTACTTCCTTCATGCGTTGTGGCGTACCAACCGAGGTGCCACCGAATTTCATCACTTTCATAGTTGCTTATTTTTTTATTTATGTATTATCTGTGGTTATTCTTCTTCTTCCGAAATCTTCATTTTGTTGTAGTCGCCTGTCACTTCCTCCAGATGACCCTCGAAGCAGCGATAGACAATGCCTGGATACAAATCGAGCAAGGGCATGTTATGGGTCGTCATGATAATGGCTGTGCCTCTTTGCGAAATCTGGCGCAGCAGTTCCATGATGCCCTTGGCGGTCTCAGGGTCCAGGTTGCCTGTCGGCTCGTCGGCAATGATGAGCTTGGGCTGGTTGAGCAGCGCACGGGCAATGGCGATGCGCTGCTGTTCTCCACCTGAAAGCTGATGGGGCATGCGTAGCATCTTGTCGCTCATGCCAACAAGCGAGAGTACTTCGTTGATGCGGGCGTCCACTTCTTTCTTTCCCCATCCGGTGGCTCTGAGCACGAAGCGCAGGTTCTTGTATACTGTGCGGTCGGCCAGCAGCTGGAAGTCCTGGAAGATGATGCCCATCTCGCGGCGCAGGGCAGGTACCTGCTTGCGCTTGATGGTGAGCATGTTATGGCCTAACACTTCGGCTTTCTCGGCCTCGTCGATGTCCAGCTCTTGATAGAGCGTCTTCAGGAGTGAGCTTTTTCCTGAGCCCACCCGGCCAATAATATAGACAAACTCGCCTTCGTCCACGTGGAAGTTCACGTCGGAAAGCGTCTGTTGTCCGTCGTTCTGGCTTATATGAACGTTCTTATAGTCAATCAGCATAGTAAAAACAGAAATCTCAAATCATTTCATCTTTCCTTCTGCCTTGGCCTTGCGGCGCTCGGCATCCCAGTTCGGGTCGTGACGGCGGTGCAGTTCTTCTACGGCATCCTCGATGCGCAGACCTTTGCTCGTCAGCAGCACGATGAGATGGTAAAGCAGGTCGCTGGCCTCGTAGACAAGTTTTTCCGATGTACCGTTGGTAGCCTCGATGACAGTCTCTAACGCCTCTTCGCCCACTTTCTGCGCAATCCTGTTCACGCCTTTCTTGAAAAGCGAGGTGGTATAGCTGCCCTCGGGCATCTCCTCGTGCCGGCGGTCTATATAGTCCTGAAGCTCAGTGAGGAAGGCCGTTGACGATTGTTCCTGCATGGCAGAACCATGCAGCGCACTGTTTTCTTCGCCCCAGCAGGTGTCGGTTCCTGTGTGGCAGGTGGGACCGTCGGGGTGTACCTTGATGAGCAGGGTATCGTTGTCGCAGTCGACCTTGATGTCGACAACGTTCAGGAAATGGCCGCTCGTCTCGCCCTTTGTCCACAGACACTGGCGTGTGCGACTCCAGAAGGTCACCTTTCCCGTCTTTTCTGTCTTCTCAAATGCTTCGCGGTTCATGAAACCGAGCATCAGCACTTGGCGTGTGTCAGCATCCTGTATGATGGCAGGCACCAGACCGTCCATCTTGTCAAAGTCTATTGTCATAGTCTAACGTTTATTCCTTCGTTCTTTAAGTATTGTTTCAGTTCGGGGATGGGTATCTCGCCGAAGTGGAATACGCTGGCAGCGAGTGCGGCATCGGCATGTCCCACCGTGAACGCATCGCGGAAGTGCTCCTTGCATCCGGCACCGCCGCTGGCTATGATGGGGATGCTGAGCTCGTCCGACAGCCGGGCAAGTGCCTCGTTGGCATAGCCGTTCTTCACGCCGTCGTGGTTCATCGAGGTGAAGAGTATTTCACCGGCACCACGTTCCTGTGCCTCATGGGCCCACTCGAAGAGTCCACGCTCAGTACGCTCCCTACCGCCTTTCAGATAACAATGCCAGGATGTTTCGGCTTTCAATGTCGACGGCTCATCGTCCATGCGTGCGTCGATGGCGACGACACACACCTGACTGCCGAACCTCTTGGTGATTTCTTCTATCAGCTCGGGTCGTCTGATGGCTGCGCTGTTCACGCTGACCTTGTCGGCTCCCGCATAAAGCAGACGCTCTACGTCGGCCAGCTCGTTGATGCCGCCACCCACGGTGAAGGGGATGTTGATCTCCTGTGCCACGCGGGTGACCATTTCTGTAAAGGTCTTGCGCCCCTCGAACGAGGCCGTAATGTCAAGGAACACCAGCTCGTCGGCTCCCTGCTGCGAATAGGCCTTGCCCAGCTCTACAGGGTCGCCCGCACTCCGCAGGCTTACGAAGTTGACGCCTTTCACGGTCTCGCCGTCCTTTACATCTAAACAGGGTATAATTCTCTTTGCTAATCCCATACTCGGTCTCGGTTTAATGTTACGAGTTCCTTCAAGTCGATGCGACCTTCGTAGATGGCCTTGCCGAAGACCACTGCAGGGATGCCGGCTTGGTCGAGTGCCTCGATATCTTCCTTCGACGACACGCCACCGCTGGCTATGAGATGCAGGGTGGGGTAGGCCGTCATCACCTCTTTATATAGGTTAATGGCCGGACCTTGAAGGGTTCCGTCCTTGGAGATCTCAGTACAGAGTACGGTCTTCACACCTTGGTCGATGTATTTCCTGAGAAACGGTAACAGGTCTTCGGTAGAGTCTTCCTTCCATCCGTTGATGCTGATTTTCCCGTTCCTCACGTCGGCACCGAGTATCATGCGGTCGGCACCGTATTTCTGGAGCCATTGGCCGAAGAGATCGGGGCGCGTGACTGCGATAGACCCTACTGTCACCATCGAGGCACCGGCATCGAAGGCTTTCTCTATATCCTCGTCGGTCTTGATACCCCCGCCGAAGTCTACCACCAATGATGTGCGCTGGGTAATCTCACGCAGCACTTGGTCGTTGACAATGTGCTTCGACTTCGCACCGTCCAGGTCTACTACGTGCAGCCGCTTGAAGCCGAGCTGCTCGAACTCCTGCGCCACATCGGCAGGAGAGTCGCGGTAGACGGTCTTCTGCTCGTAATCGCCTTTGGTCAGGCGCACGCACTTGCCGTCGATGATGTCAATGGCGGGAATCAGTTCTACCATTTTAATTTACAATTTGACGATTTACGATTTACAATTTACTTTAGCCATTGGACTATTCTACAATTTGTCGATGGCGAGGAAGTTCCGCAGAATCTGTTCGCCCACGTTTCCGCTCTTCTCGGGATGGAACTGGCAGGCATAGAAGTTGTCCTTATGCAGGGCTGCGGAGTAGGGTAGGATGAAGTCGGCAACGGCGATAGTGTCCTCACACACAGGAACATAATAGCTATGGACGAAGTAAACGTACGGGCTCTCCTCTAAGCCGGCGAACAATTTCTCATTCCTCATTTCTCCTTTCTCATTCTGCGCGAAGCGCAGTTTGTTCCACCCCATGCAGGGCACCTTGTCTTCGTGCCGGTTAGGACTGAAACGTTTCACCTCGGCATCGAAAATGCCCAGACAGTCCACGTCGCCTTCCTCGCTGTGACGGCATAGCAGCTGCTGACCGATGCAGATGCCCAGTACCGGCTGGGTGAGCGAACGGATGACTTCATCAAGTCCTCGTGCCCGCAGATACTCCATAGCGCCACGAGCCTCGCCCTGACCAGGGAACACCACGCGGTCGGCTTGCCGCAAAGCATCGGGATCGTCAGTCAGCAGCGGCTCCACTCCGAGTCGTCTCAGGGCATTGACTACCGAGTATATGTTGCCGGCATTATATTTTACGATGGCTACTTGCATACCATTAAACCTCAAATCTCAAACCTCAAACCTCAAATCAACTGAAAATGATCGTCTTGTTCTTGAACGTGAGTATCTTGCGCTCGATGTGCTTGGCCACAGCCCTTGACAGCACGATCTTCTCCAAGTCCTTGCCCTTCAGCACAAGACTCTCGGGCGTGTCCTTATGCGTGATGCGGGCCACATCCTGTTCGATGATGGGGCCTGCGTCGAGCTCTGCCGTCACATAGTGGCTCGTAGCACCGATAATCTTCACGCCGCGCTCCCAGGCTTGATGATAGGGCTTGGCTCCTACGAAGGCAGGCAGGAACGAGTGGTGGATGTTGATGATGTGGTGGGGGTACTCGGCAATCATCTCGTCGCTGATAATCTGCATGTAGCGTGCCAGCACGATGAACGAGATGTCCTCCTTCTTCAGCAGCTCCATCTCGGCTGCTTCTACCTCGGCCTTGTTCGAGTGGTCCTTCTTGATGCTCCACACATAGTAGGGAATGCCGAACTGCTCGGCCACATAGCGCAGATCCTCATGGTTCGACACGATACACGGAATGTCGCAGGCAAACTCTCCTGCCTTCCAGCGGGCCAGCAGGTCGTAGAGACAATGGCTCATCTTCGAGACGAAGATGGCCATGCGTGGACGCTTGTCGCTATAGTAGAGCGAGAACTTCATCTGGTAACGCTGGGCATAGAGCGTCGTGATGTATTCGTAGATTTTCTCGCGGGGAATCAGGAAGCCGTCCAGTTCCCATTCAATACGCATGAAGAACATGCCGTCCTGCCGGTCCACATACTGGTCCAGGTAGACGATGTTGCCCTTGTTGTCGGTAATAAACTTGGTTACTTCTGTGATGATGCCCTGTTGGTCAGGACAGTGCAGAAGCAGTATTGCGGTTGGTTTCATTCTTTCTTTTAAGTCGTAAGTTTGTGTTTGTGTAGCAATAACTCTTAACTCTTAATCACAGCTCTGCATCGCTCTTGTCGAAGGTGTTGCCCTGACGCACGTCGCCCGTGTCGAAGCCCTTCTTCAGCCAGCGCTTGCGCTGGTCGCTGGTGCCGTGGGTGAACGATTCGGGTGTGGCCCTTCCCTGTGCCTTCTTCTGAAGCCAGTCGTCGCCGATAGCCTTGGCCAGCTCCAGGCCGCGCTCCATGTCGCCATATTCCAGCGAATGGTTCATGGCATCCTCATGGTGTGCCCATACGCCGGCATAGAAGTCGGCAAGCAGCTCCAGTCGGACGCTCAGCTTGTTGGCGTTCACCTTGTCGGTCTGGCTCATGGCCTGATGGGCCTTGTTCAGCGTACCCGTGAGGTACTCCACGTGGTGGCCAATCTCATGGGCAATCACGTAGGCATAGGCAAAGGTGTTGCCTTCTACGCCCAACTGGCGTTTCATCTCGGTGAAGAACGAGAGGTCTACGTAGAGCTTCTGGTCGCCCGAGCAGTAGAACGGACCTACGGCTGCCGTAGCCGAGCCGCAGGCAGAGTTGACCTGGTTAGAGAAAAGCACCAACGTGGGGTACTGGTATTGGCCCCAGCCGTTCTCCTGGAACACCTTGGTCCATACATCCTCGGTCGAGGCCAGGATTTGCTTGCACTCCTCGGCCAGCTGCTGCTCCTCCTCGGTGAAGTTCTCTTCGCCGACGGTTTCTGTCGGTGCCTGCATCTGCTGCTGTACTACGTTCTGTACTACGTCACCCAGATTGCCGCCACCCATCAGCGTCATCAATGCAATCACGATAATACCACCCAGACCGCCAATGCCGGCCTTGGCACCCGTACTCATTCCTCGACGGTCTTCCACGTTCGAGCTTGCTCTTCTGCCTGTAAGTTTCATAATTCTTCTATTTTTTGTTTGTTACTTCTGCACTTCTATTTAGCCTGCAAAATTAGGCAAAAAAATTGAGATTCACATCTTTTATGGAAAAAAAGTGATGATTTCTCCTTCGAAACGCCGCTTGTCGGATGGATTAGGCTACTTTTTCCGCCATTTTACGAGGTAAAGCGAGCCCGCGGTGGTGCGCTTCCGCTGCATTCCGTCGATATTGGCAAGCACGCGTCCGAAATGGTTGAGGCTCCCGGCGCGCAGGTCGCTGCCCGCCAGCTTCTTGATATGGGCATAGATGGTGGTAGTCGACAGATACTCGCCTTCCTGCTCGTTGGCGGCAGGCTCGAAGAGGTCGTAGAACCACTGCTCGGCTGGCGAGAGCTGCTGGAACCGACGGTTCGACGCCATGATCTCTGCCGTCTGCTGTTCGTCGAAATACCAGCGCTCGCCGGCATCGAGGGCTGCCATAGCCTGTGCGAACAGCTGTTCGTGGTTGGGGCGACGGCTCATGTCGATGGGACCCGTCAGCTCGACGCCGAGGAAACGGCGTGCTCCGCTGGGATCGCACAGCACGTCGGCCTGGTTGGTGGCACCGATGAACGATGCCAGGCGCGGGAACTGTTCTACGTGCTTGCCGTAGGGACGCTTCACCTTCACCGTCGGCAGCGAGATGATGTTCTTCAGGAACCCCTGTTGCAGCTGCGGCGATATCTGGTTGAACTCCTCGAGGTTGATGAGCAGGAACTGGCTCATGGCCTGCAGCGTGGTGCGCTTCTCCGAGACCTGCAGCTGGTCGGTGTATCCCCACTGTAGCTCGGGCGGCAGCAGCGACAGGATGAACGAGCTCTTGTTCCAGCCCTGTGTGGAGATGAGCAGTGGTACCACCTGGTTGCCATAGCGGTCGAAGACGGTGGAGCGCCACTGGCGCACCATGCCGAGGAACCACGTGTAGAACCAGTCGGGCCACAGCTCGTTGGTGGTGGGCACCGTGCGTGCCAGCTCGCGGATGCGGTCGTGCCCGTCCCACTTGCCGTGGCACTTGTCTAAATAGTCGTTCACGGGGTTGTACGCTGGTACGTAGGTGGAGCGCAGGTAGCGTGCTATGTCGTTGCTCCAGGCGTCGATGCCTGCCAGTCGGCACTCGATGGCCATCTTGTTCTGTACTCGTTCGTCTACCGGCTGGTAGTCGGCCACCCACGTGTTGTTGGGGCGGTACTCGGTGTAGCCCATCACGGTGTTGAAGCGGAAGGCATAGCGCTGCTCCAAGAGGTCGATGACCTCCTGCTGACTCTTGCGTATGCGGATTGCGGGATCGGCGTTCTTGTCTGTCTTCTTCGGCTCCTCGCTGTAGACAGAGGCCACGATGGTACGGATGTACTGGTCCTCGTGGCGCGTCCAGAGATGCGAACGCAGGTGGAGCACGGCCTCCTCTTCAGGGAAGCTCATCTGTCGCAGCCGTCGCGCCGTCTCGGTGATGAACAGCTCTTCGCGGTGCGGATCATCGTCGAAGCGACCCTCCATCTCTGCAGCCACCTCGTCGCAGGCACGTCTGTAGAGGAACTCATAGTTCTGGTACTTGTCGTAGTCGGTCTGCCGCTGCTTGGTCGTGGTGGGAACAGTCGTGATAGTTGAGGGAGGCGAGGCGGGTGTGGAGAGGGTCGAGGCGAGCATGGCGACTTCGACCATCAGCGGCGTAGCCTTCATGTTGAGCAGGGGCTGCTGGTCGAGGGTCATGCGGAAGCTGGCACGCACCGTAGGCTCCTGCTTGACGATGGTGCCTGAGAACAGTCCGCCGTAGGCCATCGTGGCATACTGGTAGCCCGCACGATAGAGGCTGTCGGCCTCTTCCTCCGTCTCCGGCAGACGGCCGTTGGCAGGGACTATGCGCACCAGCAGCTTGGCTGTCCGTCCGCTGCTGCCGGCAAAGGCAGCGAGCGTCGCGGGCATGCCCATAGCCAACTGCTTCGCCTTCTCTACGGCAGCTTGGTCGCTAAGTGGACCGATGGTGAGCACCACGAGACCGTTCCACCGGTGGAACAGCAGGTCGCCGCCCTCGTCCTTCGCTAGCTCGGCAGCCGGATAGACGCGTGGCAGCCGGTGCAGGTCCTGGAACTTCCCTCCGTAGGTGATGAGGAAGGGCAGCTCGCGCCGCAAGGCGGCTACGCTTCCCTTCGTGTCGTCGGTCTTGATGCGCTCCAGAAAATTCTCTAACGTGCGCGTAGATACGTGGGGCACATTCTGTTTGTCAGTCCTTATCAGTGTTATTTTCATTGCAGTCATCTTGTCGGGTGTGTATGATTACAGACTATGTGTAATGGTTTTACAGACTATTTGTAACGTCATTACAGACTATTTGTAACGATGTAATGGAGTATTCGTGACGGTGTCACAGAGTATTTGTAACGAATTACGAGAAGTCATAGCTGTATTTATAGCGGTCGTATGTGGGCTCGGGATAGCCAGCGTCGACAAACAGCTTGCGCATCTGCTCCTGCTGCTTGGGCGTAAGCCACTTGCTGCCGTTGCGGTAGAGGTAGTAGGAGCCCCCGCCACCAGTGATGTTCTCTATTTGGTGGCGCAGGCTGATGAAGGCCTGTCGCATGGCGGGATTGTTCTCGTTGATGAATCCCGTGGCCATCTGCACCGGCTCGTCGGCACGGAAGAACGGACAGCCGTCCTCCTGCACGGCGTTGGGGAAGATGGCGTGTCCGCGCTGGCGGTCGTCGGGTATCTCGCTGCCCGAGTGATAGCGCAGACACTCCTCGCATTTCGTACAATGGTTGTTAAAACAGTAGTCCCAAGATGGGGGAATCTGGCTGAAATCGAGTTTGTTCTTCATTTTAGTCATGTTTTTTATTGGTTTTTCACTGCAAATATACGAAATTTTTCCCGTTTTTGCAAGCTTTTTGAGCAAAAAACAGCCAAAATAACAGTTTGTTGTCATAATTTCATTTGTTGTTATCATTCGTAACAAACTTGTAATCAGCAAGTTATCCATCCGATAACAACAAAACAACAAATTCGAC
>JAFZIL010000074.1 GCA_017554385.1 Prevotella sp. | reverse complement strand
GATCGAGCAGACGGATGTTCACGGGCAGACCGTCCATAGCCTCGAGGATGCCCTTGAAGTCGGCCTTCTGATAAGGCAGCAGCTTGGCCAGAGCCTTCTCGCGTCCAGCAACGCTGTCGGCGAGGATCATCTCGCGCATGGCCACAATCTTCTTGTCCTCGAAGAACATGTGCTCGGTACGAGTCAGACCGATACCCTTGGCACCGAACTGGCGGGCCACCTGAGCATCATGCGGCGTGTCGGCATTGGTGCGAACCTGCAGCTTGGTGTACTTGTCGCAGAGGTCCATCAGCTCCTTGAAGTCGCCAGAGAGCTCAGCAGCCTTCGTGGGCACCTCACCAGCGTAAACCTGACCAGTGGTACCGTTCAGAGAGATGTAGTCGCCTTCCTTATAGACAACGCCGTCGATCTCAACGGTCTTGTCCTTGTAGCTGACGTTCAGCGAGCCAACGCCCGAGACGCAGCACTTACCCATACCACGGGCCACCACAGCAGCGTGAGAGGTCATACCACCACGTGCGGTGAGGATACCCTCGGCAGCAGCCATACCGGCAAGATCCTCAGGAGAGGTCTCGATACGGACGAGCACTACCTTGTGACCATCCTCGTGCCAAGCCTTGGCATCGTCGGCGTGGAACACAATCTGACCACAAGCAGCACCAGGAGATGCGGGCAGACCCTGAGCGATGACCTTGGCCTGAGTGAGGGCCTTCTTGTCGAAGATGGGGTGCAACAGCTCGTCGAGCTTGTTGGGCTCACAGCGCATGATAGCGGTCTTCTCGTCGATCATGCCCTCGTGGAGCAGGTCGATGGCAATTTTTACCATTGCTGCGCCGGTACGCTTACCGTTACGTGTCTGCAGGAACCACAGCTTGCCCTCCTGTACGGTGAACTCCATGTCCTGCATGTCGTGATAGTGGTGCTCCAGCTTGTCCTGGATACCGTTCAGCTCGGCATAGATAGCAGGCATAGCCTCCTCCATAGAAGGATACTTGGCAGCGCGCTCTTCCTCGCTGATGCCGGCACGCTCTGCCCAACGCTGCGAACCGATCTTCGTGATCTGCTGCGGAGTGCGGATACCAGCAACAACGTCCTCACCCTGTGCGTTGACAAGGTACTCACCGTTGAACAGGTTCTCACCATTGGCAGCGTCGCGGCTGAAGCATACACCCGTTGCAGAGGTGTCGCCCATGTTACCAAACACCATAGCCATCACGCTGACAGCCGTACCCCACTCGTCGGGTATGCCTTCCATCTTACGATAGAGGATGGCGCGCTCGTTCATCCAGCTGCGGAACACAGCGCAGATAGCGCCCCAGAGCTGCTCGATAGGATCGTTGGGGAAGTCCTTGCCCGTGCGCTCCTTGATGGCGGCCTTGAACAGCACGACCAGCTTCTTCAGCTCGTCGACGCTCAGGTCCTTGTCGAGCTTCACGCCACGCTCTTCCTTCACCTTCTCGATGATCTCCTCAAACGGGTCGATGTCGGTCTTGTTTACGGGCTTCATCTCGAGCACCACGTCGCCGTACATCTGGACGAAGCGGCGATAAGAGTCATACACGAAGTGAGGATTGTTGGTCTTCTTCACCATGCCCTCGGCCACCTCGTCGTTCAGACCGAGGTTCAGAATGGTATCCATCATGCCAGGCATAGAAGCGCGGGCACCCGAACGGACAGAAACAAGCAGAGGATTCTCCTTGTCACCGAACTTCGAGTTCATCAGCACCTCAATGTGCTTCACGGCTGCCATCACGTCGTCGTTCAGCAGCTCCATGATCTTCTGCTGGCCAACCTGATAATACTCGTTGCAGCAGTCAGTAGTGATTGTAAAACCAGGAGGAACGGGAACACCAATCAGGTTCATCTCAGCAAGGTTTGCACCCTTGCCACCGAGTTCCTCACGCATCTTTGCATTACCTTCGGCCTTACCGTTACCGAAGAGGTAAACTCTCTTTTGACTCATAAAGTAGGATTTGTTATTACGTTAACGTTAATATAAAGTTGTTTTTTCAATTGCGCAAAGTTACACGATTTTTTGCACACGACCAAAGAAATTGAGAAAAAAATGAGTAACAGGGTTGCAATTTCAGTTTTTTTTGTGTTATTGCTAAAAAATCAAAAAAACGCGACCGAAGGATGCTATTTCCAGAATTATTTGTATCTTTGTGCATCGAAAAAACCAAGTTGAATAATAACTTAAAACAAGACAGTTTATGGAAAACAACGCTCAGCTTATCGCACAGTGCGAGGCACTGGCAAAGCAGTGGCTTACTCCGGCCTTTGACGAGGAGACACGCAAGGAAGTTCAGGCAATGCTCGACAACGAGGACAAGAGCGCCCTCATCGACGCCTTCTACCAGAATCTGGAATTCGGTACGGGCGGCCTGCGCGGCATCATGGGTGCAGGTACGAACCGCATGAACAAGTACATCGTCGGAATGGCCACACAGGGCTTTGCCAACTACATCAACAAAGCATTCCCCGACATTCAGCCCGCTGTGGTCGTAGGTCACGACTGCCGCAACAACGGCCGTATGTTTGCAGAAAGTGTAGCAGACATCTTCTCGGCCAATGGCATCAAGGTGTATCTCTTCGAGAGCCTCCGTCCTACGCCCGAGATCTCGTTTGCCATCCGTCAGCTGGGTTGCCAGGCTGGCGTGAACGTAACCGCCTCGCACAATCCCCGCGAGTACAACGGATACAAAGCCTACTGGGACGATGGTGCACAGGTACTGGCTCCGCACGACAAGGGCATCATTGACGAGGTGAACAAGGTGACTATTGATGATGTGAAGTTCGAAGGTAACAAGGATCTGATTATCCCTATCGGTGGTGAGATGGACTGGGACTATATCCAGGCCGTGAAGGAGGCTATGGTAGATCAGGATGTGATACTTCGTCAGAAAGACCTGAACATTGTCTACTCGCCCATGCACGGCACAGGCCGCGTCATCATCCCGATGGCCCTCCGCTCATGGGGCTTCCAGAACATCCACGTGGTGCCCGAGCAGATGGTTATCGATGGTAACTTCCCCACCGTCGTCAGCCCCAATCCTGAGAATGCCGAGGCTATGACACTGGGTATGAAACTCGGAACGAAGCTCAATGCCGACCTGGTAATAGCTTCCGACCCCGATGCTGACCGTCTGGCCATCGTCTGCCGCAACTCGAAGGGCGAGTGGGAGATCCTGAACGGCAACCAGACCTGCATGATGTTCTCATGGTACATCATTGCCAACAAGAAGAAGCTCGGACAGTTGAAAGGCAACGAGTTCCTCGTGAAAACCATCGTGACCACCGAGGTCATTGCCGAGATTGCCAAAAAGAACCAGGTGGAGTACAACGACTGCTACACCGGCTTTAAGTGGATTGCCAACGAGATTCGCGTCAACGAGGGCAAGAAGAAGTACATCGGCGGCGGCGAGGAAAGCTTCGGCTTCCTGCCATACGACAAGGTAAGGGATAAGGATTCACCCGCCTCTATCTGCCTTATCTGTGAGATTGCTGCATGGGCACGCGACAACGGCATGACGCTCTATGACCTGCTGATGAACATCTACAAAGAATATGGTTTCTCGCGCGAGGTAACCATCAACGTCGTTCGTCCAGGTAAGACTGGTGCCGACGAGATCAAGCAGATGATGACCAACTTCCGTGAGAACCCACCACAGACACTGGGTGGTGCAAAGGTTGTGCTGTGGAAGGACTACAAGACGTTGGAAGCCAAGAAGGCCGACGGTAGTGTCGAGAAGCTTGACATGCCCGATACGTCGAACGTGCTGCAGTGGTTCTGCGAGGATGGCACGAAGGTCAGCGTGCGTCCTTCAGGCACTGAGCCGAAGATCAAGTTCTATACCGAGGTCAAGGATCCTTCGTTCAAGGGCGCTGCCGACTACGAGCGTTGTTGCAAGGCTGCCGACGAGAAGATCGAGGCCCTGAAGAAAGACCTGAAACTCTAATAGTCATTCTTGTCAATATCGATAGGGGAGGATGCCAGAAAAAGGTGTCCTCCCTTTTCGTTTCCCCATGGACTTTTACACCTTATTATATAATATATGGGGTGAAAAAGCATCATAAGTATTCGTTTGAGGAGGGATAAATACTAATTTTGCTTAATAATTAATGACTTTTCTTGGTGTTCTGCAAAAAAATGACTAATTTCGACGGCCAAAATAAAAACATATCACCTAAAATTATAAACATCATGAAAGTTTATCAGACAAACGAGATCAAAAACATTGCACTCATTGGCAGTGCGGGTAGCGGCAAGACAACTCTTGCCGAGGCAATGGTATTCGAAGCCGGCATTATCAAGCGCCGTGGCACCGTTGAGGGAAAGAACACGATGAGTGACTACTTCCCCGTAGAGCAGGAGTATGGATATTCTGTGTTCTCGACCGTCTTCCACACCGAGTGGAACGGCAAGAAACTGAACATCATCGACTGCCCGGGTAGTGATGACTTCGTAGGTGGTGCCATCACGGCACTGAACGTGACCGACCAGGCTGTCATCGTTGTCAACGGCCAGTATGGTCCTGAGGTGGGAACGATGAATGCCTTCCGTAACACCGACAAGCTGAAGAAACCCGTCATCTTCCTCATCAACCAGCTCGATCGCGACAACTGCGACTTCGACCAGATTATGGGGCAGTTGCGCGAGGTCTATGGACCTAACTGCGTGCCTGTGCAGTATCCTATTGCTACTGGTGCCGGTTTCAATGCCGTCATTGATGTGCTGCTGATGAAGAAATACTCATGGAAGCCCGAAGGCGGTGCTCCCATCATTGAGGATATTCCTGCCGACCAACTCGATAAGGCCAAGGAGATGAAGGCTGCACTCGTCGAGGCTGCCGCTGCCGGCGACGATGCACTGATGGAGAAGTTCTTCGAAGAGGAAGACCTCAGCGAGGACGAGATGCGCGAGGGTATTCGCAAGGGTCTCGTCACACGTAGCATCTTCCCCGTGTTCTGTGTATGTGGCGGTAAGGATATGGGCGTGCGTCGTCTGATGGAGTTCCTTGGCAATGTGGTGCCTTTCGTTAGCGAGATGCCTAAGGTTGCCAATGCTGCCGGTCAGGAGATAGCTCCCGATGCAGCTGGTCCCACATCGCTCTATTTCTTCAAGACCGGTATCGAACCCCACATCGGTGAGGTGAGCTACTTCAAGGTGATGAGCGGCTCGGTGAAGAGCGGTGACGACCTGACAAACGCCGATCGTGGATCGAAGGAGCGTATTGGTACTCTTTATGCCTGTGCTGGTGCCAACCGCGTGCAGGTAGACGAGCTGAAGGCTGGTGACATTGGCTGCACTGTGAAGCTGAAGGACGTGAAGACGGGCAACACGCTGAATGGCAAAGACAATGTCGACTGGAAGTTCGACTTCATCAAATATCCCAACTCGAAGTTCTCACGTGCCATCAAGGCTATCAACGAGAGCGAGACTGAGAAGATGATGGCAGCACTGAACAAGATGCGTCAGGAAGACCCGACATGGGTGGTGGAGCAGTCGAAGGAGTTGCGCCAGATTATTGTACACGGTCAGGGTGAGTTCCACCTGCGCACACTGAAGTGGCGTATGGAGAACAACGAGAAGATCCAGATTGAGTATCAGGAGCCGAAGATTCCCTATCGTGAGACTATTTCGAAGATGGCTCGTGCCGACTATCGTCATAAGAAACAGTCGGGAGGTAGCGGACAGTTCGGTGAGGTGCACCTCATCATTGAGCCTTACACCGAAGGTATGGAAGATCCCACCAGCTTCACCATCAACGGTCAGGAGTTCAAGATGAACATCAAGTCGAAGGAAGAGATCGACCTGGAGTGGGGCGGTAAGCTCGTATTCCTGAACTCTGTGGTTGGTGGTGCCATTGATATGCGCTTCATGCCCGCCATCCTGAAGGGTATCATGCAGCGTATGGAGCAGGGACCGCTCACTGGTTCGTATGCCCGCGACGTGCGTGTCATCGTCTATGATGGTAAGATGCACCCAGTTGACTCGAACGAGCTCTCGTTCATGCTTGCAGGACGTAATGCTTTCTCGATGGCCTTCAAGGAGGCAGGTCCGAAGGTGTTGGAGCCTATCTACGACCTCGAAGTGCTCGTGCCCGGTGACTACATGGGTGACGTAATGAGTGACCTGCAGGGACGCCGTGCTATCATCATGGGTATGGATAGCGAGGCAGGTTACCAGAAGCTCGTAGCCAAGATTCCTCTGAAGGAACTCTCCAGCTACTCTATCGCCCTGAGCTCTATCACAGGTGGTCGTGCATCGTTCTCAACGAAGTTCGCAAGCTACGAGCTTGTGCCGAACGACATCCAACAGGCCCTGATTAAGGCTCACGAGGAGGAGATGAAGGATGAAGACTAATTATTTATATGACAATAAGGGCGCGAACACTTTCGCGTCCTTATTGTATATATATGAATAGGTATCGTCTCTCCTTGATGTTGCTCATCCTGTTGTCTGCGTGTACTGACAGGCAGGCTGGTGACGGATCTGTTCTTCCTCAGGACTGTAGGTTGAGGGTTGGTGATGTCGTTTTGCGTTGTGGCAGTGGTCTGTTGAGTCATGCAGTACTGATGGCAGAAGGTAGCAGGGGTGTCTATTCGCATGTAGGGATTGTAGTTGACTCGGCTGGTGTTCAGATGATTGTGCATGCAGTGCCTGATGAGCCAGATTTTGAGGGTGATATCGACCGTGTGAAGATGGAAGCACCCGAGGCTTTCTTCCGTCGTACAAAGGCACAGCGAGGCGCTGTGTTGCGCCATCGGGACTCGTTGGTTGCGCAGAGAGCTGCCATTCAGGCCTTGAAAGCATATCAGCGACGTGTACTGTTCGATCACGAATATAACGATGCCGACACCACTCGTATGTATTGTACAGAACTTATAGTCTATGCCTTTGACCGTGCTGGAGCAGCTTTGCAAGGCGTTGAGCACCAGCGGTTGCCCTTGCCTGGCCTTGACTATGAATGTGTGATGCCGTCCGACATATTTGAATGTAGGGACTTTTATTTGATCAATCGTTTTTAATTTCTTGTTTTATTCATTATTATCTTAAGAAGTTATGAAAAAGTTAATGACCGTTTTCGCTGCATGTATCTGTCTTGTACTGATGTGTGCTTGTGGTGCTGATACCAGCACGCCGGAAGGAACCGTGAAGAAAGCCATGAAGTGTCTGATGGAAAAGGATTACGAGGGCTATGTAGACCTGATTCAGTTTAGAAACGCTGATGAGATGGATGCTGAGAAATTGGCTGAAAAGAAACAGCAAATCTTGGCGCTACTTCAGGAAAAGGCCTCAAAGGACTTTGATGGCAAAGGCGGTATTCAGGGCTACGAAATGAGCGAAGCCAAGATTGATGGCGACAAGGCTGAGGTGGAAACTACCATTACCTATGGCAATGGTGACACAAAGAAGCAGGAGTTCCAACTCGTTAAGACCGCCAGTGGCGATTGGAAACTTGACGCAGGCAAATAACTGTTGCCTTTGTTCGTTTTGTTTATATGATTATATGCATGTAAAAATAGTATTTTTGGTTAATATTGTTAAATTTAACAGAATTGATTAACTAAATATTTCTTTCATCTCGAAATTGTTCCTATCTTTGCTCTCGTTAAAACGAAATAGGCAAAAGAGATGAAGAAATCTACGATATGGACTATAGCGGTGGTGATGGGACTCTCGTTCCTGGGCCTGCTTTTCTTGCAGCTCTCCTATATTGAGGAGATGGCCAAGATGAAGAAGGAACAGTTCGACGAGAGTGTCAACCGCTCACTCTATCAGGCATCGCGCAATTTGGAGATGAACGAGACGCTTCGCTATCTCGAGAAAGATGTGAACGAGGTGGAGCGTCGAGCTTTCACGCAGGATTCGTTGATGGTCAGTGGACTTGATGGCAGCATACAGCAGAGTCATCAGTTTGCCGTAGCAGCCGACGACGGTACGGTTTATTCGGCTTTTGAACTGAAGACCTTTGCCACTAAGCCGGCCTCGATTCCAAAAGCAATGATCATGCGTAGCAACGAGAACTATCTTTCAGCAAAGTCGTTGCAGGAGATTGTGCGCAACCGTTATATTTATCAGAAGGCATTGCTCGACGAGGTCGTATACAATATTCTCTATACGGCCAGCGACAAGCCTCTTAAGGAGCGCGTAAACTTCAAACTGCTCGATCAGGACATACGTGCAGAACTGTTGAACAACGGTATCAACATTCCCTATCATTTTACGGTTTCAACGAGTGACGGACGAGAGGTGTATCGTTGCCCTGACTATACTGAGGATGGCAAGCAATACAGCTATTCGCAAACATTGTTCCGCAACGACCCGACATCGAAGAAGGGCGTAGTACGCATTCATTTTCCTGACATGAACTCGTACATCTTCTCCAGTATCAGGTTCATGATTCCTGCTATTGTGTTTACTGTTGTGTTGCTTGTGACTTTTATCTTTACCATTGTGGTTATCTTCCGCCAGAAACGCTATACTGAGATAAAGAACGATTTCATCAACAACATGACGCATGAGCTGAAGACACCTATCTCTTCGATTTCGCTTGCTGCACAGATGCTCAACGACGACTCCGTATCGAAGAGCCCTCAGATGCAGAAACACTTGGGAGGTGTCATCAACGACGAGTCCAAGCGCTTGCGCTTCCTGGTTGAGAAAGTGTTGCAGATGTCAATGTTCGACCGTAAGGACGCTACTTTCAAGAAGAAAGAACTCGACCTGAATGAACTGCTGGAACAGGTGGCATCGACGTTCACCTTGCGTGTAGAGCATACCGGAGGTAAGATTTATACAGAGATTGAGGCTGTCGACTCGGCTCTTTATGTTGATGAGGTTCATTTCCAGAATGCTATCACGAACCTGATGGACAATGCCGTGAAGTATCGCAAGACTGATCAGCCCATTAATATCCACATTCGCACTTGGAACGATAGCGAGCACGTCTGCTTCTCCATCAGCGACGACGGGCAGGGTATCAAGAAAGAGAACGTCCGCAAGATCTTTGACAAGTTCTATCGGGTGCACACGGGTAATGTGCACAATGTCAAAGGCTTCGGCCTTGGTCTGGCCTATGTGAAGAAAATCATCAATCTGCACGGAGGAGAAATCCGCTGTGAAAGTGAACTGGGCAAGGGCACAAAGTTCGTGGTGTCGCTACCGGTGCTGAAAGAGGAGAAATAATTTTGGCCCCATGAGTCCCATAGGTCTCATAGGCCCCATGAGCCCCATAAAAAGAAATAATCATTAACCCTAAAAATATTGTAATTATGGACGAGAAACTGAAAATTTTACTTTGCGAGGATGACGAGAACCTCGGCATGCTGCTCCGTGAGTATCTGGCCGCCAAGGGCTATGAGGCAGAACTTTGCCCCGACGGTGAGGCTGGCTTCAAAGCCTTCCTGAAGACCAAGTTCGATATCTGCGTACTCGATGTGATGATGCCCAAGAAGGATGGCTTCACACTGGCACAGGAAATCCGTACCGCCAATGCAGAAATCCCCATTATCTTCTTGACAGCTAAGACATTGAAGGAAGATATTCTTGAGGGTTTCAAACTCGGTGCCGACGACTACATTACCAAACCCTTCTCAATGGAGGAGCTCGTGTTCCGTATTGAGGCCATCCTGCGTCGTGTGCGTGGTAAGAAGAATAAGGAGAGCACCCTCTATCACATCGGACAGTTCACTTTCGATACACAGAAGCAGCTGCTTACCATTGGTGAGAAGCAAACCAAGCTTACTACTAAAGAGAACGAACTTCTGGCTCTGCTTTGCTCGCATGCCAACGAAATCCTGCAGCGTGACTTCGCACTGAAGACTATATGGATTGACGATAACTACTTCAACGCCCGCTCAATGGATGTCTATATTACCAAGTTGCGCAAGCACCTGAAGGAAGACCCGCAGATCGAGATTATCAATATCCACGGCAAAGGCTACAAGCTCATTACGCCCGAGGAAGAATAGGCTTTGTTGGTGGTATCTGCGTATACCTCATCTACAAACAGGGGCTATCAGACGGTCTGACAGCCCCTGTTTGCGTGACAGGCAATATTGCACGCTTAATAGGGGCTTTGTTTTTTCAGGCAGTAAACATGCCAGATGATGCCACCAATGATGAACATCAGTGGTATGATGAGCAGGGCGTTGATGAAAGTATAGTGCACCAAATGAAGCACTGCAAGCATCAATACACCTGCAGAAATAAGCATGATTCCCCCGTAATTCTTGAAAAACTTCATAAAAACTTGTTAAATCCGGGGCAAAGGTAGAAAAAAATTATCAATTATCAATTGTCATTTATCAATTATTTTGTACCTTTGCACCCGCATTTTGCAAAAATAACATTTATAAACAATTAAACAACGTATGAATCAGTACGAAACCGTTTTCATTTTGACTCCCGTTTTGTCTGACGATCAGACAAAGGAAACGGTCGAAAAGTTCAAGAAAGT
>JAFZIL010000073.1 GCA_017554385.1 Prevotella sp. | reverse complement strand
TGGCGAATAGGAATCAGGCTTTCCTAATCTACCAAGACGATAACGGAATCGCCCGAGTGAACGTGAGGTTCGAGGGCGAGGATGTTTGGCTGACTCAGGAGCAGATGATGGAGCTGTTTGATGCGTCACAGCAGGACGTGAGCTATCATATCGGACAGATATATGAAGAGGAAGAACAAGACCCAGAACGAACTCACAAAAAATTTTTGTTAGTTCGACAAGAGGGCAACCGAAGCGTCAGGCGACAGATAAGCCACTACAATCTGGACATGATTATTGCCGTGGGCTATCGGGTGAAGTCGCAGGTGGCCACGCGTTTCCGCCAATGGGCCACGGCACGTCTGCGTGAGTTTATACAAAAGGGATTCGTACAGACATTGTTTTCTTCTCAGATCCTGAGGGCAACCTCCGTGTTCAACTCTTCTTTGATGGTGAAACGGTGTGGACCACACAGAAGCGAATTGCCGAAATTTTCCAAGTGGAAGTTTCTACTGTCAACTATCACTTGAAGAATATATTTGACTCGGGGGAGCTGAACAGGTATTCAGTTATTAGAAAAGATTGGATAACTGCCGACGATGGTAAACCGTACGAAACGATGCATACATCAATTTGGCAGAAACACGCGCAAAGAATCATCGTCCTACAACGATGCAACAGTGGGCCGAGTTCCTTGATAATTTCCTGACACTTGCCTCTTATCCGATACTGATGGACAAAGGGAAGGTCTCTGCTTTGCAAGCCAAGTTGAAAGCATACGAAGAATACGACAAGTATCGCGTTGTTCAAGACCGGATGTATAGATTCCTGGCATCACGATAGACGGTGACGTGGATTGCTGCTCGGCTGAGGAGGCGCTGCAGGTGTATAACTTCCTGAAGACGGTGAAGATAATCCCTGAACTGTCAACGACGGTGGACGGGAAGTACGACGTGTTTGCGTACTCAAGAAATGGGTCGTTCCACACGGGATACAACGAGATTTTCTTTGTGGCTACGAAGAAAAAGAACGGCAACTACATCAAGAACTTTGACGTGACGAGCGTGACGCCGCTGATGCTGATGGTGAAGATGAACATGAAGCACAGCACACCGGTGGTACGACGCTCACCCTTGGCACCATCCTCCTGTGGCTCCTCATCTCCGTCATCTCCGCCGTCGGCAATGCCGGTGTCCCCATGGGCTGCTTCTTCCTGACACTCTCTCTGATGTCAGGCATCGGTGCCCCCGTCGCCATCCTCGGCATCATCCTGCCCATCTATACCATCATCGACATGGTGGAAACGGCTGAAAACGTATGGTCCGACTCCAGCGTCTGTGCGATGACCAACCACGATCTCTTCCGGTGCTGCACTCTTCGCTGCCATCCAGGTGGCTAAGCGTCCTGAGAACAGACCATTTGTAAAAGCGTTACAGACCATTTGTAATGGCGTTACAGACCATTTGTAAAAGCGTTACAGACCGTTTGTAATGATACTACGGACTATCCGTATAGGGCATGCCGACTGTAACTTTGTAAGCAAATTTTACCTACACCACTTACACCGTTACTTACACCAGCTAATCTATTGATAACCAAAATGTTGCATGACGGTGTAAGCAGTGTAGGTAAAAACTAAAAATTTTAGTTTTCCATTACGATTTTTCGGATGAATGATAACGGACGAGAGCTTCGAGAGGGCTACGCTCTATGCGACCAAGGGCGTAACCTTCCATAGCGGCAGCCTCGCCAAGCAGCTGACTATAGTAGTAGGCAATACTGCCGACAGCCGAGATAGGAAGATCGGGGCGCTGATAGGGCGTGATGTTACGCTGAAGGAAGCGACGGAAGTTATCGATAACGAGGTTTCGAACGGCAGGATGTTCCAGCCGGGAGTGAATGAACGGTGACAGCGAGGCAAGGAAACGATTGGCCATAGGCTGGCGGTAGACACGTTGGATAACGTCGTTAAGGGTGAGCCCCTGCTCTTCTTCAAACTCGCCAAGCATCTTCTCGGGCAACAGGCCTTTATAAAGTGCATTGAGCAGACTGATGCCTAAAACGGCTCCACTCCCTTCGTCGCCAAGAATATAACCCAGTGGTGGCGTGTTCATCACAATGCGCGTACCATCGTAAAGACAGGAGTTAGCCCCCGTACCAAGGATACAGGCAATACCCTCTTGACAGCCACAGAGTGAGCGTGCTGCTCCAAGCAGATCGCTACGAGCCTCTACATAGCGAGCATCGAGCATCTCCTGGAGGATGCGTTGCATGGTGTCCTCTTCAGAGGAACGCACTCCACTGCCATAGAAGAACACTTCATCAACATGGCGTTCACCCAGCTGAGGTAGCAGTTCGGTGCTGAGCACTGACCTGACGACCGTCTCGTCCTGATGGATAGGATTAATGCCCTGGGTATGGACAATGAAGACTGGGCTCCCGTCGCTGACGAGAGCCCAGTCGGTTTTTGTACTGCCACTATCGGCAATAAGCTTTACTTTCATTCCGTAAGTTTCAGGTTTCAAGTTACAATCTGAAGACTAACTGAAACAGCGCGTTCCTACTTGAAGGGCAGATACCAGTTCTTCTCGTCGAGGAGCGACACGGTAGGATTCTTGTAGGCAAGCTTGCGTGCCAACCACTGACTGCCGAAGTCAGCGCCATAGAGTCCGGCCTGGTTCTTGTGGCGTGCCATACGGGTAAGATCGCCAAAGCGGTTACCCTCAAAGGCAAGCTCGAGTGCCATCTCGTCGCAGATCAGATCCTCGACAGCATTGATGGTGTCCTGAAGCGTGCCAGTAGGCTGAATGCCATGCAACTTCTGCAGCTCAGCAATCTTACTGCCCACAATGGTGTCCAACTGATAGGGAGCGAAAGCACCACGGGTATAGTAGGTACCACGCGAATGGATACCCCAGTTGTCGCTGAAGTTCTCGATGTTCTCATCGGAGAGGAAGGGAACGGTGGTACGGAGCATACGATAGGTCTCAGGACGAATATAACGTCCCTTCACCACGAGGTCGGTAGAGTCACCTTGCTGTACATAGCTGAGCAGATCCTCGTTGATACCATCCTTCAGGATAGCGAAGGCAGCATCGGGATAACCCATACGGTTGATGGCCTCGGCCAGTCGCAGATAGACAGTGGCACAACGATAGAGGGGGATGTTGGCATAGTTGAACTTCGACATCACCGAGAAGGTACTGTCTGACTTGGTGAGCTGGTACATCGTGATGTAACGACGGAGGTCGCCTACGGGGATAGTACGGAACTCTTGGTCGCCACTTGTGTTGGTCACGGTGTAACAGTAATCCTGAGCATCGTTCAGAGCCAGATAGGAGGCCGAGGCGTCAATCTGACGGTCAATGAGATAACGTGTGGTGCTGTTAGTAGCTCCTCCTGTAGTGCTGTAAAGGTCGTAACCGAAATAACGTGGCAGTTCGGTAGTGGAGCCGCGCAGAATATTGGCAGCCATCGGGATGAACGAAATGATGTCGTTGGTACCAGAACTGTTGAAAATGGTAGACCAGTCGAAACCTCTCACACTAAAAGAGAACGACGTAGGCAACTTTTCGGAAAGCAAACGGCGCAGGTAGCTGTCGGTCAAGTCGACATAGGCCTGCTCGACCACACACTTGTTGTCGTTGAGATACTTGAAATAATACTGAGCAGCCTTCTCATACTGGTGGGTCTCAAGATACAGGTCGCCCAGGACAAGGTCGACAGGAATCATAGCCCGTTGCGACGATACGGTCTTGCCGCCACCTGCCGAGAAGCTACCATAGGTAGGAACGGGAGTGCCGCTGAACTTGATGAGATCGGGAGCCAAGGCGTCGCAGACACCTTGCAGGTCGCGAGTGTCTAACTGGCGGTTGGCATCGCCAATCGAGGTGAGCGGATCGGTGTAGAAGGGCACCGTACCATAGTTCTTGCAGAGCTGCAGATAGGCCCAGGCGCGTACGGCATAGGCTTCGGCAAACTCTGGCAGTGTGACCTTTCGGCTACCCGTGCGCAACGACGTGTCGCGGTGGGCGATGTAGTAGTTGCAGTTGTTGATAATACGGTAGTAGAGGTAGGCCGAGTCATACTTGTTGGTGATGTCGGCAGAGAAATCGGCCAGACGGCGCAGGTCGGTCTCCGTGTATTGGTTGGTAGCCACGAGGTCGCCACGCATCTCGCCAGTCATCACATACTGGTCGGCCACTTGCTGCACGCCCTTCAGAATACCGAGCGTGAAGAACATAGAGTCGGTCTTCTCGTTGAGTTCAGGATCAATAACCTGACGGTCACTTTCGGTCTCGAAAAAATCGGTGCAGGAAGTGAGCGCTACACTAAAGGTTAAAGTGAATAGTGAATAGTGAAAAATTTGCTTCCGCAATCTCGTCATCCACTGTTTCTTGTTTATCTTGGTAATCATAATTATCAATTTTCAATTATCAATTTTCAATTATAAATTGATTTTAAGTCCCAGGGTGAATGAACGACCCAAGGCGACATTGCCGGTATCAATGCCCTGATAGAGCACTCTATTGCTGGCTGAGAACTCAGGATCGCTACCCACATAGTGGGTGAGAGTGAACAGATTATTGGCTTCGGCCCAGACAGCGAGTCCAGGCAACCAAGAGAGGTCGACAGGCACCTGATAGTTGAGACGCAGGGTCTTCAGACGCAGGTAGGAGCCATCCTCAATCCAGCGGTCGCTGAAACGGCTGTTGCCCATCGGATCGTTATAGCTGATGCGGGGCACATCGGTGTGCTGACCTTCGGTACGCCAGCGGTTGGTGATGGTCGTTGTCTGATTGAAGAAGTTGTAACCACCCTCGATAACACTGCGCTGGTAGTTGAAGACATCGTTGCCGAGAGAATAGTTAAGACCGACATAGAGTGTGAGGTTCTTCCAATTCAAGTTAGCAAAGATGTTTCCATAGATGTCGGGGTTGGGATCGCCGATGATGGTCTTGTCGGCCAAACCGATCTCACCGTCACCATTGATATCTTCGAACCACATGTCACCAGCCTTGAAATACTGGCGTGCACCGGTCTCGTCGACCATGTAGAGATAACCGTTCTTTCCGGCAGCAAGGGCTTCAGCATCAGAGGCAAGCACGCCCTTGGTGCGATAGCCATAGAACACACCGATGGGTTGATCCACGATGGTGGCAATGTTGTCGGTGCCATAGATGGAAGAAGTATAGCCTTGTGCAGTCTTCTGACCACCCACATAGATATAGGAATCGTTAGGAAGCGACTTCACCTTGTTCACATAATGGCCAACCGATGCACCCAACTCAAGATTCAGGTTGCGGGCTACAATAGGCTTACCTGTGATGGTAACCTCGAAACCGGTGTTGTCGAGCGAGCCACCATTACTCCAGTAGTTATTGATACCTGCAACGGGATTCTCGAAGGTCTTCAAGGTCAGCAGGTTGCTGGTGTGGTTGAGGTAGTAGTCGAAGTCGATGCCGAGACGGTTGCCAAGCAGCCAGCTCTTGAAGCCAACATTGATCTTGCGCGTCTGTTCCCAGGAAATCTCCTCGTTACCAATATTGTTGAGCTGGGCTACAGTAGCCTGCGACAGATACTTGGTGACACCAAACGAGGTGCGTGCGGCGTAGTTGCTGATGTCGTCGTTACCACTCAGGTCGAAGCCGGCCTTCACCAACAGGTAGTTGATACCCTTGTTCTTCGGGAACCACGACTCATTGGTGAGTGCCCATCCTGCCTGGATGCTGGGGAAGATGCCCCACTTCACACCGCAGAGACCGATACCGCCCTTGGCCTCGCTACCGAAGCGGCTGCTGCTCTCCATAGCCACAGTAGCCTGGAGGAAATAGCGGTTGCGGTAGTTATAGTCGGCATTGGCATACCACGTAAGGCTGCGCCACGGGTCGTTGGCACCGGAAACTTCGATGAAGTCGCCGTCGAGCTTGGGTGCCTTGTCGTTACCACCCGAGGAGATCTGGCTCTCTGGCTGGTTGTTATCATAGTTGAAGCTGTTTAAACGCAGGCCACCAAACACGTCAAGCGTGTGTTCGCCCATGATCTTCTTCCAGCTCAAGCGGGTATCGCTCTGCACGCTCGTCTCCTTCGAGAACATCGAGATGGACATGCTCTGCACGCGTCCGATACCATCGATGAGGAACGTAGGCATGCCACCCACTGGACGATAATAGCGCTGGGAGATACGGTCGAGCGAGTAGCTGAACGTCTCGGTGAGCACTAACGATGGAGTGAACTCATAGCGCGGTGCAATGACGGCATTGAAATGAGTGGTCTCGACGCGGTTCTTGTTGATAGCCGAACCGTTCTCGAGCAATGCCGTGGGGTTACCCAGCGTCAGGTCGGAGTCGAGCATAGTCAGATAATCATCGGCATCGGAGAGTGTCGACGAGAGCTTGCGCGTCACATTATTATATGTATAGGGATTGAGGAACGGCGACTTGATCAGTCCAAGGAACGTTGGCGAAGACACCGTACCGGAGGTGAAGTCCTCGGGTGCACCATTGTCGAACACGTCGCGATTGATCTTGGTATAGGACATGTCGAAGCGAGTGGTAAGGTTGCCCACCACATTGATGTCGGTGTTGAAACGAACGTTCAGGCGGTCAAAGCCGTTCTCACGTGCCGTGCTCTGAGCATCGGTATAGCCGAGCGAGAGGTTGTACATACCCACGTTATCACCACCCTGCACGTTGATATTGTAGTTCTGGGTCAATGCAGTGCGATAGACCTCCTTCGACCAGTCGGTGTCGTTGTGGTACTTCATGTAGTAATACTTCGTGGGATCCTCAATGAGGAACTTGAACGTCTGCGGGTCGGTATAGTTCTGAATATCAGGATAAGTACCCAACATCTCAGAAGCATAGATGCGATACTGGTCAGCATTCATCATCTCAGGCAGGCGAGGTACGAGCGTCACACCAACACCCACGTTGGCATCAATGCGGGTAGCCATAGAACGACCACGCTTGGTGTCGATGATGATGACACCGTTACCGCCCTTTGCACCATAGAGTGCGGTGGCATTCTTCAACACCGTGACCTTCTCGATATCCTCGGGGTTGATGTTCAGCATCAGGTTGATATAGTCACCGTAGTGGACGGCCGAGCGATTCTGCTGCATGTCGCGAACAATACCATCGACCACAATGAGTGGCTGGGCATTGGCCGTAAGCGAGTTAAGACCACGAACAAACATGGCAGCACCGTAGCCGGGACCACCCGAACGGCTGATGGAACGCACATCGGCACCGAGCGAGCCCTCAATGTCGGTCTCAACAGTCGTCGACGTAGTGTTCTGGACCTTGGCAACAGCCGACGACAGGATGTTCGTACTGTTGTCGTACATGGGACGATACTTGTCGGCAATCATCGCAATCTTCAGTTTGGCATCACCGGAACCGATGGCCACCTGCTGGCTCAGATACTCAGGAGCATGCACATAGAGCGATGTGGCAAACGTAGGAACCTTGATGACAAACTCGCCCGACTCGTCGGTCATAGCAGTATAGTTGTCATTGCCCAGCGTCTTGATCATGATACCGCTGAGCGGAGCCTTGGTGGCAGCATCGACACAAATGCCCTGCACCTCCATCATAGGATAGGTAGGAACCTTAGCCGCTGTCTTCTTCTTGGCTGTTGTCACCTGCTCGTCATAATCTGCCGATTCATCATCTTGGGCGTATGCCGTCAGGCTTCCAAAAAGGCAAACCGCGCATAAAATATATTTCATCTTGGTAATCATAATTTCCTATTTCAAATTGTTAAATCAATAGTTACCGTCATCATACTTATAGTCAGGATGCTCCTTCAAGAATTCGTCGAACTCCTTCGGACGCAGGATAAGGCAGTCCATGCGCAGGTTACGGTCGTAGCGAGAATCAAGCGCATTGGTTACACTGCTGCGAATACGGAGGTAAGGATAATAATTCTGGGAAGAGTCGCCTGTTCCTATGTAAGCCACAGGGAAGGTGAACTCGCCTAAGAACACGGTGTCGACCTTTGAAGAGTCATTATAGAAATAGTTACCACCGTCAACAGGGTTCTTCAAGCGCACTTCCTTGTTCTTACCCTCCTCGTTGGCATAGCCCAGGTAGACAATCATGCGCTGTGGTTTCAATTCCTTGTTGGCATTAATGATGTTGGCAGGAACAACAACTGCATAGAGATTATAGGTCGTTGAACGCACACCGTCCAAATAGAAGTCAAGCTCCGGGTTGGCATTCGATGCACTGGCCAGGGCTTCTAAATAACGATATCCGGAAACCTTTCCTGGTACGTCAGGATTCTGGCTTGTCTCGCTGACATAGATCGAAGTGGGGCTGCCCGGGGCCACATTGGCCGACCAAGCAAGAAGTGAAGAACTCTCGGCTTCCTGACGAAGTTCGGGATTCCAAGATGTCCAGGTGCGCATGCGCAAGCTGTCATCGGTAACGAAGACGGCACCGTTACTCTTGTCGACCCTGCGGGTGTTCTCAAACAACGCGGCAGCATCCTCACTAAAGATCTTTGTGCGGGTGGTACCATATAACGAGTCACACTGTAAGCGCTCGCCCGTTTGCAGGCTCGAGAGCTTCTTGTTGTCGTAAAGGTTGTTGTTGTAGAACAGGTCGCTTACCAACAACAGGTTAGTCAGCGAGTCGGTAAGGTATTCGGTATCACGCAGGTTCACCGTGGTCAACTTCTTCTCATCAGCATTTGTCGAAGTGTTCTCCATGAACTCGAAGGAAGGTACATAGTGGAAATACTGACGTATGGTATTTCTTGCCCTGTGCCAGGCCTCGTTCGTGGGCATGATCATCGTGTAGTTGCTGTCCTCACGGTTGATGTAAGAAGCAAGACGCAGGAACAGGTCGTTGTTCTCGTCAAAGATGGAGTCAAGATAGGTAATCTCGCCATTCACCGTCGGGCCTTTCACACTCTTTGCCTCGTTGAGCTCCTTCACATCGTAGGAATGGAAATAATCACTCAGCGAGTCAAGGGCGAACTGCTCGTTATTGATAGACTCATAGATATTCTGCATGAACGGAATATACTGGCCCACCACGTGGAGCACACCGTTGCTGCTTCCGATATTCGCCTTATTCAGGCCGATGTCCTGAATGGAGTAGGAACCATTGCCTGAGAAATACATCAGCTTCTCGTTCAGCATGAAGATGGGCTCGGCAATGCTGCCAGAGGCAATGTAGTTGTTGCGGGCAACATGGTTCTCAACAAACTCGCGCAAAAGACGGTCTTTGTCCCAAGCTGCCATCGCATCATAATCGAAACTACCGTTCACGGGTGCCCAGACAGTGAAGGTCTGGGACGCATTCAGCATCTGGTCGAAGCCCGACTTCTTAACCAAAGCAGCAAACTGGCTGAGCTCGGAATTACGCTCTATGTTCTCCCAAAGGGTGGCATTCTGAGTGTCAGAAACCGACGCGTTGGTCTCATAGTGGTCATCCCAGTCAGCGCATGACGCAAGCGTCACGCTAATGAATAATGAGCAATGAATAATGAACAAGCCATTAATCCATTTTCTGCTTATCATTGTATTCATAATCTATTCTTTATTATTTGTTATTCAGGCCGATAGCCACATTAATACATGTCCTCTGCATACTGTGTATTGTTGTACACATTTTCGGGGCAGAACTCAATATAGTCAAGATGGAACTGGGCGCTGGGATTATCAATCACCGTCTTGAAGCGCAGCCAGTAGTCTCCCTGCTCAAAGGTCTGTTTGACAAGGATACGACGCAAGTCCTGAACATTGGCACGTGCCAATGAGCCGCCAACACCTACCGTGTAGTACAACGGACCACGCATATATCCCAGGCTATGCATGTTGGCATCAGTCTCAACGCCCATGTCATCACATGAGGTATAGAGGCACCAGCCAGTTCGAACATCCGGATTGGTGGGTGACGACGATGAAGGCTCATAACGCATATCAAGAGGGATGTCGAGTGCCTGCATGGTGGTCAGTTCGCTTGACGAACCTAAATAGAACTGAAGCATGCCTCGGTTGCCATTGGCAGTATAGCCAAGACGCAGTTCATAGGTACCATCGGGAACGGGAGGAAGGCGCATGGCAAAGTCGAAGTTGCCCTTACAGTTATACTCGTCACCCTGATAGTTACTCCAGCCGTTCTCTTGTCCCGGCAGGTAATACAATCGGGTGTCATCACCATTATAAATAGACAGGTATTCCATATAGCTCGGCGGAATGCGGATGTAGTTGCCACCCAGATTGCCGTCAGTACCTTGCTTGTTACCGTTCATTGCAGCGACTTCAGGACCAGTGATTCTACGGAATCCATTTGACATCATCTCGCCGAAAAGACCAGCCACATCAAAGCGCATACGCTCATTCAAGGCTCCAAGAGGCACATTCTCGTTGTAGACCAACACGCTCTTGATAGGATGGATATAGCCGTTGGCAGCAGCAATCTGACTGCTCTGTCCAACCAGCTCCACACCCTCGAACATGACTGTATGCATGCCAGCAGTACCTAACTCAGCCACTCGGTCGGTCAGCGAATTATTGGCAATCCAATAGTTCAGCAGTCGCTTTCCACTGTTACGCGTCACCTTGACAAGTGTGTAAGGCAGCATGGTTTCATAGTACTCTACCAACGTCACCTTCGATACCTGGTTGAAACTATTCAATAGTTTACCGAAAGGAATCTTGCACTTCAGGATATGGTAGCGCATGTACATGCTGAGCGTATTCCAAGGATTCAGGTAATCAGATCCAGTGCTCACCTCGATGTGATGGTTGCGTGCATAGTCATACCATCCGGATCCCTGTGTAGCACAGTTGGCATACTGTTGTGCTGCATATTCAGCCAGTTGCTCTACCGTGGTGATACCCATTTGCTCATACACATCATCGGTCTCAGCGAAGATGGTATAACCCAGTTCACAACGCTCAGGGACATAGAATCCATGGTCATTGTCGACAGGATATTCCTTATCAGGATTATAGTCCTCGCGTTTCTGTGCTGAAAGTGAGTCAACCAAACCAGTAAGTTTTAATGCCTGGTTGAAAATGGTATACTCGGGATGTGTATCCAATTCACCAGCCACCATGCTGTTAGAACGGGTGATGACATGATCGATGGTATGCATGACACCATTTTCCAATTCAATATCGACACTGTCGATACGAGTCTGACGGTTAATGACAATGGCCGTCGTAACGGAATCGAGCGACATATTGATGTCACGTCCAAGGAACGTCTTCACGGTCATACCGTTCATGTAGACACTCATCACCTTGGTACCAAGCAGATGGAACAGGGCAATGTCCTGACAAAGGGAGTCGGTAAGACCTTCCAAGCCACGCTGGGTCATGCCATTGTGGGGCAGATCCTTGTTGGTCTCGTCATCGTACAAGCTGTCGATATAGGCCGTCACAGCTTCATTGCGGGGTGCAAAGCAGGTGTAGGTTCCATAGGCCGACAGAATCTTGTCATAACCGATACGTCCCAATATGTAGTTGAAACTACTGAACTGTTCGTTGTGGCTCGTCAGGAAACCCTCAATCGTCTCACCCGTAAACGTGTAAAGGTTTGACTCGTCAATGTCCTCGGAACATGAGTTGAGGAAAAGAGGAGACGAGAGGAGCATACAGAATGTTCCTGCGACCACCTTATTTAAATATTTCGTTCTCATAATCTTCAATATTTCAATCAGTCAAACATCAATTCTTTGAGGTCGATTTCTCCTGGATATAGACAGGATTCTGCATAAGCAAAGAATTTACCTTAATCTCACTCTCCAGAATAGGCCAATAGAGGTATGGCTCAGTCTTCATCTTGAAGCTGACAGCATCGCCCTCGCCACCGTCACCATACTTGCGCACAACGAACTTCAGCATCTGCTTATACAAAGCAGGCCAGTCGTTCATGTCGGCAAGACGTCTGTTAATGTCGACACCATCCATGTGACGATAGCAGTAACGCATCAGGTCCCACCAGCGCTTGCCTTCGAAACAAAGCTCACGCTCACGCTCGGCCAACACTAAAAGTTCCATGTCTTCCTTGTTCTTGAAGTTGTCGTACTTCAAGGTGTCACGTGCCGTCTTTAGCATCGCACGTTTGTTGACAGTCTGCACCAGATTGAATGCCTGCTCCATCATCTCAGCATTGTCACCGGCAGTTTCGACCAGCGCCTCAGCCTTCATCAGCATCAGGTCTGTAAGACGGTAGACAATCCAATTACGCTTGAAGTTCTCGTAATTGGTTCCTGCACTGGATTTCTGGGCACCAGCAGTGTTTGTCGTAGCATAAATAGTACCTGACTCATCGACAATCTTGCGAATGTTCAGTTGTTCGGACTCTTCATTATTGGCATCATAGACATAATTCCAGAAACGATAGTCATTCTTCGAGAAGAAAAGCTTCTTAGCCTGAGAGGTGTTGGCATTTTCAGCAGGTGCATTAAACATCTGGGAAGCACAAACCATACCCACTGTACGGTGACTGTCCTTGTTACCCTCCTGATGATAGAGGTTCTCCACTGCTTCGTTGTAATTGGTCGATGCGCCATACTGCCACTCCAGGATACTCTCGTTAGTATTGCCAGACGTAGAGAACAAATCGGAAATGTGGGTCAAGATGTCATCCAAATGGTACTTATCACCATCGGAAACGCTCACATTGTCCTGATGATACAGGTTGTAGTAGACGTCCTTGGCATCAATGACCTTATCAATATAGTCGATGCACTGCTGATAGTCGCCGGCACTATGGGTCATAGAAGCCCGCCAAAGGTAAATATCTGCAATAATAGCATCAACGGCATCGCGGGTGATATATCCCTTGTTGCGCCAGTCGCCACGTCCGTATGCCCCAGACTTCATAATGTACTTCTCCGCCTCAAACAGATCATCGAGACAGTGCTGCAGCACCACGGCAGGTGAGCTCTGCTCCAAGACCAAGGTCTGACTATCGTCTTCGTACGACTCGTTGGAATAAGGCACGTCGCGGAAGGTACGTACAAGATAGAAATAGCACAGGGAGCGCAAAGCCAGCATCTGCGCACGTGTCACCTGATAGTCACCCTCAGTGAACTCCGGATCTTCGGCCATGACTTCGGGTGCGTGCTTCAGCACGATGTTACAACGATTGATGACATTGTAGAATCCTGCCCATGAATTGTAGCCATTTGTGGGAAGCAGGTTCACGGCACTGATATTGTCGAGTGTCTGGTTACTATAGTCGCTACGCTTCACCAGCTCGTCGCTGCGGAAGGCACCCCAGATAATGGCACGCTCCTGGACACTGTAGTCGGTCATGCTCTTATAGGCTCCATCGACCATTCCCTCCACATCGGCCTTCGTCTTCCAGAAGTCCGTACCTACGGTCTTGTCCGTAGGATAGATGGTCAGGAAGTCGTTGCAGGAGGTCAGTGCCGAACCGATAGCACAGCACACCAAACCGCAGCAGAATAATTTGTTTATCTTGGTAATCATAATTCTCAATTTTCAATTATCAATTTTCAATTCCTTAGAATCCCACCATGATATTCATAGTCACCGACTTTGAACGCGGTGTCTGAGAATTGTCGTAGGCAATTCCCCACGAACCGGGCGAATGCTCTGGATCGGTACCACTGTACTTGCTCCAGCACAACAGATTCTGTCCTGACACACTCAGCTGCAGACGACGCAGTCCTAAGGGCTTCAACAACTTCTTGTTGAAGGTGTAGACCAGCTGCACATAGCTCATACGTACGAACGAGGCATCCTCCACATAACGGTCACTACCTAAGAAGTTATAGCCAGTATCGTACATGGCGCGAGGAATCATCGTCACGTCACCGTTCTTGCGCCAACGCCAGTTGACGGCTGAGCTCTGGTTATAGGCATTGTACATCTCCTCCAGACCCATCTTAGCTTTGTTGACGATCTTGATGCCCTGGCGATAGCTGAAACTGCTCTTCAATGACCAGTCGCCATACTGCAGGTTGAAACCGAAACCACCATTCAGATGCGGGTTCGAGTTGCCAAGATACACAATATCAAGCGAATTAATCTGACCATCGTGATTGATGTCCTCATAGATAGCGTCACCACCTTGGAACTGATAAGTCGACGAACCATCATTGAAGTTATAGACCTGACGAATGGGGTTGCCCTTCGTGTCCATCATCACTTTACCATACTCATCGATGGCGATAGGCGCAGTCTTGCCATTGGCAAGGAACTCATTATTGATATAGTCGCGCAGCTGCTCACCAGTCCAACCATTGCTGGTCTTCATGTTCACCAGATATTCGTAAGTGTACTGGTAGACGCCCTTGTAGCGCAGACCATAGATAGATCCAAGCGGATTGCCCTTCTGGATGCGGTTCAGATATTCACCTCGCTTACTCGAATCCCATTCTGTGTTGATGCTCTCAAGCACGCTCTCATCCATATCAACAATCTCGTTGAAGTTCTGCGAAATGTTGAAATTGGCACCAAAAGTGAATTTTCCTATCTTAATAAGTTTGTTGGCCTGGACGTTCAATTCCCAACCACGGTTGGTCATCTCACCGACGTTAGCCCATGACAAGGAGCTGTAACCAGTTGACGACGGGATACGTACACCCGACATCAGCAGGTCCTTGGTGCGCTTGAAATAGTAGTTGAAGTCACCAGTGATGCGGTCGTCAAGGAAACCGAAGTCACCACCGATATTGTATTGGGTGGTGCGCTCCCATTTCAGTTCGTTAAGCTGCAAGCCTTCGAGATAGGTCACGCTCTTTGCACCCGATGTGCCTCCGTAATAACCAGAGGTGTTGTAGCGTGCATATTGCAGATACTCCGAACCCGGCTGACGTCCGACGATACCCCAAGAGGGACGGAAGGACAGCATGGACAGTACCTTGTTCTTGCGTGCCCAAGCCATAAACGGCTCGTCGCTGATGTTCCAACGTGCAGATACGCCAGGGAACCATCCCCATTTCTTTGAATCACCAAACTTCGTCGTACCGTCGGCACGTACGGAGAAGTCGAATGCATACCTGGACTTGTAGGAGAAGTGACCCGAATAGGTCATTGACATCGAACGCCACTGTCCGTTACCTGCAGTCGGCTTGTTCGTCTCATTGTAGATATCTACCGTCGGTGAGGTAATGCCATTCGGCGTATTCGTACTGATCACCGTCTGGTTGTTGTCGTTACCACTCGTCATCTCCCAACGAGCCAGCATGGTCGAGAAGAAGTCTTCGTTGGTGAAGTGTGGCGTCAGCGTCATCGTATGACGAGTAGTGAATGCCAAAGAGTTATAGTCGTAGACCTGCGAACGGTTGTAGTTGTTGTCAGACCATCCGTTTGTTGACAGTGATCCAGGCCAGTACTTCGGTTCGCTCTTTGAGAAGATATCCATATAGACCAGTCCCGAATAGTCTAAGCGGGTCTTGCTCTCGTCCTTGCCAAGCAGATAGTAGTCAAGACGGAACTCAGGTGAGATACGATAGGTCTTCTCATCGCGCCAAGCCAGGTTTGCAATAGCAACAGGATTGCCAAGGTCACGGATCACCTTCAACTGATTTGCAGATGTTCCGGCGATAGATGAACCTGCGGCATCGCTGCCACCAAGCGGCATCATGATATAGAACTCGCCGGTGTCGTTGCCATTGGCATCCTGACGATACACGCTCATGTTAGGAGCCATCTTCTGTGCACGTCCCAGGATGTTGTCATCGTAGTTACGATGGTTGCTTGTATAGGTCAGGGGGAACGTTGTGCGGAACGTAATGCGGTCACTGACGAAATAGTCAAGTGCCAGCTTCGTTGAGAAACGATCCAGACGCTGTTCAATAATTGTACCATTCTGGTGGTCATAGCCTGCCGAGATGCGGAAGTTGGCTTTCTCGCCACCACCCGAGATGGTCAGGTAGTGATACTGGCTCCATGCTACCTGCTGTACCTCGTCTACCCAGTCGGTATTGTTGTTCCAGTTTTCAAACTCTGCCCACGAACGGTTGTAGTTGATCTCATTGATGTTCGTCGTTGCGTTGGCAGCCTGTGCGGGGTTGTAGTACATCTCCTTCAGCATCATGGTGTAGTCGTCACCATTCAGCAGGTTGTAGCCCTTTGGCTGCCAGCTGGTCTGCACTCGGAGCGAATAGTCAACACGGGTGGCACCGCGCGAACCACGCTTGGTACGGATCGAGATAACACCATTGGCACCACGAGAACCCCAGATGGCTGTTGCAGCAGCATCCTTCAGAACCTGAATGTCCTCAATATCGGAAGGGTTCACAGAGAGCAGAGATGCGTATGTCTCCTCGTTGGCATTCTGGAAGTCGAAGTTCTCGTCAGGATTGTCGAAGATGTTGCCATCGACAACGATAAGCGGTTCGGCAGAGCCGTTGATTGACGTTACACCGCGGAGACGCATTGACGTACCGGCACCGAGGTTACCTGAGTTGGCCACAATGTCAAGACCGGCAATCTGTCCCTGCAGGGCCTCATCGGCCGTTGTGAAGGCCAGACCTTCGACAGCGCTCATGTTGAACGTCTGTGCTGCCACCGACACCTCTCGTTCAGGAATAGCCAGTCCACCGTTGTTGAACTTCTTCTTGGCGACAACCGTCACTTCCTTGATTTGTGTAGCCGATTGCAAGTTAATATTAAAAGAGGTACGCGTACCTATAGGTAATAATACGGTCTTATATCCCACATAGGAAATCTTCAGCTTGTTCTTTGTGCTCTTCACCGTCATGGAGAAGTTACCGTTGAAGTCGGTCTGTGCAAACGAGACGTTACGGTTGTTTCCATCGATTTCGACCACGTTACAAGCCATAACAGGCCCCATGTCATCGCTCACGACACCCGAGATACGTGCCGATTGCGCAAAGCCAAATGATAGATGACAAATGATAAATGCCAGACTTATCAAGAGTCGTTTGTTTATCTTGGTAATCATATTTTTCAATCTTCAATGTTCAATGTTCAATATCGCAGGTACAGTCGCTTTTCATACAGCTCTCTGAAAGCAGCCAGCCGCTTACGGGCTCCTGCCCCACTCCACAAGTCATCATAGCGTCCGTTCAAATGGGTGCTCAACGGGGTGTCAATCTGATGAACCACAGCAAACGAAGAGGTCGTAATAGAATGGCTACCCTTGTTCAGCACATAGTCACGTGTCATCTCGTTTGAAATCTTCGATGCATTGTTGGCATCAATCGTAATCTGCTGGCCCTGTTTGTCCTTCAACAGAATACGGTTGCTTCCTCCGCTGACATTAATTTTCTCACGGATACCCAGTGTGTCGCTACATGATGTAGGATAATCACCGGCATCAATCACATTGTCAGCATAAACCGAATTGTCCTGGAAGTGATAGCGGATGAAGGAGTTGATCTCCTCAATCATAGCCAGTGCCTTGTCGCGAGCAGCCTGAACCTCATCACTGATACGCCCGGAAGCTTTCTGTTCCTGAAGCATGTCGTCGTACTTGTCATACAACACCTTGATGTCACGCCAACGGGGCAGTCCTCGCTGATAGGCTTTCGCCATGGCATCATTGTCAGGTGCATAGACAGTATAGTTATAGCTGTTGAAATAGTTCACGTTATAAGTCAGACCATTCTTGTCAGCAAAGGTACGGTAGGCCTCAAAACGCTTCTTCTTCGTAACAGAGTTGACCTCAATCAGTTTGTCACTGGCAAACGACATCAGGTTATCGGACTCAAATTCCTCATCGCCATCACTCTCCACATCCCAGTTGCAGAGTTTCATGAACTCAGAGAAACGATCATCCTGAAGCACATTCAGCACTGACTGCTGAGGAGCCTGAATCACGTGATCAACAGCAAACGCCTGACCGTTCTTCTGGTTATATACCTGGGTGATGCCAGAAGCAGGCACGATGCCGGCAATCTGGGCACCGCTCTTGGCCTCAGAATTGGAGAACATCACCTCTCCTCCGTGCTTTGTCTTGTAGAAACGGTTACCATTCTCACCGAGCGTGGCACCCTTTGGCAGTACTATCGTGTGATAGTTCAGTATGTCGGTGAGCTGGGAACGGAAGTTTGTCGTACTAACCGTACCGATAGAGTCGCCTATCTCTCCCGTCTCGGGGTCATACTTCCATGACGAGCAGAAGACATAAGGCTTACGCGGCTGGTAATAGAACTTCAGTGCACGGGGCTGGTTTTCCTTCAGATAGGCAGGATCGACATAGTAACGCTGGAAGGCATCGTCAGTCGGAATGAATAATGCATAGTTTGCACTCATGGCCAGCAGATAGGCATAGTAGTGCAAGTCAAGTGAAAGGTCAGTACGGTTCTTTCCATCCATCACTGCCTCGTTCATAATACGCATGTTGCTGCTCAACGTCAGAGGCGCACTTACTGCCACCAACGACGGCGGAGCAAACATTTTGTTCAACATATAGGCCACACCGTTATTGGCTATCTTCACATCGTAGCTGCCATTCTCATTCATGTTGATGAATTCAAGACCGAGTCCCATGGGGTCGCTGGCCTCATCCATCACACGAGAGAACTTAGAAGGCACGGCAGCCACAAACGAGTTCTTCATCAGGTTACCGATGAGCTGCTGGACGTTTTGCAAAGGTATGGAATCGATGTTCTCCGGCAGGTTCTCCAAGGTATTAGGCTTGACGCCGAACGCACTGATCAGGAATTCGCCCTCACCACCAGGAAGGAAGAAATTCTGCAAGGCCTTGTCTGTAGGAACAAACATAGCGGCTATGTCACTCGACGCGTTCTCGCCCGTACCATTGTTATAGTTGTTCCATCCCGGATCGTATGGCAACATAAATTGCGCTGCAGTCTGATTAGGATCGTTGACCAGTTCACCACCCTGTGAACGTGAGCTCATGTAGCGCTTCTGGTAGATAGAGTCAATGAGCGGCAGGTTGTTTGCCTGAGCATAGTCGTTATAGTTCTTGGTGGTCGTCACATCATAATAAGGAGCACTGAAACGGTCGAGCATACGGCTGTACAATGAGCTTTCACCATTGGTACGAATCACTTCTGCCAAGTTACCCGGTGGCACCAGCACGTCCTGCATCTGATGGATATAGCCGTTCTTACAGGTCACATCCTGATGGATAATCTTGTTACGGAAGATGTAAGCCGACTTCTCATCAACATTGTAGGGTGTTCCTGTAACCACTTCGAAGTCGCTCATCTCGCCACGAGTAGTGATGCCGTTGGAAGTCATCTGCTCCTCGGTAAAATGCACCATCATCGGACGCGTAGCATCCATGACAAGATAGATGCCCTTGTCATAGAACTTCTCCCAATAATGGTTGTTTACTGGCATCTGCGATGCACTTGTCAGGTGGGTAATCGTGTCGATAACGTTGGCACTCGTGGTGTGTTTCAGGGCTTGACCCTGCGTCACAGCCGTCGCTCCGTTAGAGACGTTCGACAACATCTCTACAAGCAGAGCATTGTCGAGCATCGATGAATAAAGCAACTGCTTCTTCATCGCCTCTGTCAGGTCTTCATACCTTGTCACTCCCCATGAATTGTTCTGGAAGAAGCGACCGAATGCCTCGTCATTGGCAGGGAACACAGTCTTCGAGCCGGTCTTGGCCAACGTCTCGGCATAGCCCAGATCGTCAATAAGCCGAACGTAGTTGCTGAATGTTCCCGAGAGGACTTCCTTACCGTCACTGTTCAGTGACTCCGGACTTTTCAGGGCTTCATAGATACTACCACCCAGCCATGAGGGATAGTTACCCTCATCGTCCAGGTCGTAATCATCAGTACAAGCCGTCAGTCCCCCCATGACCACAGCCAGCGAAGAGCCAAAGATGAATCGTCTGGCCAGTTCATTAAAGCGGTAATTCATACTGTTTTTTGTTAGATTTTAGTTATTATTGATTATTAATTGTTATTGTTTCTCTTCGTATCTATGTGGTGAAGCCTCGCACGTGCGTATATATAATACGGTGGCTTTCGATAGTGTCGTCTTTAGGGTCAGTCATCTGCTTCGACTGACATTTGTTATTCCGGCTGCTTTGAAAGATTGGTGGGAGTGCAGCCGCAAACTCGCATTGTAATGTATCGTTCAAAAAAGATTTAATAAAGAAAGGCCCCGTGCCACTCTGTTTTCCAGAGGGCACAGGGCCGAAAGATTTCTATGTGTTATTTCACCATCACCTTCATGGCCTTGCCATTGTTGACAATGATGTTCAATCCACGCTGCATCTTGGCAAGCTTCAAACCATTGAGCGTGTAGATACCGTCGCAGCTCTTCGTGTCGGCAGTAATGGTCTCGATGCCGTCGGCAAGGGGACCTTCCCAACCTTCATTGTTACCTGCAGCGACAAGCGTCAGCGTCCAGCCGCCTGCTGAGAACCAGCTACCTGCGAACTGTTTCTCGGTCTGGTGGTCTTCAATGCTGCCAGCAAGAGCACCGATGCACAAGGTATGATTGCTTACAACGATAGCCTCGATTTCCTGATGCTTCCAGCCACGGCCTTTACCGTCATTCGCATTGTAGATAGCAAGCACTGCTTCGTCGGTAGAGCCATTGTTGTAAGCCTCGACAGCTGCCTCCCAGATAGGACCGTGAGTGTCGCTGGCCACCTGATCAACGCCCTCGTCGTCGGTATAGTAGTTCAGAGGAATCTCCACGTAGGTGGTGTCAGCAGTTGCTGCATAGAACACGTATGCACCTTCAGCTGGGGTACGAGTGTAGACGCCCAGGTCGTAGGTACCGTTAGGCAGACCGGTAACCACCTGCATAGCCTTGTAGCCCTTCAGACCTTCACCATTATAAGAGTCAATGTAACGGATGCTTGTGTCACCGTTATACCACTGACCGCCACCAGTATTGTTGTTGCCATTGCCCTTCTCGAAGGTCCAGCCAGCCTCGCTGGCAAGCATCGGGTTCAGGATGAAGGCAGTGTAGTCGGTAGCACCTGCGGTCTCCCAGATAATCTGCTTCTGAGCATTAGCCATTACGGTCTGCAGCTCATCAACTAATTCCTTCACGGTTTCGTAGGTCTGCATATCTGCAACGAGCTGCTCCTTCTGCTTCTGCATCACGGCCTCGATAGAGGACTTGGCAGCACCACTGGTCTTCTTAGCAATCTCGGCAGCCTCGTTGTAGACAGGAGCGTATGTGTTCAGATAGTTCTTCAGGAGGTTCACTTGGCTGTCAAGCTGCTTGTAGGTAGCCTCAGAACCATTGATCCATGCCATTGTATAGTCGTAGGCAAACTTCACGATATCAGTAGCAGCATCATAGCCTTCACCTGCAAGAGTAGCTTGAACGGTAGGCAGGGTCTTGCCCTCTTCCATGTACTCCTCATACTTAGCCTCACTGTTCTGGGCTTCCTCATAAGCTGCATTCAAGGTCTTCAGTACTTCGGCAGCATCGCCAGTAGCATTGATAGCCTCGAGCAAGGCAGCCTTGTCGGCAGCCAGGTGCATAGTATATGCGAACGACTGTGCTTCATCCTTCTTAGCACTGAGCATCTCCTGAACGGCATTATCACCAGCTTCGCCCAAATAGTAGAGCTTGAAGCCCGTAACGCAGAACCAGCCCGACTGGTTGTTAGCGCCCTTGCCTTCACCTGCAGCGCCGATGGTCAACTTACCATCCATAACCAAAGCCATCTCAGTGGTCAGGCGGATCCACTCACCCGTACCAGTAGTGTTGTCAGATGAATCCCAGTTACCCATCTGGAGCATGGGCGACTTAAAGGTACTCAGATCGTTCTTAGCAAACACGTGCTGTGTCTGGTTGGCATAGTCCTGCTGGGTAATCATCAGAGCCGATACCTGGTACCAACCATTGGGCAGATCTGTCAGATCCTGAGAGATTGAAACTTCAGTGAAGTTGGTATTCCAGGCATTCCAGCAAGGCAGCGTCTGACAGATCTTTGCATTCTGGTCACCACCGGTATTGCTTCCGCGATACCAGCCTGTGCTGTTGATGTTATCACCAGCCTCCTCGGGTACGACATAGCTGCCGTCCTCACCAGTAGGCTCATATTCAGCACCCACAAACCAAGGATTGCTTACCAATGCCGTATAGTCGGCAGGATTGTTCTGTGAAGCACTCTGCGACTTCACATAAGCAAGGATGGCGGCCTGTGCCTCCTCAGGAGCACCGATAATCTGCTGTGCAGTACCATTGGTCTTGTAGCCACGGATTCTTTCAAGTGCTGCATTGAAATCATCTAAGCCAGGATAGCTGGTCGTATTTGCCAGACGTTCCATCTTGGCAATAGCAGCATCGAGATCAGCAGCAGCAGCAATAGCCTTCTTATAGAACTCAATCTGCTCGGTAGTAGAAGCGTATGCGGCCTTCATTTCATCCACATCGCCACCAATGACGTCATCCAGCCCGAGTTCTGCATCATAGATTTCATTAGCCAGTCCATCAAGGCCAGCGGCAGCTGCCTCATCGCCTAAAGCATGAAGATCATTCTGCAGATCGCCCAAGTCAGAAGACAACAGCTCAGCCTCGTCAGCCTCACCAATCTTGTAGAGCTTGATACCATCGATGAACACCCAAGGAGTTGAACCAGAACCTCCATTACCGGCCTGGAAACCAAACTGGATGGTGAATTCGCTTGTAGGTGTGAATTCAAACTCATGCTTGGTCCACTCGGTGGCGGTAAGTGCTGCACCACCCTCTTCTTTGAAAACATCCTTACGGCACTTAATCTGCGAAAGGTCTGTAGCCGAAGCCGTAGTACCACCATTCACATTGATCGTCCAATACTCCAAACGATACTGTGCACAGGGAAGTTTTACCACCTGCTTATAAGCAAACGCATTGCCCCATCCAGCACGGAGATAGAGTGCGCCATTACCACCTTCGAAGTCAGTAGGTCTTGAGGGAACGGTAAGGTAAGTTGAACCATCGTCTGCGACAGGAACAGCTGTTTCACCCAAATCATAAGGAAGAGCACCAAAATAGACCCACTCACAAGCCTTGCTCTCGATACGTTCATTAGGCTGGGTTTCATCTTTTGTATTTACCCACTCCCATCCTTGAATCATACCTACGAAACCATTGGTGGCTTCAAAGGTACGACCATCTGAACGCTGCTTCGGAGTAGAGGGATTGACGGTAGCATAAAGTGAACCGTCTTCGGCAACACTGGCGATGCTTCGGTCACTCAACGTCTTTGTAGAGACGCCTGGTTTCTTAGAACCGTCGGCCTGCCAAGTCAGATCCGCATCGAAACCTGCATTTTGGATGTAACTTGTCACATCCTCTTCTTGTGCCAACAATGGCGTGGCCATCATTGCACCAAATGCAAAAAGTAAAAGTTTTTTCATGTTAGTAAAAATAAAGTTAGTAAAACAAATTTGGTTAATTAGTAAATAATGTGTGCAAAGTTACCCAAATAAATCCAAATAACAAAGTTTTTTAGACAAAAAATAAGGTCTGATATGTTAAAATCAGACCTTCACCCGTTCGTACTTACTATTTGAGGCTCTCAAAGATATTGTTTGAGGCTCTCAAATATATTGCTTGAGGCTCTCAAAGATATTGCTTGACGATTTCAAAGATATTGCTTGGCGATCTCAAAGTAACTGTGCTTCGAGTCGTAATTGCAGCTGATCGATGATATCGCTTGCCACTTGTGACTTTGGTTTCTTTTCATAGTCAATCCGGCCATCAGGAGCAATGATGGAAATCTGGTTTTCATCGCTTTGAAAGCAAGTGCCCTCATTGCGTAACGAGTTGAGAACAATGAAGTCAAGGTTCTTTTTCTCAAGCTTCAGCTGAGCATGATGTACCTCGTCTGTGGTTTCAAGTGCGAACCCCACAAGCAACTGTCCGCTGCGCTTCATTTGTCCCAGTTCGGCAGCGATGTCGGGATTTGGCACAAGGTGCAAGTCGAGCGTCTCCCCTACCCTTTTAATCTTCTGTTCGGCAACGGTGTCTGGTCGGAAGTCGGCAACAGCAGCACACAAGATGGCGGCATCAGCAGTACCGAAAGCACTGACAGCAGCATCACGCATCTGCAAACAGCTTTCCACATCGACACGCTTAATCAGCGGATGGCTGGTTTTCAGCGACACAGGACCGGCCACAAGCGTTACATTGGCACCGCGTCGTGCACATTCCTCGGCCAAGGCAAACCCCATCTTTCCGCTTGAATAGTTACCAATGAAACGAACGGGATCGAGCTTCTCGTAAGTAGGTCCTGCAGTAATGAGGACGCGACGGTTATTAAGCGCAGTGTGTTGAGTGCTAAAGAAGGAATCAAGGGTCTCCACTATCTTCTCGGGCTCTTCCATACGGCCTTTGCCTTCAAGTCCGCTGGCTAAGAATCCACTACCCGGCTCAATAATATGATTACCTATTTCACGCAGTTGTTGCAGGTTGCGCTGAGTAGCTGGGTGGGCATACATGTCAAGGTCCATAGCAGGGGCAATGAACACTGGAGCTTTCATCGACAAATAAGTGGTAATAAGCATGTTATCGGCCACACCACTTACCATCTTTCCCAACGTCGAAGCCGTACATGGAGCAATGAGCATGACATCGGCCCAGAGGCCTAATGCCACATGGCTGTGCCACGTTCCGTCGCGTTGTGAGAAGAAGTCGCTGATGACAGGTTTCTGAGTAAGGGCCGACAGCGTTATCGGTGTGATGAACTCCTTGCCCGCCGGTGTAATGACCACCTGCACTTCGGCACCTGCTTTCACCAATAGACGAATGATATAACACGCCTTGTAGGCAGCTATAGACCCCGTGATGCCCAGTACGATTTTCTTTCCCCTAAGCATGGTTGTTGAACTTCTGTATCTCACGCAGACGAATACGGGTAAGCACCTGTTTTGTGTTATAGGTAAAGTCACCCTGCAGAATCCACGAATAGTAGCCTGCATCAAGGCGCAGTGCCTCGGCTACAGTCCTGCCCTTGTACTTGCCGAAGTTGAAGTATTCGGTCATCACTGGCTTACCGTCCTTGTCGAGCACGACATTACCCTTGGCATCCTTCATCTCGCCCCAGATGATACGACCGGCAAAGTCAACATTGTTATTTGACTTGGAAAATTCGGCAAGGAAGTCCATATCGTTTTGCAGCACGCGTCCCTCAGGATCTTCACCCAATTCACGCTGCTTCTCCTCTGTATAATGATCCAGTTCACCCATCAACACCCTGTAGGTAGCCTCAGTATCCTGGTCGGCACGGTGGGCTTCGAAATCGTCCTCCATCTTCCTACCGCAGTAGAACTTATAGGCGGAAGCCAAGTTTCTACGTTCCAGCTTCTTAAAGATAGTACAGGCATCAATAAGACGGCACTTGGAAAAGTCGAAGTCGATACCGGCACGCAGGAACTCCTCGGCCAGCAACGGTATATCGAAGTAGTTAGAGTTAAAACCGGCAAAGTCGCAACCGTTAAACTTGTCTGCCAGTGACTTGGCCAACTGCTTGAACGTTGGCTTGTCCTTCACGTCTTCGTTCGAGATTCCCGTCAACTGGGTAATAATTGGAAGAATAACACACTCAGGATTCACCAGATGGTCGCCACGTTCCTCTTTACCGTCGGGCCACACCTTAATATATGATATTTGAATGATCCGGTCTTTAACCAAATCAAGGCCGGTCGTCTCCAGATCGAAAACGACCAGCGGCTTTGTCAAATTAAGTTTCATGTTAATCGTTTATCAGCATGGGCATCATGAGCATCAGTACGTCTTGGTTCTCTGGCTGGTCAGAAGGCAGGACAAGACCGGCACGACTGGGGTCAGCAAGTTGGATGAGCACCTGCTCGCAATCAAAGTTGCTCAGTATCTCGATGAATGACGAGCCCTTGAAACCTATGCTCATGGGCATTCCGTTGTAGTCGCACGACATACGCTCAGTAGCCGTCTTTGAGAAATCGTAGTCCTCGGCATCGAGCTGCAGGGTGCCATTCTCCACATGGAAACGTATCAAGTTGCTCGAGTCATTGGAGAAAGGCTGTACACGCCGCAGTGCAGCAAGCAGTCCCTGACGGTCAACTGTCAGCTGATTGGGATTACTCTGAGGAATCACGGAGTTGTAGTTAGGATAGCGACCTTCAATCAAACGGCAAATAATAACGCCCTCCTCGAAGTTAATCTCAGCATTACGCTCATCAAAGCGCATTACCACGTCGCCTCCCTGCTTGCCCAGTACACCCTTGAGCAGCGATGCGGGCTTCTTTGGAAGAATGAATGCGGCAGGCTGGTCGCTCTTAATGCTGAAAATCTTGTTGCGTACAAGCTTATGTCCGTCGCTGGCCACAACAGCCAGACAATCAGGAGTAAGATCGAAGTAGATACCGTTCATCACGGGGCGCAGCTCGTCCTGAGCTGTGGCAAAAAGCGAACGATTGATATTGTCGGACAGGAGCTGTGGCGAGATGGTAATCGTGGTAGCCACGTCGCTCACCTGCTGCTGCTGAGGATACTCGTCGGCATTTTCCACGGGCAGCGAGAACATACCGTTTTGATAACTGATTTTGGCAATATTGCTCTCCTGATCAACATCGAAGATGATTGGCTGTTCAGAGAAGCCCTTCACCGCCTCAAGCAGGTCGTGATTACCCACGCAGAAGCGACCATTACCATCGTTGTCGTTCAGCTCGATTGTGGTTCTCATCATCACTTCGCTGTCTGAGGCCGTCAGTTGCAGGCGGCCATCAATTACCTCGAATAGGAAGTCGCCAAGAATAGGCAACGAGTTTTTACTGTTGATAACCCTCGATAAAGCAACAAGTCGGGTGCTGAGGGCTGTGCTTGATACGGTGAATCTCATATTAGTACTTTAATTTTAGATATTCGTAATTGGAGTACAAAAATACAAAAATTATATGGAAGAAGAAAAAATATAGCAAAAAACTTTCTTTTTTTCAAACTATTTTAGTAATTTCGCAAGCGAATTTGAAAAAACATAAACAATAATACAAATTAGATTATGGATTTAACAGGAAAAATCATTGCCATTTTACAGGCAAACAGCGGAGTATCAGCTCGCACTGGTAACACATGGATGAGTCAGGAGTATGTACTTGAGGTACCAGGTACATATCCGCGCAAGATGGTGTTTCGAATTTTTGGCGAGGACCGCATCAAGCAGTTTAACATTCAGGCGGGCGAGGAACTGACCGTACAGTTTGACATCGATGCACATGAGTGGCAAGGACGATGGTTCAACGAAATCCGTGCCTACAACATTATTCGTGGCCAGATTGCCCAATCCATACCTGCTGCCACGGCATTCCCACCCCAGCAGCCTGTAGCCGACCAGCCAGCTACTGCACCTCAGGCTGCCACAGCCCCCTTCCCACCCGTACAAGAGCCTGCCGAAGGTGCTGCAGACGATCTGCCCTTCTAAAAGAATAGCCCCAGAATCCTGGGGCTATTCCATACAGAAAAAAGAGGATGCAACCACATCCTCTTTTCTTTGTTTTTATAAATAATGATCTGCTTTACAGCGACATTACTCTGCAGCGGGAGCTTCCTCTGCCTCGACAACGGGAGCTTCCTCTTCAACGACGGGAGCCTCGGCCTCAACAACAGGAGCGACCTCTACCTCAGGCTGACCCTCGGCAATGACCTTCACGGGAATCTCAACGGTGACCTCCTTGTGGAAGTGAACCAGAGCCACATACTCACCCACCTTCTTGATGTCACGCATGGTGATGATCTTACGGTCGATGTCATGACCCAGCTTCTTCAACTCATCAGCAACAGTAGCGGTATTCACCGAACCGTAGAGCTGACCGGTGGTGCTCACCTTGGCAGCGATGGTCAGAGCCACGCCATTGATGGCATTGCCACGCTCTTCAGCGGCAGCCTTCTGAGCAGCCAGCTTATGAGCCTGCTGCTTCAGGTTCTCAGCGAGAACTTTCTTGGCAGAAGGAGAAGCAATAACGCCCTTGCCCTGAGGAATCAGGTAGTTACGGCCGTAGCCCGACTTTACATTTACGATATCGTTCTTATATCCCAGACCGATAATGTCTTCTTTCAGTATAATTTCCATTCTTGCGTCCTCCTTTAAGATTACTTCATCAAATCGGTTACGTAAGGCAGCAGTGCAATCTGGCGTGCACGCTTCACGGCCTGAGCCACACGGCGCTGATACTTCAGCGAGGTACCGGTGATGCGGCGGGGAAGAATCTTACCCTGCTCATTCAGGAACTTCTTCAGGAACTCGGGATCCTTGTAGTCAATGTACTTGATACCGCTCTTCTTGAAACGGCAATACTTCTTCTTCTTCGTGTCGATAGAAGGAGCTGTCAAATAACGAATTTCGCTCTGTTCTGCCATGATTTAAGCCTCCTCTTCTTTAGTTGAATACTTCTTGCGACGCTTCTCGGCATACTCAATGGCATACTTCTCAAGCTTCACGGTCTGGAAGCGAATCACCTTCTCGTCACGACGGAAGGCGGTCTCCAGTGTCTTGATTACTGCCGGCTCTGCCTTGAACTCAATCAGGAAATAGAATCCCGATGTCTTCTTCTCAATCTGGTAAGCCAGCTTCTTCAGTCCCCAGGCCTCTTCGTTCACAATCTCTGCACCCTTGTCGGTGAGAACTTTCTTGAACTTTTCGACCGTTTCCTTTGTCTGATCGTCAGACAAAACGGGAGTCAAAATGAAAACGGTTTCGTACTGATTCATACGTTGTTTAATTGTTTATAAATGTTATTTTTGCAAAATGCGGGTGCAAAGGTAC